>CAKOYB010000001.1 GCA_934130435.1 uncultured Clostridia bacterium
GCTCGATAAATAAAAACTAATTGTTCGCACTGCTTAGAACATTATATTTTTTATAAAGAGAAAAAATATATAGTTTGTGTGGGTTTATCTTTTTATACTTTAAAGCTCGATAAATAAAAAACTAATTGTTCGTTTTGCATAGAACATTATGTTTTTATGCTAAATTTTCTCATCTCCATTGGCTTTTTTAATTTTTTTAATAAACATTGTAACATTTATTTTCAATCTTAATAATATATATAAATTAAAGTTATATTTTAATTTATGATTGGAGGATTTATGAATAATAATTCAAATATGCAAATGCTTTTAAATATGCTGTCAAAGATGGATAAAAAAGATTTAGAAAAAGGCATTGCTCAAGCAAAGCAAATTCTTAACTCAAATGATAAAAATGATATAATAGATAACTTAAAAAATAATCGGAAAATAATTATTGGAGGTAATCATGAATAACGAGGATATGTCTAATATTTTTGAACAATTAAATAATATGATAAAAAGTAGTTCAGATTCAAGCTCTTCCACTTCTCAGAATTCTGATGTATCCTCTAACAGCAATGATATTAATATTGATGCACTAAAACAAATGTTAAATAATATGTCTTCTAATAATTCGACTAATTCATCAACTAACTCAGATAATGATAGTAATTTTAATTTCGATATTAATACTTTTATAAAATTAAAAAATATAATGTCTAAAATGAATTCTGCAAATGATCCAAGAGCTAATTTATTACTTTCGTTAAAGCCCTATCTAAATTCCAAAAGAAAAGATAAGTTAGATCAATATATTCAATTTTTAAAAATAAGTAAAGTCTTAGAGAATTTTGACTTTAACGGTGGTGATAGTAAAAAATGTTAACATCTTCTCCTTTTCAAAATTCACCTTATATTAACAAGTATTACTCTCAAAATCCTAATCATAATAGCTTTAAATCAGATTATTATAAGAAATCTTTTAATAATAATTACAATAAAAAAAATGATGAAAAAGATAACTCTTCTCATCATTCTGTTTCTAACGATTCTATTATTAATATTTTGGGAATATCTCTACATATAGATGATATCATTTTATTATTAATCATTTATTTTTTATATACTGAAAATACTAAAGATGATATGCTTTTTATTGTTTTGATTTTATTGCTTTTATCTTGATTATTCAACTATTATTTGATTATCTTCTACATATGCATAGTTTTTCCTTTTTACTACTTCATCTTCGCTATTTTTTTCAAACTCTTTAATTATATCTCCAATTCTAATTTGTAAACTTTCAATTGATGATGCAGCAATTATTGCTTTTTTATTTCCTTTTGCTCCTGCATGTGCAAGTCCTCTTAAAACACCTAATACAACAACATTATCTTCTGCAATTACTTCTGCTCCAAAGTTTACATCTCCAAGTATAACTATGCTTCCATTATACTCTATCTTATTTCCAGAACGAATTGATCCCTTAAAAAATTTTGTTTCAGATGATTCTATTTCTTTACTAAATGATTTTTTTATTCCATGTAAACCTAGATTAACATCACTATCAAATTTAATTTCTACATCAATTTTGTCTAATATTAGGTTTTTAATCTCTAACTCTTCATTTTTAGACAAGTCTTTTCCTGTTACATATATTGGATTTTGAGCAGTTTTATAAAGTCGTTTTAGTTCTGTTAACTTTTTTTTCAGTTTTTCAACAATTTCCTCTTGAGTTGACTCTGGATTTAATTTTATTATTATTTCATCTTTTGCTGCTTTTATTGTTATATTACTTCTCATATTTTCCCCCCTATAGTTTTATTTTATCTTTCATTATATACAGTTGCTGACATATCTTCTTTTAAAACTTGTTCATCTTCAATATTTGTTTCAAAGTATGCTTCTAAAATTTTTTTAGAAGCCTTTGCTGCATTAGAATCTGTTGACCCGTCTTCAAGGATAACTACAACCGCTACTTCCGGATTGTCATATGGCGCAAATCCTACAAACCATCCATTTGTTACCTCTCCTGCTTGTGCAGAACCTGTTTTTCCTGCAACTGCCACCTTAAAGTTTCTAAATACTGCATTTGCTGTTCCTCCCGCTGAAGTTACAAGCCTCATTCCACTTTTAACAATTCCAATTGTTTTTTGAGAAATTTTTAAGTTTGATTTTTGACTTGTGTCTATTCCTAATAAACCATTTACATATTTTCTTATCTCTTCTTTTGAAGTTTCAACTCCATCTGCATCTTTTACTCTTTTTATAACAGTAGGTGTAATATAATTTCCGCCATTTGCTACCATGCTTACATATCTAGCCATTTGAAGAGGAGAGAAGTTGTTGTATCCTTGTCCAATTGCTGCTGATAATGTGTCTGATAAATACCATCCTTGTCCTTTCTGCTCTGCAACTTCTTTACTTGCTAATGTTCCTGCTGTTTCTCCTGATAACTCAATTCCTGTTTTTTCTCCTAATCCATAAAACTTCGCATATTCGTCTAGTTTATCAATTCCTAATCTTCTTCCCATTTCATAGAAGAAATAGTTACATGATTTTTGGATTGCTGTCTTTATATTTACGTTTCCATGTCCTCTATGATATTGTGTGTAGTACCAACAAACTGGGTTATGGGCATATGGGTAAATTCCTCTATCATACACATATTCCCCTTCCTTTACTGCACCTTCCTCTAATGCTGCTGTTGCTGTAACCATTTTAAATGTTGAACCTGGTGCATATGCTCCTTGCGTTGCCCTACTGTGAAGTTTGTTATTCTCTTTTATATTTTCCCATTCCTCATTGCTAATTCCTCCCACAAAAACCTCTGGTTTAAAAGAAGGATAACTACACATCGCTAAAACTTCCCCAGAATTCACATTCATAACAACTGCTGCCCCGAAGTTCGATTTTTTTCCAAGTTTTCTTAATTTGTTTACACTATCTTCAATTATTTCTTCTGTTTTTTTCTGCAGTTCACTATCTATTGTTAGTGTAATATCTGAACCAGCTATTGCTTCATCTACTACATACGCATCTTTTATAGCTCCGTCGACAGACATGTAAATTTGTTTAGTTCCATTTTTTCCTTTTAGATATTTTTCAAATATATACTCTACACCTATTCTTCCTATATAGTCATTTGATAAATATCCTTCTTCTAGTTTTTGTTTTAGTTCATCTTCATTTATTTTTCCAATATATCCAATTATGTGAGCTGCTAATTCTCCGCTCGTATAGGTTCTTATTGGCTGTTCCGAAATATTTATTCCAGGAAATTCACTATTTTGTTCATTAAACTGTATTGCACTTTTTTTACTAATATCTTCCGCAATTTTTATTGATTTAGTTGCACTGTATCCCTTAGTTGTTATTTCATATCTAACAGCAATTATTCTTAATACTTCTTTTATATCTTTGCTGCTAATTTTATATTTTTCCTTAAATTTTTCTATACACTCTTCTGCTGTTGCATCTTGCTTTATTTTATATGTTTGTTTCCATTTATTAATTTTGTTTTCTGTTGAAAGAGTAAATTCATTATTTTCATTTATTGGAAAATTATTAATGTATTTATCTTCATTTTGTATAAGTAAATTAATTATTTTTAATATAGTATTATTTAGCGTTTCATCATCAGATTTTGTTTTATATAATTCCAGACTATATCCCGTTTTAGTTGTTGCAAGAATCTTTTCTTTTCGGTCTAATATTTTTCCTCTTGCCGCTTCTATTGTACTTTCTCTTGTAAGTCTAGAATCTGAAGTCTCTTTATATTCTTTTCCTTTAACAATTTGAAGCCTAAAGAGCTGTACTAATAACACTATGCTTACTATGTATACAAATGCTATAAGTGAATTATACCTTAAGTTAAAATTAGCTTTAATATTATTATTCTTCAACTTAGCTTCCTTTCTTTTTTAAAAATATCTCGTTAATATCTTTTTTTCTTTAAAGTTTTCTTCTATTTTATAACCTAGTTTTATAATTAACGGATATAATATTATTGTTAAAATAAGATTAAATATTATCTCAATCATTAATATTCTTATAAAGTCTATTATTTCTATATATGCACCGTTAAATAGAACATTCAAAGTATAAATTCCTGTCTCATAGATGATAGTTGTTAATGTTATTGTTATCATCATGGTTATTCTGCTATCTTTTGAAAACTTCTCATCTAAGTATCCTCCCATAAATCCAATTATTCCTAAAGCAATACCTCCAACTCCTATGTTTTTTCCAATAAAGAAATCTAAACATATTCCAAAAAAAATGCCCAGACTACTTCCTAATGATTTACCTCCAAAAAGTCCAATAACTAGTACTAAAATTATAAATAAATTTGGTTTTATATTAGATAAATTAAACCATAAAAATAAATTAGTTTCTAGCAGGTATATAATTAAGAACACTACAATTAAGATACTAATTATAAAGGTTTTCTTCATTTTTCTTTCCTTCCTATATTAATAGTTTAGTTTTTTATTACTAATACTGTCTCTAATGCATCAAAGTTAACTCCAGTTTCTACAGTAAAGGTTCTATCAGTTATATTTTTTGTGTTTTTTATTTTCTTTATTTTTCCTATATATATTCCCTTAGGATATATTCCTCCCATTCCAGACGTGTGTAATTTTTCTCCTTCTGTTAGCTGTGTATCTGTAGAAATATAACTTGCATTTAAAGTATTGTTGTTTAATGTTCCTCTACATATAACATTGTCTTTTGAATTTTCTAAACTAGCACTAACTACATTTGAAGTGTCTATTAATGTTTGAACCTTTGCTGTATCATTGGTTACAGAAATTATATGTCCAACTAGTCCTTCTGCTGCTATTACTGTCATGTTCTTTTCTATTCCACTATCTTTTCCCACGTTTATAACATAAACATTTGAATAATTACTTACATCTTTGCTAATTATATATCCAGGCACAGTTTTGTATTCTTTATATTGTTCTGTGAGATTTAAATATTCTTTTAGTGTATTGTTCTCAGCTTGTATAATTTCAAGCTGTCTTAGTGATTCTTCAAGTTTTGTGTTTTTTTCTTTTAGTTTATTATTTTCATCTTTTAATGTATCTATATTTGCAAAAAAGCTTGAATTTCCAGACACTTTATTTTTTAAGTATTTTAGTCCATTTTCAATTGGCATGATTATATTACTAAATGCATTTTCTATATAAGAAAATTTCTCAATTTTTAAATTTGAAATAAAAACCAAAAATATCAATATAATTATAGTAATAATTACTCCTATAATGTTTGTTTTTCTCTTATCCAAAACATTTCTCCTTTATCATATTCTTTTTCTATTTCTAATTGACTCTCTTAATTTTTTTATATCTTGTAGTGTTTTTCCTGCTCCATTTACTACACAACTTAATGGTGCTTCTGCTATATACACTGGTATTTCTATTTTTTCACTCAAAAGCTTATCAATATCCTTTATAAGTGCTCCTCCTCCAGTAAGAATAATTCCTTTTCTCATTACATCAGCAGATAGTTCAGGTGGGGTTTTCTCTAATGTTATTTTTACACATTCAACAATTTCATTTATTGAATCTGAAATTGCCTCCAAAACTTGATAAGAAGATATTTCCTGAACTCTTGGTAAACCTGTATTTAAATCTAAACCTCTAATTTCAATTGTTTCGTTTGTAACTGGGGGCTTTGCACATCCAATCCTTATTTTTATGTTCTCTGCTGTCGTTGTTCCTATTAGCAGATTAAACTCTTTTTTTACATAGTTCAAAATGTCTTCATCTAATTCATCTCCTGCAATTCTTATTGAATTGCTAACAACAATTCCTCCTAGCGAAATAACAGCAACTTCTGTTGTTCCTCCTCCAATGTCTACCACAATATTTCCTGATGGTTCTGAAATCTCCATATTTGCTCCAATTGCCGCAGCAATTGGTTCCTCAATTAGATATACTTCTTTCGCACCTGTTTGTACAATTGTTTCTTCTACTGCTCTTCTTTCAACTTCTGTAATTCCAGATGGAACTCCAACAACTACTCTTAGCTTTTTAATATTATATTTTTTGCATAATTTTCCTATTATATTTTTTAATAATGCTTGTGTAGCTTTAAAATCTGCTATAACTCCATCCTTTAATGGCTTTACTGCTTTTATTCTCTGCGGTGTTCTTCCAAGCATCTCTCTTGCTTCTTCACCCCTTGCTATTACTTCTTTTCTTTTTTTATCTATTGCCACAACAGATGGTTCATCTAATACTATTCCTTTTTCTTTTATCAAAACTAATATATTTGATGTTCCTAAGTCTATTGCCATATCGCAATAAGACAAATAAAAAGATTTAAAATTTAGATTTAACCCTTTCTTCTTCATATATCCTCCCAAAATTGTTTATTTTACTTAGTTAATAAACTCTCAAAACTATTCTTTCCTATGATAATATGGTCTAGTAGCTCTATTCCAAGAATATTAGCTCCTTCATATATTCTATCTGTTATACTATAATCCGATTTACTTGGAGTTGTATCTCCACTTGGATGATTATGTACTAAAATTATTTTTGGAGCTTGTATCTTTATAGCTCCATATAATACTTCTTTTGGGTCTATCATAGCAAAATTTGTTCCTCCATATGAAATATCTTCTATTTTCAATACTACATTTTTGGAGTTCAACATAATTACTTTTGCCTTTTCTCGTTTTTCGTACATTAATTCATTCATTAGTAAATCAGCTGCATCTTTTGAATTATTAATTTTTATTTTTATATTTGAGATTGGTTTATTTATTCTTTTTGCTAACTCGCAAACAGCTTGTAATTGAATAGCTTTTACTTTTCCAATACCTTTTATGCTCATATACTCTTTTATAGAAATATCTTGTAAAAATGTTAAATCGTCTTTTAAATCATTATCTTTTATTTTTAATATTTTTTGTGCTAGTCCAACTGATGTTTCGTTTTTTGTTCCTGTTTTTATTATTATTGCCAATAATTCTGAATTTGTTAATTTTTCTGCCCCATACATTTCAAGTTTCTCATATGGTCGTTCCGAATCTGGCAATTCCTTTATTTTAATTGGCACTTTTAGCTCCTTTCGAAGCTCCCTTTATATTTTTCTATATATAAATATTGCTATTGCCATACCGATTATACTTGCTATGTTAATTTTAAATGATATAGCAAATGTGATATTTATTATATTCAAATTTAATTCTACTGGTGAAGTAAGTCCAAAAGACTCACCATATCCAAGCCACCATAAGAAATCTACTGAAGAGGCAATTGTCCCTAAAAGTCCCCCTATTACTAATCCTGAGAATATAAATAAAAGTAATATCCATATATTTTTCTCTTTTGTAGCCATTTTTTCCTCCTATTTTATGTATTTCTAATTTCATCTAATTTATCACTATTGTATTATATATTTAAAACTGCTTTTTTTCAATACATTTACTTTAAAAAATCTAATAATGCTATAGCAAATTACTTAAAATAACCTAATTTATAATTGTAACATTTTATGAGATTAATTTATATTATATATAAATTACCAAAAATTGTTTGTTTCTTTAATTCTATAATCATAGTATAATTATTTTAGGGGGCTATTATGCAAATAGAAAAAATTAATAACGATAAGCTAGAAATTCTTCTAAGTATTGAAGATTTAAAGGAAAATAATCTTGATGTACATTCTTTTTTAAGCAATTCTTCTGAAACACAGAATCTTTTTTTTGATATATTAGATTTAGCAAAAGAAAAATATGACTTTACAATAGAAGATGACAAATTTATTGTAGAATCAATAAATTTGAACGAAAGCTTATTTTTGGTTACTATAACTAAGCTACTTTCTAGCTCTGCTTCAGATACTTCTCCTAATTCTCCAACCATTTATCGTTCAGACTCATTTGAAGATTTTTATATACTTTATAATTTTATAAAGGACTATAATTTTGATAAATTCTGTACTATATACAGTTATCTAAACTCTTTTTTTTATATTTTTAATAAAAAACCAGAAAAAAATTTAATTAGTATTTTAAATGAATATTGTACATATGAAAAATATACAAATTGCATTAATAATATTTTATTAGAACATGGAAAACTACTTAAAATTAAATAAGGTGAGCTATTTAATATAAGCTCACCTTATTTATTCTCTTTTAAAAATTATGTCTTTCATATTTGTTTTATTTATATTTGATACCCCTTCTTTAGCTATATCTCCAATTGGAAGATCTAGTTCTATATTTGCTCTATATGACACATCTGATGATAATGTTATCACCAAATCAAATGATATTTTTGTTTTTATTTGTTCTACATTTATATTTATATTATTTAGTAACTTACCATCATGAGTTAATTCTTTGTCATTTGAGATATAGTTTTTACCCGTTTTATTTGTTACTCTAAAAGCTATAGTTCCACCCTGATTTGATATTTTTAAAGTTTCTAAATCTGATTCTATATCTCCTTTGTAAATTATATTATTGTTTATTTCATATTCCGTATTATATAAATATATATTATTGCTATTATCATTTTTAGCTGGTCTATAGAAAAAAATTTTTCCTACTTCTGGCTCTTCAGGTATTTCAATATTTTCAACTTTTATACTTTTTATATACTCTTCCTGTTTATTGTTTCTATTTCTTTGTATATTTAAGTATATATCATTATTTTGATATACTTCAACATTCCAGTTATTTTCTTCGTCCTGTTTTTCCTGGTATCCTTCTGCAGTACTCACTGCAATAATTTCTGATAATTCAAATGGCATATTTCTTTCGCCTTCAACATTATATTTTAGTATTAAAAGAAAAATAATCACAATTACTAAAATTATAATGAAAAAATAAGAAATATTTTTTATTAATTTTTTTATTCGATTTGTCATAAGTCCTCCTATTTACAACAAACTTATTTATTATATTTTATGCTTTATTTTTTTCTCTTAATTTTTTAAAAAATTGCATTAATATTTCTTCACATTGTTCCTTTAGAATCCCTTCTTCTTTTTCTATTTTTGTATCAAGCTTAATACTTAATAAATCTATTTTTGAGCCACAAGCTCCCATTCTAAAGTCGTTTGCTCCAATATATACTTTTTTTATTCTAGAACTTATAATTGCCCCTGTACACATTGGACACGGTTCTAGTGTTACATATAATTCACAATTGTTTAATCTCCAATTTTTAATCCTTTTACTTGCTTTTTTTATGGCTATTATTTCAGCATGGTCTAATGCACATTTTCTTTTTTCTTTTCTATTATGTCCTCTCCCTATTATTTTTCCATCCAACACAACTACAGCCCCCACTGGAACTTCCATTTTGCAACATGCTTTTTTAGCTTCTTTTAATGCCTCTTGCATATAATACTCTTTATTCATATTCGCTCCCAATTGAGCTAATATTCTTAATATTAAAAAAGCATAGTTTTTATTACTATGGCTTTACTGGTGTGCCCAGAGGGACTCGAACCCCCATCGGTCGCTTAGGAGGCGACTGCTCTATCCTGCTGAGCTATAGGCACGTATTAGCTCTATTTATATACATATAATAATATATTTTATATTAAAAATCAATAAAATAATTTAAATACATGAATTATTTTTTAATAAGTTAAATTTTTATTTATTATTTTTCATTATTTTTTTATTCTAAATATTGACTTTATTCTGATATAGTGTTAATATAGTATATGCATTTAGCATTTGGGTCAGTAGCTCAGTTGGATAGAGCACAGGCCTTCTAAGCCTGGGGTCGGGGGTTCGAACCCCTCCTGGCTCACCAAAAAGAAATCATGGTAAAACTGTGATTTCTTTTTTTATAAACATTATTATTTTAAATTATTAATGCTTTTTTATAATAAAAATACTACTAGCTTTGGGCATACTAGTAGTATTTCGAAAAGTTTTACTTTTCTATTTATTAGGGGTTTGCAGAAATTAATAAAATAAAGGGAGCTTTTGGAAATATTAGTAATTGTTCCTAAAACAAACATTAATTTCTGCAAGTTTAAAGACATTTTTAATAAACGTTATTGCGCTTGTTCTAATTATATATTTAAAAATCTTTTTAATTTTTGTGATTGTTTTTTTATTATAATTTTTCTAATTATAATAAAAATAGAAATAAATAAAATTATTTTGAAAAAAATCATTTTAAACCAATTTCTTTGAATTAAATTATGTTTTAATAATACAATTTTTACTCTGTATTGTCAAGAAAAACTTTACGACATAAATTTCCAAAATACGACAGCTGTTATCATTCCAGCCAAATCTGCAAGTAATGCAGCTATTAGTACAAATCTTGTCTTTTTAATTCCCACTGCGCTTGTATAAAGTGCAATTGTATATATTGTAGTTTCTGTAGCTCCCATAATTGTCGCAGCCATCAATCCAATTATTGAGTCTACACCATAATTCTTCATTATATCTGTTGCAACCGCTGTTGAAGCACTGCCTGATATTGGTCTAAGCATAGCTAAAGGAATAATTTCTGATGGAATTTTTAAGAAACTTAATATAGGCATTAAAGCTTGTATTATTGCATCAATTATCCCTGATTCCCTTAGAACTTTTATAGCCAAAAATAATCCCAGTAATGTTGGAAAAATATTCACAACTATTTTCATACCACTTTTAGCTCCTTCTAAGAATGAATCATACACTTTATTCTTTTCTACTGTTCCATATATAACAATAAATAATATTGTAATTGGAATTGCAATATTAGATAAGTAGTTAATGATCTTCATTTTATTCTTACATCCTTTTCATTAATATCTTTCCAGAAATAACTGCTGTTATAAATGCTACTATTGTAGATACCCAGACACCCATAATTATTTGAGTTGGATTTCTCGAACCCAAAGAACTTCTTATTGCAATCACAGTAGTCGGAATAATCTGTAATGAAGCAGTATTTATTAATATAAACATCGCCATTGAATCATTAAGTTTTTTCTTGTCTTTATTTTCTTTTTGCATACTCTCCATTGCTTTTAGTCCTAATGGTGTTGATGCATTTCCTAATCCTAATATATTTGCGACAACATTCATAGATATTTCTTGTTTTATTTTTTTATTATTTTTCATCTCTGGAAATATAAAATTTATCATTGGGTTTAAAAATTTAGTTAATTTTTTTATTAAACTTGTATTTACTGCAATGTTCATTATTCCATTCCACAAGCAAATTGTCCCTAAGAATGTTATACACAAACTAACTGTTTCCTCTGCAGATTCAAATATAGAAGAATTTAATCTTTCTATATTTCCAGAAAAGATTGCATAAACAAATGAAATAATTATAAATATTGGCCAAATTATATTTAACAATAAAATCCCTACTTTTGTTATTTTTTTACTTGTAATAATATATTCTATTCATTTTTATACAGAACATTTTTATTGTATTTTTTATTGTGTTTTTTATTGACTTAGTTTACAATATATGGTATTATACTTTTATAAAATTTTGTCGAATTTTGTATTGTCATAAATTGGTTTATTAGGAGGTAAAAAATATGAAATCAACAGGAATTGTAAGAAGAGTGGATGAATTGGGTAGAGTGGTAATCCCTATCGAATTAAGAAATAAATTTGATATTCAGGTAAAAGACCCTATAGAAATATATGTCCAAGAAAATACGATTGTTTTAAAAAAATATGAACCAAATTGTATTTTTTGTGGTAATTCTAAAAACTTAATATCTTATAACGACAAATTAATTTGTAAAAAGTGTGCTGAAAAGATCCGCCAAGAATTATAAATATTTAAACGACCTTAATAATCTTAAGGTCGTTTTATAAATTTCATATAAATTTCATTTTTATTTTTATTTAATTCTTTTGATATTTTTTTTATTATTTCCTTTTTCTCTAGGCCCTGTTCTTTATATATATTATATAGCTCTTCGGCACTTAAATTTTTAAAGTCATCGTTTTCTTCTTTATTGCCTTCAATTATAATTACATACTCTCCTTTAGGATTTTCTAATAATTTTAAAAGTTCTTTTGCAGTACCTCTAATATAATCTTCATGAATTTTGGTTAGCTCCTTTGCTAATACAATATCTCTTTCACCTATACATTGGCTTAGTTCATTTATAGTATTTTTTAATTTATGGGGAGCCTCATATAATATAATTGTATTTTTACTTTTTTTAATCTCATTAAGTTTTTCTATTCTATTTTTTTTATTTAATGGTAAAAAGCCTATAAACAAAAATTCCTTAGCATCTATTCCCGATGCTATTAATGCTGTAATTAATGCACATGCTCCTGGAATTGGTATTACTGGTATTTGATTTTTTATACATTCGCGTACTATCACATCTCCCGGATCTGAAATAATAGGCGTTCCTGCATCTGTTATTAATGCTATATTTTTATTTTCCATCAACTTGTCTATTAATATGTTTGTTTTTATTTCTTCATTATGCCTGTGATAGCTTATTAATGGTTTAGATATTTCTAAATGATTTAACAGTTTTAGTGATTGCCTTGTGTCTTCTGCTGCAATATAGTCTACTTCTTTTAATATTCTTATTGCCCTTAGTGTTATATCTTCTAAATTACCGATTGGTGTAGCAACTAAATATAGTTTTCCTGGCATTACTTACCTTCCTTTCCATAAATCTGTAAAATTTCATCTGTATATTCATTTACTTTATTATATATAATTAATGGCTTTTCAATATTTATAAATGATTTTGCATTTTTAGTAGCCTTAATTAAGAAGAACTTTGGATTGCTATTATAATATGATTGTACCATTCTTAATCTTTTTGGCTCCAAATTATATTTTCTTAGAATACATACTAAATCTACTAATCTTTCTGGTCTATGAACCATATATAAACTACAATTATTTTTCAATAAGTTTGCTGCTATTTTTACGAAATCTTCTAAATTTGCAGTTATTTCGTGCCTTGAAATAAGCTTTAGTGAAGTTTCATTTTTTATTCCAGAATTATCTTTTTTATATGGTGGATTGCAAACTATTGCATCAATAGAATTTTTCTCAAATATTTCTTCTAATTCTTTTACATTTTTATTAATAATTTCAAATTTTTCTTCTAACTTATTAAGTTTTGCACTTTTTTGAGCCATTTCGCACACTTCTTTTTGAATATCTATTCCATATATTTTCTTTAATTTTGTCTTTTCACACAAAAGCGTTGCAATAATCCCTGTACCTGTTCCTAAGTCTAATACTTTTGAATTTGCTGGTATTTCCTTTGCAAAATCAGCTAATAAAATACTATCAATACCAAAGCAAAATCCATTTGTGTTTTGGATTATTTTTAATCCATTTAATTGCAAATCATCTATTCTCTCATTTTTTTCTAATTTTATTTTCATTTTTTTCCTAACTTTTATTAAAAATTATTCATATTATATAATAAATTTAAATAAATTGCAAAGATTCTAGCTTTTCACTTTTTATTCTTTGCTTTTAACTGGAGGATTGTATGGTTCAGAAATATAATGTTAAAGACCTAAATGAATTTAGAGGTAAAAATAAAAAAAATAAATTTAAAAAATATAAAGAAAATACATTATGTTCTTTAAATGAGGTAGAAAATTTTTTAGGAAATTGGAAAAAAGCATGGAAAGGAATTATGCTTTTTAAAATATTAAAATAACGAGAAACTCGTTATTTTAATCATTTCTTTTAAAGTTTTCTTTAAAACTTATTTTGTTATCCTTAAATGACTTATTTTCTTCTCCTTCTATTAATATTTTTACTTCCGATACCTCATTCAATTCTGTTAAAGTATTTACAATTGAATATACTATCATACTTTCTTCATCTATTCCTTCTTTAGCGTTTTCTATAAATTCTTTTGATAAATCCACATATACTGTGTTTTCTTTTATTGTACAGCTATTAACTTTTGTTCCTTCTGGTATAACACAACTTAATTTTTCACTCTCTGGCCCCTTTATCAGTTGCTCTATAAGGTATTTATATGGCTCATTATATAGTTCCTTTACATCAATACATCTTGATTCCGGAATTACAGAATTTGTTTCATTGTTCTTAAAGTATAGTGAAATTATAGTTTTTCTAATTTGGCTTTCCGATATTTCTTCTTGTGGAATATATTCATTTATCTCTTCTTTTTTATTTTTATTATTTAAAACTATATATACAGTAGCTAATATAAGTAAAATTAATATTATTCCAAGTATAATTAATGTTCTGGCTTTCTTAAATTTCATTAAATATTCCTCCTAAAAAAATAATTTACTTAATAATATTAAGTAAATTATTTTTTTAGAACTTTTTTATCATTATGGTTCTAAATTATCTTGTGTATTTGTTTGTGTTATATCTGTTTTTGTTTGTCCATTTTCTCCTTGATTATTTTTATCTTCTTGCTTATTTACAGTTTTCTTTTTAGTTCCAACCATTACTATTTTATTCATTGGAAGATATGTATCAGATGATAATGTCTCTTTATTTATTATTTTTCCATTTTGTTTAGTTATTTTATAAGTTATGCTTTTGTACCCATTATAACCTTTTTGTATTATTTTTTGTTTTCCTTCATCTAAAGTATTTGTGTTTTGATATATAGTGTTGCATGGTGTTCTGCTAAGCACTTTGCTTTCTAGTTGAATTTCATTCTCATTTTCTTCTTTTATTCCCTTTATCGAGATACTAACTGTACCATTTTTTGCAACGCCTTCTATTTTAATTGGATATTTTCTACTATTTTTAAATTTAAAGTCTTTTCCACCATATGAAACTGTTGCATCTCTACCAGCAGGAACATAGCTTACTGCATATGTATGGTTATACCTTTGAACTATTTCTAGATTTGCATATAAAACTGCATTATATAGCGTTGTAGATACTTGACATATTCCTCCACCATATGCTTGAACAACCTGCCCATTAACATATGCTCCGCCAAGTTTATATCCTTTTTCTTTAGTTGTGTTTCCTATTACTTTGTTGTAAGAAAAAACTTCCCCAGGCTTTAAAATTGTTCCATTTAATGTTTTGGCTGCAAGTGCTATATTACTTGCTCTATTTGTATTTCCTGCATCGAAAACAGTAGTAAATTTAGATAAATATTCCTTAAATACCTTTTCTCCTAAATCTGAAACTGTTTTATTTGGTTTTGTTATTTTTAGTGGAATTTCATACTCTGTTTTTTCTTCTTCTATTATTTTTTTCGCTTCTTCCATATCTATATCAAAATCCAAACCATTTTGTTCAACATGTATTTCAAATGGATCTTCAGAAATATAAGCATCTTCTGGCTCTTTATATATTTCATTATGTATTTTTTCTAGATTTATTTTCTCTGGTTTTTGATTATCAACTTCTATATTAACAATATTGTCTTTATCTTTCTCATTTAATAATTTTTTTATCTTTTTTAGTATGTTTTTCTCTAATAGGTCTTCTTTTACTATTAATCCTTCTTTTCCGTTTGTTATTATTAGTTTATCTTTATCTATTTCATATGAATAATTTTCAATTTTTCCTGGTATTTCTTCTTCTATTGTTTTTAAGATACCATTTAAAATATCGTTATTATAATTAATAGTAATTTTCAAATTCTTCTTAATTATACTTGATAATAAAATTTGATAGTTATCAATTATTATATTGTTTCTTCTTCCAATTTTATAAGCATCATCAACTGCTTTCTTTATATTAATATCTAGTTCTATTTGTTCAGGTGTAATATTTTTTATATAATCATTATATTTTATTTGTATTTCTTCTTTTTTTATACTCTCTACTCTATTGTTTATTTTATTATATGCTTCTTCTCTGGTTAAGTTTGATACATCTATTCCTTCAATATTTATACCATTAATTATCTTTTCATTGTTTAAGTTTAGTATTGCAAATACTGTCGAAATTACCATTAAAAATAATGTAACAATTAAAATAATTAATACTCTCTTTTTTACGTTAATTTTTTTAAGATCTTTTTCCGTTTGATTTTCTTCTGCCTCTGATGTCTCTGTATTTATATTGGTTTCTTGGTTGTTTGTATTTTCTTCGATATCATTTTCCATTTCTAATTTAGAGTTTTCTTCTAACTTTTCATTGCTTTCTGTTGTTTGTTCCACTGTTTTATCTTTTTTATTTTCTTCTTCCATATTTGCCCTCCAGAAACAAAATTATTCTATATAAAAACATTATTATGCAATAACAAAATATTATCATAAAAGACAAAACTTTACAATATAATTTTATTTAAATAAATTCTTAATTAGGATAATAACTCTTTAATTGTTTTTTAATTTTATTCTATTTTTTCTTCTTTATAACAATTATTCATTAAAAAAAATTTTAGGAATTGATATATCTAGTGCAATAGAAATACTTTCCATTACTTCTGTTGATGGATTGTCTCTTTCTCCTCTTTCTAAATGTGATAAATACCCTGCTGATATTCCTGCTTTGTCAGCAAGTTCTTGTAATTTCAATCCTCTTTTTTCCCTATATTCTCTTATCTTATTTTTATACATTTTTCACCTCTTGTGCCAATTTATTTGTCAAAATGTTATCATATTACAAATTGACAAGTCAATACTTTTGTGTTATTTTAATAAAAAATTATTTTTTATTATACTACTAGACAAAATTTATATTATTTTATATAATAATGTATATTTATAGAAAAAGAGGTATTATTATGATTGGTGACATGATATCAAAAGCTAGAAAAGAAAAAGGAATGACAAAAACTGAACTTGCTAGACTTACAGAGATTAATATTGGTCATTTAACTCACATTGAAAAAGGTGAAAGAAATCCAAGTCATAAAGCTTTAAAAAACATTTGTAAGGCTTTGAATATTCCTTATCAGCAATTAATGTATACATATGATAAAACTGTAAATGAAGAACAAGAGTCTTATAATGTCATAAAACATATATCTTATAATAAAATGATAGCTGTAGACAACATTGGTGGTTTTATTGATTGTCCTCCTAATGTTCCAAGTTCTGCAATTGCATTAAAAGTCAAAGATGATTCAATGACATCTGTTTTTCCAAAAAATTCTTATGTATATGTGGAATTTAATTCCCCGCTTTCTAATAAGGATTTTGGTGTTTTTTGCTATAATAATAAAATATTAATAAGAAAATTCTTTGTTAGAAACGGAAAAATCACATTAAAAGCTTCTAATAAAGATTTTGAAGATATTAAAGTGTCAGATAATGACATATTCTATATTATTGGAAAGATTCTTGAAAAATAAAATTATTTTTTATCAAAAATACTTGATTTTAAAAATTTATAATAATATAATATTTATACTAAAGATGAAAATTTGAGGAGAAAAAAATGGAATTATTAAAAAATATATTTTTTAATACAGATAAATTAATTCAAGGTTCTAGTGTTAAAATTTCATACACTGGTTGTTTATATAATGAACATTCTTCTAATGTTTATCTACATTATGGATATGATAACGAATGGAAAGAAATAAATGAAATTCAAATGGAAAAAACCGATCTAGGTTTCCAAGCAGAATTAATTCTGCTTCCTTATTCTACATTAAATCTTTGCTTCAGAGATGATAATGGAAATTGGGATAATAATCAGAATGCTAATTACATATTTGATATTTCACCTGTAGAGACTGCTTTAACATTATGTGAAGAAAACTCTGTTGATACTCGAAGACCATTAAGAAAATCATATATTTGGAGTAAAAAAATAAGATTAGCTATATATAAAATATTAGTTTATGTTCCAAAATTAATATCAGGAAATTATAAAAGAAAAATAACAGAAGAATAATAAAATAAAAAGTAATTTCTCGTATTTTTGTTAAAGAAAAAGAATGTCAATTGAATTTGACATTCTTTTTCTTTATATATTCCAACCTCCATTAACGGAAATTATTTGCCCTGATATATATTCATCATCTATTAGCCATCTTATGCTTTTTACAATTTCCTCTGGCTCAGCTATTCTTCCTAATGGAATTTCCTTTTTTATCTCTTCTAGATCCTCTTTAGTTAAATCTTTATTCATATCTGTATTTATTAACCCTGGTGCAATTGAATTAACTCTTATATTTGATGGTCCTAATTCTTTTGCCAGTGCTTTGGTCATTCCGTCTACAGCTGCTTTTGAAGCACTATAATGTACCTCGCATGATGCACCCATAATTCCCCAAATTGAAGAAATATTAATAATACATCCTTTTTTATTATGTATCATATTTTCTAATACTTCCTGTGTACAATAAAAAACTGAGTTTAAGTTTACATTCATCATTGTATTCCAGTCTTCTTCTGTTATATCCATAAAAGGTTTTATTTGATCTATTCCAGCATTATTTATTAATATATCTATGTTTTTAAACTTATCCAAAGTAAATTTAACTAATTTTTTTACTTCGTCCTTTTTAGAAACATCAGCTTTAAAAGTCTCTATATGAATATTATCCTCTGCTAGTTCTTTTTTAATTTCTTCTGCTGCTTCTTGTGACTTATTATAATTTAAAACAACATTATAGTTTTCCTTAGCTAATGTTCTTACTATCGCAGCTCCAATTCCTCTTGAGCCACCTGTAACAATTATTGTTTTCATGTGTCCTCCTTTATGAATTTGCTTAATATTTTTTATTTTTTTCCAATTATGCTCATTCTTTAAAATGAATAAAGCAATTTAAATCTCCCTTTGTTTTCGCCGATTTGAGTTTCCGAATACAATAAGGAAACCTTAAAGGCACTAGCAATTATAGCATTTTTTATATAATAGGAAACGAGAAATTTTCTAGTATATAAAAAAATCAAGAATTAAGATTTCTCAAAACTCTTGATCTTTTGGAGCCACTTGTCCGAATCGAACGGACGACCTACTGATTACAAGTCAGTTGCTCTACCAGCTGAGCTAAAGTGGCAATATGAAATTGGTGACCCCTACGGGAATCGAACCCATGTCTCCGCCGTGAAAGGGCGATGTCTTAACCGCTTGACCAAGGGGCCTCATTGGTGAGCCATCGCAGACTCGAACTGCGGACAACTTGATTAAAAGTCAAGTGCTCTACCACCTGAGCTAATGGCCCATGTCACCAATAATTAATAATATAAGCAGTCTTAAGTGCGACTGCCTATATATCATACTATATTTTTTCTCTCATGTCAATTGTTTTGTTAAAATTTTTAAAATTATTTATTTAATTTTTCAATTATTTCATTGACATCTATTCCATGTACCATACATGCTTCTTCTATAGTTTCTGCTTGTGAAGCAGGACATCCTAAGCAGTGCATTCCTGCTTCTAATAATATTTCTGCTTTTTCTGGGCTATTTTCTAATAATTCCCCTATTGTCATATTTTTATCAATTTTCATTTTATCTTTCAAATATATTAAAAATATATTTTCTCCTTTCTAATTTTTTAATTATTTTATCATATTTTTTTAAAAAAGTATAGACAATATAAAAAATTTATTGTATTATGGTAAAAAATGTAAAAGGTGGTGATGTGTATTGATGTATTATTAGTTTTATTTTTTATCTTTTTTATTTTAAATGTTTCTATTTGTTTTTATTCAATTTATTTATTTTTTGATATAAAAATTTTCCACAATTTGCAAGGTTCAAAATTAAATATTAAGAAAAATTCTTTATTTTAGGAGTAGTCTATGTTTGTTAGTACTTTTAAGAGAAGGCTTATTTTTGTTTGTCTTTTTATGTTTTTAATCTTTTTCTTATATCTTTATTTTTTTTATTCAATTTTTTTGTCTGATAGTATAATTATTTTCTTTGCTATTCATCCATTTAATATTTGTAAAGAATACCCTAATGAATGGTTTATTTTTAAGAAATTCTTTATTATCACGGCTTTTTTCTCTAACTTAATTATTTCAAATGTTTTATATTCAAATATTTTTAATAAGTCTTCTCAAACAAGTTATAACAATTATTCTCCATCTAATTTATCAGATTTATCATTGTATCTTGGAAATAACACTTTAAATGAACCTATATATATTCCCTCTTCTGGATTATATCAAAATATTCTTGTTACTGGAACAATAGGAACTGGCAAGACCAGCTCTGCTCTTTATCCTTTCACCCAGCAATTAATTTCATATAAATGTAATTCTTCGACTGAAAAAATTGGAATTCTTATATTGGATGTAAAGGGAAACTACTTTAAACAAGTAAAAAAATATTGTTATGATTACAACAGAATTAATGATTTAATTATTATTGATTTAAATAATTCTACTTTTTATAATCCTCTGGATAAACCATATTTGAAAGCATCAGTTTTAGCTAATAGATTAAAAACAATTCTTTGTTTATTTTCAAAAAACAATTCTGAATCATATTGGTTAGATAAAGCAGAGCAGGTCCTTGCTGAGTGCATTAAACTATGTAGACTTTATAATAATAACTATGTAACTTTTTTAGAAATTCATAATTTAATTACAATACCTAATTATTATTCTGATAAAGTTAAACAGCTAAGAGAACTTTTTATATCTGGAGCTTTTTCAGAAAAAGACTGTTTTAGTCTATTATCTTCCTTAAATTTTTTTGAAAAGGAATTTTCTCAATTAGATCCCCGAACATTATCTATATTAAAATCAGAAATCACTCTAATTACTAGTTGTTTTGTTTCTGATTTTGAAATAAAAAATATTTTTTGCCCATCAAAAGAAAAAATAAATTTTCATGGATTCTCTGACTTAATAAAAAAAGGCAAAATTGTAGTTTTAAATATGAATATCTCAGAATATAAAAATTTGTCAAAAATAATAGCTGCATATTTAAAACTCGATTTTCAGTCAGAAATCTTGTCTCAACTATCTTATGGCTCAGCTAAACGAACTACAGCTTTTATAAGCGATGAGTATCAAGAGTATGTTACAGAAACTGATGCAGATTTTTTTTCTCAAAGTAGAGAAGCAAAATGTATTAACATTGTTTCTACTCAAAGCTATACTTCACTTCTTAATACTCTAAATAACAAATATGCTGTTCAAACTATTATTCAAAATCTTGTAAATAAATTATGGTTTAGAACAGATGATCTTTTTACAATTGAAGAGGCTCAAAAACAAATTGGAAAAACAGATAAACTTAAATATTCTAAAACAATTTCTGAAAACTCAAAAGAAACAAATTATAGTTTTATTGCGAAATCGTTTACTTCTGTAGATTCAAATATTTCAGAGAGCATAAATAGTTATTATAACTTTGACTACATTTATGATACTAATTTTTTTACTCAAAATTTAGAGACATTCTCATGTCTCGGTTTTATTTCAAATGGTTCTTATATCTGCCCTCCTCAAAAAATTTCTTTAATTCCTTATTTTAAAAAAAATCTTAATTCAAATGGAGGTTACAATGAAAAATAAATTAAATTTTATTTTTTTATTTTCTATTTTGTTTTTATTTTTATTCTCGCCTTTTTGTAATGCTGCATATTATCCCGATTTAGTTTCCAAATTATTTAAAGCTTTTGAAAAGATAGAAAGTTGGTTTTTAAAGCTTTCTACTCCTGCAGCAGCTGTTGCTATATGTACTGGCGTTTTTATGAAAAAATTAAGCTTTGGAGATGAAGAAAAAATCAGAACTGGAAAAAAAATAATTCGAGGCTCAATTTTTTCATATGCTTTTATTTTATTAACAAATTTAATTCTTTCTGCTATCCAAGCCCTTTTAAAATAGTTCTAAAAGGAGTATTTTGTATTGAATAATTCGACCACAAATTTAATTATTAATTCAATTAACACTATGCTTGAAAAAATCTTTTCCTCTGTTGATAATAATCTATACTCTGTATTAGATTATTTTGTGTTTATTGATACAGATATATTAAACGATAAATATCTTAATAAAATATTAGGTTCTAATACTTCTGGAATCCTCTTAATTTGTAATTCTTTGATTTTTGGAATATTATTATTTTTTTCAATTAAATATTTTTTCTCTCATCTTGGTATAACAAACTCAGACCACCCAGTACAATTTATATTTAAACTAGTTGTTTTTTCAATACTAATGAATTTTTCTTTTTTTATTTGTAAAGAAATTATATATATTGTATCTCTCATTTCTTCATCAATACGACAGATTGGTGAACGATTATTTTCATCTTCTATATGTTTTTCGAAATTAATTGAAAATCTAAATGTTATTATTTCTACTAATACTTCTATTGATATATTTTCTTTAGATGGTTTAATAAAAAGCTTTTTATCTTTTGGTCTTTTAAGTCTTGCAATAACTTATTCTGTAAGATACGTTCTAATAAAAGTTTTTATTTTAATTTCCCCCTTTGCTTTTATTTGTTTAGTTAACACCTCTACTTCTATTTTTTTCAAGTCATGGATAAAATCCTTTCTTTCTTTATTATTAGAGCAGGTTTTTATTGCTATAGTTTTAACTTTTATTTTTTCTTTAAATTTTTCATCTTCACAACTCACTTCAAAATTTATTCTAGTTGGATCAATTCTTGTTTTGTCAAAGGCTAATCATTTCGTTCGAGAACTACTAGGAGGAATTGGAACAGATATTGGGTTAAATTTTTCAAGTATAAAAAAAACATTTTAGGTAGGTGATTTTTTGAAATTTATTTTTCCTCAAAACTACAATTTTAATAATAAATTTTTGGGTATTATGGATTACTCAACACTAATATTAAATATTATTTTTTATCTTTTTATTTTTTGTATTTCAAATTTATTATTTAAAAATATTAATTTAAAAATATTTTTTTGTATTTCTTTTTCTCTTCCTTTATTAATACTTAGCTTAACTGGTATAAATAATGAAAATATTTTTCTTGTTTTTATATATTTAATATCTTATATTAAAAGACCTAAAATATATTTATTTAAAAAATTTTAATTTGTTTTCATTGTATTCATTATTAAAAAATGTTATAATTTAGTCATATTGTTATTTAAGTGGGTGAATTATAATGAAGTTAGAACAAAATGACATGCCATTGCTTTTTTCTAGCACCGAAATCCCTGATATATTTTTTACCGAATACTTTTCTGGGGCATCAGGTGATTTTATAAAAGTGTATTTATATATATTATTTCTTTCAAAATATAATAAGGATATAAAATTAAATGATTTATCAAAGAAAATCGCAATTACTCTTCCAGTTATTCAGGAAGCTCTTTCTTTCTGGGAACAACAAGGAATTATTACTAAAAAGGGTTCTGGTTATATTGTAAATAATCTAAATGAAATTGAACTACATAAGCTATATTCACCAAAACTTTCAATTTCAGATAAAACAACTGCAAAAACTGAAAAAGAAAAACTTCGTTCAAAAGCAATAGAATCTATTAATACTATGTTTTTTCAAGGAATTATGTCACCTTCTTGGTATAGTGATATAGATTTATGGTTTAAGAAATATGAATTTGATGAAGAAGTAATGATTGCATTATTCAGATATTGTTTTGAAAAATCTGCTCTTCACAGAAATTATGTAAAAGCTGTTGCAGATGCGTGGCACTTAAACAATATAAAAACTTTTTCTGAGTTAGATTCCTACTATGAAAAACAGGAAAAAATTAATAAAATAAAAAAGAGTATATCTAAGAAATTAGGTCTAACAAGAAAACTAACTCAATACGAAGAAGCTTACATAGAAAAATGGATCTCTGAATATAAATATAATCTTGATGTAATAGAAATAGCCTTGAAAAAAACAACATCAAAATCTAATCCTAATTTTGATTACTTAGATAAAATGATTTCAGATTGGTATGACAAAAAACTTTTAAACTCAGATGATGTAAAAAAATATTTATTAGAATTTAAAAATAAATCTAAGCAAATTAAGGAATTAGAAAAAAAGACTAATTATCAAAATTATGATCAAAGAAATATTACAAACTTTGATGATTTATATGCAAACAATTAGACTAAAATGGAGGTTTTAATTTGAATAATTCTACTTTAAAAGCATTGTTAAAAGAATATGAACAATCTCGTTTAGAAAAAGAATTATTATTAGAAAAAAAATTAAATGATTTTTATGAAAATAATCCTGATGTAAGTTCTATTATTGAAAAAATAAATAGAACTTCAATTGAAATCTCTAAAAATATTCTTTTAAACAAAGATCCCAAAAAACAAAAGGAATTAGAATTAATTTTAGAAAAATATAAGAAGGAAAAACAACTGTTATTAAAAAAGTTAAATATATCTGATGATTTTTTTCTTCCTGATTATTCTTGTAAATTATGTAATGATACTGGATATCTAGTTAACAATAGCACTATTATGTGTAGTTGTTTAAAACAAAAATTATTAAATATCGAGTATAATAGATCCAACATTTCTAGTTTGGAAAAAGAAAATTTTAACACGTTTGATTTTAGTGTTTTCTCTAATAATGCAGATGAAAAAAAATATAATTCAAATATTTCTCCTAGAGAAAATATCAAAAAAATAAGAAAAATTTGTGAAGACTTTATACAAAACTTTAATAATCCCAAAGAAAAAAATTTACTTTTTACAGGCAATACTGGACTTGGAAAAACATTTTTAACAAACTGCATTGCAAATGAATTACTAAAATCCGGTAAAACAGTATTATATCAAACTTCCCCTGTAATGCTTGACTCTATACTTGATTATAGATTTGGAAAAAATAATAATTTTAATTATTCCGATTTATTATCTGTCGATTTGTTAATAATAGATGATTTAGGAACTGAAAGTTTAAATAATATGAAATTTTCAGAGTTATTTAATATTCTAAATACTAGGCTTTTAAATCAAAATCATCATATAACAAAAACTATAATTTCAACAAATTTAAGCTTAAATAATTTATTCAAGACATATGATGAAAGAATTTTTTCAAGACTCGCTGGATATTATAATATTTGCAAGTTTTTTGGTGATGATATACGTTTAAAAAAATAATACTTTTTAATAAAATAAAAGAGAGGTCAATCCTCTCTTTTATTTTGTTCTTTTTTGCTATTCTTCAATATCTGGTGTAATTGTTTCTATACTTACAACTTTACAATTATCACTTGTTCTCATTAATGTAACTCCTTGCGTTGATCTTCCTAAAATACTTATATCTTTAACCTTCAACCTAATTATTGTTCCTGTATTTGTTATAAGCATAACATCTTCTTCGTCTGTTGCTATTCTTATTCCAACAATTTTTCCGGTTTTAGGTGTAATTTTATATGTAATAACTCCTTTACCACCTCTTGTTTGAACTCTGTATTCATCTAATTCTGTTCTTTTTCCAAATCCATTTTCTGTTATAGCAAGAAGAGTAGCTTTGCTTCCTGAAATTATAGGTTCCATTCCAATGACTTCATCTCCATCATTTATCTTCATTCCTATAACTCCTTGTCCTGTTCTTCCTATTGGTCTTACGTCCTTTTCTGCAAATGTAATACATAATCCCTCTCTTGTTACTAGCACAACGTTATCTTCTCCATCTGTCATTCTTACATCTATCAACTCATCTCCATTTTTTAGAGTTATTGCTTGAAGTCCAGATTTTCTTGCTGAGTTATATTCTAATAATGCTGTCTTTTTTATCATTCCTGTTTTCGTAGCCATTAAAAGATATTTTCCTTCTGCAAAATTTGAAATCGGTATAACAGCTGAAATTTTTTCATCTCTATCTAATTGTAATAAATTAACTATGGCTGTTCCTTTGGCTGTCCTTCCAGCCTCAGGTATTTCATATCCTCTTAATCTGTAAAGTTTTCCTTTATTAGTAAAGAATAAAATTGTATCATGTGTAGAAGCAGTAAATATTTGCTTTACAAAGTCTTCTTCTCTTGTTGCAATTCCTGTTATTCCTTTTCCTCCTCTTCTTTGACTCTTATATGTGTCTATTGGCATTCTCTTAACATATCCAAAATGAGTTAATGCAATAACAGCTTGTTCTTCTTTTATTAGGTCTTCTATTTCAAAATCTCCTTCTGCTGCAACTATTTTTGTTTTTCTTTCGTCTCCAAATTTTTCTTTTACTTCAATTAGTTCTTTTTTTATAATATCAAAAACTAATTTTTCACTTCCTAGAACATCTTTTAAATATGCAATTAACTTCATTAATTCTTCATATTCGTTTTCAATTTTTTCTCTTTGTAAGCCTGATAATGTTTTTAATCTCATATCAAGAATTGATTGGGCCTGAATTTCAGATAGTCCAAATCTTTGCATTAATCTTTCTTTTGCATCATCATATGAGTTCTTTATTATTTCAATAACTTCATCTATATTATCTAGAGCTATTTTTAATCCTTCTAAGATATGTGC
The DNA here is from genome assembly GCA_934130435.1 of uncultured Clostridia bacterium. Lineage (GTDB taxonomy): Bacteria > Bacillota > Clostridia > TANB77 > CAG-508 > HGM13634. Next base: position 26,280 of record CAKOYB010000001.1, read on the forward strand.
CCTTGCTTCTGCCTTATCTAGGTCAAATTTTGTTCTTCTTAAAACAACTTCTTTTCTATGTTCAATATAATATTCCATACATTGTTTTAATGTTAATATTCTAGGTTCACCATTTACTAATGCAAGCATTATAATTCCAAATGTATCTTGCATTTGAGTATGTTTAAATAGTAAATTTAGTACAACTTGTGCATTTGCATCTCTTTTTAGTTCAATTACTATTCTAACTTTCTCTTTTCTATCAGATTCATCTCTAATTTCTGAAATTCCTTCTATTTTCTTTTCTTTTGCTAGTTCAGAAATATTTTGAATTAATTTTGCTTTATTAACTTGGTATGGTAAAGATGAAACTATAATACGTTGTTTGTTTCCAGACATTTCTTCTATTTCTGTTTCAGCTCTTAATGTTATTTTTCCTTTTCCAGTTGTATACGCTTGTTTTATTCCTTCTCTTCCTAATATTAGTGCTCCTGTTGGGAAATCTGGTCCCTTTACAATTTTCATTAAATCTTCATCACTAATATCATCTTCATCGATAATTTTTATTATTCCATCTATAACCTCTGTTAAGTTATGTGGTGGAATATTAGTTGCCATTCCAACTGCTATTCCAGATGAACCATTTATAAGAAGTGCCGGTATTTGAGCTGGTAAAACAGTTGGTTCTTGTAGTCTATCATCATAGTTTGGCATAAAATTTACGGTATTTTTTTCAATATCAGCCAACATGTAGTTTGATATTTTAGCCATTCTTGCTTCTGTATACCTCATTGCAGCAGCACCATCACCATCTATTGATCCAAAATTTCCATGTCCATCAATTAGCATATATCTAAGAGAAAAGTCTTGTGCCATTCTAACCATTGCATCATATACAGCCGCATCGCCGTGTGGATGATATCTTCCTAAAACTGAACCTACTGTATTTGCACATTTCCTGTATGGCTTATCTGATGTTATTCCATCTTCATGCATTGCATATAATATTCTTCTATGTACTGGTTTTAATCCGTCTCTAACATCTGGTAATGCACGTGAAACTATAACACTCATAGCATAATCTATATATGCAGTCTTCATTTCTTTTTCAATGTCTCTTTCAATTATTGTTTCTCCTGGTCTGTCCATTATAAAATAACCTCTTTTCTTTGCATTTTAAAGTACTTAAAATGCTTGTTTCCTTACGGATTTATTATACTAAACCTTCCAAAAATATGCAAGAAAAAAAATACAAAAAAGCCAAAAAACCTTCTAATTTGCGACAAACTTGACATAAACTTTTTTTTATGAGGTATAATAATTATAGATAATTTTAAAAATTATTTTATTTAAGGAGGCAATTGATGTCTTAGAACAGATAAATAAACAGAATCGTGAAAAAAATATAGACCAAACTTTTACATGTAACTATCAAGGTTGCATTGATATTGATAAACATCCATTGTTTTTTAAAACTGCTGAAAGAACAGAATATACAAAAGCCGATGGAAGTTCTGCTGAAACTCTGGGTAATAATTCAATTATCTTTGATCCAAGCAATATCTTAAATGATCCAGACGAAATTGGAAGATAAAATTAAATAAAAAAGCCGCTAACATTATTTCATTAAAGCGGTTTTTTTTTATTATTTAATTAGTTAAAATTTTATAAGAACTTCTTTTTTCCTTCTTAATTTCATACAGTTTCATTTTTATAGTTTTTTATACCAAAATTTGTGCTAATTGTTTTTCTTCTTCTGATAAATTATAATTAATTCCTTTATTTTTTATTAATTTATGTATGTTTTCTATTTGTTTTGCTTCTTTAATTGTACTTTCTAATGGTATTATATCTTCTATTTCTGTTTTTATTTTTTTATATTCTCTTTCCATACCTTCCATGTCTTTTGCTGAATAACAGTTTTTCCAGTTGGAAATATATTTAGTTGTTTTTTCAATTGAATTAACTTGTCCCAAAAATTTATCTTCTATATTACTTTCAATTGTATTTAATATTGCATTCTTTCCTTTTTTTATTAATGTTGCTGTTCCCTTTTTCATTAGTTTGTTTTTGGCCGCATTGTTTACAACATTATTAATAACATCTGATACATTATCTATTATTCCACCTTTTTTAATTGCTGTTTGTACTTGGGATAAATTATCAAATTTTCCAGTAACAATTCCTAGTGCACTTTTTCCTAAATCAATAGCTGAATTTATTGCAACATTTATCCCTTCTTTAAGCCCACTTGTTAACATAGTATTTTTTATGTTGATTATTTGGTCGTCAATTAATTTTGGAAAAATTGCCCTCAATCCAATATCTATGCCGGTATTAATTATTTTTCCAAATGTTGTTTCTAAAAAATTCTTTTGACTCTTCTCTGTTACTAATTCATTAGTTAATGTTCTAATTTCATTATTATTCTCTAACTTATTTTGCATTATTATTATTTTGTAAAATACTTTTCTTTAAAATATTTTACATCCTCCTTTATTTTTTATAGTAATATTTCATTTTTTATAATACTAATAAATTTTCTTTTTTCTTTTTTATTTAAAAAATTTATATTAACTTTATTATCTATTATTAAATTTATATTTGAAATAAAATCAATTTTTTCAATTTTACTTCTTAAATTTAAGGTTTTTTCTAGAATATTTTTACTTAATGCATTTTTATTATATTTGTTTAATATTATTTTTATATTATTTTTATTTTTTATTTTATTTATTATTTTATTTAATTCTAATAAATTATTTTCTATTATAAATATTTCTATATTCGCTTTTTTGAAAAAATTTTCTTTATTAAAATCAAATAATAAATAATCATACTTTTCTTTTAAAGTTTTTATTTTATTATTTATATTTATTTTTTCTTCTTTACATTCTTTAATGTTTATTATACTTAAATTTTTATTTATTAAATTAAAAGATTTAATTCCTTTATTTGGTAAATAAATTTTTGTTATTGAATTACTCCATTCATCTCCATCTATTATTAAAACTTTCTTACCAAATTTTTTAATCAATAATTCAGTAATTATAATTGAAAAAAATGTTTTTCCACTCCCTCTATTTCCAAATATTCTAATTGTTTTATTTTTTTGTTTTTTATTTAATATTTTAATTTTTTCATTAATTGTTTTTGAATTTGTTTTTTTTATTTTTATATAGGTTATATTATTTTGATTTATTATTTTTTGATTTTTTTCATTAATATTTAAAATAAAAATAATTATTTTTATTTTATTATTTATTGTTCTTATTTTTTTTATTAGATTAATTAAACTAATATTTCCTATTAAACTTTCATTTAAAAATATTAAATCAACATTTTTGTCTTTTTCTAATATTTCAATTATTCCTTCTTTATATTGAATGTCTGAATTAATTATTTTTATTTTATTAATTTTTTTTATTTCATTTAATATTTTTGTATTATTAACAGCTGTTATTGTATTTATATTTTTTTCTTTATATAATTGTTCTTCTTTCAAATTCATCACTTTCTATATTTACTAAAATATGATTTTCTCCAACAAACATTAAACATTCACCTCTTTTAAGAGTTTTTATTTCGATTTTTTCTTTTTCTGAAAGTGAAGAAAATTTACTTAATATTTTTATGTTATCCTCTTCTAATGAAAAAAAAGTTTTAATTTCCGAATTATTTAATATACTTTTTCCATAAACTCCATTTTCCAGGCTAAAAATATCTGAAATATCTTGCGTAATAGCAACCGCACTTCCTCCATATTTTCTAATTGTTTTAAAAATCTTATAAATAAAACTTGCAACTATTTTATTTGATGTTATTCCAATTAGTCTCCACACTTCGTCTAAATATATAGCTTTTTTTATCTTTCTATTATTTTTAATTTTATCCCAAAATAATTCTGTAAAGATATACATTCCATATTTTAAATTTTCTTCTCCTAAGTCATAAACATCTGCAACAATTAAACTATTATTTAATTCTACATTTGTATAATTATTAAAAAATTTTAAGGAACCTTTTATAAATGGTTTTAATTTTATTGCAAATATTTTTGTTTTATTATCATTATTTAAAACATTATATAAATCACTTAGAATTGGCATATCTTTTCTAGTTTTAAATATATATTTATTTTTTTCTTTTTTATATAAAGATTTATCTTCGAAATTTATATTTTTTAATTCATAACATTTAATAATTTTTTCTTCTAAAATTCCTCTTTCCTCTTCATTTATTTCTCCAAAAATCAAATTAAAAAATCCAATTAATTTTAATATTTTTGTTTCTAAATATCCTTTTCCTTGTTCTTCTAAGCTTTCTTTTCTAATGTCTAAAATATTTATATATGTTTCAGAATTTGGTCCTATTTTTATTAATGTTCCATTTAAATTGGTACAAAGTTTTGTATATTCTCTTTCTGGATCTATAATAAATTGTTCTATTCCATTTAGTCTACTTCTTAATATTAATAATTTTGTAAAAAAAGATTTTCCAGCTCCACTTGTTCCAAAAATACATATATTAGAGTTTTTATATTTTTTATCATTATATCTATCAATAAAAACAAGTGAATTATTATATATATTATTTCCTATATATATTCCTTCATCATCAAATATAGCAGATGATATAAATGGATATGTTGCACACATTCCAGATGTAAGCACATTTCTTTTTGCTGCATTTTTTATTTCTATGCTATTTTCTAGAAATGGCATTGTCGCTAAAAAAACTTGTTCTTGTCTAAAATATGCTTTTTTTGAATATAAACCTGAACTTTGCAAAATATTTTCTATTTTATTTAAAATAAAATTTATTTCTTCCTTTTTTTGAGTAAATATATCTATATAAATATATAAATAAAATAATTCTTGATTATTTATTTGAATTTCTTTCCTCAAATATTTTGCATCACTATACGTAAATGCTGCAATTTCAATGTCTTGTCTATTTTCTGATGTTTCTTTTATTTGAGCACCAACATTTCCAATGTGATATGTTAAATCTTTTATTGCTTTTTGTGTATTTGCTTTCTCATAAAAAATTGAAATATTCATATTAATATTACTGTCTATCAATTTTTTTAATATAATATCTTCTTGTTCTCTGTTATAGTTATATATAATTAATCCAGAATAATACATTTCGTCTAATTCTAAATATTTTGGATTTTCTAAATTTAAATAGTTTGGGCAAATTTTATCTTTAAAACTAATTGCCCCTTCATATATATCAATTTTATTTTTAGGTTCTTTTTTTATTTTTAAAATTATTTTCTTTATTATTTTATTAATTATTTTCTTCATATTTATTCCTTTTAAAAAATTTTTCTATTAATAAATGAATTATATATTTTTTTAATTTCATCTATTTTTTGAATTTTTATAATAGAGTTTCCACATCTGCTTAATGAATCTTTTATTTTTAAGAATTTTTCATTTAAGTCTTCTCTTATTTCATTAATTTTTTTTTCATCCTCTATCTCTGATTTTATTAATAAATAAAATTTTTTTAATGTGGATTTTTTTTCTATATTTTTTTGATTAATAAAATTAATATAATTATCTATCAGGTTTACTATATTTAAATTATTTAAACCCATTTCCTTTTCTTTTTGAAAATTTACATTTTTAATTATTTTGTTTAAATCTTCTTTATTGCTTTGAATTATAATTTGTGTTTCTCTACTACAATTTTTTAAAAAGATTTTATATGAGTTTAATATTGCTTGTTTTTCAAATTCTGTTTTTAAATTATAATTAATTGGATTTACTTTTATTATTATAAAAAATATATTATTTTTTACTTTAATAATTCCATCACAAAAAAACTGCTCTATTGGCAACCATTCTTGAATACTATTATTTTTTTTCATTTTTCTCCTTGGAAATTAATTGATTAAACTTTTTTGATAAAATTAATTAAAATAAGAATTAAATTAAATATTGATCTAATAATAAATTTATTATATATAAAATATCATTTTTGTCAACAAAAATAATATTTCAATTTTCGACAAAAAATTTTTTTTAATTTTTTATTTTTTTTGTATATATTTTTTTAGTTTGTGCATAATATTAGTATAAGGTTAATACTAGTTAAACAAAGAAAAGTATGAGATTAAGGTTTTGTATTTTTCGAACCAAGATTTATTATGGTGGTGTATTTTTATCATAATAAGTCGGAAGTACGAGTATAATATGTGTTTGTATGCTGTTGTATATGGCTAAATTATATGTATTATATTCAAGTTAAGAGTATACTTATATTTTAGTCTATTATTTCTAGTCCCTCTGGGATGACTATAGTTGGCTGAGGTGTATTTATATTCGAGTGACTGATTATTAAAGGTGGAAAATTGCTTAGTTGTGCAGCAATGTACATTAGGTGAGTATTTATCTTTAATGGTTTTAACTACGATTAATATTAGCCTTATAGATAATAGCCCGAGATCCTGTCTCGGGCTATTAATTAAATATCAAGATTTTTTACATATTTTGCATTTTCTGTTATAAAGTTTCGTCTTGGCTCAACTTCATCTCCCATTAATAAAGAGAATATTTCATCTGCTTTCATTGCATCTTCCATTGTTACTTTAACTAAAATTCTCTTTTCTGGGTCCATTGTTGTATCCCATAATTGTTCTGGGTTCATTTCTCCTAAACCTTTATATCTTTGTAACGCTAATTGATCCCTTGCTACTCCTTTTTCTTCAATTTCTTTATATGCTTTGCTTAAATCCTCGTCTGTATAGCAATAAACATCTTGCATTCCTTTTTTAGATAGTTTGTATAATGGTGGTTGAGCTAGAAATACATTTCCATTTTCAATTAATGGTCTCATATATCTAAAAAAGAATGTTAATAAAAGTGTTCTAATATGTGCTCCGTCAACATCAGCATCTGCCATTATTATTACTTTTCCATATCTAATTTTTGATATATCGAATTCTGCTCCTATTCCTGCTCCAACAGCTAATATTACTGGTTGTAATTTATCGTTATTATAAATTTTATCTGCCCTAGATTTTTCAACATTCAACATTTTTCCCCATAATGGTAGAATTGCTTGAAATTTTCTATCTCTTCCTTGTTTTGCACTTCCTCCAGCTGAATCTCCCTCAACTATATATATTTCACACTCTTCTGCATTTTTACTAGAACAATCTGCTAATTTTCCTGGTAGTGTTGCTCCTTCTAAAGCGGTTTTCTTTCTTACTAACTCTCTTGCTTTTCTTGCTGCTTCTCTTGCCCTTGATGCACTAATACATTTTTCTAATATTGCTTTTGCAACACTTGGGTTTTCTTCTAAAAATGTAGATAATGCCTCATTAACCATTGATTGTACTACACCAGTTACTTCACTATTTCCAAGTTTTGTTTTTGTTTGTCCTTCAAACTGAGGTTCTTTAACTTTTACAGACACAACAGCTGTTATTCCTTCTCTTATGTCTTCACCTTGCAAGTTTGATTCTTTTTCTTTTAAAATGTTATGGCTTCTTGCATAATCATTAAATACCTTAGTTAATGATCTTTTAAATCCTTCTAAGTGTGTTCCTCCTTCTATTGTGTTAATGTTGTTAACAAAAGTATAAATATTTTCAGTATAAGATGTTGTATATTGTATTGCAATTTCTACTGGAACTTCTCCATTATTTTTTTCTATATATATTGGTTGAGGATGAAGTTTTTCTTTATTTTTATTTAAAAATTCAACAAATGATTTTAGTCCTCCTTCAAAACAAAAATCTGCTTTTTTAGGTGTTTCTTCTCTTAAATCCTCAAGTGTTATTCTTAATCCTTTTGTTAAAAATGCCATTTCTCTAAATCTTTTTTCTAATACTTCATATTCATATTCTAATGTTTCAAAAATTGTGCTATCTGCTAAAAATCTAACCTTTGTTCCTGTTTTATCTGAATCTCCGATTTTTTTTAGGCTATTAACTGTTTTTCCTCTTTCGAAGGACATTTGAAAAATTCCACCATCTCTTTGAATTGTTACTTCAGTCCATTCAGAAAGTGCATTTACTACTGATGCACCAACTCCATGTAGTCCACCAGAAACCTTATATCCACTGTCCCCTCCAAATTTTCCTCCTGCATGTAATACAGTGTATACTGTTTCTGCTGCAGATATACCTGTTTTTTTATGTATTTCTACTGGAATTCCTCTTCCATCATCTTCAACTGAAATAATATTTCCTGGTTCTATTTTAACATGAATATTTCTGCAATATCCAGCTAAAGCTTCATCAACACAGTTATCTACTATTTCGTAAACTAGATGGTGTAGTCCTCTTACAGAAACGCTTCCAATATACATTCCTGGTCTTTTTCTTACTGCTTCAAGTCCTTCCAAAACTTGTATTTGCTCTGCACCATATTTATGATTATATTTTTCCATGAGATCCTCCTACTATAATCTTGTTTAATTTATTATATCTTTATTTTAAAAAAAATCAAGTTTAATTTATTTTTCCTCTTTTTACTTCAAAACTTTTAATTTCTAAATTTTGTATTTTTATATTATTTGTGCATGTTATTATTATTTGTGTATTTTTTATGCTTTCTAAAAATGCTATTTTTCTTTTATCATCTAGTTCAGACATAAAATCATCTAATAATAAAACTGGATATTCTCCAATTTCATCAAAAATTACCTCTAATTCTGCTAATTTTAAAGATAGTATTGCTGTTCTTTGTTGACCTTGAGATCCATATACATCTACTTGCTTATTATTTATATAAAAAATAATATCATCTCTGTGAATTCCTTTTTTTGTATATCCCTTTTTTATATCTTCAGCTCTGCTCTTTTTTAATTCTTTGAGAAATTTTTCTTTTTCAAAACAATCCGAAATATATTTGATTTCTATTTCTTCTTTACCTTCTGTTATATTTTCATGTATTTTTTTTATTTTATTTTTTAATTTTTCTATAAATTCATTTCTATAATTATTTATTTTTTCTCCATAAATAGATAAATTTTCATCATAAATGTCCATTAAATTTTCATCAAATTTTTCATAATTTATTTTTTTTAGATAATTATTTTTCTCTTCTAATGTTTTCATATATCTGTTATAGTTATAAATATAATTTGGTTTTACCTGGCTAATTAACATATTTAAAAATTTTCTTCTTCTTGCAGGACCATTTTTTATTATATTTATATCTTCTGGAGAAAACATTACAATATTTACATTTCCTATTAATTCACTTAATTTTTTTAATGGTATATTGTTTAACATAAATTTTTTGTTTTTATTATCTAAAGTAAAATTTATTTTTCCGTCTCTATCTTTTTTTTGATAATAAATTTCAACTTCCAAATTATCTTTTTGAAAATTTATTAATTCTTTATCCTTATTAGTTCTAAATGACTTTCCCATTGAACAAATAAATATTGATTCAATTATATTTGTTTTTCCTTGTGCGTTATCTCCAAAAAAAACATTAATTCCATTTGATAACTCAATTTTTTCTTTTTCATAGTTTCTAAAATTTTTAATTGATATATCTTTTATATACATATTTATCTCACTATTTCATCCTTATTGGTAATATCATATATGTATAATTTTCATTTTCTATTGGTTTTATTATACATGGAGATATACTGCTTCCAAGTTCTATAAATATTTCTTCATCATCTATTACCTTTAATGCATCTAAGAAATATTTTGGATTAAAAGCAATTTCTAAGTTCTTTCCTTCAGTTTGAAGAAAAATTTCTTCTTTAGCATCTCCTGTTTGGTTTGTGCAAGATATTGTTATCTTTCCTACTTCAATTGATATTTTTACTGGGTATTTTTTTTCTTTTTCTGTAGAAGATGCAGAAATAAGACTTATTCTTTCAAAACATTCTTGTAAATCTCTTTTATTTACTCTTATTCTTGTTTCCCATTCTTTAGGAATTACATTTCTATAATTCAAAAATTCTCCATCTAATAGTCTTGTAACTACTTTACAATTTTCCATTTCAAATAATGCCTGATTTTTTGAAATTCCTATTTTTATTAAATCAAATGAATCTAATATTATTTTATTAACTTCATTTAATGTCTTTCCTGGAATAACGGCTTTAAAATCACTATTTTTTTCTTCCAAAAAATTACTTGCCCATGCTAGTCTAAATCCGTCAACTGCAACAACATTTAATTTATTATTTTCTATTTCAAATAAACAACCAGTAAATACAGGTTTATTTTCTTCTGAACTTACTCCAAAAATTGTTTTTCTAATCATTGACTTTAATGTTTTCTGTTCTAATTCAACAGAATTCTCTATATTAATTCTTGGTAATTCAGGAAATTCTTCTGGATTCATAGTAGCTAATTTATATAAAGACCCTTCACATTCTATTACTAATAAGTTTTTATCATTTAACGTAATTGTTATTTCTGTATCTGGTAGTTTTCTTATTATTTCACTAAACATAATTGCATTTACTACTGTATTTCCTTGTTCTTCAACTGTACTTTCTATAATGTATTCTATTCCTATTTCTAAATCATAAGTTGTTAATTTTATTTCATTATCATTAGTTTGAATTAATATTCCTTCTAGTATAGGCATTGTAGTTTTAGAAGAAACACCTTTTACTACGGAATTAATTGCTTTAAGCAATTTATCTTTTTCGCATATTATTTTCATAAAATCACTCCTTTATATAAATATAATATTTTTAGTATTAATAGTATTAGGTACAGTGGATTATGTGGAAAAGTATGTATATTGTTTATATTTCATTAAAAACTAATGTTAATTAAATTGTGTAAAAACTAAATAAATATCCACATATAAAAATTTTTAATGTTAAAAACTAAGATATAAACAATATATTAACATACAATTCACATATTAATGTGAATATCCAATGTAGCTGTTCCGTAAGAATAAAAACATTTAAAAAACAAAACATTTATTTTAACAAACAATTTTTTTAAAAAAGTTTATTAAACATTTTTATATCAATTATTCTTTATCTAATAAAATTTTTTTAACACTTTCCACAATTAATTTTGTATTGTTAGTATTATTTGATTTAGAATTAGATCTAATTTCAGATTCTATTTTTGAGCAAGCATGCATTACAGTTGTGTGATCTCTTTTTCCAAAGGAATCACCAATCTTGGTAAAAGGCATATTAGCCAAATCCCTACATAGAAACATTGCTATTTGTCTTGGATATGCAATATCATTTGATCTTTTTGAGCTTTTTATATCTCTTTGCGAAATATTAAAATATTTTGAAACAACTTCTTGAATATATTCAGCAGAAATAACCTTTTCTTTTTTTGAAATAACTTCATTTATACATTGTTCAGCAAGTTCTATAGAAATTGGACTATGAGTTAAAGAAGCTTTTGCAAGAATTTTATTTAATGTTCCCTCTAATTCTCTTATATTAGAATCTACCTTTATTGCAATATTTGAAAGAATATTATCATCAATAATTATATTTTCAATTTGTACTTTTTTTCTTAATATTGCTAAACGAGTTTCATAGTCTGCATTTGAAATGTCTGCCATTAATCCCCATTCGAAACGAGATTTTAGTCTATCTTCTAAATTATCAATATCTTTTGGAGGTTTGTCACTAGACATTATAATTTGACATCCATTTTCATGAAGAGTATTAAAGGTATGGAAAAATTCTTCTTGTACTTGTTTTTTTCCAGCAATAAATTGAATGTCATCAATTAATAAAACATCAATATTTCTATATTTGTTTCTAAATTGTTCATTTGTATTATCTTTTATACAATTAATAAATTCATTTGTAAATTTTTCGGAAGTTACATATAAAACTTTTTTGTCTGAAAAAGTTTTAAGTATTTCGTTTCCTATAGCCTGCATTAAGTGCGTTTTTCCTAAACCAACTCCACCATATAAAAAAAGTGGATTATATGATGTAGCAGGAGCTTCGGCAACAGCTAATGCAGCAGCTTGAGCAAATCTATTGTTATTTCCAACAACATATGTATCAAAAGTATAATTTGGGTTTAGTCCACTAGAAGAATTATTATTTTTTTCAGAAAAAGTTGGTGTAACTGTATTTTTTTCATCATTTTCATCTGGACATACTGTTGCTATTTCATACTTTTTGTTTGTTAGATAATTAAAAGTATTAACTATTAAATCATGATATTTGTTTTCAATAACATCTTTTTGAAATGGAGATGAAAGTCTAAAAATAATTGTTGTATCTGTTATTTCTTCTATTTCAATAGGATTAATCCAAGTTATAAAAGAGATATTGCTCATTTCATCTTTTAAAAGCATTTTTGCATTGTTTAGAAGTTCAATTTCGTCCCTTTTCATTTTTTCTCCTTTTTATAAATTATACACAGGTTATCCACAATATGTGGATAACTAAAATAGTATTTATTTTTTTCTGCTGATATATAATATCAGAAAAGCAAAAAAAAAGTCAATAATAATGTGGAAAAAAAACAAAAAAATGTGGATAATTTCTTAAAAGTGTTTATTTCCGTAAACTTTAGAAGAAATATATTGACACACAAAATTTATTATTGTATAATAAGTAATGCTTTAAAAAAATAAATGTAAAAAATAAAATATTTTATAAATTATGATGGAGGTGCAAAATGAAAAGAACTTTTCAACCAAAAAAAAGACAAAGAAGTAAAGAACATGGTTTTTTAAAAAGAATGAAAACTAAAGCTGGAAGAAACATATTAAAAGCAAGAAGATTAAAAGGAAGAAAAAAATTAACAGCATAATAAACAGGGCCGCATATAGTGGTCCTGTTTGTGATAAATAATAAAGAGTGATGTAATGAGAAATACAGATACATTAAAAAAAAATTATGAATTTAATAAAATTTTAAACAAAGGAAAGTATTGCACAGGCAATTATATAGAATGTTTTTTTCAAAAAAATAATCGAAAAGTAAATTTAATTCGGAATTGCTGTTAGTTCTAAAGCTGGAAATGCAGTTGAAAGAAATAAAGTAAAAAGATTAATAAGGGAAAGCTACAAGAATTTTGGGTCTGAAATTAAATTAGGTTATAGTATGGTTTTTTTATGGAAGAAGAAAAACAACATTAAATTTGCCAATTTTTATAACATAAAAGATGATTTAGAAAAAATTTTTAAAGAAATGGACATATACATTGATAAAGAAAATAATTATTAGAATAATTTTATTTTATAAAAAAAATATTTCGACATTTCTAAAAGCACATGGAATAGAATGTAGGTATTATCCAACATGTTCGGAATACAGTATACAAGCGATAGAAAAGTATGGAGTAATAAAAGGCGTTTTTATTTCGATGATTAGATTTCTTAAATGTAATCCATTTTCTAAAGGTGGATATGATCCTTTAAAATAGGAGGATAGTTATGTTTTCTACAATAGCAAATTTATTTGGTTATTTGTTAAACTTCTTATATAATATAATAAATAACTACGGCTTAGCCATTATTCTTTTCACAATACTTGTTAAAGTATTAATGTTGCCTTTAACTATAAAACAACAAAAAAACATGATAAAATCATCTAAAATTCAAAAAGAGATGAATTCAATACAATTTAAGTATAAGAATAATCCAGAAATGATGAATAAAGAAATAATGGAGTTGTATAAAAGGGAAAAGATGAATCCAATGAGTGGATGTTTTAGTTCAGTAGTCCAAATTATTTTAATTTTATCTGTTTTTTATATGGTTAGAAGTCCACTTACATATATGAGAAAAATTGACTCAAGCAAACTTGAAGAATATAAAAAACAATATGTAACATCATCCACAAATTATCCAGAAATTGAAATTATTAGAAATGTTCCTGAGACTGAAAAAGATGCAAAACTTAATATGCAATTTTTAGGACTAGATCTTAGTTCAATACCAAATGTAAATTATAAAGATTATAAATCTTTTATAATACCTGCTTTATATGTTATTTCTTCAATAGTATCTATGAAAATAACAATGAAATCACAAAATAATTTGTTAAATAAAAATAAGGAAAATGGAGAAGAAAGCGAAAATACTGAAAAAGAAAATAAGACCGATGATGAAAATCAATTAGAAGCAATGCAATCTATGAATAAAAGCATGTCATATATGATGCCAATTATGGCGGTTTCTATTTCTTTAATTGCACCACTTGGATTAGGATTATATTGGCTTGTTAGTAACCTATTAATGATAGGAGAGAGACTTTTAATAGATAATGTTATTTTAAAAGAGGAGAAATAATTATGGAAGAAAGCAGAATCTTTGAAGGAAAAACTTCTACTCAGGCAATTGAAAAAGGATTAAAGGAATTAGGAATATCAAGAGAAGAAGCGGAAATTGAAATTCTTGAAAATGAGGAAAAAAGAAGTTTTTTTAGTATTTTAGAACCTAGGACAGTAAAAGTAAAAATCACAAAGAAAGAGAAAAAAGAAGTTATAAAGAATCAAAAAGCAAAAAAACAAATTGATACTAAAACTGCAGAAATTTGTAAAGAAAAAATAGAGAAATTTTTATCAGATTTTTTTAAATCTCAAAATTATGGTAAGATAGAATACAAAGTTTATTATGACAAGTTTTATATATATGTGGATATAGAAGGAAACAATACAAATTATTTAATTGGATATAGGGGAGAGGTTTTAAATTCTCTTCAAACAATATTAAATTGTATTATTAGAAGCGAAAACATTGATAAAATAAAAGTTATTTTAAATGTTTCTGGATATAAAGAAAAAAGGAAAAAAAGCCTAGAGGAGTTGGCAGAAAAAATTTCTAAAACAGTTATAAGAACACAAAAAAGAGTTATTTTAGAGCCTATGTCAGCATACGAAAGAAAAATAATACATTCAAAACTACAAGATAACCCTAAAGTTGCAACAGAAAGTATAGGAGAAGAACCAAATAGAAAGGTAATTATATTTTTAAAAAAATAAATCATAAAAATCAGAGGTCAAAGGTCAGATTTTTATAATTATTTGTAATAATTATAAAGGGCTTTTGACTTTTTTGAAAGGAATTATAAATATGAGTACAATCGCAGCAATATCAACAGCGCAAGGAAATGGCGGAATAGGAATAGTTAGAATAAGTGGAAAAGAAACATTTAATATATTAGAAAAAATATTTAAACCAAAGGAAAAAGCACAGATTAAAGGTTATACAATTAAATATGGACATATAGTTGATGAAAAAAACGAAATAATTGATGAGGTTCTAGTTTCGTATTTTATTTCACCCAAAAGTTATACAACAGAAAACATGTGCGAAATAAATTCTCATGGTAATAATGTGGTTCTAAAAAGAGTTTTAGAATTATGCTTAAAAAATGGAGCTAGTCTTGCTGAGCCAGGGGAATTTACAAAAAGAGCTTTTTTGAATGGAAGAATAGATTTATCTCAAGCAGAAGCAGTTATTGATTTAATAAATTCAAAAAGTATTAAAGAACAAAAAGTGTCAATAAGTCAATTAAATGGAGGGCTGTCTAATACTATTCATAAGATAAAAAACCAAATTTTAGAAGAATTAAGCGATATTGAGGCATCTATAGATTATCCTGAATATGATATTGAAGAAAAAAATAGAAGAAAATTAAAAGAAAAAGTCGAAATAGTAAAAAAAGAGTTAATAAAACTTGAAAGCAGTTTTGATAATGGAAAAATAATTAGAGATGGCATTAAGGTTGCAATAGTAGGCAGTCCAAACGCAGGAAAATCAACATTGCTAAATGCATTGCTTAATGAAGAGAGGTCAATTGTAACAAATGTAGAAGGAACAACACGAGATACAATAGAAGAATTTGTTACAATTCAAGGAGTAGTATTTAAAATTATTGATACAGCGGGAATTAGAGAATCGAAGGATATTGTTGAGAAAATAGGAATAAAAAGAAGTTTAGAAGCGATAAATACTGCAGATTTAGTTATTATGATTATTGATTCAAGTAAAAAGATTTCATATAAGGAAGAGGAAATATTAAATAAAATAAAGGATAAAAAAATTATAATTGCATTAAATAAATGCGATTTAAAAGGCCAAAAACAGGATTTTAGCACATTAAAAAAATATACAAATAACATTTTAGAAATTTCAGCAATTAATAAAGAAGGAGTAGAAGAATTATCTAATAAAATGATAGAAATTTTTGATGTGAATGCAATTACAACAGATAGCTCAGAAATGATAACAAATATAAGGCATAAAAATATAATATCAGCATCAATTAAGATATTAAAAGAAATTATTAATACAATAGATAAAGAAATTCCAATTGATATGTGCGCCATATATTTGAGAGATTTAATAGAAAAAATGAATGAGATAACAGGAGAAAATGTAACAGAAGATATAATTAATAAAATATTTTCAAAATTTTGTTTAGGAAAGTAAAAGGAGAAGAAAATGCAATATTTAGCAGGAAATTATGATGTGGCAGTTATTGGAGCAGGACACGCGGGTTGTGAAGCAGCTTTGGCAGCAGCTAGAATGGGAATGAAAACAGTAATTTTTTCAATAAGTTTAGAGGCAATTGCAAATATGCCATGTAATCCACATATAGGAGGTTCTTCAAAGGGACATTTAGTTAGAGAAATAGATGCTCTTGGAGGAGAAATGGGCAAAAATATTGATAAGACATTTATACAGCTAAGAATGTTAAATACTTCAAAGGGTCCAGCTGTATATTCGTTAAGAGCCCAAGCAGACAGAAAAATGTATCATATAGAAATGAAGCATACTCTTGAAAAACAAGAAAACTTAGACATTAAACAAGCAGAGATAACTAATATAAATGTTAAAAATGGAAAAATTCAATCTATAGAAACAAATATTGGTGCTATTTATAATGTGAAATCACTAATAATTGCAACAGGTACATATTTAAAAGGAAAGATTTTTATTGGTGATGTTTCATATGAAAGTGGACCAGATGGAGTATTTCCGGCAAATAGATTATCAGAAAGTTTAAAAAAATTAAATATTAAATTAGTTAGATTCAAAACAGGTACTCCTGCAAGAATTAACAGTAAAACTATAGATTTTTCAAAAATGGAAAGACAAGATGGGGATTCTAATCCAGAAATGTTTTCTTTTGACGATAAAAAAGTAAATAGGGAACAAAAACCATGTTATCTAACTTATACAAACGAAAAAACGCATGATATTATAAGAAAAAACTTAAATAGATCTCCAATGTATTCAGGAAAAATTGAAGGAACAGGTCCTAGATATTGTCCATCCATTGAAGATAAGGTTGTACGTTTTAGTGACAAACCAAGACATCAAGTATTTGTTGAACCAGTTGGAAATGCTACAGAAGAAATGTATATTCAGGGGATGAGTTCATCATTGCCTGAGGATGTACAAATAAAAATGTATCGAACAATACCAGGACTTGAAAAAGCTGAATTTACTAGACCAGCATATGCAATAGAATATGATTGCATAGATCCTTCACAGCTAAAATTATCTCTTGAAATAAAGGAAATAGAAGGAATGTATTTTGCAGGACAAATAAATGGTACGTCAGGATATGAAGAAGCTGCTGCACAAGGAATTGTTGCAGGAATAAATGCAAGTTTAAAACTAAAAAACAAAGAGCCACTTATAATAGATAGATCAGAAGGATATATAGGAGTACTTATAGATGATATAGTAACAAAAGGAACCAATGAACCATATAGAATGATGACTTCAAGAGCAGAATATAGACTTTTGTTAAGGCAAGATAATGCAGATTTAAGATTAACACCAAAAGGATACGAATGCGGACTTATTACGCAAAAAAGATATGATAAATTTATAAAGAAAAGAAAAAATATAGAAAAAGAAATTGAAAGGTTAAGAAAAATTACAATAAAGCCAACAGATGAAGTTAACGAATATTTAAAAAAACATAATTCTTCTCAAATAACAAATGGGATAAAGCTTTCTGAATTGTTAAAGAGAACCGAACTGACATATGATTCATTAAAAAAAATTGATGCAAAAAGACCAAAATTAACAAAAATGGAAAAACAGGAAGTAGAAATCCAAATAAAATATGAGGGATATTTAAAACTTCAAGAGCAACAAGTTGAAAAATTTAAAAAAATGGAAAATAAAAAATTAAATGACAAAATTAACTATGAAGAAATAAAGGGATTGAGCTTAGAAGCAAAGCAAAAACTATCCAAAATTAAACCAATATCAATTGGACAGGCATCTAGAATCTCTGGTGTATCTCCAGCAGATATAACAGTTTTATTAATTTTTTTGGAACAAAATAAAAAAAATAATCAGTTTATTGATAAACAGAACCATTAAACACATTATTTTCAATGCCTTTTATACTGTCAGTATAATTTTGAAAGGAAGAAAGAATGAACAAAGAAGAATTTATAAAAAAGTTGGATGAGAATATAAAAAAAATGAATATTAATTTAAGTAATAGTGAATTAGAAAAATTTTATAAATACAAAGAACTTCTTATAGAATGGAATAGTAAAATTAATCTAACAGCTATTGTGGATGATATAGATATTATTAATAAACATTTTGTTGACTCCATAATTATAAATAAGTATGTAAATAAAGAAAAGGTGATAGATATTGGTACAGGGGCCGGTTTCCCTGGAATACCTTTAAAAATAATAAATGACAAATTAGAGGTTACTTTATTAGATTCATTAAATAAAAGGGTGAATTTTTTAAATATAGTAATTAATGAGCTGAATTTAAATAACATAGAAGCAATTCATGGGAGAGCAGAAGAGGTTTTTAAAAATAAAAAATATAGAGAAATGTATGATATTGCAACATCAAGGGCTGTTGCACAGTTAAATGTATTAGTTGAATATATGTTACCAGCAGTAAAAGTTGGAGGTACATGTATTTGCATGAAAGGAAATAATATAAAAGAAGAACTTGATAAATCAAGCAAAGCAATAAAAGTTTTAGGAGGAAAATTAGAAAAAGTTGAAGAATTTGTAATTCCTAATACTGATTATAAAAGAAATATTATAATAATAAAGAAAGAAAAAACAACTCCTATAAAGTATCCTAGAAAAGCAGGAATTCCTTCTAAGGAGCCAATTTAAAGAAATAGTTTTTAAAAATAAAAACTAAAAAAATATATTGACATATTGAGAAAA
This sequence comes from uncultured Clostridia bacterium, assembly GCA_934130435.1. Classification (GTDB taxonomy): domain Bacteria; phylum Bacillota; class Clostridia; order TANB77; family CAG-508; genus HGM13634. The sequence continues at coordinate 45,382 of CAKOYB010000001.1, forward strand.
ATTTTATATTATAAATATACTTAAAAAAGATTAGGAGGAGCATCAGTGGGAAAAATTATATCAATAGCAAATCAAAAAGGTGGAGTAGGAAAGACTACAACAGCAATAAATTTAAGTACTGTACTAGCAAAAAGAAATAAAAAAGTTTTATTAATAGATACAGATCCACAGGGAAATGCAACGAGTGGTGTTGGAGAAACAAAAGAAACAGAAAATTCAATTTATGAGGTTTTAATTGAAGAAACAAAAATGGAAGAAGCTATAATAAAAACAAAAATTAAAAACCTTTTTCTATGTCCATCCAATATTAATCTTGCAGGAGCAGAAGTTGAACTAGTTTCAATGATGTCAAGAGAAAGAAGATTAAAAGAAAAATTAGATGAAATTAAACAAAAATTTGATTATATAATAATAGATTGTCCACCATCTTTGGGATTAATTACGTTAAATGCTTTTACAGCATCTGATAGTGTACTAATTCCGGTACAGTGTGAATACTATGCACTAGAAGGATTAGGACAATTAATTAATACAATTAATTTGGTAAAAAAACATTTAAATAGTAAACTAGAAGTAGAAGGAGCAGTTTTAACAATGTTTGACACAAGGACAAACCTATCAAAACAAGTAGTAGATGAAGTAAAAGGTTATTTTAATAACAAAGTATTTAAAACTGTAATTCCAAGAAATGTAAAGCTGAGTGAAGCTCCAAGTTATGGATTACCAATAACTTTATATGATCCAAGATCAAAAGGAGCAAAATGTTATGACAAACTAGGAAGGGAAGTTATAAAAAATAATGAAGAGCAACAAAAAGCAAAACATATGAGAGAATGAAAAGTAAAAGGAGAATGAAATGGCAAAGAAAACAGGATTAGGAAAAGGACTTAATGCATTATTTACAGAAAATAATATAAAAATAGAAAAAGATGAAGAAATTAAAGAAGGAGAAAAGGTAGTAAACTTGAAAATTACTACTGTTGAACCAAATAGAAATCAGCCAAGAAAAGTTTTTAATGAGGAAGCATTGGAAGAACTTGCTGAATCAATAAAAAGATATGGATTAATTCAGCCAATTATAGTGACTAAAAAAGAGGATTACTATCAAATTATTGCTGGAGAGAGAAGATGGAGAGCTTCAAAGAAGGCAGGACTAGATACAATTCCAGCAATAGTAAGAGAAGATAATGAACAAAAAAATAAAGAAATTGCGCTTATAGAGAATATACAAAGAGAAGATCTAAATGCATTTGAAAAAGCATCTGGTATAAAATTATTAATGAATGAATATGGCTTAACACAGCAACAAGTTGCAGATATAATTGGAAAAAGTAGAAGTGGTGTTGCTAATACTTTAAGAATTTTAAACCTTGATGAAAGAGTTTTAGATTTAGCAAAAGAAGGAAAACTAACAGAAGCCCACTGTAGAGCTTTATTAGCTTATGATGATGGCGAAACTCAATATAAATCAGCTTTAAAAATAATTGAGAAAGGTTCATCTGTTAGAGAAGTTGAGCATAGAACTAAAAGAGCGACATCTAAAAAAATTGATAAAAGATATGAGCCAATTTATAGAGATATAGAAGATTCTTTTCAAGAGTTTTTTGGAACAAAGGTTAAGTTAAATGCAGGTGCAAGAAAAGGAAAAATAGTAATTGAATATAATTCAAATGATGATTTAACAAGAATACTAGATTTAATAAAATAAAAATATTTGTGTTAATAAAGACAAAAATAATAATATTTATTAGAAGATACTAACTTAAGCTATAAATAATATAACATATGAATAAATAAAAAGAGATTTTAGAAAGAATTGTATTGACAAAAATGAGAAAACTATGTTATTATATATACTGTTACTGAATTTGGTAACAAATATGGAGAGGTGGTCGAGTTGGTTTATGGCACCAGTCTTGAAAATTGGCGTAGGTTTGTAGCCTACCGTGGGTTCGAATCCCACCCTCTCCGCCAAATAATAAATGGTGATGAATAGTAAACAGTGAATGATTATTAATGATATAATTAAATTATTCATACTTCACTATTCATTATTATTTAGAATAAATAATTTGGAGGCTTACCCAAGTGGTTGAAGGGGACAGTTTGCTAAACTGTTAGGGTTCGCAAGGGCCGCGAGGGTTCAAATCCCTCAGCTTCCGCCAAAAAGGCTTTATACTTTTGTATAAAGCCTTTAAACATTTATGAATTCTTTACTTTTATAAATTCAAATGATATAATGAAAAAAATAAAAAATAAAAAGGAGAAATTGAAAATTGTGTATAGAAAAACATATGTTGAGGTTAATATAGATAATCTAAAGAATAATGTGAAAAATCTTGTTAATTACTATAATGATTATAAATATTATTTTGGTGTGGTAAAAGGAAACTGCTATGGACACGGAATAAAATATGTTGTTAATGAGATTATAGAAAGTGGCATAAACTATTTAGCAGTATCTTCATTAGAAGAGGCATTGGAAATTAGAAATTTCAATAAAGAAATTCCAATTTTAATACTAGAACCAATAGATTTAGAGTATTTAGATATATGTGTACAAAACAATATAACAGTTACTATTCATGATTATAGTTATGCAAAAGAATTAATTAATAAAAATATAGAAGATAATTTAAAAATCCACTTAAAAATAGATTCAGGTATGAATAGATTAGGATTTAAAGATAAAGATGAGCTAAAAGATATATATTTAAAACTAAAAGATAAAAATAATATAAAGATAGAGGGAATATTTACTCATTTTGCGACACTTGGAATAAATGATAAGGAATGGGATAAACAACTAGAGAAATTTAAAGATATAACAAGTAAGATAAATATAAAAGAAATACCAATTGTACATTTATATAAAAGTGCATCTTTTATAAATCACCCAAAGCTTAGCTTTGATAATGGAATAAGAATGGGCATAGTAATGTATGGATATTACACAAAACCAATATATAGTAACAAAGGCGTAAAAAACAAATTAAGAAAAATAAAAAGAGAATTTTATAAAAAAAGAAATAAAATTAGTAATACAAATTTAGAATTACCAATAGAAATAGAACCAGCCTTTAAAATGTATACTCAATTTTTACAAATTAAAAAAGTTAAAAAAGGTGAATTTGTTGGATATGGTGCTACATATAAAGCAAAAGAAGATATAACAATAGGAATAATGGCAGCTGGTTATGATGATGGAATTTTTAGAAAGAGTAAAGGAAGATATGTAACAATAAATAATAAGAGGTATCAAATAATTGGAGATGTTGGTATGGGAATGACAGCAGTTAAAATTGATGATACAGTTTCAATTAAAGACAAAATAACACTAATAGGAGATTTAACGCCAATAAGAGAAGTTGCGAAACATAACGAAACTACAATATATGAAACAATGTGTAATATTGGAAAACAAATTCCAAGAGTATATTTAAAAGATAATAAAATTGAAAATATTGAAGAGGGAAAATAATATGAAAACTGAAATAAAAGTTTTAATAATTGGAACAGATATTAATGCTTATTATATGTCAAGATGTTATCATGAACTAACAGGAAAAAAAGCAGATATAATCGGAAATAGAGCAATACCATATACTAATATCTCAAATCCAATTATTATAAACGATTTTAATAAAAAGGAAAATTTTATAAATGCTTTAATTGAATATGGTAAAAAAAATAGCAATAAAAAAGTTTTATTAATAGCCACTAGTGATATGTATGTTAAAATGGTTATGGAGGAATCAAGTTTACTGGAAAAATATTATGTATTTAATTATCCCGAAATTAAAATAATAAATAATTTACTTGTAAAAGAAAACTTTTATAAAAAATATAAAGATATGGGATTAGATATGCCTAAGACATATTTTTATAATTGTAGCAAGGAAATAGGAGTAGACAGTGTAATTAATTATTTTTCAGAATATCCTCTAATAATAAAACCAAGCGATGTTGTTGAGTATCATAATCTAGATATAGTTTTGGATAAAGTATTTAAGGTGTATGAAGAAAGCGAATTAGAAAAAACTATTAGTAAGATAAAAAATGCAAATTACAAAGGCACTTTAATTGTACAAGAATTTATTCCTGGTGATGATTCACAATTATTTGATTCGCTTTTTTATGTTGGAAAAGACAAAAAAGCAAAATTAGCAACATTTGCTCAAATTGGATTACAAGAACGTACACCGACGGGAATTGGAAATTGTACAGTTTTAGTTAATGGATTTGATGAACATGGTTATAAGGATGAAATTATATATAAACTAAAGGAATTTATAGAAAAAATAGGATATCAGGGATTTGCAGAATTTGATATAAAATATGATAGTAGAGATAAGAAATATAAAGTTTTAGAAATAAATCCAAGACAGTCAAGAAGTGGGTATTATATGGCAGGATGTGGATATAATTTAATTGAAACTTTAATAAATGATTTGGTAGAAAATAAAAATATGGAATTTAAAATAATAAAAGAAAAGGTTGTTTTAAGTTTTGTACCAAAAAGAATAATTAATAAATATATTGAAAACAAAAATCTAAAAAAAGAAATAAATGACATATTAAAAACTAAAAAAATAATTGATCCATTAAATTATGAAAAAGATAAGAATTTAAAAAGAAAATTATATCTCTTTTATAGAAAAATTAATTATATGAAAAAATATAAAAAATATAAATTTTAATTAATAAAAAATAAAATTAAAAAATAAATATTTAAAAATAAAATTTAATAAAATAAAATTATTATAAAAATAATTAATAATTAATATAAATAATATTTTTAAAATAAATTATAATTAAAAAGATTAAAATAAAAAAATAATAATAAAATCAATTTTAATAATATTAAAAAAAGTATAAATTAAAAATAAATATTTAAAAATAAAATTTAATAAAATAAAATTACTAGAAATAAATAACTATAAATTAATTTAAATAAAATTTATAAAAATAAATTATAATCAAAAAAAATTAATTTAATAAAACAGTATTAATCAGAAATAGAAATAATGCTAAAATTAATTTAAATAATATTCAAAAAAAATGAAAATTCAAATAAAGATTTAAAAATGTAATTTAGTAAAATAAAACTTTTAGATATAAAAAGCATCATAAAACAAATAGTATTGAAAAGAAAAGATTAATAAATTTAAAGGAGAAAAGATGAAAAATAATACTTTAAATAAATATATTGAAATATTAAAGAATGAAAAACTATATGTAGAAGATAATATAAAACCAGAAATTAAAGAAAAGGAAGTAGAAATATTTACATATGATTCAAGACAAGTTAAAAAGCACACTTTGTTTTTATGCAAAGGAGCAAATTTTAAAAAAGAATTTCTAGAAAATGCATTAAAAAATGGAGCAATTGCATATGTTGCTGAGGAAACATATAAAGATTATAGTAAACCTTTTATTATTGTTTCTGATATTAGAAAAACTATTGCGGTTCTTTCTGATTTATATACAAATTATCCCGAAAAAGAAATTAACATGATTGGAATAACTGGAACAAAGGGAAAATCAACAACAACATATTATTTAAAATATATTTTAGATGAATATATGAAAAATAACAACAAAAATGATACTGCAATAATTTCATCAATTGATACTTATGATGGAGTAGAAACTAAGGAGGCAGTTTTAACAACACCGGAAGCACTAGAATTGCATAAACATATAAGAAATGCAGTAGATTCTAAAATAGATAATTTGGTTATGGAAGTTTGTTCACAGGCACTAAAAACAGAAAGAGTGTATGGAATTTTATATAAATATGGCATTTTCTTAAATATATCGGAAGATCATATTAGTAACATAGAGCATAAAGATTATGAAGATTATTTTTCATCAAAATTAAAGATATTTGATCAAACTGAAATAGCTGTTATAAATTTAAATTCAGATAATTTAGAAAGAATATTAAAATCAGCCCAAAAAGCAAAAAAAATAATTACTTTTGGAACTACAGAAGATGCAGATGTATATGGATATGATATAAAAAAGAATGGACTAAAAACAATATTTAAAGTAAAAACAAATAAATTTAATAAAGAGATAGAATTAACAATGCCAGGATTATTTAATGTGGAAAATGCTTTAGCTGCAATTGCAGTCGCTAATGATATGGATATTCCATATGAAGATATTTTCAATGGATTAAAAAAAGCTAAAGCGAGTGGTAGAATGGAGGTATATTCTGATAAAAATAAAAAAGTTATTGTTATAGTTGATTATGCGCATAATAAATTAAGTTTCCAAAAATTATACGAATCTACTATTAAAGAGTATCCAAAGAGAAATATAATAACTGTATTTGGCTGTCCAGGGAATCATGCTCAAAACAGAAGAAAAGATTTAGGCGAATTATCTGGAAAATATTCAAATATGAATTATCTAACAATGGAAGATCCAAGAAATGAGGATCCAGAAAAAATATGTGAAGAAATTTCAGAATATATAAAAAAGGAAAATGGTAAATTTAAGATTATTGTAGATAGAGGACAAGCAATAAAACAGGCAATTTTAGAAGCAAAACCAAATTCAGTGATCTTAATTACTGGAAAAGGCAATGAGACAGTTCAGTATGTTAAAGGAAAATATATTGAATGTGAAACAGATGTACAATATGCGAAAAAATATCTAAAAGAGTTAGACGGAAAAAAATCAAAAATAAAATAAAATAATAAAAACTTTTAGTGCAACTAAAAGTTTTTTATTATTCTATTTAATATTTCTATTGCTATTTTTTTTGTTTTATTTTCCACATCATTTACAGGATTAAATTCTACAAAATCAATTGATTTAATTTGTTTTTTATTATCTATCATGTAATCAACAAAAGAAAATGCTTCGGTTAAAGAAATACCATTTTTAGCAGGAGTTGAAACACCAGGAGCAATAGATGGATCGATAACATCAATATCAAAACTAATATGTATGCCATTTGTACCAGCAGAAGCAATTTCAAAGGCTTTTTTATAAATGACATCAATTCCTTGTTCTTGTATATCAGAGGTTGTGAAAATTGTTACTCCAGCGTCTTTTAAATTTTCTAATTCTCCAGGAGAATCTATATCTCTTGCTCCAACTAAAACAGCATTTTTAGGATTAAAAAAATTACCATTATGATAATCTGCTAAAAATTTTTTTTCGTAATTACATATAGCAGCAAAAGGCAATCCATGAATATTTCCAGAAGGAGTAGTTTCAAAAGTATTAAAATCACCATGTGCATCAAACCAAATAATCCCAAGATTATTATATTTTTTTATAGAAGCTAATGCAGATCCAATAGCAATACTATGATCACCGCCTATAGTGATAGGAAGAATATTATTTTTTAATGTTTTATATGATTCTTTATATAGTTTTTTATTTAAATAGTTTATTGATTTTAAATTTTTATATTTATTATTTTTTTCAAAATTTTTAATTGGATAGTGTTTAAAACCTATATTTATAATTTTTTTTATTTTTATATTTTTTTTAAGATTGGAAATCAAACTATTAGGACCAAATCTAGATCCATAAACATGTACACCACAATCAGAAGAAGCTTTTAAAATATTAAATTTCATTTTTTTGTCCTTTCTTTTTTTCATATTATATCACTTTAGAGAAGAGAAGTAAACAATTGTAAAAAATAAAAGTATAAAATAATATACAATAAAAAAACATATAAATAATTATTAACAAAAAAATTAATAAAAAATTATAAATAAAAAATTTTTAAAGAAAATAATAAAAAAATAAATAATAAAAAAACAAAAAATATTATTAAAAAATAAAAAAATAATTATTTATAATTATAAATATAATTTAAATCATTAATATAAAAGATAAATAAAAATAATTGAATAAAAAATTATAAATATGCTCCAAAGTATAAGTTTAGACTAAAAGAGAAAAAGAAATATTATGTATACTTAAAAAAAATATAAAAGTACATATTGAATATTATGAATTTAAAGTAACTTTAAAAAATAATATTTTAAAGAAACAGGTGCTGCTAAAAAGACAACAAGCATAAAACAATATAGAATAATTTTTTAATGCTTATTTATAAGGCGATATGCTTAAAAAAAATGAGAATATCCCTAGAATAGGGGACTACATTGTGGAAAACTTTTTGGAGGATTTAGAAGATAAAAATATATGCAGAAGCACAAAGATAAATGAAAAATTATTATAAATAAATGAATTTTTATAATGAGAAAAGTCGAAAAAACGTTGAAAATAGATAAAAACAAAAAAATATGAAGATTTAAAAAGATATATATATTATTTAGAGCAAAATCTCGTAAAGAAATATAGAATAGATATAATAGAAATAATATGAGTTTAAAGTAAAAGATAATTTATAATTTAAAATACCCCAAAGCAGCAAAACATTGTAATGCGTAGTAAAATTAAATTAATGTGGAAAACTTTTTTTATTGGTTAAGCTGCATGTGTTTAAAATTTAAATTAATAATTATAAATTATGTGATATATTATTAAAATATTTTAAAATAGTAGCACACCGACAAAAAGACAAACACAAAAGACCTAAAAACTTTTTTAAAGAAGGTCTAATTTGATTTCTTTCGAAATTATATCTAGACACATGTAAACATAAAAGGTTTAAAAAACAAATATGAGAAGAATTATAAAAATTATGTTTTACGTTTAAAAAATTATTTTATTATAGTAAGATTATAAAAATTATAAAAAATAATAGACTGTAAAATTAAAAATAAAATGAATATTATATTTAAAATAAAAAAATAATAAAATATAAATATTTTAAATAAAAAAAATATTTATATTAAAAATAAAAATAAAATAAAAAAATTAAAATTTAAAATTAAAAATTAATATAAAATTGATAAAAAATAAATGAGTCATATAAAATATGGCTCATTTATTTTTTATATAATTAAACAGTACTTTTTTCAAAATTAATAGAATTATTAGTTTGATTAGATGTTAAATTATCTTTAGCGACACTCATCATTAACTTTATTCTATTGGTTTGATTAGATTCACTTGCACCTGGATCATAATCTACTGGAGAGATATTGGCATCGGGATACTGCTCTCTAATTGATTTAATAACTCCCTTTCCTACAACATGATTTGGTAAACAAGCAAAAGGCTGAACACAAATTATATTAGGAATATCATTTTCAATATATTCAATCATTTCTGCAGTTAAGAACCAACCTTCACCAGTTTGGTTTCCAATTGATAAAATATCCTTTACTTTATCTTCTAGATGCCAGATATCGCATACAGGAAGATAATCTTTTTTTGAAGTTGATAATGCAATTTTCATATCTTTTTCAAGAATATCTATTACTTTTATTGCCATTTTTGAAATATCTGATTTAGTTTTATCTATTTTTAGAAGACTATTAAAAGTTATTTTATGAGTCATCATAAATTTTACAAATCCCATAAAATCTGGTAAAACAACTTCGGCACCTTCTTGTTCTAATAAATTAACAACAAAATTATTACCAAATGGGTGGTATTTTATTAATACTTCACCAACAACACCAACCTTAGGTTTTTTTATAGATGTATCTAATTCTATTTTTTCAAAGTCACTTACTATTTCATATATTGCTTTTTTAAAGTCTTTACTTGATGATTTTTTAATTAGAGATTTTCCTTTTTCCATCCATTTATTAAATAGTGATTCGGTTTCTCCCTTATTAACTTCATAGACTCTATTTTTGGTTAACATTTTCTGAAGTAAATCACCAAGAATGACGCCTTTAATCATTTTTTCTAACATTGGAATTGTTAATTTGAAACCTGGATTTTTTTCCATTCCAACGAGGTTAAAAGATATAACAGGTACACTTGAAAATCCCGCATCTTTAAGAGCTTTACGAATAAATCCGATGTAATTTGTTGCACGGCATCCACCACCCGTTTGAGACATCATTATAGCAGTTTTATTTATGTCATATTTTCCAGATTGTAAAGCTTCAATAAACTGTCCTGTTGTTAGGATAGAAGGATAACAAGCATCATTATTTACATATTTAAGACCTGTTTCTACAGTGTGAGGAGTACATTCCCTTAAGTATTCAACATTATAGCCCTCCGATGCAACAGCAGTTGTAATAAACTCAAAATGAATAGGAAGCATTTGTGGCACAAGAATTGTATAATCTTTTTTCATTTCCTTTGTAAAAGGTATTCTTGTTAAACCATATTTTACATCATCAGCACATTTACAAATTGATTTGTTTTCAATACGTTTATTCATACTAGCTAATAGCGAACGTATACGAATTCTAACAGCTCCTAGATTGTTAACCTCATCTATTTTAATTAATGTATACATTTTTTCAAAACTTGATAATATTTCTTCAACTTGATCTGTAGTTACTGCGTCAACACCGACAACCAAAAGAATTCAATTGAACAAGTTCAAGGTTATCTTGATGTCCAACTACTTCAGCTGCAGCATATAATCTAGAGTGATATACCCATTGATTAACAACACGAAGCCTTTGATTTAGTTTTGCCATATGAGAAATGCTATCTTCAGTTAGGACACAAAGACCAAGACTTGTAATTAGTGTATCGATTCCATGATTAATTTCTGGGTCAACGTGATAAGGCCTTCCTGCAAGAACAATACCTTTTAAATTATTTTCATTCATGTATTTTAAAGTGTTTTCACCTTTTTTTCGAATATCTTGCTTACATTTCTGATATTCCGCTTCAGCTTTTTGAGCAGCCTCTAATAATTCTTTTTTAGTAAAGTTGTACTTAGAAAACTCTGGAAGCTCTAAAATTCTTTTAGTTAAGTTTTTTGCATCTAGAGGTAGAAAAGGATTTAAAAATGTAATATCTGGGTTTTTTAATTCTTCAACATTATTTTTTAACACTTCAGAATAAGAAATTACAATTGGACAATTATATTTATTATCTGCACTTTCAAATTCTTTTCTAGAATATGGTATACAAGGATAGAAAATTGTTTTAATACCTTTTTCAAGTAAACTTATAATATGGCCATGAGAAAGTTTTGCTGGATAGCAAACAGATTCAGATGGCATTGATTCCATACCTTTTTCATATGTAGCTCGAGTACTCTTTTCTGAAATAATAACTCTAAAACCAAGATTGGTTAAAAACGTAAACCAAAAAGGGTAATCTTCATACATATTTAAAACTCTTGGAATTCCTATTTCTCCTCTAGGAGCCTTATTGATATCCAGTGGTTTATAATCAAATAATCTTTCATATTTGTATTTAATTAAATTTGGAAGATCGTGAACAGAAGAGTCTAAACCAGCACCTTTTTCACATCTATTTCCAGAAATAAACTTCTTTCCATTGCTAAATTTATTAATAGTTAATAAGCAGTGATTTTCACATTTATTACATCTAGCATGAGATGTTGTGATTTTTAGATTTTCAAGTTCGTCGTTTTTTAGTATTTTTGAAGTGTATTCCATATCAAAATTTGACTCATATTGTTCTTCAGCAAGTAAAGCTACACCATATGCTCCCATAAGACCAGCAATATCTGGACGAATTACATTTTTTCCAACAATTAATTCAAAGCTTCTTAAAACAGCATCATTGTAAAATGTTCCGCCTTGAACAACAATATTATCTCCAAGAGTTTTTACATCTCTAACTTTCATAACTTTTTGAATAGCATTTTTTATTACAGAGTATGATAATCCGGCAGAGATATCTCCTACTTCATATCCTTCTTTTTGTGCTTGTTTTATTTTAGAGTTCATAAAAACTGTACATCTAGAACCTAAATCTACTGGGTTTTTAGAAGTGATTGCTTCTTTAACAAAGTCAGATATGGAAATATTTAAACTCTTGGCAAATGTTTCAATAAATGATCCACAACCAGAAGAACAAGCTTCATTAAGCATGATATTATCAATTACACCATTTTTAATTTTTATATATTTCATATCTTGGCCGCCAATGTCAACAATACTTGTTACATCTGGAAGAAATTTTTTAGCAGCTGTATAGTGAGCAATTGTTTCAATTTCATTTAAATCAACATTTAAAGCTGTTTGAATTAGTTTCTCTCCATATCCAGTAATACCACTATATCTAATAGTTGCTTTTTCAGGAAGAATAGAATATAAATGCTTTAACATGGAAATAACGCTTTTTAAAGGATTTCCTTCATTATTTTCATAAAGTGAAAATAACAAGGCTCCATCTCTATCTATTAATACAAGCTTAGTTGTTGTTGAGCCAGCATCAATACCTAAAAAGCAATCTCCTGAAAAAACATCTAAAGATTTTTTTGGTACAGTATCTTTTTCGTGCCTATTTTTAAATTCTTGATATTCTTCAGAAGATGAGAATAATGGAGATAGAGGTGCAGAGGTTGTATCTTTTGAATTTCTTAGTGTTTCTATCTTATTTTTTAGATCTTCAGAAGATATAGGAGTATAATCTAAAGAATCTAAAACAGCGCCCTTAGCAACAAGTAAGTGAGCTTCTTCTGGAATTATAATCTCATTATCTTTTAAATTTAATGTTTCTATAAATCTGTTTCTAAGTTCAGAAAGATAATTTAAAGGACCACCCAAAAAAGCAACTTTTCCTCTAATAGGTCTTCCACAAGCTAAACCGCTAATTGTTTGATTAACTACAGCTTGAAAAATAGAAGCAGCTAAATCTTCTTTAGCAGCGCCTTCGTTTATAAGTGGTTGAATATCTGTTTTTGCAAATACTCCACATCTAGAAGCTATTGGATATATTGTTTTGTGCCTTTTTGCAAGTTCGTTTAATCCCGCAGTATCTGTATGCAATAAAGAAGCCATTTGATCTAGAAAGGCTCCTGTTCCACCAGCACAAGTGCCGTTCATTCTTTGTTCAATTGATTTGTCAAAATATATAATTTTAGCATCTTCTCCACCTAATTCAATTACAACATCTGTTTCAGGAATATATTTTTCAACAGAACGTTTACAAGAAACAACCTCTTGTATAAAAGGTAATTCAAGAAACTGAGAAGCGGACATAGCACCAGATCCAGTAAGAGCAATAGTAAACTTGTAATCACAATACTTAGAACATAAAGTTTCCAATACAGAACAAACTGTATTTTTTGTATCAGAGAAATGCCTTTTATAATCTGTATATATAGTTTTTAAATTATCATCCATAATAACTATTTTAACTGTTGTAGAACCAACATCTAGTCCCACATGAAGTATTTTTTTATCCATAAAAACCTCCAATTATTATTGAACTTCAAACCTTATTGTATATCTTTATGCGAGTTTTGTCAATGTAAAGGACTGGAAGTAAAGTAAAAAGGAAACATTTATAATTGTTATTTTATACATATAAAATCTTTAATTTTATTAAATTTAGTTTCTCCAATTCCAGAAACATTTTTTATATCCTCAATCTTGTTAAATTTAGTATTTTTATTTCTATAATCAATTATCTTTAATGCAGTAGATGGACCTATTCCGGGTAATGTTTCTAATTGAGTTTGCGTGGCATTGTTAATATTTACTTTCTCAATAGGGGTTGATGCTGAGTCTTCAGTATAATTGTCAGAGACAATTGCTAATCCATCATCACTAGAAATAGTATCAACTTCGGATGGATCATTCTTATTTGGAATATATATTTTTTGACCATCAGATAAAATAAAAGCCAAATTAATATTTGAAAGATCGGCAGAGTCAGTTAATCCATCAGCAGATTCAATTGCGTCTTTTATTCTGGAATTTGATGGCAAAGAAAATACTCCAGGTGAGTTTACTTCACCAGTAATATAAATAACAATAGAAGACTTTTCTGCTGAAGATTCTTCTATAGAATCATTTTTGATAAAAACGTCATTTTCATAAGATAAAAAATTTTCATTGATAGAATCGGAATATGAAAAACTATTAAAAGTTATAATAAAATAAAATAGAATTATTAAAAACATACCCGAGATGCAACTAATAAAAATTATTTTTTGTTTTTTGTCTAAATTACTAAACATAAAATCACCTCTAAAAATAAAAAATCAAAAATAATTATTGAGTATTGAAAAATAAACAATAATAATATATATTAATAAATAATAGGGAGAAGAATAATGAAGATATTAAAAAAAGAATTAAAAATAATACTAATAACTATTATCGTAATTGAAATTTGTTTCTTTTTATCTTTGAGTTGTCATGGAGAAAATGAAGAACTCAAAGAATTTGAAGATATAACTGCTCAGAATTTGTACTTAGCTCAAACAGATACAGGAAAAGTGCTATATCAGAAAAATGCAGAAAATAAAATTTATCCAGCGAGTACAACTAAATTATTAACAGCTATCTTAGTTGCAGAAAATTGTGATTTAAATGATAAGGCAACAGTAAGTGAAAGAGCAGTAAGAAGTGTTCCATCAGGATATGTGAATGCAAATTTACAAGTGGAGGAAGAATTAACAGTAGATCAGCTTTTACATGTAATGTTAATTTCATCAGCAAATGATGCAGCAAATGTATTAGCAGAACATGTGGCTGGGTCAATTGAAAGCTTTGCAAGTATGATGAATACAAGAGCAAGTGAACTTGGTTGTACAAACTCTAATTTTACCAATCCAAGTGGATTACATGAGAAAAATCATTATACAACAGCACATGACTTATTTTTAATAGGAAAAACAGCTATAAAAAATGATAAGATAAGAAATTGCTTATCAATGGCAAGTTATACCTTACCAAACACAGAAAAATATACAGGGGCAGAAAGAAGATTTTCAACAACAAATTATTTAATAAAAAAAAGTTTATCAAAGTATTATTATAAGTACTGCATAGGAGCAAAGACAGGATATACAGGTGATGCGAAAAATTGTATTATAGCATTTGCACAAAAAGATGGAATAGAATTGACCGCTGTAGTTATGGGAGAAAATGCAAAGGGAAAAAAATTTTTAGATGCAAAAGAAATGTTTGAATACATCTATGATAATTATGAAGAAAAGTCAATTATAAAAAAAGGAGAATTGATTGAAAAGATAAAAATTAAAAATGGGACAAACAAAACAAAAAACTTAAATGTCATTGCTAAGGATGATATAAAGATTCTTGAAAGAAAGAATGAAAATATTGAAAATAATAATAAAACAATCGAATATACAAAAAGTGTAGCCCCAATTTCTAAAAATGAAACTATTGGAAAAATTAGATTTGAAAATAGTGGTGTAGAATATAGTACAGATATTATAGCACAAGACTCTGTTGAGGAAAACAAAACAGGGAAATACATAATATATATATTAATTATTTTATTATTAATATATATATTACAAACTACTAGAAAAAGCAATAAAAATACTAGAAAAAAATGTAAAAAAAGTAAATATGGTGGAAGATATTAGAAAAACAAGTATATATATTGATATATAAAGAAAGATTGGAAAATATATTAAAGTTAGATAAATATTAAAACAAATCAGTATTTCTAATAACAAAAAAAGAAGTAGATTTTAATTTATCTACTTCTTGGTGCGCCTGGAGGGATTCGAACCCCCGGTCTTCCGGTTCGTAGCCGAACGCTTTATCCAGCTAAGCTACAAGCGCATATCCATATTATACAGTTATTCTTTTATAAAATCAATATTTTTTTAAAAACATATTGATTTTTTTATACAACTATGCTATACTATTTTAGTATTAAACATAGAGGTGTAGCGCAGTTGGTAGCGCACGTGGTTTGGGACCATGGGGTCGCAGGTTCGAATCCTGTCACCTCTACCATTTTTAAACAGTAAATTTGATTTGCTGTTTTTTTGTTTCAGTAGGAAATCCCAATAATTTATAAAATGCAGACACATGTCAGCTTTTTTTATTTTTATTATTGACAAATTTAACTTTTCTTTTTATAATAGTTAATGAGTTTTGCGTTATTAGCTCAGTTGGTAGAGCAGCGGACTCTTAATCCGAAGGTCCAGGGTTCGACCCCCTGATGACGCACCAAGAATAATATCGTTATATTAAACGAGTAAAAAATCGACTGTAATGGTCGATTTTTTTTGTAAAAAAAAACTAATTTAAAAAATTAGATTAAATGAAGTATGAAAAAAAAACTAAAAACAGTAAAAGTTATATACTAATTCTTTTAAATAAACAATTGAAAAGATAGATATATTGTGATATTATTGTAAAAACAAAAAATATAAAGTTGAATAGATAAAAAGGAGAAGTTAAAATGTACAATTTTAGACAGATAGAGAAAAAATGGCAAGAATACTGGGAAAAGAATAAAACATTTAAGGTAGATGCATGGGATTTTTCTAAACCTAAGTTTTATGCACTAGATATGTTTCCATATCCATCAGGAGTAGGCCTTCATGCTGGGCATCCTGAGGGATATACTGCTACAGATATAGTAGCACGTATGAAAAGAATGCAGGGATTTAATGTGCTTCACCCAATGGGATATGATTCTTTTGGTCTTCCGGCAGAACAGTATGCAATACAAACAGGTAATCATCCTGCAAAGTTTACAGAAAAAAATATAAAAACATTTGAAGGACAATTGAAAAGACTTGGATTTTCATATGATTGGGATAGAGTAATATCTACTAGTGATCCTAGTTATTATAAATGGACACAATGGATATTTAAAAAACTATATGAAGATGGATATGCTAAGCAAATTTATATGCCAGTTAATTGGTGTGAAGAGCTAGGGACAGTTTTAGCAAATGATGAAGTAATAGATGGCAAAAGTGAAAGAGGAGGATATCCTGTAATTCGTAAATATATGAAACAATGGATTATTGATATTCCTGCTTTTGCAGAAGATCTTCTAAAAGGATTAGATGAAATTGATTGGCCAGAATCTACTAAAGAGATACAAAGAAACTGGATTGGAAAATCTGAAGGTGTGGAAGTAGAATTTAAAATTAAAGGCGGAGGAGAATTCTCAATATTTACCACATGTATAGAAACAATTTATGGTATCACTTTTATGGTATTAGCTCCAGAAAACAAATTGGTAGATAAATTAAAAGACAGAATAAAAAATTGGGATGAAGTAACTAAATATAGAGAGGAAACAGCTAAGAAATCTGACTTAGATAGAACTGAATTAAATAAAACTAAGAGTGGAGTTAAATTAGATGGCATTTTTGCAATTAACCCAGCTAATGGAAAAGAGGTAGAAGTCTTTTTAGGAGACTTTGTTCTAGCAAGTTATGGAACAGGAGCAGTTATGGCTGTACCAAGTCATGATCAAAGAGATTTTGAGTATGCACAGGAACATAATATACCAATGATTCAGGTTATAGATGGACGTGATACTACAGAATGTGCTTTTGAAAAGCAGGATTATCTAAATAAAGGTTGCAAATTAATTAATAGTGGAGAGTTTACAGGATTAACAGTAGAAGAAGCTAAAATTGCTATTACTGATAAGCTTATTAAAATGAAATGTGCTAAAAAGAAAAATAATTATCATATAAGAGAGTGGATTTTTGCACGTCAAAGATTCTGGGGAGAACCTATACCGATTATTCATTTAGAGGATGGAAGAGACATTGTACTAGAAGATAAGGATTTACCGCTAGTGTTGCCAGAGATGGATGACTATAAAAGCAAAAATGGTCAAGCACCTTTGGAGAATGCAACGGAATGGAAAAATGTTGAAATAGATGGCGTAAAAGGTGTAAGAGAAACATCAACAATGCCTGGATCAGCAGGATCAAGTTGGTATTTTTTAAGATATATAGACCCAGATAATAACAGTGCTTTTGCAGATCCTAAATTAATTGAACATTGGATGCCAGTGGACTTATATGTTGGAGGACCGGAACATGCAGTTGGGCATTTACTATATTCTAGGATGTGGAATATATATTTGTATAAAAAAGGTTTAGTTAGCGTCAAAGAACCATTTAAAAAACTAGTTCATCAAGGAATGATATTAGGTTCAAATGGTATAAAGATGGGAAAACGTTTTCCAGAATATGTAGTAAACCCAGATGATATAGAAAAAGAATATGGAACTGATACTCTTAGAATGTATGAAATGTTTATGGGACCACTTGAAGCAGATAAACCATGGAATGATAAAGCTGTTAGGGGCATAAAGAAATTCTTGGACCGTGTTTGGAGACTATATCATGAGGAAATAAGAGAATTTAAAGATAATCCAAATTTGGATAAGGTATATAATCAAACGGTAAAAAAGGTAACGGAAGATTATGAATCATTAAATTTTAATACTGCAATATCACAAATGATGATATTTGTTAACGCTGTATATAAGGAAGAAACTTGGAACTTAGAATATGCTAAAAACTTTGTTAAATTATTAAATCCAATAGTCCCACATATTACTGAAGAAATATGGAGTGAAGTATTTAATAATTCAGAAACGATTGCTTATGAAGCGTGGCCTACATATGATATATCAAAATTAGTTGATGATACATATGAAATGGTTGTGCAAGTAAATGGTAAATTAAGAGGTAAAATAGAAGTGCCTATCTCATATACAGATGAAGAAATGAAAAAAGCGGCAAAAGAAATAGATAATATAAAAAATATAATAAAAGGAAAAGACATTATAAAAGAAATAGTTGTACCTAAAAAACTTGTTAATATAGTTGTGAAATAGTATAGTCTACAATTAAATTAAAAATATTTATTAATGAAGATATTCTCTCCCAGTTAAATGGGAGAGTTTTTTATATTGTATAGGAAAAATAGAGTCTGGATGTGAGACAAGAGAATGTACAATTAGAATTCGTAAGATTTTATAGAAATATGTAGGATTAATATTCTACATATTTTATACAAACAAATGTTTACAAATGCAAACTATGATGGTATAATATAAATAGAATTTTTGCTGGAGAATGAATAATGGAAAAACAATATTTATGTATAGATTTGAAAACATTTTTTGCTTCTGTTGAATGCGTGGAAAGAGGATTAGACCCATTTAGCACAAATTTAGTTGTAACAGATCCAAGTAGAGGAAAAGGGGCAATCTGCTTAGCCATAACTCCAAAAATGAAAGAACAAGGAATAAAAAATAGGTGTAGAGTTTTTGAAATTCCCCCGAATATAAAATATATTGTAGCCATACCAAGAATGAAAAAATATATTGAATATTCTGCTAATGTGTATGAAATTTATTTAAAATATGTAGCAAAAGAAGATATGCATGTATATTCAATAGATGAGGTTTTTTTGGATGTTACTAGTTATTTGAAATATTATGGAATGTCTGCTAGTGAATTAGCAAAAAAAATAATGAAAGACATATTTGATACATACGGCCTTACTGCAACAGCTGGGGTTGGTACAAACATGTATTTAGCTAAAATAGCTTTAGATATAACAGCAAAACATAATAAGAGTAATATTGGATATTTAAATGAGGAAAAATATAAAGAGGAGCTATGGCATCATAAACCATTAAAAGACTTTTGGCAAATTGGAAATGGAATAGAAAAAAGGTTAAATAAAATGCAAATCTTTGATATGTATGATATTGCACATACAGAAACCAAAAAATTATATAAAGAATTTGGAGTAAATGCTAAATATTTAATAGAACATTCTTGGGGAAAAGAAACATGTACAATATCAGATATTAAAGAATATAAACCAAAGAATAGCTCAATATCAACGAGCCAAATATTATTTAAAGATTATAATTATGAAAATGCAAGATTAGTGCTAAAAGAGATGGTTGAAATTTTATCTCAAAGACTTGTTAAAGATGATTTATTAACAGATTGTATTAAACTGTATATTGGGTATTCTAAAGACATAATGAAGGCAACTGGTGGAAGTAAAAAACTACCTTATTTTACAAATCTTTATTCAAAACTTTCTTTTGAATTTGATAAGCTATTTACTATGACAACTTATAAGAATGTGCCAATAAGGAAAATAGGAATATCTTTTGAAAGGCTGAAAAATGAAAATGCTGAACAAATAAATCTATTTGATAATATTGAATTAAATGATAAAGAAAAAAGATTAGAAAAATCTATAATTGAAATAAAGGCTGCACTGGGAAAAAATGCAATATTAAGAGGAATGAATTTGCAAGAGGAAGCAACAACTATAATTAGAAATAAACTAATAGGAGGACATAATGGAGAATAATAAAGAAGATAATAGAGCAAAACAGTTTATGTCATTTGATGCATTAAAAGGATTAAGAGAAGCATTGGAAGAAAAAGAAAAAATAGAAGAGTCAAAATTTTCTCAAGAAGAGCACATTAAATCTAAAATTTAGAATTAATATGCTCTAGGAAATTAAAAAATAATTACCAATGATAAGTTTCATTATTTGATATTTTAAAAGCTCTAAATAATTGCTCTAATAAGAATACTCGTATTAGTTGATGAGGAAAAGTCATTTTTGAAAAGCATATTTTTTCATCTGAAAGAGATAATACTTTTTCATTTAATCCTAAGGTTCCTCCTATTATAAAGGTTAGAGAACTATTAAAGTTTAAAGCAATATCTTCAATTTTTTTAGAAAAGGCTTTAGAAGAATATTCTTTTCCTTTTAAATCTAAACACATTATATATGAATCCTTTTTTAGTGCTTCAAGTATTTTGTCACATTCTTTATTTTTTATTTCATCTATAATACTATTATTTATTTTTGATGGTAATTTCTCATCTGAGAGTTCAACGATTTTTAAATTACAAAACCTACCCAGTCTTTTAGAATATTCTGTTATGGCATCTTTTAAGTAAGTTTCTTTAATTTTACCAACACATATAATTGAAATATTTAGCATAAGTAAATCTCCTTAACCTACTTCATAAAATTTACTAGGACTAAACCTATCTGCTATTTCTAATTTAATATTTTTCATTATGCAGTTAGTATTTTTCATTTCCTCTAACACACTGCTATATGCAAGTTCTGGAAAGTTATTTTCTCTACTCAAATGTCCAAGCATAATACTTTTTTCACCAAACTTTGAAAGATAAGAAATTGTTTTTCCAGCATCAATATTTGACAAATGACCTTTTGGACTGCAGATTCGTTCTTTTAATCTATAAGGATACGAACAGCATTTTAAAACATCTGGCTCATAATTAGATTCTAATAAAATAAATTTACTATCTTTTATATTATCTAATATATTATTTGTCATATGTCCAATATCTGTTGCGATACTTACTTTAGAAAAAGAATCTGAAATATTAAATCCACAAGGGTTAGCAGCATCATGAGGAACGTCAAAAGGAAAAATACTTAAGTTTTGTAAAGTAAAATATTCATTATTAGTAAAATAAAAAATATTTTCTGGAGGTATTTTTTCTTTCTTTTCTGGCATTGCATTCCAGGTTTGCTTGTTTGCATATACCGGTATATTAAATTTTTTGGAAAGTGTAGCTATAGATTGAGTATGATCAGTATGTTCATGGGTTACCAAAATTGCTGAAATATTTTCGATTCCAACATTAATAGATGCAAGTGCTTCAACTATTTTTTTTCCGCTAACTCCTGCATCAATTAAAACATTTATATTTTCAGATTGAACTAAAAAACTATTTCCTGAACTTCCGCTATATAAACTACAAAATTTTAACATTTTATTCTTCGACTCTTTCTATTTTTGCACCAAGCTTTCTAAATTTTTCTTCTATATTTTCATAACCTCTATCAATATGATTGATATTGTAAACTTCGGTTGTACCTTTGGCACATATTCCAGCAATGATTAAAGCAGCACCAGCTCTTAAATCAGAAGCGTAAACAGGGGCACCATTTAAATTATCTACGCCATCAAAAACAGCAGTTTTTCCATGAGCAGATATTTTTGCTCCCATTTTATTTAACTCTTCTGTATATTGAAATCTAGATTCCCAAATATTTTCATTAATTATACTTGTTCCATTAGCAGTAGAAAGAACTACACCCATCTGAGGTTGTAAATCTGTAGGAAAACCAGGATATGGTAAGGTTTTAATATTTACTTTTTTTGGCCTTTTTTTACAACTTACTCTAATATTGTCACCATCTATATCTTCAACTTCTGCACCCATCTCAATGATTTTTGCAGTTAAAGGTTCAAGGTGTTTTGTTATACAATTTTTAACTATAATATCTCCTCTTGTTGCAACAGCAGCAAGCATAAATGTTCCAGCCTCTATTTGATCTGGAACTACAGAATATGTAGCGTTGCCATGTAATTTTTCTACACCATTTACCTTTATAACATCTGTTCCAGCTCCACGAATATCAGCTCCCATTGTATTTAAAAAGTTTGCAACATCAACAATGTGAGGTTCTTTTGCAACATTGTCTATTACAGTTGTACCTTTTGCCAATACAGCAGCTAACATAACATTAATTGTAGCACCAACAGATACAGTATCTAAATACACTGAAGTTCCAACTAATTCTTTGGCTGTTGCTGTTATTTTTCCTTGAGAAACGTCTACTTTAGCACCTAAAGCTTCAAATCCTTTTATATGTTGATCAATAGGACGTGCTCCTAAATTGCAACCACCAGGCATACCAACTTGAGCATGGCCAAATCTTCCAAGCAAAGAACCAATTAAATAGTATGAAGCCCTAAATTTACTTGTTTTTTCTAAAGGTGAGTCATAACTATTTATATTTCTTGTATCAACTGTAACTTCGTGACTATTATTCCATGTTATCTTTGCACCTAAATCTTTTAAAATATCACAATAGATTTTTACATCGCTAATATTAGGCAAGTTATCTATTGTACATATACCATCTATTAATAATGTTGCAGGTAGTATTGCAACAGCTGCATTTTTTGCTCCGCTTATTGTTACTTCTCCATTTAAAAGTGTTTTTCCGTTTATTACTAATTTTTCCAATGTAATGCCCCCAAAATATAAAAATTAAATTTCATAATAGAATATAACATAAACACTAATAAAATACAACTATTTTTTTGCAGTTGTAATATTAGCCTTCTCAAATAATTCAATTAATTTAAATTTAATTTTAAAATTCATATTATTAGATGAAATCAAATTATATTCTTCGGGTAATAGACTATCTTGTAAATTCTGCTTTGAAACTGCTGGAACATATCCGTTAGAAACATCAACAAAGCATAAAGAAGGGAACATTACACACCACCAATTTTCCCCAGAAGCACTACCAATTTTTACCCTTAAAGCGTCGTATAATCCAGCAGGGAGGCTAATATCTCCATACTTTTTGGTTGGAAAAGAATAATTTCCAACTTCTACACATACACTATAATCATAACCGTTTTCTATAATTACAGACTCAGCAATTTCCTGAAACTTTTGAATGTTATTTTTAGCCAGTTCCATTGCTTCTTCTTTTGTACTAATATTTTCACAAATTGAAGACATATAATTTAAAAGTGAATCTCTAACTAAATACTTTAAGTTTTGATCTTCTTCTGAGTTACTATTAGCAATTACATGTAGTCTAAATACTGAATTTGATAAATCGGACGTGACAGTGGTAGCGTAAGAAATAAAAAAAATTAGAATATATATAAATAATAATGATACTAATAAAAGGATTTTTTTAAATTTGCTATTATTTTTCATTTTTGGAAACCTCCATTTTACATTTCTAAAAATTTTCTATAATAAAATTATTAACCAAAAAATATAGAATATACTTTTTAATTAAAAAAAAGGAAATAAAAGAAACTCATCTGTCGAATAAACACGTACGATTCCTACGGAAATAGTATTGACAGAGATCAATTAAAATGGTAAAATTTACCAGTAAGCAAAAATGTTAGGGAGGTTTTATATGGGAAATAAATTCATAATAAGAAAAACATGTAGTATTTATGCAAGTGATGTTCATTTTGCAACAATGGTATTTCCATTTGTCTCAAAGAAGCTAATGGAAAAAAGTATTGTTAGAACAATTTTAGAAACAAATATGAAACCAAACATATTAAAAATTATTAATAATATTGGATTAGATGAAAATCAAAAAAATCAAATTAAAAATATAGATTGGGATAGAAGCAATATAAGAAAAATAAAACAGATTCTTGGAGAACTTGAAAAAGATATAAAAAAAGAGAACAATACAGACATAATAGTATGTGGAAGTAATACTTTTATTGAAAAGGTAAATAAGGTAATAGATTTGTGGACAAAAAATAACATGGAAGAGTTAGAAAAAAGTAATTGCATAATAAATATTATTAATTGTTATTCATTTGAAGAAAATAATAAGAACAAAAGTATTATAAATTCATATAACTACATTTTAAAAACAGCAGGTATAGAAGAAATCTATACGGAAGAGCTAAAAGAAGCAAACTGATGGTTGACAATTTTTTACTTATGCTATATATTAAAAACATACAAAAGATAGACTAGTAAAAGGAGAATTTGTATGGATAATAAATATAATTTAGCACAAGAAAAATTAAAAAAATATAACCAAGAACATTTATTAGAAAGATATGAGTTTCTAACGGAAGAAAGGAAAGAAAAAATTATAGATCAAATATTATCAATAGATTTTGACCAAATATTTGATTTATATGAAATGGCAAAAAAAGATGAAAAAGTATCAAATGATAATATAACAAATATAAAATATGTTGATAAATCAAAACTAACTCGCGAAGAATTTAATAAATACAACGAATTAGGAGAAAGAGAAATTAGAGACGGAAAATATGCTGTTGTTACAATGGCAGGAGGACAAGGAACTAGACTTGGATATATTGCTCCCAAAGGAACTTTTAAAATTGGTGGAGGAGTAGATAAATCTCTTTTTGAAGTTTTGTCTGAAACAATTAAAGAAGCACAAGCAAAATATAATACAATAATTCCATGGTATATTATGACAAGCAGAGAAAATAATAATGCTACAGAGAAATTCTTTGAGAAAAATGACTTTTTTGGACTAAGTAGAGAAAATGTATTATTTTTCAAACAAGGTGAATTACCAATGATTAGTACAGAAAAGAAATTGCTATTAGATGAATCAGGTATGATTAAACTTGCATCTGACGGACATGGAGGAGTATTTGAATCGTTAAGCCAAAATGGTTACATAGATGATATGAAAAAAAGAGGAATTGAATGGGTATTTATTTCTGGAGTAGATAATGTTTTGGCAGGATTGGTTGATCCAATAGCAACAGGATTGTCTATTTCAAATAATACATTAGCAACGGGAAAATCTGTAGTAAAGAGAAGCCCATCAGAAAAGGTTGGCGTTTTTTGCAAGAAAAATGGAAGACCATATGTTATAGAATATACAGAAATAACTGATGAAATGGCAAACCAGAGAGATGAAAATGGTGAATTAATATATGGGGAATCACATATATTAACAAACTTGTTTAATTTAAAAGCGATAGAAAAAATATCTAAAAATAAATTACCATATCATAGTGCATTTAAAAAAGCTAAACACATGGACAGTAATGGAGAAATTATAAAACCAGAAACTCCAAATGCTTACAAATTTGAAGCTTTTATATTTGATGCATTTGAACAACTTGATGATATGTCTATTTTAAGAGTAAAAAGAGAAGATGAGTTTGCACCATTAAAAAATGCAGATGGAGATGATAGCCCTAATACAGCAACAGAACTATATCTTAATTTTATTAAAAGAAAAAATATGGGGTTAGTTTAAATTTAATTATAAAAGGTTAGAAGCCATAAAAGCGTCTAACCTTAAATGTTTTTAGGAGGAATAAAATGAATTATTTAGATAAGTACAAAGATTGGATATGTAGTGAATTTATTGATGAGGAGACAAAAAAAGAATTAAAAGAAATACAAAACAACAATAAAGAAATAGAAGATAGATTTTATAAAGATCTAGAATTTGGAACAGCTGGATTAAGAGGAATTATGGGTGCAGGAACTAACAGAATGAATAAGTATACAGTATCTAAAGCAACACAAGGTTTAGCCAATTTTATAAAAAAAGAAAAAGGAGAGAATAGAGGAGTAGCAATATCATATGATTCTAGAAATATGTCTAAAGAATTTAGTGAGATTGCGGCACTTTGTTTAAATGCTAACGGCATCAAAACATATGTATTTGAAAGTCTAAGACCTGTTCCTGAATTATCATATGCAGTAAGAAAGTTAGGTTGTATAGCAGGAATAATGATTACAGCTAGTCATAATCCTCCAAAGTATAATGGGTATAAAGTTTATTGGGAAGATGGAGCACAAATTGTTGCACCATATGATAAAAAAATAATAGAAGAAGTAAATAATGTAGAAAGCTACGAAGATGCTAAAACAATAAAAAAAGAAGATGCCATAAAACTAGGACTATATAACACTATTGGACAAGAAATTGATGAAGAATATTTGAAAGAATTAAAAAAATTGTCATTGAATCCAGAAAAAATAATAGAGCAAGAAAATCTAAAAATTGTTTACACTCCTTTGCATGGTACAGGAGGGATGCTAGTTAAAAGACTTCTAAAGGAAATTGGATTTAATAATGTTTATATTGTACCAGAACAAGAAATGCCAGATGGAAATTTTCCAACAGTTGAGTATCCTAATCCAGAAGATAAAAGAGCATTTAAATTAGCTCTGCAATTGGCTGAAAAAGTTGATGCAGATATTGTATTAGCAACTGATCCAGATGCAGATAGACTGGGAGTATATGCAAAGAATAGTAAAGATGGTAAATATATGCCATTTACAGGGAACATGACTGGAATGCTAATTGCAGAATATATTTTGTCACAAAAAAAAGAAAAGAAAACTTTACCAGAAAATGGAGCACTAGTAACAACAATAGTTTCAACAAATTTGGCAAAGGCAATTGCTAAAGAGTACAATATAAAAGTATTTGAAGTTTTAACAGGGTTTAAATATATTGGTGAAAAGATAAGACAATTTCAAACAGAAAATAGTTATACGTACCAATTCGGATTTGAAGAAAGTTATGGATGTCTTTTTGGAACATATGCTAGAGATAAAGATGGAATTGCAGCAGTTATGATGCTATGTGAAGCTGCAGCATATTATAAATGTAATGGAATTACATTATGGGATCAAATGTTAAATATATACAAAAAATATGGATATTACAAAGAAGAAACAGTATCTTTAACTTTTGAGGGTGTTGATGGAGCTCAAAAAATTCAAAACATTTTGAATAATTTAAGAGAAAAACCTTTAACTAAAATAGGAAATCATAATGTATTAGAATTTAGAGACTATAAAGAAGAAATAATAAAGAATTTAAAAACGGGGGAAGAAAGCAAAACGGACTTACCAAATTCTAATGTACTATACTATGTTTTAGAAAATGATTGTTGGTATTGTGTTCGTCCATCGGGAACAGAACCTAAAATTAAGCTTTATTTAGGAGTAAAATCGGACAGTATTGAAAATGCAGAAAAAGAATTAGAAAAAATGAAAGAAGGCACATTAAATAAATAAAATGTAAACGTTTGGCGACAAAGTTCAAACAAAAGTTGGTTGAATAAAACTAATAAAATGTTATAATAAGATGACTGAATTCAAACAGTAATTTTATTATAGAGGGAGAATATATATGAAAATCAATGAAAAAATAATGAATTTAAGAAAAAAGGCAGGAATTTCACAAGAAGAATTAGCAGAAAAATTAAATGTAACAAGACAGACTGTATCAAAATGGGAATTGGGAACAATAAATCCTAAAATGGATAAAATATCAGAAATGAGTAAAATATTTAATGTGACATTAGAAGAATTGATTAATGAAGAAGAGATAGTAATGGAAGAAAAGGAGAAAGTATCAGCCAATTCTTATACACCAAAAGATAATAATGTAAGAAAGTGGCCAATTATTTTGACTGGAGTATTATTAATTGTACTATTAATTGTACTAATATTCAGAATAATTGTAATGGGATCAGTACTTGACATAGGAAATAATATTTTTTCCTTTATTATGTCTTCTATGAAAAGCACAAATGACGATTATCATAAACAATATGAGGAAAAACAAAAAAGTCTTTTAGAATTTTATAATAATGTGTCAGCACAAATGAATCAAGAATATGAAGAAGAAAAGAAAAAATCAGAAAAAAAACACGAAGAATTTGAAAAAAATTTTAATGAACAAGCAAAGAAAGTTGAAGAAGAAAAGAAAAAGGCGTTAGAAATAGAAGAATCTGTCAAAAAAATGATGAAATAAATAATAGTGAAAGGAATAAAAAATGGAAATTGCATTAATTGTATTAGTTATATTGTGCATATTGATATTAAAACAATATAATACTTTTGTAAAGTTAAAGAACCAAGTAAAACAAGCAAAATCAGGAATTGATATTTATTTAAATCAAAGATTTGATTTAATACCTAATTTAGTAGAGTGTGTAAAAGGTTATGCGAAACATGAAAAAGATGTAATAGAAACAGTTACAAATATGAGAACTAACTATTTAAATGGAACAAAGAAGAATATAAAAGCAGCTGAGACTTTAAATAATAGTATGAATAAATTAATTGCAGTTGCAGAAAACTATCCAGAACTTAAAGCAAATGAACAATTTTTAAATTTACAAAAAAATCTAACCCAAATAGAAAGCCAACTACAAGCAGCAAGAAGAATATATAATAATGAAGTTACAAAATATAATATAAAAGTAACAACAATACCAAGTAATATTGTTGCAGGTATATGTGGATTTAAAGAAGAAAGTCTTTTTGAAATAGAAGAATTAAAAAAAGAAAATATTGATGTTAATTTTAAAGGGTAAAATATAATGAAATTTGAAAATGCAAAAGAAATATACAATGAAATAATAAGTAGTGACAATGATGAGATATTCATAAAATGGAATGAGGCAGTAAAAGAAAGAAAAGTACTTAATTTAATAACAATAGTTATTAGTATAATAGTAGATATAATAATACTATATGTTAATTTTAAAAGTATAAATTCTGATGTTGTGTTATATAATGGTTTTAAAATATACATAATAATTATTATGTTCATAGTAGATGTAATAATATATGGAACAATTTCTCTTTTTGGAAAGAAGAAAAAAGAATTTAAAAGGGAATTCAAAAAAAATATTGTAAATAAGATAATATCAAACTTTTATGATAATTCAGAATATTTTCCAGAAAAAAAGATGCCAATGATGATATACAATGAACCACAATATGAAGGTTATGACGATTATTATTCAGAGGATTATCTTGAAGCCACAATAGATGGCAAATATGGAATAATGATGGCAGAAGTGCAAACGGAAGAAGAAGAGACTTATACAGATTCAGACGGAAATATGCAAACAAGAACAACTACATTGTTTCATGGATTATTTGCAAAAATAGATATGGAAAAATCAATCAATAGCGACTTAGATATAAAAACGAATAATATGTTAAGTGGATTAAGTTTATTAGACAAAAGCAAATTAGAAATGGACTCACGGAGAATTCGAAGAGAAATTTGATGTGTACTCAACTAATAATATAGTTGCAATGCAAATTCTTACCTCAGATGTTATGCAAGAGTTAATAGAATTTAAACAAAACAATAATATGGAATTTGATGTGGCTATTAGAAATAATAATTTATATTTAAGGTTTAGCTGTGGGGAGGTTTTTGAACCAGTTGCATTAAGAAAAGGACCAATTGAAGAAAAGAGTTTCAGCGAATACTTTGAAATTACTAAATTTACATATGAATTATCAAATAAAATAATAAATGTAATAAATGATGTAGAAATATAAAACCCAAAAGCCAGAGCGTTACTCTGGCTTTTTCCATTCTTTTATATTTCTTTTTATTGCTCCATATAAATTTGCCCTAATATGTGGAATTTCAAGTTTTAAATCACTTATCATTTTTTTCATATCTTCTCTTTTAGAAACACCGTCCATTGGGCATACTTTACTCATTACTTCAATATTGTTTCTTTTAACAAAATTTTTAATATATTTTTCGGGAGCATAAATTAATGGTCTTATTAAAGTGATTTTACTTCTGTCCATATAGCTCATAGGAGAGAAAGTATTTATTGAACCAGTATATAATAAATTAAGCATAAATGTTTCTAAAACGTCGCCTTCATTATGTCCTAGGGCAATTTTATTACAACCTTCTCTAATAGCCACAGAATTTAATGCACCTCTTCTAAAATTGGCACATAAAGAACAAGGATTTTTTTCTTTTCTCAAATCAAAAACAATTTCTTTAATATGTGTATCTTCAATAAATAATGGTACACCTACTTGTTTACATGTTTTTTCTAAAAGTTCTTTATTAAAAAAATCAAATCCAGGATTAATGCTAATAGCGATTAACTCAAATTTTTTAGGATAAAATCTCTGTAAGTTTTTTAATGCCATAAGCATGGAAATGGAGTCTTTTCCACCCGATAGTGCTACAGCAATCTTATCTCCATCATCTATCATATTATAATCTTCTATAGCTTTTCTCATATAACTTAAAATTTTTTGCATAACATACCTTCAATTCATTAAATTTTAAACAATTATATAAAAAAAACAAAGATAAATCAATATAATTCAAATAGTCTTTATACAAAAAACGACATATTATGTATAATTTTTGAAAAATATGTTGATTTTATAAAGTTTTATTAATATAATAGTTTGTGTGGAGGTATGCTATGAAAGAAGACATTTCTGAAAACAGCCTAAATTTGTATAGAATAATTGCGGTAGATAATGAAATTGGTATACTTGACTCTTTAGCCATACGATTAAAACGTGAGGGCTTTCAATTTACGGGGGTTAGCGATCCACTAGAAGCAATAGAGATGGTAAAAAACGAAAAATTTGATCTAATGATATTGGATTATTTAATTACACCAATGCGTGGAGATGAAGTAGTACAAAAAATTAGAGAGTTTAATAAGGAATTATACATATTATTATTAACTAGTCGAAACGATGCAGTTCCACCATTAGAAACTATTAAAAAGTTTGATATACAGGGATACTGCGAAAAGAGTAACAGGTTTGATCAATTGATACTCCTAATAGAGTCAGGAATAAAAGCGATTAAACAAATGAATCTAATTAAAGATATTAATGTTAGATTAAAAGAAACAAACGATAAACTAGAAGAATCAAATAAAAAACTTAAGGATGCCTATTTAGAAACAATACAGACACTTAGATATACAGTAGAAGCAAAAGATCCATACACTAGAGGCCATTCAGATAGAGTATCTGAGTATTCTGTATTAATAGGACAAAAAATTAATCTGTCAGAAGAAGACATTGAAACACTTAGGTTAGGTGGACTATTTCATGATATTGGAAAAATTGGAGTTCCAGATAGAATTTTATTAAAAGATTCAAGGCTATCAGATGATGAATATTCTGAAATAAAAAATCATCCAACAATAGGAGCGCATATTCTATCGAATGCGACGATTTTTAGTAAAGCTATTCCAATTGTAAAATATCATCATGAGAGATATGATGGAAAAGGCTATCCAACGCATTTGTCTGGAGAAAATATACCTTACCTTGCCAGAATTGCAGCAGTAGCAGATAGCTTTGATGCAATGACATCTAGGAGGACATATAGAGATAAAATGGAAATTGGTAAAGTCAAAGCTGAAATTGAGAACAATAGAGGAACACAATTTGATCCAAATGTAGCAAATGCTTTTCTAGAAATTCTAGAAAATAACTATGATCAAATTGAAGAAATAATGAATAAATATTTATGATATAGAATATTTATAATATACAAAAGAAAGGGGGAAAAAGTATGACTGCAAAAGAAACAAGAGCACAAGCAAGAGAGGCTCTAAGTGGACAATGGGGTAAAACTATTTTGTTCTTTGTTATATATTTTATTGTAACATTTGTATTATCACGTGTTCTAATATATATTCCTTTTGTTGGAATTGTGGTAGAAACAATAATATCTGTTCCACTTGCTATAGGGTTTACATCAACTCTTATAAAGATAAAAAGAAAAGAAGACTTTGGATATTTTGATTTTATAAATGTTGCAATAGAAATGTTTGGTAAGTCTTGGGGAGTAGTTGGACATACAATATTGAAAATGTTAGTTCCAGTAATTTCACTAGTAGCATCTATTATTATAATGAGTATAGGTTTCTCTGGATTCTCAATCTTTATGACTGTGCTAGGAACAATATTATACTTAGCTGCATTGGTATGGACAATAACTAAAGGATACCTATATGCATTAACATCAGCAATATTAGCAGATAATGAAGGAATGCCAACATTAGATATTGTAGAAAAAAGTGAAACATTAATGAATGGAAATAGAATGAAGTTATTCCTTCTAAGTTTATCATTTATTGGATGGGGAATATTAGCAACTCTTACATTTGGAATAGGACTAATATGGTTAGTTCCATATATGGCAATTGCTCAAATATGTTTCTACGATAATTTAATAGGTAATGCTGAAATAAAAGAAACTGAGAAAATTAGTGAATAATAAAAAAATTACTAGCATTTTACAACTTAATAGTAAAATGCTAGTATTTTTTTTATTCTAAATTTAAATATTCATTATATGTTAATTCTCTATCTATAAATTTATCAGATTTTATATCAAAAATTCTATTTGCAACAGTTTGAGTTAATTGGTGGTCGTGAGATGTAAAAATTATGTTGCCTTTAAATTTAGTCATTCCCTCATTTAAAGCGGTTATGCTTTCCATATCTAAATGATTTGTAGGCTCATCCATTATTAAGAAATTTGCACCTGACAGCATCATTTTTGAGAGAACACAACGAACTTTTTCTCCTCCTGAAAGTACATTAACTTTTTTTAATGCTTCTTCGCCAGAAAAAAGCATTCGTCCGAGAAAACCTCTAACATAAGTTTCATCAGGATCTTTTGAAAATTTTCTAAGCCAATCAACTAAAGAAATATCCTCGGTGAAAAGATAATTATTATCTTTTGGAAAGTATGAATTAGTAATTGTTGTACCCCATTTTATTTCGCCACTATCTGGTTCCAATTCTCCAGAAATTATTTGGAAAAGAACTGTTTTGGCTAATTCGTTATCTGCTAAGACAGCGATTTTATCATCAGATTTTACAGTGAAACTAATATTATCAAGAATTTTTTCTCCATTTAGAGTTTTTGAAATATTCTTAACAGATAAAATTTCTTTTCCAGTTTCTCTATCCGGCTTAAAATCTATATAAGGATATTTCCTATTTGAAGGTTTAATTTCGTCTAATTCTATTTTTTCTAAAGATTTTTTCCTAGAAGTAGCTTGTTTAGATTTAGAAGCATTTGCACTGAACCTTGCAATAAATTCTTGTAGTTCTTTAATTTTTTCTTCTTTCTTTTTATTTTGCTCTTTAGCTTGTTTTAAAGCTAACCTACTTGATTCATACCAGAAGTCATAATTTCCAGGATAAACTTTTATTCTTCCAAAGTCAACATCTGCAATGTGAGTACATACTTTGTTTAAGAAATATCTATCATGAGAAACAACTATAACAGTATTTTCAAAATTAATTAAGAAATCTTGTAACCAGTTTATGCTTTTTAAGTCTAAGTCATTTGTGGGTTCATCTAGTAATAAAATATCTGGATTTCCAAATAGAGCTTGAGCTAACAAAACTTTTACCTTTTCTTTAGCTTCTATTTCTTTCATTAATTTATAGTGATTTTCTGATTCTATACCCAAATCATTTAAAAGAATTGCAGCATCTGATTCAGCATTCCAGCCATCAAGCTCAGCAAATCGTTCTTCAAGTTTGGCTGCTTTCATTCCATCTTGTTCAGAAAAATCTGGTTTTGCATAAATTGCTTCTTTTTCTTTCATTATTCTATATAATTCATCATTTCCCATTATTACAGTATCTATTACAGAATAATCTTCAAATGCAAAGTGATCCTGTTTTAAAACAGATAAACGTTCTGCTTTTTCTTTTGTTACCTCTCCTTTGCTTGGCTCTAGGTCACCAGATAAAACTTTTAGGAAAGTAGATTTTCCAGCACCATTTGCTCCAATGATTCCATAGCAATTTCCCTTTCCAAATCTAATATTTACATCTTCAAATAAAACTCTTTTACCAAATCTAACGGTAACACCATTTGCTGATAACATGACGTTCCTCCTAAATTAAATTAATTAAGATTATACAGTATTTTGTTAGAATTATCAAGATTAATAAAACAAAAAAATATGCAAGTAGAATTACTTGCATACTAATAAAAGTACTTTTAATTTTAATCATCAAAAAGTAATTTTATTCCCCATAATCCAGATAAACCTACAAGTGTATAAATTATTCTGGATAAGACTGTCATATCGCCAAATATTAATTCAACTAAATTAAATTTAAAAAGACCGATTAATCCCCAATTTATTGCACCTATAATAATTAAAACTAGAGCAGTTTTATCTATAGCTTTCATAAAGTACCTCCTAAAAAAATAAATATTTATAAATAGTATGTAAAAAAAAAAATATTTTATTCAATTATTGAAAATAATTAGTATATATGATATTTTTGTAATATAAATATTTTTAAATGGAGGAAATCATGAAAAAAAGAAAATTAAATTTTAAAAAATTTTTTCTTTTTATTTTTTTTACTATTTTAATAATGGGAATTATAATATTCTTGCTAAATAAACTAGTAAAAGAACAAACAAATTTAAATCAAATTGAAAATACAGATATTGCTAAAACAAATTCAATACCTAAAAAGGATATTTCAATACATATGTCCGTTGTTGGAGATATAATGTGTCATTCAACAAATTTTAAAGATGCATACGATAGTAATACAAAGACATATGACTTTTCTCATATGTTTGAAAATGTAAAGCAATATTTAAAGGATGCAGATATTACAATTGGAAATTTAGAAACTACATTTGCAGGAAGCAAAAGGAAATATTCTGGATATCCAAATTTTAACACACCAGAGGCCCTAGGAAAAAATTTAAAAGATATTGGGGTAGATGTTTTAGCGACAGCAAATAATCATTGCATGGACAAAGGAAATTCAGGACTTGTTAGTACATTAGATTACCTAGATAAGTATGAAATATCTCATATGGGAACCTATAGAAGTCAAGAAGAGCAAAATAAAATATTGGTGAAAGATGTTAATGGAATTAAGATAGCCTTTTTAGCTTTTACGTATGGCACAAATGGAATTACCATTCCAAAAGACAAACCATATAGTGTTAATCTTATAGATAAAGAATTAATAAAAAAACAAATTGATTTAGCCAAAAAAGAAAAAGTCGATGTAATTTGTGTAAATATGCATTGGGGATTAGAATATAAATTAAAACAAAATTCTGAGCAAGAAGATTTGGCAAATTTTCTATTTAAAAATGGTGTTGATATAATACTTGGAAGTCATCCGCATGTATTAGAGCCAATGGAAAAAAGGAAAATAACATTAGATGATGGAAGTACTAAAGATGGGTTTGTTATATATTCATTAGGAAATTTTGTTTCGGGACAAATATATGCAAATACAAAGAGCACAGTTATACTAGACATACAGTTAACTAAAAATGCTCAAGATGTTGTGAGCATAGACAGTGTTAAATATATACCACTGTACTTAAATGATAGTGGAAAAAATTCGAAGAGCAGAAGTAGATATAAGTTATATGATATTGAAAAAGAAATTGAAAGTTATGATCAAGGAAAATCTAAAATTAGCAAAGAATTATACAATACATTAAAGAAGGAATTAAATAATATTAAAAAAACTGTTGGAGAAAAAATATAAATTATATAAAAAAATAAAGGGTTTACCCTTTATTTTTTTAGTAACAATTACGATTGAATTAATTTTCAATTATATAATCTTTTCCAATTACTATTGTTATATCTATACTGGATTGACTTAAAGAGGCATTAGCATCTTCTTTAAAATTACCACAAGATAGAAGCGCTTTAATATTTTCTAAAATTGAACTTGGTAAAGCAGATCTATTTGTAATAGATGTTTTTGAAGTTGATTTAGTAGAGCCGGTTCTGGTGATATTAAATCCAGCATTTTTTAGAAGAGAGACTACAGATTTTAGTTTCTTTTGAGAGCCAGAACCATTTAATACTTCTATTTTTAAATTAGAAATATCAATATTATCTGTTTCGATACCATCAACTTTATTATTTAATTGTAAGAAGTAAGCCTTAGAAGCAGATTTATTATTTATAAATAGCCAAACACCATTGCACTTTTCAGGAGTTCCTTTTAAAGCTCCAGTTTCTAAATTATCAACGTTAAAGCTACAAGCAGATGGTACATATTGCATAAGAGTTGAGGTAGGAATATTTGTATTAACATATTTTTTTATAATATTAACAAAGTTATTAATGTTCTTTATATTTTCTACTTTTAAAGTCTGTTTCATTAGTGCTTTTAGAAAGTTTCTTTGAGTTTTCATTCTTCCAAGATCATTATCACCATATTCTGAAGAATAAGTTGTACCGTTTGAATTATGTCTAAATCTTACTACTTGTTCTGCCTTGTTACCATCTAGCAATTGATAACCAGCTTTTAAGTCTATATATAAATTTTGTTTCTTATCAGTATAATGCATATCAATTGGAACATCAAAGTAAACGCCACCAATAGTATCTACTAATTCTTTTAAAGCAACAGTATCAATTACAGCATAATACTTTAGATTAAGTCCGGTTACGGAGTTTACAGCATCTCGAGTTTTTTCTGGATATTTACCTTGATATATGGAGTTAATTTTATTACTTGCTTTAGCTAATTTCTTATTTGATCCAACATAGGTATCTCTAGGGATAGAAACTAAGTAAGCAGATTGAGTATGTGGATTATATTTAGCGACAATAATTGTATCTGTTAAATTTTGGCTGTTTCCTAAAAGCAGTACAGATATAGGCTCAAGATTTTCTTTTTCTTCCTTAGATTGTCCAATTGCTGTAGATAAGAAACCCTCCATTCCACCACCGTTTATAAATGTACCATATACAAAATATGATATAAAAGCAATTAAGATAAGTAAAAGTATAAATAATATTAATTTTGTAATGTTAAGTTTTCTTTTAACTTTCTTTTTTTCGTTTTTGTTAATTGTATTTTTTATTTCTTTTTTATTTTTATTTTTATCTTTATCTTTATCTTTTTTCATATTGTTAACTCCTTAAAATTACAAAAATAACATAAATATAAGATTATTATTATACATTATATTACATATAATTGATGAATTAATTAATTTAATGAAGTTGTCTAATTGAATTAAAGGGACAAGCAGACTTATAATTGCAAATATACCATAAATAATTATAAAGCTTTTTATTAAACCATATAAAAAACCACCTAAATGATTAACCTGTTTAATCAGAGGTAACTTTGCTATTAAGTCACCAGATAGCTTAAATAAACCTAATACAATTCTACTTAAAATAAAAATAACTAAAATAACTGCAATGTTAACAATAGATACAGAAACATCTTTTGAAATAAGGCTTATAGTTGCATTTTTTCCAACATTATAATAATTTGACAAAAGATTGTCTGTTTCTTCTTTTGTTATATTTGAAGATGACAAACGATTACTAACAGATGATTCTATTTTACTACATAAAGGCGTATGATTAATAATTAAATTAGAAACAGGTTTATATAGAATTATAGAAATAAGTATTGCTAAAAAGAAGCTAACAATTTTAAAAGCTACTTTGATTAATCCTTTTTTATAACCAATAAAACTGATTAAAGCAATTAATAATATAACGATCAAATCTAATATATATTTCATAAAATCCTCCTAAACATAAAAACTATAAATTTACAATTTCAATTTTGTTTTTATAAACTATACCAGCAAGAGAGTTACTTAATATAATTTTGTTTATCTCGTTTGAAGAATTGTATACTTTTATAAGCCAACCATTAGTACCAATAAAATGAATTTCAGAACCAGTATTAACAGCAATCTTTTCAGAACTGGTATATAAATCTTTTATACCATTTTCAAGTATATATGTACTAACATTGTTTGTTTCTATATCCATGATATTAACAATTGTATTAGAAGAGAATATAGAAGTTGATTTGCTTTCGACATATACTATATTTCCTTTGACATTAATATCACAGAATGAGAAATCATTATTCTTTAATAAATCAGACGATGAATTATTTTTTATATCAATTAATTTAATTCCGTCATCGTACAAGCAAGTTAAAATATTTTTGTTCTGATATTTTATACCTATAATTAACTCATTTGAATCCCCAGTAACAGTGTTTACAATAGAAGTTGATGCATCAGTTTTTGCAGTTTCAATAGAAATGGTCTTTACCATAGAATTAATTAATAATCCAGAATAATCTATTTCAGCTATTGATAAATATTTATTGTCATTTGAAATTTGAGTATCAATTGCCAAAGTTGCAGAAAGATATGTTTTAAACAGTTCGGTGCCTTTAGAATCGTAAGTAATTACAATTGACTTGTAACTTGTTCCAGATACAATAATACTAACATATCCATTTTTATTAACACTAATTTTTGATATTGCACCATCAATAGTTTTCTGCCAAAGAATATTAGAGCCGGAAATTAAATAAAAAGAATCTCCGTTATCTTCATATACACATAAAAATCTGTTATTTGAAGAAAACCTCGGACTAGAAACACTTACATCTAGTTCTGAAATTTTACTTGCAGTTGAATTGTATGTAATCAGCTTTGCCTTATCTAAAACAACAATGTATTTATCGTAAGCATATATATCACCAGAAAAAGATGAATCTAAGTCAATACTATAAGTGTTTTTATTAGAGATCTCTTTATGAAGAATTTTTAAATCAATAAAATTTCTAAACTTAAAATTAAAAATATATAAAAGGATAAGACCTAATATTAAGGCGATCAAAAGTACAACTATAAGTAATTTTAATATATTTTTTTTATTTATTCTTTTCCTAGAAAATCTTAAAATAGTCATAATAACTCCATAATATTTTATATACTATACTTATATCAGTTTTTTATTTTTTTTTCAATACTTTTATACAGTTTAATTATTATAACTTAAAAGAATTAAGAATATTTGAATAAATCCTATTAAGCCTAAAACTGTATAGAAAAAGTTAATTAAGCTAGAAAAAGATATAACAGAGAAAATAAATGATACTAGTAAAAAGACTACGATTTTAAGTTTTTTGTTATTTATAAGATTATTACAAAAGGCAAATCCAGAGGATATAAGCGTTGTTATAATAGCAGAAAGAAAAATAAAAAAATATAAAAGTGAATAGACGTTTCCATTTAAATTTGATATATGCAAGATAGGAAGTTCTTTAGCACATATTAGATTAAAATTTATTAATAAAATTAAATTCAAAATTGACATTAATATAAAAATAATAAAAGAAAAGGCTAATGAAAAAATAAGTATTTTATTCTTAGGAATATCTAATTGAAAAAGAATTGGAATAATTAATAAGCTATTATAAGAAAAGTAAAATAAACATTTTAAAATACAAGCAAAAGGAAATGAACCAACATCAAGATATAGATTATTAAAACTAATATTTTTTATACCAAGTAGAATGATAAAGATTATAATAACAGGTATAAGCAATAAGTTTAAACTGTAGATAAAATGTATATCGTTTTTAGAAAAAACGATATAACATATTAAAGATACTATTAGAACAGTAAGTAATTTGCTTATAAAAAACTTATCATAAAACAATGTACACAAAGCACATACCATTATATAAAATGATATTACTAAAAAAAGATTAACTAAAAATAAAAAAATTTTAGGATTAAAGTATTGGTACTTTTTATCGTAATAATCAAGTACATCACAATATGTAGACATATTATATTGATTTTTTAATTGTAATACTTTAAATATAACGAGAAAAGTTAATAAAGAAAAAAGTGCAATTCCTAAAAAACTATACAGATTGAAAATAGAGAAAAAATTAAATACCTCTTTTCCAGAAGCAAATCCTGCTCCAATAAATGTACCAATTAAAACAAAAAGCGAATTTATCATATTACACCTCACAAAATAACTATATATAATTTTATGAAATTAGAAATATAAAAATACAAAAACAGGTAATACTAATTATATTAAAACTAAAATTGGAAGTGGAGAAAAACTTGAAAGTAAAACAAAAGGTAAAATATATTTTAAGAAAAATTATTTCAATAATAATTATAGGTGTAATTAGTATTTTTATATATCAGTTATTTAACGAGATGAAAAATAATAATTACAGTGAAGAAAGAACTATAGGAACAAAAATTGCCACGGATGAAGAAAATGAACTAACAGAGAAAGAAATATTATATAAAACAATCAAAGAAGCATCTGAATGCATAGTAGGAGT
Source organism: uncultured Clostridia bacterium (assembly GCA_934130435.1). Classification (GTDB taxonomy): domain Bacteria; phylum Bacillota; class Clostridia; order TANB77; family CAG-508; genus HGM13634. Next base: position 85,731 of record CAKOYB010000001.1, read on the forward strand.
TTCAAAAATTAAAGAAAATGGCACATCAGTTTTTTTAATGAACTCTGCAGAAAAACTAGGAATAGGTACTGGAATAATAGTTTCTAAAACAGGATATATTTTGACAAATCAACATGTAGCTGGGAACAGAAAAAATATTTGCTATGTTACGTTAAATGATGGAACTTCATACGAAGCTAAAGTGGAGTGGGCAGATGAAAATATTGATTTAGCAATTATAAAAGTAAATGAAAAATTTAATTCATGTGCTAAATTGGGAGATGCCGACAATATAGACGTTGGAGAAATTGTGTATGCAATAGGAAATCCCATAGGGTATGAATTTCAGAAAACTGTTACATCTGGGATTATAAGTGCATTAAGTAGAACAGTAAAAATACAAGATAACGAAGAAGATTATTCATATATGTCTGATTTAATACAAACAGATGCAACCATAAATCCAGGAAATAGTGGAGGACCATTAATAAATTCCAAAGGAGAAGTAATAGGAATAAACAGTGTTAAAATAACTTCTGCAGACGGTATGGGTTTTGCAATTCCTATAAATATTGCAAAACCGATAATTAAAAAATTTAGTGAAACAGGAAAGTTTGAAGAAGCATATTTAGGAATATTTGCATACGATGACTCAATTATTCCATATATTAATAAAAACATAAACTTAAAAGGTGGAATATATGTAGAAAAAATTTCATTAGATGGCCCAGCATACAGCTCACAATTACGAAATGGAGATATAATAACAAAAGTTGATGAAACTAAAATAAATAAAATGAGCCAATTACAAGAATATGTGTATTCAAAAAATCCAAATGAAGAAATAACATTAACTGTTGTTAGAGGAAATAACCCAAAAGAAATAAAAATTACCTTAGATTCTAAATAGTGCAAACAAAGTAGCACTATTTTTTATTTTTTCATATAGTTATAGTAATGAAAAAGATGGAGGTATATTTATTATGAATGGGTTATGTCTGGCAGGAGGAGGAATAAAAGGGATTTGCCATGTGGGAGCAATTAAAGCGTTTGAAGAAGAAGGAATTAAGTTTGATTGCATTTCAGGAACATCTTCTGGGAGTATTGTTGCATCAATGTACGCGGCAGGTCTTACATCAGATGAAATGTATGATATATTTAAAAAATATGCAAAAGAAGTAAGTAAGATTAATTACATAATTATATTAAAATTAATTTATGGTATAATTTTTAAAAGAAAAATAATAATTGATGGCTTAAATAAAGGAAAAAAAATAAAAAACATATTAAATAAAGAGTTGTTAAAAAAGGATATTAGGAATATTTCTGATATAAAAATTCCACTAATTATTCCAAGTGTTAATGTTTATGATGGTTCAATATATATGTTTTCGTCATTAAAAGATAATAGAAATTATTCTGATGATGTAGTAAATATTAATGACATTGATATTGGAGAAGCGGTACAAGCAAGTTGTGCTTATCCAGGAGTATTTTGCCCTGTTGATTATAAAGATGTAAAATTAGTTGACGGAGGTGTTAGAGAAAATATTCCATGGAAAGAGCTAAAAGAAATTGGTGCAGAAAAAGTTGTTAGTATTGTTTTTGAAAGCGAAAAAAAAGAAAAAATAAATATAAATATGTTAGATTGCATAACGAAATCAATGGGAATTCTAATGCATGAATTATACAATTACGAAATTGAGGATATAGATTATTTAATAAAAGTTAAAACAAAGGATATATCATTACTAGAGGTTTGTAAGTTGGATGAATTATATGAAGTGGGATATGAAACAATAAAAATGAAAATTAAAGAAATAAAAAAATACTTAAATAATTAAATTATGTAGACTAATTCTTCAAAATAGTGTATAATATAAAAATGTAGAGGAGAAAAATGGAAATAGAAGAAATAGTAAAAATAGGTGAAAAAATAAAGGAACAATATATGAATGAAATAGAGAAATATATTGTATATAAAAATATACAGGAAGTTAATCTTTTTTTAGCTGATAGGCTAATAAAAGACAGAGAAAAAATAACTAGCATATTAAGAGAAGCTGGAGATGACAGAGAAAAAGATTTTTTTGAGGAAGATGAAGACGACCAGTCATATGAGGAAATAGAGGATAGCTCTTCAGTAGATTATTTTGAGAATTTAGACAGAAGTAGATTGCCACCAAGTACAATAAGAGCTCTAGAAGAGATAAACCTAGATTTGCAGGATGAATTATTGGATGACGAAATAAGAGAACAAGTAATTGATGCAGTAGGAGAATTATATAAAAGTAAAAATCCAGTACAAAAAGGAAGAATTTTATCAAAAGTAATAGACAATATTCTAGAAAACATCGAAACAAGTGATGAAGAAGGTGAAATGTTTCAAATAATTAATGAAGTAAATATTATTGATTTAATTATAAATGTTATAAATTTTTCTAATTATTTAAATGAGAATTCGTATCCTAATGATTGGATAAAAATAAATATATCAGAATTTGCAAAACCTCTAGCAATAGATAATGTTGAAATAGAGCCAGAATATTTAAAAGACGTATATCATATTTATTATAAAAAATGTAGAACTCCTATTAGTAAATTAGGGGTTAAAATATCATATTATAAAACGGTATTATTTGAAAAAATATATGGAAAAAAGATAGACATATCTAAAGAAGAAGCCGAAGAGATGCTAAAATTAGCACTATTCCAAGGATGTTTAGAAGAAAATTGGTCAGTTATTGAATCTGCAAATGGACCATTTTATGGAGAATTTGCAGATTGTATAGTGAATGAACAGGAATTATCAAATCATAGTTTATTAAATGACATAGCTTTAATAAACTTCTTATTTGAGGGAGGTTTAATAGAAGAATCTATTTCTAGAATTTCATTTGATAACCCAGAAGAAAATAGAATTTTGGAAATGTTAAAGAAAATAAAATCTACTAAAGAATTAGAAGAACTTGCAGGAAATGGTTTGCTTAAGGAGTTTGTGGATGAAAAGAAAGATCAGGTATTGCAAAGAAGAAAAAGAGAAAATAATAATATACCCACAGATGTTTTTTGCGCAATAATAATTAACTCATGTGCAAGTGAAGAATCCGTAAGAAAAATGATGAATGGAATTGACTTAAGAAAAAGAGAAACTAATTCATCTGAACTATTTGACTTAGTGTCTATAGGAATATATGCTGAAAATAAATTATATGATCAAATTGATAAAATGGAGTTAGCTGATATTGGAGAAATGCTTTATCAGGTTATTAAAAATAATAAAGGAAAAGAAAATGTTCAAATTCCAAAAGAATTAAAGAAAAAGCTAGTAAAATTTTTTAAAGTTTTAGATGCAGTACTTCCAATAGTTAGGATGAATTTTGAGAGTGAAGAGATTGAAATATAAAAAACTCATTATAATTATAATGAGTTTTTTTTACAATTACTAAAGTAAGGACAATATCTACATTCAGGATCTTTACATTGAAAGTTTGATTTTATTATAACAAACACTAATAATACTAACCATAAAATTAAGATTAAATTTGAAAAAGCAATTTGTTTTACATTTATGTGTGATCCAATAAAAAAACAAATACAAGCAAGAATATATGCAAGTAAAGTTTGGAAGGCTATAGCCATAAACATTCTTCTAAAAGATCCCAATTCATTTTTCATGGCGCTAATAGCTCCGAAACATGGTGCACTAAACAAATTAAAAACTACAAATGCATATGCAGATGCCGGAGAAAAAAAACTAAAGGCTGAAGAAGCATGAAAAAGATTATATGAATTAGATGTATTTGATAAAAGACTATTTATAACATTCATGGAAGATACGACTTGTTCTTTAGCTATAATTCCTTGTATGGCACAAACAGTAGCTTCCCAACTGTTTGTACCTAAAATTGGGTAAAATAACCAGGAGATTTTTTTCCCTAATGCTGCTAAGATTGATTCATTTAAACTAACACCGTAAATTAGCTTGGTAGAAAAAGATAGCAAAAACCATAACACAATTGAGCATAACACAATTATACTACCCGCTCTTTTTATAAAAGCTTTAATTTTATCATAGACGTCATTAAAAATATACTTTATGCTAGGAAATTTATAATCAGGTAACTCTAGAAAATATCCTGTACTTGAATTTTTGAATATAAATTTATTTATAATATAGGCACTTAAAATTATAATTATAATAGCTAAAAAGTATAAAGAAACAGCGACAAAACCGGAATGTACTGGAAAAAAGTAACTTGAAAACAGAGCAATTATTGGCAGCTTTGCACTACAAGGAATAAAAGGAGTAAGTATGGTTGTAAGGCAGCGTTCAGAATCATTTTCAATTATTCTAGTTGACATTATACCTGGAACAGAGCAACCAGAGCCAACAATAAATGGAATAATACTTTTTCCATTTAATCCGATATGTTTAAAAAGGTTATCTAATAAAAGAGCAATTCTAGACATATAACCACAAGTTTCTAAAACAGATATGCATATAAATAGAATTATTAACTGAGGTAAAAATTTAAGTACAGCACATACTCCTTCTAAAATTCCGTCTACTATTAAGCTTGTAAACCAAAAAGGTAAATGCAAACTTGCAAGAACATTTCCTATAAAATTGCAAATTTGTGAATTTAAATTAGATATAAAATCTACAGTTAGTGATCCAACTAGTCCAACTGAAAGATAATAAATTAAAAACATAATTAAAGCAAATATAGGAAAAGAAAGCCATTTATTTAAAATTATTTTATCTATTCTATCAGAAATGGTAGACTTTTTTATCTTATGAGTAGTTACACAGCTTTTAAACACTTTATCTATAAAATTATATCTTTGGGTTGCAATAACTTCTTCAATATCTGTATTATATTTATTTTTTAGGTTATAAAAATTGTTATGAATTAAGTAAAAGTAATTTTTAAATCGTAAATCTTCTTCTAGTAATTTTATGCAAACAAAACGTTTATAAAAGGTGTCAATATTTAAATTAAAAGAAATAGATGATATAACATTTTCAATATTATTATCAAAAATATTTTTAATTAATCTATTATTAGGCTTTTCTATTTGACTAATTAATTCTTTGATTCCTGTTTCTTTTAAAGCAGATATTTTAACAACGTTTGTTCCAAGTTGATTTTCTAATGCAAGTTCATTTATTGAAAGACCAGATGTTTCCAATAAATCACACATATTTAAAGCAACAATAACCTTAGTTTCCAATTCTAATAATTGAGTAGTTAAGTATAGACCTCTTTCTAAAGATGTAGCATCTACAATATTTATTATAACATCAGGTTTTTCTTCAAATAGAAATTTTCTCGAAATCTCTTCTTCAGGGCTGTAAGGACTTAAAGAATAAATTCCAGGCAAATCAATTAGTTCAAAATTTGTATTTTTAATTATTCCAACCTTTTTTTCAATTGTAACGCCAGGCCAATTTCCGACTTTTGCAGTAGAACCAGTTAGAAAATTAAAAAGAGTAGTTTTTCCTGAATTAGGATTTCCTAATAAAGCGACTTTCATTTTTTTCATTTTTTCCTCCATATTTTATCTAAAAATTCAAATTGATTAGAACAAAGAATGACTTAAGCTGTTTTGCTCAATTAGTTCAATTTCAATTTTTTCTAAATCTTTTTTTCTTAAACATAGTTGATATCCACGCAAACTAATATCTATTGGGTCTCCAGAAGGAGAAAATTTTTTAACTGTAACTATAGTTCCAAAAGTAAGTCCAAGATCTAATAAATGCCTTCTTATTGGTTTATCATTAATTAATATTTTTACAATTTTTCCGGTTTGTCCAACTTTTAGATCAGAAAGATATTTTTTTATAGTAATCACCTCATAAAAATAATATTACGTAAAATGTAAAATATGACTAAATATTAAGTAACGATAAACACAAAAACAACATATTATGTAATGTGAGGTGAATAAGATTGGAGTGGTTTGAAAATGTAAATCCGGTAATTCAGGCTATAATTGCAACAACATTTACATGGGGAGTGACAGCATTAGGTGCGTTGGTTGTATTCTTTTTTAAGCAAATAAATAAAAAAGTACTAAATACAATCTTGGGATTCAGTGCAGGAGTCATGATTGCCGCTTCTTTTTGGTCTTTGCTTGATCCAGCAATAGAATTATCTACAGAATTAGGATACATAGCATGGATATTACCAACAATAGGATTTTTTGTTGGAGGATTATTCGTATTAGTATCAGATAGGTTTTTAGATAAAACTTTAAATAACAAGAAAGGTATTAAAAGTAAAGCATCATTAAAAAGAAGCATTTTATTAATAGCAGCTATAACTATTCATAATATACCAGAAGGAATGGCAGTAGGTGTAGCTTTTGGAGGAATAGCAAGTGGAGTACCAGGAATGACAGTAGTAGGAGCAATAATGCTTGCAATAGGAATAGGAATACAAAACTTTCCAGAGGGAGCAGCAGTATCACTACCTCTAAGAAAAGAAGGGTTTTCTAGAGCAAAAAGTTTTATGATAGGTCAGGCATCAGCACTAGTAGAGCCAATATCAGCAATTTTAGGTGTGGTAATGGTTTTAGCAATAAGGAGTGTGCTTCCGATATTATTATCATTTGCAGCTGGGGCAATGTTAACTGTTGCAGCACGAGAACTATTACCAGAATCGGTAAAAGAAAATAAAAATTTAGCAACGTTAGGTTTAATATTTGGTTTTGTAATTATGATGATATTAGATGTTGCATTAGGATAAAATTAAAAATCTCATAACTTAAATAAAAAATTGAAATTTTAAGTTATGAGATTTAATTTTTTATTATAAAACCATGCCTAGAACTAAAATACCTATATTATCTGCATAAATTTCATTAAACTGAGAAATTGGAAGTGGGTTATTTCCAATACCGGCTTCTATAGTATATCCAGGTCTCCTATACTGTTGTAAAAACCAGTCTTTAAATCCTGCAAAACTCGAATTATATGGGACATCAGCTAAAGTATATCCACTAGCTTTAGCAAATTGCTCTCCAATTAATTTACCACGAGAAGTTGCATAATTTTGAAATTGCCAATATATTTCTTGACCCTGAGTATGATATGCAATTACTAATCCAAAATTATATTCAATTGTAAAGTTATATACTGCTAGAGCTTCAGGTGCAACTAACGGCCCAGTACCTACAAAATCTCTTGGGGCAGTAGAAGTAAAACCTTGAGCAAATTTGATTTCCTTTGCTTGTTCCCAACCAGCAGGAAATTGCAAGTTTAAATCCACACCTGTGGAATTTGAAAACTTCCAACCACAAAGAACAAGGTGCAATTAATGTAGTGATAAATTGCGTAAAACTGCAATAAAATGAAATTTTTTATGAATGCGTGAAAAGCTATATTTGACAAAAACGAATAAAAATGTTAAAATGTTACTAAAAAGTGAATAAAAATATAAAATAATCATAAAATAGTAACAAAGAAGGTGAATAAAATGAATTGTCGTAATATAGTTTTAAATTATATACAAAATTGCGAAAAAAATGAGCCTATCTTTATAGAAGATATAAAAGAATATATTATGCAATTCTATAAAGAAGAGGAAAAAGAAAAAATATTTAATAATGTAAAGGAAATATTAAATAGATTAAATAAAGAAAATATTATAAAAACAGCATATAAAGGTATTTATTATATTCCAAAAACTAATATATTTGGAGAAATGCCACTTGCAAATAGCAAAATAATTCAATATAAATATTTAGTTGATAAATTTGGGAATGTAAAAGGATATATAACAGGTGCAAATCTATTTAATAAAGTTGGATTAACAACACAAGTTCCAAACATTATTGATATTGTAACAAATGAATGTAAAAACAATAATAAGTATGCAAATAAATATTTAAATGTAATAATAAGAAAACCGAAAATCGAAATAAATAATGAAAATTATAAATATTTGCAACTAATTGATTTAATAGAAAATAAAGATAATATTTATGTAGAAGTAGATGATATGAATGAAATAATATATAATTTTATTCAAGAAAACGATTTAGATTTTGAAAAAATATTAAAATATGCAAGAGAAACTAACAGCAAAGCAGTAATAGAAAAAATGGTTATACTTGCAAGATAGGAGAATATATGAATTTACATTTAAATAAAGAATTATTTCGAGAAACAATAGACACATTAAATACAAAAACAGGAGTTGCTATAGACATAATAGAAAAAGACTATTATGTTTGTGCTGTTTTAAAGGAATTATCTAAAAAACAAGATTACTTAAAGTCTTATTTTAAAGGTGGAACGGCAGTATATAAAATATTAGAAAATATGAATAGATTCTCAGAAGATATAGATTTAACAGTAAAAGTTTTATCAGAAGAATCTAATACAAGAAATAAAAAAAGACTAAAAGAATCTGCTTTAGGATATAAGATAGAGGGATTAGAATTAATAAAAGAAGAGTGCATAGACAATAAAGGGAGCGTTACAGGAATGTATAAATACACTTCTGTATATGCAGATAGCGAAATCCCTTTACAAAGAGCAGGAAAAATACAAGTAGAATCAACATCTTTTACTGTAAGTGAACCAACAGAAAAATATTACATAGAACCTTTAATATATAAATTAGCAAGTAATGAAGAAAAGAAGATTTTAGAAGAAAAATTTGATATTTCAAAAATAGAAATTGAAATAATAAAATTAGAAAGAATGTTTATAGACAAAATATTTGCAGCAGAGTTTTACTATATTAGAGATATGTATATGGATGTATCAAAGCATTTATATGATATTTCAATATTATTTAACAATGATAAAATACAAAAGTTATTAGAAAATAAAGAAGAATTATCAAAATTAATAGAATACAAAAGACAAGAAGAAAAGGTAAGAATTGGTGGTATTGATGAAAATACTCAAATAAAAGATTTTAATTATTTTAAATTAGAATTTAGTGATGAGTTAATAAAAGAATTTGAAAATATGCAAAACAAATATGTTTTAAATGATAAATATAAAGTTAGTATAAATGAAGTTAAAAATATATTAAAACAAATACATAATAAAGTATGTAAATAATTGGTAATGAATTTCATTGCCAATTTATTTTTACTCTAGTTAATTTGTTGTAAAAAAAGACATAATATGGTAGAATGAAATCGAATTATTAAATAAAAGGATTAATAACAATGGAAGAATTAAAAATAGATTATGAATTTAATTTAGATGACTTTAAAGCAATGGAAAATATTGAACATGCTTATTTTCCTAACGAGAATATAAGTCCTGCAGAAGAAGTATTAAGATGGTATGAAAAAAATAATTTAACATGTATAGGAATTAGAAATTCTAACAATAAAATTATAGCTAGTGTTAGCATATTACCACTAAATAGGAATGTATTTAATGATATATATGAAAATAAGATGAATGAAGCAGACGTGGTTTCTGAACAAATAGAAATATACGAGGACAATAAATCTTATCTTTTATATCTCTCATCTATATCTATTGATGAAAAATATAGAAATAATTATAAAGTTATAACAACTTTAGTAAAAGGCTGTATAAAGCTATTAAATATCCTTAAGAAAAGAAATATTAAAATAGAAAAAGTAATGGCAGATGCAAGCACTAATCATGGAGAGAAGATTTGCAAGAAACTATTAAAAATGGATTATGTAAGAGATACAAGTCATAAATCTAAAATATATTGTGTAGATGGTAAAAAATTTATAGTAAATCTAGATAAATTAAAACGGATTTAGTATGAAATAAAAATTTATATAAAAATATGGAGTGAAATGTATGAGATTAGGAATAGATATAGACAATGTAATTTCAAATATGGATAACGAATTATTGAAAGAATATATAAAGCACGATAAAGAATTAAGAAATACTGGAATTATTAATGAAAATTCAAGATATATAAGAAAAGGGATGTTTGATTGGTCAGAGGAAGAAGATAGGGAATTTTACTATTCAAACATAGAAAGGATAGCTAAAAATTTTAAACCTATTAGTAATTCAAAAGAAACAATAGACAAGCTAAAAGCAGATGGCAATGAAATATACATTATAACAGGAAGAGATAATGGAGAATATTCAGAACCAAGAAAGTTGACAGAGGATTGGCTAAAAAAATATAAAATATATTATGATAGATTGATATTAACTAATGCTTACAATAAAAGTCAAAAATCAGAAGAATGCATAAAACATAATATAGATATAATGATTGAAGATAGTATATCTACTTGTATTAAGTTAAAAGAAAATAATATAAAAGTATTGACAATGAATACTAGATTTAATAAATATGATAATAGTCAAGAATTTGAAAGAGTAAATAATTGGAATGAAATATATAATAAAATTGCAGATATGTATCCTAAAAAAATAATAGAAAAAATAAATGTCATTTTGGATACAGATACATATAACGAATGTGATGACCAATTTGCAGTTAGCTATTTATTAAAATCGCAAGATAGATTTAATATAGAAGCTATCACTATTGCACCATATCAACATGATAATAGTTTAGCAATAGAAGAAGGACAAGAGAAAAGCTATAATGAAGTATTAAAGATATGTAAATGGTTAAATTTTAATACAACAAATAAAGTATTTAAAGGTGCAGAAGATTATATCTGTAATGGTTATAATGAATGCAATGATGCTGTTAATAAAATAATTGAAATTGCATTAAAGAATGATAAAACTTATATTTTAGCAATAGGAGCAATAACAAATGTTGCTTTGGCAATAAAAAAAGAACCTAAAATATTAGAAAAAATAGAAGTTATATGGTTAGGTGGACACAGTTTATTACAGGATAACAATTTGGAATTTAATTTTAAACAAGATGTAGATGCAGTAAAAATTTTATTTGGATCAAAAGTAAAATTAACAATAATTCCTTGTAAGAATGTTGCATCTAATTTAAGAACTTCAATATATGAATTGAATCACCATTTAAAAGATAAAAACCAATTATGTAATTATTTAATAGATAGATTTTACAATGATGGATATCATGGAATACAAGAAAGAAGAGTTATTTGGGACATATCAGTAATTGCATATATGATAAATAAGAATTGGTTTACAAGTAAAGAAGTAAGTTGTCCTAACATTAATGATGATACATCTTACGAATTAACTACTAATAATCATAAGATTACAATGATTAATTATATTGATGTTAATAAAGTTTTTTCGGATTTATTTGGAAAATTGAGGGAATAAATTATGAAATTATATGTAATGAGACATGGAAAAACTAAATTTAATGTTGAAAAGAAATTTAATGGAAAAATAGATGAAGATATAAACGAAATAGGAATAAAACAAGCAGAAGAAGCGAGAGAAAAAGTCAAAAATTTAGACATAGATTTAATAATATGCTCACCTTTATTGAGAGCAAAACATACATGCGATATTGTAAATGCTAATAATGTACCAGTAATATATGATAAAAGGTTAGAAGAAAGAGATTGTGGTATATATGAAGGGAAAGAGCTTGGTGAATTTTATTATACTGACTTTTGGAATTATAATTCAAAATTAAATATTGAAGGTTTAGAATCTATACAAGATTTATTTAAAAGAGTAAAATTATTTTTAGATGAAATAAAAGAAAAATATAAGAATAAAAATATTTTATTAGTAGCACATGGTGGAATTTCAAAAGGGGTATATTATTATTTTAATGATATACCAGAAGATGGAATGGTAAATAAATTTAGAACTCATAATTGTGAGATAAAGGAGTATGAACTATGAAATTAGACAGTATTGAGGCAAAAAACTTATTAGAACAAGAAAGACAAAATGCAAAAGATGACAAATGGATAGAACATTGTATATGTGTTGGAAATAGTGCGGGAATAATTGCTAGAGCCTTGAAAGGAAAAGGATATGATGTAGATATAGATAAAACAATTACTCTTGGATATTTACACGATATTGGTAAATATAGTGGAGAATCTCACGGACATGTTATGAGAGGATATAAATACTTAAAAGATAAAGGTTATGATGATGAATATTGTAATATCTGTTTAACACATTCATATTTAAATAATGATGTGGTTTGTACTGCAGGTGGAGTTCCAAATCCAGAAGATAATCTTTTTTTGACAGAGTTTATAAAAAAACATCAATATACGATGGAAGAAAAATTAATAAATTTATGTGATTTAATGTGCCTACAGGGGAATAAGGTATTTACTATTGATAAAAGGTTAATTGATATTATGATCAGAAGAGGAGCATATTCTAATACTCAATACCACATTAAAGAAACATACAAATTAAAAGAATATTTTGATAACTTGCTAGGATATAATTTATATGATTTATTTCCAGAAATAAAAGATAATTTATAGGACGTGAATTATAATTAGAAAATTAAACAAAAAAATGGAAAAAATTTGCATTTGGTCTTGACAAAGTTAAAATTTGATTATAATATATGTATATAAATATACAAAGTGTGTTGAAATTCCTATGTAAGAGAGTTGTTAGCAAAAAGTTAAGTAATAATACATTTTGTATAGTAGTGTTATGCATAAAATTTGTTGTATAAAAAGTCAACCAAAAATTTTTAAAAACCTAGAGCTATATGTGCTTTCACATATAGTTTTTTGATATTTAAAAGCACATAGTAGTGTTCAATATGCTACTGTGTGTTTTTTTATATTCTGGAGTATAGAAAAAATATTAAAAATTTTTATAAAATTTGTCCCTTTTTTTAGTTAACCATACCATTTACCTAGTAGAGAGATGAAAATTTAAAAATTTTTCTTATAATTTTCCGGTTTTTTAATTATTAATACCATTTAACTAGTGAAGGGGGTAAAAAATTTTTTTGGAAAATTTGCATTTTTTAGATGAAACAATGACATTTATTAAGTAGAGGGATTAAAAAATTTAAAAAAGTTTTCGAAAAATTTGCCGGTTTTTTGAAAAGTGATGACATTTACCTAGTAGAAGGACTAAAAAAGTACATTGACAAATACACTTATTTAAGTGTCATAACAAGCCATTTTCTTTAATATTCTGTTATTAGGTAAAATTAAATTAAAATCAGAAAGGATTTGATGTGAATATGAGTGAAGTTAAGAAAAAAACAAAAGAAAACAAATTAGAATTTAATACATATTGTTTTTTCACAGAAGAAGAGAAAGATATTAGCCAAACAATAGGATTAATATTTAAAGATTATATAGAAAGTTTAAAAATTAAAGCAAAGTAATTATTAAAAATGTTTGCAAAGTTATTTTGAGCACGTTACAATTATTGTAGTAGATGATTACGGATAGGAGGTCAGATGCTGGATTTAAGAAGCCAAAACTTTAAAGTACGGAATGTATATAAGACTATCTAGAGAAGATGGCGACAAGCAAGAAAGCGAAAGTATCAGTAATCAAAGAAATATTTTGCAAAGATATATAAAGGAGAACAATTTAAATCTTATAAGAGAATATGTTGATGATGGAGTAAGTGGTACAACTTTTGATAGACCAGGATTTTGTGAAATGTTACAAGATATTGAAAACCAAACTATAAATATGATTATAACAAAAGACTTGTCAAGACTAGGAAGGGACTACATAAAAACAGGATATTATATAGAAAAATTTTTTCCTAAAAATAATATCAGATATGTTGCTATAACAGATGGAATAGATACATATATTAATAGCACAAATAATGATATAACGCCGTTTAAAGCTATAATGAATGACTATTATGCTAAAGATATTTCAAAAAAAATTAGAAGTGTTTTAAAGGAAAAACAGAGAAATGGAGAATATATGTGTAGTATTCCAGCTTATGGTTACAAAAAACACTCAAGTATAAAAAATAAATTAGTTATAGATGAACAGGTAAGAGATATTGTTGAAAAAATTTTTGATATGTATGCAAATGGGCATGGAAGCAAGGAAATAGTAAACTATTTGAATAGTAATAATTACTTATCTCCAACAGGGTACAGAAAAACAGGAATAATTCAGGATAAGGACAAAACGGGATATGATTGGAATGAAGTAACACTATGTAATATGTTAAAAAATGAGGTATATATAGGAAATACAGTGCAAAATAAAAAATCTGTTATTTCATACAAAGTAAAGAAAATAAGAACAGTAGAAAAAGAAAATCAAATAAGAGTTAATAATACACATGAAGCCATTATTGATAAAGAAACATTTGAAAAAGTACAAGTTATCATTGAAAAAAGAGGAACTAATACAAAATTAAAATATGATTATTTATTAAGAGGACTACTTTATTGTCATCATTGTAAAAGAAAACTTCAAATAGTACTTAAAAAGAATTCTAAAAGAAATGCAAAACTACATCCATATATAACTTGTAGTAATGCAAAAGAACATGGTTGTTATCCAATAAATATAAATTACGACAAGCTAGAAAAATATATTATTTATGTTATAAAAAGGATTTTAAAAAAATATTCAAATAAAGATATTTTTTATAAGGTTTATGAAAAATGTCAAAACAAAACTTTTAATCTCAAAGATGGACATAGAAAAAGAATTAAACAAATAGATAAGGAGTTATTTAAAATAAACAATAACTTAGACCAAATGTATATTGACAAGCTAAGAGGTATTTTGGAAGAAGAAAATTATATTAGAATTTCACAGAAATTTAATTTTGAAAAAGCAAAACTAAATGAACAAAAGAAAGAATTAGAACAAAAACTGATAGGAATAGAAGATAAGGTTAAAGGAAAAAATCGTACAAAAAAAGAAGAAAAGAATTTGGATGAAATAATAGAAAATTTCCTAAAGTTTGAAAGGCTAGAAAAACTTTATTTATATAGATTAATTAATAAAATTGAAATTGATAAAGACAAGAATATATACATATATTTTAATTTTTCAAAATTAAATTTAATTAATGAAAATTTAGAAGAACTTATCAAAATTGAAGAAATGATATATTGAAAAAATTATAAAACTGATAAAAAAGCAGAACAAATTATTGAAAAAATCGTAAAATAACAATAAAATTATGATAATTTAAAACAGGTAGGCAATTTGATTTTATTAATATAAATAAAAGAATACTAAGAGGAGTAATATTGTGAGCAAAAGAAAAAAGAACAAACAAAATGTTTTTAAAATAGTTGTTGAACTAATATTAATACTGTGTATTACAATTGGTGGATACATAAATTCTAATATAGAAAATGCAAATAAAGAAAAAGAAAACACAATACAAAATGAAAGCACAGTTTTTGACCTGGCAACAATTCCAGAATATACATCAGTTCCATATGTAGAATTAAATAATAATATACCGTATTTTTCAGAAGAAGACTATACTATAGAACCATTTGAAAAATATAGCAAATGGGATAAAATTGGAAGAAGCGGTGTGGCTTATGCTAATATTTGTAAAGAAATTATGCCTAAAGAAGGAGAAAAACGTAGTGAAATAGGAAATATTAAAGATCTTTCAGGATGGGTTCAAAAGAGGTATGATGACTTAATTAAAGATAAGTATTTGTATAACCGTTGCCACTTAATTGGTTGGCAACTTTCAGCAGAAAATGATAATAAGAATAATCTAATTACAGGAACAAGATATCTAAACACAGAGGGAATGTTACATTTTGAAAATCTTGTTGCAGATTATATTAAATCTAATCCTAATAATCATGTACTGTATAGAGTGACACCAATATTTGAAGGTGATAATAAATTAGCAAATGGAGTACAAATGGAAGCATGGTCTGTTGAAGATAAAGGAAATGGAATCTGCTTTAATGTATATTGCTATAATGTACAACCAGGAATAATAATTGATTATGCAACAGGAAATAGCTATAGAAAATAAAAAATCAAGAAAAACTATTGTAAATATATAGTAGATAATATATGATATATTAAATTTAATTCTTGCTACTATTTATCAATAGTGGATATCCAATAAAAA
Organism: uncultured Clostridia bacterium; assembly: GCA_934130435.1. Taxonomy (GTDB): domain Bacteria; phylum Bacillota; class Clostridia; order TANB77; family CAG-508; genus HGM13634. Next base: position 101,695 of record CAKOYB010000001.1, read on the forward strand.
AAATAATATTAAGGAGTGATTATCTATTAATTTAGACTTAAGAGATAGTTTATTAAACAGCTTATCTGACAATAATTTAATTCAAAATTTTATAAAAGAACTTTCTAAAAATTTGGAAAGAAAAAATATGGAAATGCCTATAATAGAAGATATTTTATCTAAAAATAAAGTGACAACTGGTAATGAAAATGCCATAAGATGGAAGCTTAATGATATTTTAATAGAATATGCAAAACAAAACTTTAAGAATGAATCAATGTATTTTGTTCAAGATAGCAAAAAAAAGTACTGGTCAAACAATGAAAAACACTATAATAACAATGTTTATAGTGTACTTAAAATAGAAAACAATCAAATAAAAGAAATAGAAATAAATAAAAACAAAATGCCTATGCAAATAGAAGTAAATGATATTTTTGTAATAAAGGATAATAAGTATATAGTCGATAGAGTTGCTACTACAGAGATACAAGGCAATATAATAAAAATGGCAAAAGAAATAATTGATAAGCAAAATATGGAATTGGACAAGCAGAGAAAAGAAGGGCATTTATATATAGTAAAAGAAGAAATAGGAAATAATCGTTTTTTGTGGGATTTGACAGATGCACCAAAATTTGAATTTGAAGAAATTAATATTCAAAAAGATTTATTAGATAAAGCGATAGTAGGTACAGTGCTTAAATATACTAATGGAAAGTATGAATACTATTCAGATGATGGTTTTGAAAAAATAGAGAGATTAAATTACTAAGAAGCGGTTGGAATTTAAAAAAAACCACTCCTTCAATATTTGCTTTCCAACCAGAAGGAAAAGGAATCTGAGGATAATTAGAAGAGATTTTTTTAGCACGGTTGTAAACTGTCGAATTTGGAGGAGTTTCACCAGTAACTAAATTTACACCATCTGGATTTACCATTGGAACAATAAATACACTTACATTATTCCATAAATTTCTGGCATTGTAGCCATAAATTGTGGAGTTATTTACATATGCAAGTAAATAGTTTTCAATAAACTTCATTAATAAAACAGAAGTAATCCATTCATTTGCATGAAAACTTGCGTTATAAAAAACACTTTTTTTACCGATACCAAGCCTTATATAAGACAATGAATTTCCAAGAACACTGTTTCCAATTGAACCAGTTTCCAAAAATGGATATGAAATTTTTAATGCATTTATATTCATTTTTAATATAGAGTATGTATAGCTAATATTTGTTGGAACAATACTTCCAAATGGAATTATAATTTTTGAGCCAACAGAAAGAGAATTTGGCACAATACTTGGATTTGCAAATAGAATCCTATTTATTGTTGAATTAAATTTGTTTGATAAATTAAAGATAGTATCACCAGGTTTAATGGTATAATTTACAAAACCATCAATGTATGGGTTTAAAGCATCCCAAGTGTCTGCGCCAACAACACCGTCTGGATTTAATCCAAATTGTTTCTGAAAATTAATTACAGAATTTAATGTAGAAGAACCAAAATCCCCATCAATTTTAGAAGAATAAAAACCTAATTTTTTTAATGTACTTTGTAATAATTCAACAGTTGGCCCAAAAGAGCCTAATTTTAAAATCTCCATTTTAAACTCTCCATTTCAACAAAACTAAAATATTTTCTTTATTTTTTCTATTGACATTAAAGTGTTTTCCAAAGTATTAAATGCTGTAATTCTAAAGAAATTCTCACCATTTTTACCAAACCCAACTCCGGGAGTTACAACAACATTAGCTTTTTCTAAAATATAATCAAATAAATCCCATGACTTCATATTATTTAAAGTTTTAATCCAGAGATATGGAGAATTAGTACCACCATAAACCTTAAAATTCATTTCTTCAAAAGAATCTTTTAAAAGCTTAGCATTATATAAATAATATGAAATGTTATTTGTTATTTGATTTTGACCTTCAAAAGAGTAAATTGCTTCTGCAGCTTTCTGAGTTATATATGAAACGCCATTAAAGGTTGTAGATTTAAATCTTTTATATAAGTTAATCAAAGGAATATTATCTATATATAATTCTTTTGGAATAACAGTAAATGCACATCTTAACCCAGTAAATCCAGCAGTTTTAGAAAAGCTTCTGAATTCTATTGCAACTTTTTTGGCATTCTCAATCTCGTATATACTATGAGGAATATTGTCATTTGTGATAAAGGATTCATATGCAGAGTCAAATAAGATAATACATTTATTGCACAATGCATAATTAACCCATTTTGAAAGTTCAGCTTTGTCTAAAACTGTTCCAGTAGGATTATTAGGGGAGCAAAGGTAAATAATATCAACTTTTTCTTTAGGTAACTGTGGAACAAAACAGTTTTCTTCAGATAAAGGAATATAAACAATTTCTTCAAAGGAATTAGAATCAAAATTGTATTCTCCACCTTTTCCATAAATAATATTACTGTCTAAATATACTGGATAAACAGGATCTGTTATTGCTATAGTGCTTTTAATATCAAATAATTGTACAATGTTTGATATATCACATTTTGCACCATCAGAAATAAAAATTTCATCTGGAGATATATTTAAATCTTTAAAGTCATATTTAGAAATTTTTTCTCTTAAAAATTCATAACCTTGTTCAGGACCATATCCCTTAAATGTTTGGGAGTTCCCCATTTCATCAGCAGCAGAATGAATTGCATTAATACATACTTGAGGAAGAGGAAGACTAACATCTCCAATTCCAAGACTTATTATATGTGCACTTGGATTAGAAGAAATATAATTGGACACTTTTTGACTTACAGAAGAGAATAAGTAATTATTTTGAAGTTTACTAAAATTTTTATTTATATTAACCATATGCATTCCTCCTTTAATAATATATTCCTTCATATACTGCAACAGCAGGGCCAGACATATAAATGTTTCCATTTTCGTTATAGTATGTTTCTAGAAAACCACCTGGGAGTTCTACAGTTAAACTACGAGATGTTAGTTGCTTATTAAAACAAACAGCACAAACTGCACATGCACCAGTTCCACATGCAAGGGTTGGCCCAGAGCCACGTTCCCATACTTTTACTTTTGCTAAATTTTTATTTATAATTTTTACAAATTCAACATTAGTTTTATTTGGAAATACGGAATTTGTTTCTAGAAGTGGACCATATTTTTCAATAGGGCAACTTTTAAAATCATCTACAAGAATAATAGCATGTGGATTACCAATGCATACCGGAGAAACTAAAAAGTTTTTATCTAAAATTTTTAGATTTAAGTCACTTGAAAATAATGGTGTTCCAGCACATATAACAACTTTATAAACTTTCTCATTTCTTATTTTTAAACCAATTTCCTTTATGCCACCTAATGTTTCAATTGTTAAATTTGTTTTATTTGTAAGTTTATAGTCATATAAAAATTTTCCGACACATCTAAGACCATTTCCACACATTTCTGCCTCAGAACCGTCTGCATTAAAAATGTTCATTTTAAAATCGGCTATTTTGCTATCAGAAATTATTATTAAACCATCAGATCCAATTCCAAAGTTTCTATTACTTATTTTTATAGATAAAGCAGATGGATCTGAAATATGATTTTTCCCATTTGTACAGTCAATAAAAACATAGTCGTTACCTAAACCATGCATTTTTGTAAATTTGAACATAAATTTCCTCCATATTATTTATATTAATAATTTATATGCATAAAAAAACTTAAATTATTACATAAAAAAATATATGGTTAATTTTATTAATGAAAAATAAATTATAATTCCAAAACTTTACAATATTATAAAAAAAAGTTATAATTTAAATATGTTACTAAAAAAAGGAGTTTATAATGTTATCGAATATAATATTTTTAATAATACTAATATTTTTAAATGCATTTTTTGCAGCATCAGAAATTGCATTTATTTCATTAAATGATGCTAAGATTGAAAAACAAGCAAAAGATGGAAATAAAAAAGCAAAAAAAATATACAACATGCTTAAAGATCCAAGTAAATTTTTAGCTACAATTCAGATAGGAATAACACTTGCAGGTTTTTTATCTAGTGCATTTGCATCTGAAACATTTGCAGATAAATTGGCGCCAGTTTTAAATAAATTAATTCCAAGTATTACAATACAAACATGGAATAGCATATCAATTGTGTTAATAACCATTATACTTTCATATTTTACATTAATATTTGGAGAACTAGTTCCAAAAAGAATTGCAATGAAAAATGCTGAAAAACTTTCATTTGCAACCATTGGAATAATAAGAACAATATCAATTGTTACAGCACCATTTGTTAAGTTTTTAACATTTTCAACTAATTTAGTCTCAAAACTATTTGGAGTAAGTGGAGAAGAGGAAGAGACTGTCACAGAAGAAGAAATTAGGATGATGGTAGATGTTGGAGAAGAAAAAGGATCTATAGACTTAGAAGAAAAGGAAATGATAAATAACGTATTTGAGTTTGATGACAAAATGGTATCTGAAATAATGGTGCCACGAACACAAGTATTTGCACTTGATATGAACTTAACAATTTCAGAAGTAATAGAGGAATTAACAGAAGATACTAGGTATAGTAGAATACCAGTATATAATGAAACAATAGATCAAATAGAAGGAATAGTATATATAAAAGATATATTATTATCTACGAAAAGTAAAAACTCAAAAGTTAAAAACATAATGAAAGAAGCATATTATGTTCCAGAAACAAAACAGGTAAATGAGCTATTTGGAGAAATGAGAAAACATAAAAAGCAAATAGCAATAGTAATAGACGAATATGGTGGAACATCTGGAATTGTTACAATGGAAGACATTTTAGAAGAAATAGTTGGGGAAATATATGACGAATATGATGAAGTAGAAAATAAGTATGAAAAGCTAGATGATAACACATATATTTTAGATGGAAATATTTCTATTTATGATTTAGAAAAAGTTTTGAATATAACTATACCAGAAGGAGAATATGATACATTATCTGGATATCTTATAGAAAAACTTGGAAGAATACCTAATAATAAAGAGAAAATAGATATAGAAACAGAAAAAGTAACATATAAAATAGAAAAGTGTAAAGATAAGAGGATAACAAAAGTTAAAGCATGTAAAAATAGTCCAAAAAAAGAAGAGGAAGATTAATGAAAATAATATCTTGGAATGTAAATGGCCTAAGAGCAGTGATGCAAAAAGGATTTATGATATTTTTTCAAAATATCAATGCAGATATAGTATGTTTACAAGAAACAAAAATGCAAAAGGAACAAGCAGATTTTAAATTTGAAGGTTATTATGAATATTGGAATAGTGCAATAAAAAAAGGGTATTCAGGAACACTAATTTTAAGCAAAGTAAAACCTATAAATGTTACATATGGAATTAATATAGAAGAACATGACAAAGAGGGAAGAGTTATAACATTAGAATTTGAAAAATTTTATATGGTAAATTGTTATACTCCAAACTCTAAAAGAGAACTAGAACGACTTGAATATAGAATGAAGTGGGAAAATGACTTTAGAGAATATTTAAAGACGTTATCAAAGAAGAAAGAAGTAATACTGTGTGGAGATTTAAATGTAGCACATAAAGAAATAGACTTAAAAAATCCAAAACAAAATAGGCATAACGCTGGTTTTACAGATGAAGAAAGAGAAAAAATGACAGAACTTCTAAAAAGCAATTTTGTAGATTCATTTAGATATAAATATCCAAATAAAGAAAATGCATATACGTGGTGGTCTTACATGGGACATGCTAGAGAAAAAGATATTGGTTGGAGAATAGACTACTTTATTGTTTCTACGGGACTCAAAGATAATATCATAGATAGTAAAATACACAGCAATATATTGGGAAGTGATCATTGTCCAATAGAACTAGATATTAGTATAAAATAAATGGAGGAATTTAAATGAAAGAAAAAAAAGTGAATTTTTCACAATGGGTGTCATGGTTTGTATTAGGAGTTCTCTTAATAGTAATTTATAAAACACTTGATAACTTTGCAGACATAACAAGATTTTTAACAAATTTAATTAATGTGCTTATGCCATTCTTAATGGGAATATTATTAGCATATATACTATACATACCATGTAGAAGTATAGAGGATTGTTTAGAAAAGACAAAAATATTTAAAAACAAAGCAAGAGGAATTTCTATATTTGTAACATATGTAATAGTGGTTATTGCAATAGTAATACTATTAAATTTTATATTACCAGCTATAAGCAAAAGCATAACAGAATTAATTAGTAATGCACCAAACTTTTATGGACAAATGTACGACTTTCTTGCAAATGTTCCAGAGGATTCAATATGGAATAAAATAGATGCAAAGGGTATAGTAGATAATTTATCCAAGGTAGATTTTAAACAGTATTTAAGTATTGAATATCTAACACAGTATTTAAAAGGAATTGTAAGCTTTGCAACGATAATATTTGATGTGTTTGTAACTTTAATAATGTCTGTATATATATTAGCAGAAAGAGAGAAAATAATATGTTTCTTAAAAAAACTTACATATGCTATATTTAAAGAAGCTACATATAAGAAAATAGCAGATTATTTTAATAAAACAAATGAGATTTTCTATAACTTTATATCTGGTCAAGTTATTGATGCCGTAATTGTTGGAATAATAACTTCTATTGCAATGTGGATAATGGGAGTTAAATATGCAGTACTATTTGGATTTTTAATAGGACTATTTAATTTAATACCATATATTGGAGCAATTGTTGCAGTTGCACTTACAGTGTTTATTACAATATTTACAGGAGGGATTTCTAAGGCAATTTGGGTTTTAATTGTAGTTGTTGCACTTCAACAAATTGATGCAAATATTATAAACCCAAAAATTCTAGGTGATAGACTGGAAATAAGCAAGATACTAATAATATTCTCAGTTACATTTGCTGGTGCATATTTTGGAATACTAGGAATGTTCTTAGCCGTTCCAGTAATAGCAGTTATTCAAATGCTAATAACTGATTACATAAGCTATAAAGTAAAAGAAAAAACTAAAAATGTGAGAGATGAAATTCAGTAAACATAAAAAGAATATGTTAACCTAAAGAATAAATAAATTAATAATTACAAAATTGTAATATAAATATTATATTACAATTAACAAAAAAGGTAAAAGTTATTTCCCTAAAACACTTTTATCTTTTTTTTTGTAATAAAAGGTATTGGTAAAATTTTCAGTATTGATTTTTTTGCAAAAGAAATTATAATAAAATTAAGTGAAATTATATATTTTAAAGAAAGAGGTATCTTATATGAAATCCAAAATCAAAAGAAACCAAAATATTTTAATGAAAGGAATTGCAATAATCATTTTAATGGTAATGACTATATCTTGCTTATCTCTAACAACAGTTAACTACGCAGAAGAACAAGATGAACCGGATAATGATTTAGAAGAAACTATTGAGGCAAATGAATCAGTAGATGCAGATGATAAGATAGATGACATTGAAGAAAACATTGAGGAAATTAATGCATCTATAGATGACATCAACAAAAAGTTAGAGACAATACTAAATGCAGATGTTTATAAAGCCCAAGAATTTATTAAGACTATTCAGAGTTCAACTGAAATATCAGTAACAGAAGAATTTGAATTAAGAGCTTTGAGCTTGTATGTGGCGCAAGGAAATAACTGCAATGGAAAAGTATTTAATATTACCAAAAATATAAATTTAAAATCAGGAGGCGAATGGGATCCGATAGGAAGCTCAAGCGCACCATTTAGTGGAACATTAAATGGATATGGACACACAATTTCTGGGATGATACTTACAACTAAGAGAAGTAATGTGGGATTAGTTGGATATTTGAAAAAAGGGAAAATTACCAATATAAAAATATCTGATAGCACTATTGCAATGAATGTTGACTTATCAAAAGATGGAATTAATGATTTGAGTTCAGACGTATCTTCAAAATATCAGAATGTTGGTGCAATAGTAGGATATGCAGAAGACTCTAAAATAATAGGATGTATTAACAATGTAAATATAACTGGGGGTTCTACAATTGGAGGAATAGTTGGATACTTATATGGTACATCTTATATTCAAGACTGTATAAATAATGGAGACATAATTGCTTATTCTAGGAGTGGAGGAATAGTTGGAAAAGCAAATGGATCTTCTACTTCTTGTCCAAATATTAATAGATGTATAAATAATGGAGATGTGTATGCATATTATATAGATGCAGGAGGAATAGTAGCAACATTACATGGAACCGTCTCTAATTGTCAGAATTCAGGAAATGTATCTATATCTTTAGCTGAAATAACAGTACGTATAATGGCAGAAAGTAAAAAACTAAAGCCAGAAAATGTAGGAGGAATAGTTGGATCAGTAGGTGGAGAAGGACTTAAAAATATAATTGAGAACTCCATTACTACTGAAAAGGCGAAAATATTTGGTTATAAGGATGTAGGAGGAATAGTTGGACAACTTGGAAATAGTGCAAAAGGATATTCAGTAGCAAGAGAATGTATAAGTTATTCTAAATATATAAGTAGTGAATATAAATATTCCGATACAAAATATTCAATGGGAGCTATAGCAGGACAAGTTGGTTCTAGTAAAGAAGCTCAAACAGGAAGAGTTTACAATTGTTATTATTTTGTTATTGAAAAATCAACAAAATCAGGAACTGAAACTTTAATGAGTATAGATACATATAATAATGAAATCAACAAAAACTATGGAGAAGATTTATATCATATAACAAAAGCCGGAATAACTGACAACAAAATTACAATATTTGCTTATGGAAGTTACATTTTTCCTGATAAAGCTGCTATTAATAGACCATGGAAAATGTTTTATTCTAATGAAAATAAGCTACAAGTTGAAGGTTTGATTTATAATAATGACGGAGTAGCTGTAAGAGCAAAAAAAACAAATAATGATGATAGTAAAAACGCAAGAAGAGTTTTATATAATTTAGTATTAGATAACAATAAAATACAATGGAATAGACAAAAAGAAAGTGATAGTTATTTACCAAAACACTCAATAAAAATAACTGCGACAAGTACTATGGGTGAAAGCTATCAACCGTTTTTGGAAAGAGTAGCAAAGGCTTTTGGGGGGAATGACGATAAAGCAGGATATTCATCTAGTAAAGATAAATTATATATAGACTTGAAAGCACCTGCCATAGAAAGTGTATCAATAGAAGATGTAAATAATAAAAATGCAACGATATTTGTTAATGGAGATACTTTACAAATTAAAGTAAATTTCAATGAGAATCTAATAAGCTCAAGAATATATCCAACTTTAGAATTAAAAATAAATAATAAATTTATTAAGGCTACTTTTACTGGAATACAAGAAAAGCAATTAATTTACGAATATACAATAAATGAAAATGCTTATAGAGGATCAAGTGAAAATAATTTTGCTATAAGTGGAATAAAGGTAACAAATGCATCAACAGATGTATTTGAAAATAAACCAAGTTCTGAATTAGAATTTAATAAGAACATTAATCAATATATAATATTAAATACTAAGGGAACTAAATCTATAATATATAAAAATAATCCAGAGGCAGAGAAACCAACGTTTACTTATCAACTTTTCGACAAAGACCCAAATCAAGAAGGCAAATATAGAGATGGAGCTGATATAGCATATGATGAGACAACAGGATATATAAAAAAAGGATTTAGTATAAAAATAACATCAACAGAGAACATATCATCAACATCACTTAAAGATCCAGAGCTAAAAGTACATGTGGTATTGAACAATAATAAGGAACTAATAATTCCTTACGAAGCTAATAAAGATTATATAGTAGTTAATGAGAAAAGCGTTGTATTTAATGACATTGTTGCAGAAAGGGTAAGTAATCCAGAAAATTTTGTAAATAGCAAAGTAATAGGAGTTTATTTAACCTCAGAAACAGAGATGACAGGAATGGGAGGTAAATATTCTAGCGAGAACACTTATGCTTTTATAAGCAATAAAAAAACTGGAAATATTTATTTAGACGTAGACAAACCAACAGTAAAATTAACTGGAACAAATAAAACTAATTATTCTAAAGGCGAAAAATTATCTATAGGTATGACGATTTCAGATAACTATATATTAGGAGAATTTGTTAATGGAAATACTGTAGATAGTATTTCAGACGATACTATAGCAAAATTAAAATTAATAATAAAATTTGGAGAAAATGGAAATAATATTGAATTAACACCTAAAAAGGTATCACAGAGCAAAACAAAACTAGAATTAACATATGATTATGCTATTGATTTTAATGATGAAGGAAAATTAAGTATAGTAGGAATATCATATAATAATAATCAAAATGCTATACTAACAGATCTTGTTGGAAACAAATTAGAACTTAAGTTAAATAATATTACTACTGGAAATGAGTTAACTAATAAATTTGCAGATACAACAGCACCAACAGTTAAAATAACAACAGACGAGAGTAATCCAACAAATAAAGATAATATAACTTATACATTCACATGGTCAGAAGCTGTAACTGGATTTACAAAAGATGATATAACTATAATTGGCGGAAAAATTATAGGTGATATGTCTAAAGCCACAGATGAAAACAAATATACAGTAAATGTTCAACCAGATGTTTCTAGTGGAAACGAAGGAGAACTACAGGTAATAGTTGAAAAAGATGTATGTAAAGACATTGTTGGATATGGAAATATAAGAGCAGAGAGTATTATAAAAATAGATAAAAAGGCACCAAGACTATTAAGCTATACAGTACAAAAGGATGATAATAATAAACTAGAAATACAGGCAAAATTTGATGAGGCTATTAGTGAAGCAAACGATATTAAAATTAAATTTGGCGACACGGAGTTAGAACTAACTGGAGACGTAAATATAAATGAAAATGACAAATCTATAGTTACTTATTCTTATAATATACCAGGAGTATATGAAAATACACCAGAAATTATAATTGAAAGTGGAAAAGTAAAAGATATTGCTGGAAATATAAACACAGAAACATTTTCACTAGAAAATAATACAGTTTTTATAAAACATACTATAAAATCTGGAGACATTGAATATAGCATTAGTAAAAATGGTGAACCTATAACTGATTTTAGTAAAAATACTTATTTTAAAGCTAATGATATAATTAGTATTACTACAAATGAAAATAAAACATATAGGTGGACAATAAGAGGCAATTACGAAAATAAACAAATGAAGTTCGTAAATTTAAAAGAATCAGAAATGAGTTGCGAATTCGTTGATACAAAAGGTGAAGGTAGTTTAGATATATCAAATGCAAACATATACTTTGACACTAAAGCACCTGTAGTTACAATAAAAGCAGGAGTTGATGCTCCAAACAAAGATAAGGTATATACAGAGGGCGCAATAATAAAGATAACAGCAGAAGCAAATGAAAAAATTGCAGAACCAGAGACAACTATACCTCAAATAAAAGTATCATTCTCAGAATCTGGAATAGGCAAATATAATTATCAAAATGATGAGAAAATTGGTAATGCAAAATATATAGGCATAACAGAACAAGACAACAAAACAATTTGGAACTATACATATGAAATTCAAAAAGGTGATGAGGGAAAAATTAGTCTTGATTATGCAAATAGCGATATTATAGTTTCAGATATGGCTGGAAATAGAACACCATTAATAAGTTATCCAAACGAGATTACACAGGGAGATCTAAAGCTAGAAGGTGTTAACTTTGGAATTAATACTACTGTAAGATATAAAATACAAAAGAATGGTAAAGAACTAACTGCTGATGATTTTAAAAATGCAACCTATTTCAAAGATGGGGATAAAATTACAGTAATAGCTACATTTAATAATACTCTATATAGCACTTGGGGTTCAACAAATACATATATAAGCGTAAGTACTGCGCCAAAATTGAACTTAACAACTTCAAATAATACAACAATTGGAATAAATGCAAAGTCATTAAGCTTAAGCGAAAATAAAATAATATATGAATATGAAGTAGCAAATCAAGAAAATTCAAAATTAAAAACTATAAGTCTAAAAGTAGAAAATACGATTTATGGAAAAAAAGCTGATGGAAGTTTTGAAACAATTTCAAATGGAAAGAAAGCTGAAACAAATATTGATAATTGTAATTTATTTATTTATAACTCTAATACGGAAGTTGATGTAGGAGATATAAAAGCAGATACATTAGCACCAACTGTAACTATATTAGCTAAGAAGATTGATGCTGATAACAACGAAACAGACATTGAGAACAATCTAACAAATGCAAGTAAAATTAAATATTCATTTAAATGGAGCGAAGAGGTATCAGATTTTGATATTAATGATCTAACAATTATAAATGGTAATATTGAAGGAGAACTTACACAAGACAAAAATGATAACAGATTGTATACATTGGTAGTTAATAATAACATTGAAGAAGGAAATACAGGAACAATAAAAGTTATTGTAAATAGAGATGCAGTAAAAGATGTTGTTGGACATGCAAACGAAAGAGCTGAAAGCGAAATAAGAGTGGACAAACAAGCACCAATTCTAATTGGACTTGAAGCATATGTATCTAAGAGTGAATTTACATTAAATAATGAAATAAATCCTGTAAAAGAATACTATAAAAAAGGTGATATAGTAGAGATAATAGCAACATTTAATGAGAATATAAACGTTGAAGAAAGTATTCCAAACTTACTATTACAATTTAGTGAAAGCAACAATGCTAAAGGAAAAGTAGAAGGCAAGATAAATGGAAACAAAATAATATATACATATACTATTACTGAAGGAGATGAAGGAACTCTATCTGTAAAAGGATTTAGTGGAAAAGTAAAGGATGCTGCAGGAAATATTACGACAGTTACAAAAAGAGCACTAAATGGAGACACAATAATAGCAGATACAGTAGCTCCAAAATTAGAAGAACTTAATATTATAAGTCCAAAAACGGGAACATATAAAGCAGGAACTAAATTAACAATTGAAGCTAGATATACTGAAGAAGTATATGCTTTAGAAAATAATGAGATTAAGAAGATAACTAAAAATAATGCACCAATATTAAGTCTTAAAGTTGGAAATGGAAATGAAGTAACTGCAGTTTTCCAAGGATATGGAACAACCGACGGAAAAGTTGATGAATCAAAGCTTATTTATACATATACAATAAAAGATGGAGATAATGGAATAGTAAAAATCACAAAATATGAAAATAAAGAAAATGTAGAGATATGTGATTTAGCTGGAAATAAAATTACACTTAAAGTTAATCAAACTGGAAATGAAATAACTGCAGATACAATAAGACCTAATGTTACAAACATAACAGCAGTTGTAGAAAATCCAAATGTACAAAATACAAGCCCATATTATAAAGCTGGAAATGATATAAGAATAACATTAACATTTAGCGAAAATGTAAGTTCAGCTAAAATATTCCCACAAATTTTAGTAGGATTTTCAGAAAGTGATACAGAAGAACCACAAAGCTACAAGAGTATTAATACTGAGTTGAGCATAATTGAAAATATTGTTATATATGAATATACAATAAAAGATGGAGATAATGGATACTTATGGGTAAAAGTTCCAGAAAATCAGTATGCTGACATAGCAGGAAATGGAAATACTGCAAGTAAGGCTTTCAAATTAAGTAATGTATTTGCAGATACAACAAATCCTACAATAACATTATTAAGAGATACAGAACTTAATCAGGCAAACCAAACAATAACAGTTAAAGCAACATTTAATGAAGATGTATATGATTTGAATAACAATTCAAGAGTGTCATTATCAACTGAAAATGCTCCAAAATTAGTATATAGTTTCGGAGATGGAATTAATAAAGAGGTTTCAGCATCAGAAATATCAGGACCTACAATAACATATGTTATTAAGAAGGATCCAGTAAACGACAATGGAACTCTACACTATGAACTTGCAAAGGGAAATCTATGTGATAGAGCAGGAAATGAATACTATCAAGAAACTACAGATACAACTGCTCCAGAGTTAGAAGAGGTTTATATAACAACAGATTCAATGCATGGAAGATATTGCAAAAAAGGTGTAAATATTAAAGTTACTGCTGTATTTAATGAAGATATTGCAAAGCAAAACATCAAAACTAAAATAAAAATAGGTGAAGGACAGGAGCAAGAAATTACTGGAACAATAAATAATGATAACAAAAAAGAAGTAATATTCAATTATACAGTTAAAGATGGAGATAATGGAAACTTTAAAATACTAGATGTACAAGGAAATACTTTAAATGATGAAGAATTAACAGACAGAACTTATGGTTATGTACAAGATAAATATGGAAACCAAAAGAATATATTCAACTTTAATGGTATACAAATAAGAGGCGAAGCAATAGCAGATACTATAGCGCCAACAGTTACAATTACATCAGATGTAGAAAGAACAAATAAAGATACAGTAACATATACATTTACATGGAGTGAAACTGTAACAGGATTTTCATTAGATGGAATAGAATTGGCTAATGGTTTAAAAGGTGATTTTGAAGCAGTTCCAAATACAAATGGAAAAGTTTATACATTGAAAGTAGATAAAGTTGCAGAGGGAATACAGGTTGTAAGAGTTCTACCAGGTGCATGTATAGATTTAGCAGGAAATTATAACGAAAAAGCAACATACAATAAAGTATTTATTGACTATACAAAGCCAATAATAAGAGCAAAAATAAACGGTGGAAATTATGTAATTGACACAGATAGCAATAAATCAACTCTAGTTGAAAAAATAGTAGCTAATGAAGAACTATCAAAATTTGAATATGTTTGGTCAACTTCTGAAACTATACCTGAAGCAGATTGGAAAGAAGCAGATGTTAGTGGATTAATTGTAAATAGTGATATAACAATTAAAACAGAAGTTAGCGAAGAGAATACATATTATCTATATTTAAGAGTTACAGACTTAGCTGGAAATACTTCAGAAGCAAAAACAAATGGATTTAAAGTTACAAAAGAAGAAATAACTTTAGCTGCAAATACAACTGAATTAACAAACCAAGACATTACAGTAAATGTAACTTATGGAACAAGTTTAACAGAGAATAGAAAAGCTGGAGTAAGTGGTAAAACTTCATCAGCAGATGCAACAAAAGTAATTGTTTCTGAAAATGGAATAGTATATGCTGAAGCTACAGATAAAGCTGGAAATAAAGTATATAAAACATTAGAAATAACAAACATAGATAAAGTTGTACCAGAAGCAACAATAGACTATACAACAAATGATGATGGAAGTGTAACAGCAAAGATTAGCTTTAATAAAGAAAATGTAATAATTACTAATAACTCAGGAAACAACACATATAAATTTACTGAAAATGGAGAATTTACATTTGAATTTAAAGACAAAGCAGGAAACACAGGAAAAGCTACAGCAAGTGTAACAAATATAGAAGAAAGAGATACAATAGCTCCAACGCTTATGTTTAGATATACTTTAACAACAGTAACAGTTGATGAACCAATAGGTGCAACAATATTAACAGATGAAAATGCAAGAATTGAATATAAATGGGATAATGAAGAATGGACATCAACAGAAGATTATGTAAAAAGCTTAAATGTATCTAAAGAAAAAACTACAATTGGAAAACATATACTATATGCAAAAGCAACTGACGAATCAGGAAATGTAAGTGAAGTTCAAAAACTTGAATTCATTGTGGTTAAAAAAGCAATAACTTCAGAAATAATATTTGAAGATTTACCAGTAATCCAGGTAAATGGCCAAAAATATGTTAAAGTTTCATGCAATATGAATTTAGAAAGTATGAATGAAAAAATGAAAAAAGAAGCCTTAGGCGATAGTGTACCAGAATACAAAAATTTAACAGAAGAAGGAAAATTAAGAACTGGTTCAGAAATAATGCTAAATGGAGAGACAAAGTATATTGTTATAGTTAATGGAGATGTTAATGGAGATGGTAAAATAACATTCTTAGAAGACGTAATTATGGCAAACAACTATAGAATAGGATTAATAAGCTTATCTACTGTACAAAAATTAGCATCAGATATAAACAACAATGGAACAATAGAGTTCATACCTGACATAGTAGCAATTAATAATTATAGATTAGGTATAATAAAAGACCTATAAAAACACAGTATATAATAAAATATTATATAAAGCTAGGTTTGGATTTCCCTGGCTTGGGGCAAGCAAAAAAACTTGCCCCAAAGATACCTAAAAAATCTAAAAAAAACTTGATCTTATTTAATAATATGTATATACTATAGAATAAGAAAAGAGAGGTAGAAAAATGAAAAAAGTTTTAATTTCAATTTTAGCAATGATTTTTATTATATCTATGGCTATAACTGTGAATGCAGCAACAGGAAAAATATCCTTGAGTGCAAGTTCTGATAGTGTTTTAAAAGGAAAAACATTCACAATAACAATTGCAGGAGAAGCAGATGAAAGAATAACAGCAATGGAGGCTCATCTTAAATATGACACAAGTAAATTAGCAATAGAAAATAAGCAAACAGGAACAGGATTTACAGATATGTCTGGTAGTGATAGTATTGAAATAGCAGCGTCTAGCAATGAAAATGCACAAAAATCAGTAACGTTATATACAATAACGTTTAAGGTTTTAGATACTGCTGAGGAAGGAACAACTGAAGTTAGCGTTTCAGATATAAAATTAGCTTTAGTGAATGAAGATTCTAAACAAGAAAGTGTTAGTGTTGATAATGATTCTGTAATAATTACTATAAAAGCGGAGGGCACAAATGATAACAATGATGATAATAAAAATGCAACAGGGGATAATAATTCCAGTAATACTAACACTAATAGCACTAATAGCAACAATAGTAGTAATAAAACTGATTCAACAAAAAAAGATACAAAAAAAATAGCACAGACAGGAATAAATGATATTGTTTTAATATCAATTGCAGCATTAAGTATATTAGCAACAATCTTTTATATATCTTATAAAAAATATAATAATTTTTAATTCTTTAGAAGAAGGCACATGGTTCTATGTGCTTTCTCTTTTATATAATAAGAAATTTTTATCTTGTATTATATAAAAATACAATTGCTATGCTATTCGAGATTTCCTTTTGGCAGTCGAAAATTCAAATTGGGCAAGAAAATGAGCGACATAAAGTCGCTTTGTTCTATAATATTGAAAAATAAAATAAAATATGCTATTATTTAAAGGTAAAAAGAGGTGATAATATGAATTTAGAACTTCTAGAAGCAGAAATAGGCTTAAAGTTTAATAACATCAATCTTTTAAGAACAGCACTTACACATACTTCTTATGCGTATGAAAAAAAAGTTGAGAGCAATGAAAAGCTTGAATTCTTAGGAGATAGTATCTTAGAATTTGTATCTAGTAAATATCTATATAAAAATTATACTAATCTTAAAGAGGGAGAAATGACTAAAGTTAGAGCTGCTGTTGTGTGTGAAGAAAGTTTATACAAAATAGCATTAAAGCATAATTTTAGCGATTTCTTGTATTTAGGTAAGAGTGAGAGAAAGAATAATGGAAATTATTCTAAAGCTATTTTAGCGGATAGTGTAGAAGCTGTTATTGCTGCAATATATTTGGATACTGGAATTGAAAGTGCAGAAAAGTTTATTATAAATAACCTTGTAGAACCAATTGAAAGTGCAACACAGCATGTTGGAAACAAGGACTACAAGACTGTTTTGCAAGAAAAACTTCAAGTGCACGGTAATGTTAATATAGCTTATAACATTCTTAGCGAAAGCGGTCCAGATCATAATAAAACTTTTAAATCTGAGGTTATATGCAATGGAAATGTTTTAGGAGTAGGAATAGGAAAATCAAAAAAAGCATCTGAAATGATGGCTGCTAAAGATGCACTAGAAAATTTAAAAAAGTAAGGAGGTATTTTATGAAAAAAGCCACAAAGCAATATGTTATACCAATTTTTATACCACACTTAGGTTGTCCAAATGATTGTACTTTTTGTAATCAAAAAAGTATTAGTGGACAAACAAAAATGCCAACAAATGATGAAGTTAGAAATATAATTGAAAAATACCTTGAAGCGTTTAAAGAGAAAGAAGCGTACAAAGAAGTAGCATTTTTTGGTGGAAGTTTTACAGGAATAGATACTGAGAAGCAGGAAGAGTATTTAAAAATTGCAAATGAATATATAAAACAAAATAAAATTGATGGAATAAGAATTTCAACAAGACCTGATTATATAAATAAAGAAATATTAAAAATGCTTAAGAAGTATGGAGTAAAAACAATAGAACTTGGAGTTCAATCTACTAATAATTATATACTAGCAAAATGTAAAAGAGGACATACTTTTGAAGATGTAGTAAAAGCTTCAAAACTTATTAGAAGATATAAGTTCGATTTGGGACATCAAATGATGGTGGGATTACCAGAAAGTACAAAATTAGATGAGATTAGAACAGCTAGAGATTTAATTAAGCTTAAGCCTAAAATTGTAAGAATATACCCCGTGTTGGTAATAAAAAATACAGAGCTTGAAAATGAATATAAAAAAGGAGAATATAAACCACTTACAATAGTACAAGCTGTTGATAGATGTAAAAGCCTTTTATATATGTTTAATAAAAAGAAAATTGATGTAATTAGAATCGGACTGCAAAACACAGATGAGATAACAGAGATTAATTCTGAAAATAGCAAAGTAGTTGCAGGACCTTATCATCCAGCGTTTGGACAATTGGTTGAAGATAGCATATGGTATGATAGCATAGTAGATAAAATAAAAAAAATAAATGTAAAGGTTAAAGAGGTAAAAATTAAAGTTAATTTTGCAAATTTAAATAATGCTATTGGTCACAAAAAATCTAATATAAAGCAATTAAAAGAGTTTTATGATGTTGATGTTATTGTTGAAGCTGATAATAGTATAAAGATAGGAGATTCAAAATTAGAAATAATTCAAACATATGACGAGTATATGGAGCAAGTAAGAGAAAAAATAAAAATATAGGTAAAAGTTAAATATTAGTAGAAAAATACTAAATATAAAAAATATGTTTTAAAATGAACTTTGTATTAAACAGAGTTCTTTTTTTTATTGTATAGGAAAAATCGAAGATTTTTGCGTATACAACAAGGTTAGGCTTCCTTAGCTCTGCCCGAGCAAAGCGAGTGGCATATATTTTGCACTTTCTTCGAAGGTATACTTAGCAAAATGCCTTTCTTATGAATAATTGAAATAAAAATGCAAATAATTACAATATAGGTGTAATTATGAAAAAATCGTCAAAAATAAGAAAAAAGTTATTATTAAAAAAATATTTTTGGGAAGCGGCTCTTATAGTTTTTGGAAGTATGATTATGGCTATTGGAACTGCTCTTTTTTTATTACCAAATCAGTTATCATCTGGTGGTTTTTCTGGTGTTGCAACAATACCATATTACTTTTTTGGTTGGCCTGTTGGAATTATAATTTTAGTTTTAAATATACCATGCTTTATTTTAACATACATTAGACTTGGAAAAGAGATATTTTTTAAATCACTACTTGGAACAGCATCTCTTTCCTTATTCATAGATTTTTTTGATAAGTATAAAGCATTTACTTCAGATAGGTTTTTGGCATGTATATATGGAGGAATTACTATAGGTTTAGGAACTTCTATTATATTAAAAGCAAATGCATCTACTGGAGGAAGTGATTTAGTAAGCTATATTATTAGGAGCTATAAGCCAACGCTATCAACTAGTAATCTAATAGTTGGGTTTGACGTTGTAGTTTTAATTTTAAATGTACTTTTTTTTAAGGAATTAGAGATTGGATTATACTCGGCTATAGCAATATATTTGATGGGAAAGGTAATAGATATTGTATTTGAAGGAATTGGTTTTTCGAAAATTATATATATAATTTCTGAAAAATATGATAAAATATCAAATAGAATTTTAGAAGAGCTTAAAAGAGGAACAACCGGTATTTATTCAAAGGGGATGTACAAAAGTTCCGAAAAATTAATGATAATGTGCATTGTCTCAAGAAGAGAAGTAGCAAAAGTTAAATCAATAGTCAATAAAATTGATAAACAAGCATTTTTAATAATATCAAATGCAAGGGAAGTATACGGAAAAGGATTTAAAAAGTAGTAATTTAGGTAGTAGAAGGGAAGCAATAATGAAAGAACAAAAATATGTAATAAGAAATATTAATTCATTTATACCAAAGCAAGTTTTTGAATGTGGTCAATGCTTTAGGTGGAACAAAGAAGATGACGATTCATACACCGGAGTTGTAAGAGAAAATGTAATTAATGTAAAAAAAGAACATAATGATATATTAATAAAATCCATGGGAGAAGAAGACATAGAAAAATTGTGTATAGAATACTTTGATTTAAAAACAGACTATGAAAAAATAAAAGTAAAATTATCAAAGGTGGATAATTATCTTAGAGAAAGTGTTGATTTGGGAAGTGGTATAAGAATATTAAATCAAGATATGTGGGAAACATTAATAAGTTTTATAATTTCTGCAAATAATAATATACCAAGAATAAAAGGAATTATAGAAAGAATTTCTCAAAAATATGGTAATGAAATTTTATACAATAATAAAAAATATTATACATTTCCTACACCTAAACAGCTTTCAAATGCTAGTGTCGATGAACTAAGAAAGATTGGGCTTGGTTTTAGAGATAAAAGAGTGTTTGAAACAACGCAAATAGTATTAAATAGGAAAATTGAACTAGCAGAAATACAAAAAGAAAAAGATATTGCTAAAATAAAAAATGAATTGTTGAAACTTCCAGGAGTTGGACCGAAGGTTGCAGATTGTATAATGCTTTTTTCAATGAAGAAAAAACAAGTTTTTCCTATTGATGTATGGATCAGAAGAGTAATGAACAATTTATACATAAATAAAGAAGATGAAAAGAAAGTACACAATGAAGAAATTTTAAAGATTGCAAATAAAAAATATGGAGAACTTGCAGGAATTGCTCAACAGTATTTATTTTATTGGATAAGAGAAACAAAAACAAAATAATAAATAAAGTTAAATATAGAGATAAGTTTAGTACATAACTTAATAATAAGTAACTTGTTTTAGACTTGTCTCCAAATTTTTTGTTGACTTTATAAGCAAATGCGTATAAAATATATGTTGTATGAAATGTTTAAAGTACTACGGTACGAGGAGGAAAAATAATGGGAGAAGTTATTGTTATAACATCAGGAAAAGGTGGAGTTGGTAAAACAACAACAACAGCTAACCTTGGAGCATCTTTAGCTTTAGAAGGAAAAAAGGTTGCATTAGTTGATACAGACATAGGACTTAGAAATTTAGATGTTGTTATGGGACTAGAAAACAGAATTGTATATGATATTGTAGATGTTGTTGAAAAAAAGTGTAAGTTAAGACAAGCTTTAATAAAAGACAAACGTTTTGATGAATTGTTTTTGTTACCAGCTGCACAAACTAGAGATAAAAGTGCAGTAGATGAAGAACAAATGAAAGAATTAACTTCTAAGCTAAAAGAAGAATTTGATTATATCCTAATAGACTGCCCAGCAGGAATTGAGCAGGGATTTAAAAATGCTATAGCAGGTGCAGATAGAGCTATAGTAGTTACAACTGCCGAAATTTCAGCAATTAGAGATGCAGATAGAATTATTGGATTATTAGAAGCCTCTGAAATTAAAAATCCGGAATTAGTAGTAAATAGGTTAAGACCAAGTATGGTACGAAAAGGAGAAATGATGGATGTAGACGATATTGTTGACTTATTATCTATTCATTTAATTGGTGTTGTACCAGATGATGAGTATATTATTACTCAAACAAATAAAGGAGAACCAGTAATATCAAATAAAAAGGCTCCATCAGGTAAAGCTTATATAGAAATTTCTAAAAGAATTTTAGGAGAAAATATTGAAGTAACAATACCTGGAAGAGAAAGAGGATTTTTCTCAAGATTAAAAAGACTTTTTTCTAAAAAATAATAAGAAATATATAAACAATTTATAGGGGGCAATATATAATGTTTGAATCAATAATTAATTTTTTTAAGAATATTGGAAAAACAAATAAAGATAATAAATCAAAAGACGCAGCTAAAGAGAGATTACATTTGGTGCTAATGCAAGATAGAGCAAATATATCAGCAGATTTTCTATCATTAATGAAACAAGAGATTATAGAAGTAATAAAAAAATATATTGATGTTGATGAAAATGCAATTGATGTTAGATTAACTAATAAAGCAAATGGAGATGGAACTACGGGAGCACCAGTTTTGTATGCTAATATTCCAATAGTAAGCGTAAAAGAAGAAGCAAAAGAAGAAGTAAAAAAAGCAAAAGCCGAGACAGAAAAAAATAATAAGAAAAATGAAGCAACAAGTAAGTCTAATAAATCAGAACCAAAGACTAAAACAGAAGGCAAAAAAGCTGATAAAGATCAAGAAGAAAATGGCGAAAAAAAAGAAGAGAAAATAGAGGCAATTGAAAAGGCAGAAGAAATAGTAGAAGAAATAAAAGAAGAAGCTAAAGAAGATAGTAAAGATAAAAAAGAATAAGTGGCCATGTTCTCACTGTTTAGTTGGTGCGAATGGAGGTTAAAATGAAAAAGAGATTTATGCGAAATGCAGAATGGATTATTTTAGCATGTAGCATTATATTGCTAATTGTAGGATTAATTGCATTATATTCTGCTACCGGAGAAAGCAATAATCTAGAGTTTAAAAGACAAATTCAATGGTTTATAATTAGCATTCCAATATTTATTACAGTAATGTTAATAGATTACAATACATTAGCAAAAATATCCCCATTCTTTTATGTACTATTCATATGTTTATTAATTGCAGTGTTATTTACAGAGCCAATAAATGGGGCGAAGAGCTGGTTTAAAATAAGTAAAACATTAAGTTTTCAACCAAGTGAGTTTGCAAAGATATTTGTTATAATGCTTATGGCTGAAGCCATTGTAAAAGTTCAACAATATAATAAAAATGATATAAATAGAATTACAAAACTGATTCTAGTTTTAATGATTGCCATAATTCCAACGATACTAATTATTTTACAACCAGATTATGGAACTGCAATGGCATATATTGTAGCAACTGCATTAATGTTATTTGTATCAGGAATAGATAAAAAATATATCTTAATAGTGTCGTTAATAATAGTTGTTACTCTACCTATTTTGTATATGTTTGTTCTTCCAGAACATGCAAAAACTAGAATACAAGTTTTTATGAATCCAGAAAGTGATCCACGTGGAGCGGGATATAATATAATTCAATCTAAGTTAGCGATTGGTGCAGGTCAATTATTTGGAATGGGTATATTAAAAGGAAATCAAACGCAATTAGGATTTTTGTATCCTAAAACTACTGACTTTATATTCTCTGTCATAGGAGAAGAATTAGGTTTTCTTGCAGGTGCCGCAATTATAATACTATATATGATAATGATTACTAAAGCGATATATGTTGCTAAAACAGCTAAGAACGATTTAGGATCTTACATCTCAATTGGAATTGCAGGAATGTTCTTGTTTCACATGATTGAAAATATTGGGATGACAATGGGTCTTTTGCCAATAACAGGTGTTCCACTCCCATTTGTAAGTTATGGTGGAAGTGCATTATTAACAAATTTTATTGCAATTGCAATGCTGATTAATATTAGTGGAAGAAGACAAAAAACATTGTTCCTTGGCTAAAGTAAGAAAGAAGTAGTAAAAATGTATATTAAAAAAATTAAAATAGGAAATGTTGAATTAGAAAATAATATTTTATTAGCTCCAATGGCAGGTATAACAGACCTGCCATTTAGATTAATAACCCGAAAGTATGGAAAACCAGGATTGGTATGTACTGAAATGGTTAGTGCTAAAGCTATTTTTTATAATGATGAAAAAACTAAAAAACTTCTTGATATGAAAGGCGAAAAACGCCCAGTAGCAGTACAAATATTTGGGAGTGAAATAGAATCCTTAGTGTATGCTGCAAAGTATGTAGAAAAACTCGCAGATATTATAGACATAAATATGGGGTGTCCTGCCCCTAAAGTTGTAAAGAATGGTGATGGTTCAAAATTATTATTGAATTTAGATTTGGCACAAAGCATTGTATCAGAAGTAGTAAAAGCGGTAAAGAAACCTGTAACAGTTAAATATAGAAAAGGATGGAACTCTTCAAATATTGTTGCCGTTGAAGCAGCAAAAAGGTTTCAAGATGCTGGGGCATCTGCAATAACAATTCATGGTAGGACAAGAGAAGAGTTTTATTCTGGAAAGGCGGATCTAGATATAATAAGAAAAGTAAAAGAAAGTGTAAGCATTCCAGTAATAGGAAATGGAGACGTAATAGATACAAAATCAGCAAAAGAAATGTTTGACTATACTGGAGTTGATGCAATAATGATTGGCAGAGCTTCAATTGGAAATCCATGGATTTTTAATAAAATTATTAAAGAACTAAATGAAATTAGAAAAGAAGAATTAGAATCAATATTAGATATAAATAAAATAGGTTATAAAGAACGTTTAAATGTAATAATTGAACATTTGGAACTTGAAATAGCTCAAAAAGGGGAAATAACAGGAATAAGAGAAATGAGAAAACATATATCAGCATATACTAAAAATTTACCAGACTCATCAATCTTTAGAAATGAAATGAATAAAATAGATAAAAAGGATGCACTGCTTGACTTTATTAGAGAGTATTTTAGAATGTTAGAATTAGTCTAAATTAAATAAAATAGAATATAAATTAAAGGAATAGAATTTTAAATTCTATTCCTTTAATTTATATTAATGGAGGCTATAATGAATAAAAAGAAAATTTTAATAATAGTTTTAATTTTGATGTTATTGTTAATATTAACATTTTTTATAAAAAATAATTATAAAAAGCTATCAATTGGAAATAATATAAATAAATCAACAGAAAGTGTTATAGAGTATATTTTAAATGTTAATTCGTTTGAAGCTGAAATTGAAGTAGAAGTTAATTCAAATAAAAATACTAATAAATACGAGATAAAGCAAAAATATTCATCACCAAATTTTTCAAATCAAGTAATAAATAAACCAGATGATATTAATGGACTAAGTATAAAATTTGATGGAAACAACCTTACAATAGAAAATTCAAAACTTAGTTTAACAAAAATTTATGAAAACTACCAATATTTAAATAATAATTGTCTGTGGCTAAACTCATTTATTGATGAATACAAAATGGGAGAAAATAAAAAAGTATTAGATAGAGAAAACGAGATACTACTAGAAGTCTACAATAAAGAAAGTATATATAATTATAAAAAAGTATTGCATATAGATAAAAATACAGCAAAACCTACTAAATTAGAAGTAACTGATAATAACAAAAAAAACAGAATTTACATAATATATAAAAAGATAGAATTAAATAGTACAAGTAAAAATGAAGTTTTAGCATTTAAATTAAATAGAGATGAAATAGAGCTTTAATTTACTATTTTAAAATATATCTTTATCACACAAAACATACTAGGAGTGGATAAAATGATAGTGAAAAGAGGAGATATGTTTTATGCAGATCTAAGTCCTGTAGTAGGCTCTGAACAAGGAGGAATAAGGCCAGTATTAATAGTACAAAACGATGTGGGAAATAAATATAGTCCAACAGTTATAGCTGCAGCAATTACTTCTCAAACTGGAAAAAATAAATTACCCACACATATAGCAATAGACTCAAGGGAATATGGATTAAAGTCTGATTCAGTTGTATTAGCTGAACAGATTAGAACAATAGATAAAAGTAGGCTTAAAGAAAAGATTGGGCATATAGAAGATGAAGAAACATTAGATAAGATTAATAATGCAATAGGAGTAAGCTTTGGACTTTAATTATGAGAACCGTATGGTTCTCATAATTGACTTTAGAAGAGAAAAAATGTTATAATTGATTGGTATTAAAGTAAAAGAGGTATTATATGAAGGATAAAATAATAAATAATATAAAGAAGTATAACTTAATAGAAAATGGCGATAAAGTAATTGTTGGAGTTTCTGGTGGGCCAGATTCTATTTCATTATTAGATGTTTTGTTAAAGATAAAAAAAGAAGAGATAATAAATTTTAATTTGATAGTTTGCCATGTTAATCACATGATTAGAAAAGAAGCTGGTGATGATGAGGAATATGTTAAAAACTACTGTAAAAAAAATAACATTACCTTTTACTCAAAAAAAATTGAGGTTGAGAAAATTGCAAAACAAGAGAAAATTGGAACAGAAGAGGCGGGAAGGAAAGAAAGATATAACTTCTTTTATGATATATTAAAAAAAGAAAATGCAAACAAAATTGCAACAGCTCATACTAAAAATGACAATGTTGAAACGGTTCTTATGAATATTATTAGGGGAAGTAGTACTAGTGGATTAGTTGGAATTGAACCGATAAGAGAAAAACTTATTAGACCATTATTTAACTGTGAAAGAAAAGAAATAGAAAAATATTGCAAAGAGAATAATTTAAATCCTAGAATAGATAAAACAAATTTTGAGAATACATATACACGAAACAAAATTAGAAATATGCTTATTCCGTATATACAACAAAATTTTAATCCTAATATTATTGACTCAATTGATAGATTATCAAGTCTTGCAAAAGAAGAAAATAAATATATGGAAAATACAGTTATTAAGTGCTTTCAGGATTTGAAAATAGAAGATAAAGAAATAGAAGGCAATGTAATAGTGTTAGATCTGAAAAAATTTAATAGTTTAGAAGGAGTAATAAAAAATAGAATTGTGTTATATACTATAAATGTACTTTTAGGTACTAGAAAAGGAATTGAAAAGAAAAATATAGATGACATAATTAAGTTGTGTAGTAATAATATTGGAAATAAATTTTTAATACCTACAAAAGGATTAAAAATTTTAGTAAAAAGTAAAAAAATTTTTTTTATTCCAATGTAGACTATCCGTAAGAAATCGATTGATACAGTAAGAATGCAAGGAAAAAACTTTTTAAAAAAGTATTGAAATAAAAAAAATACTGTGCTATATAATATAAAGATTAGTTTGACACTGAATATAGCGTTTAAAGGAGGATAAAACTTTGAAGAGTAAATTAAAAACATTTGCAGTATGGTTAATACTGGGTATTATTTTTATAGTGATAATTTCATCTATAATGGAAAATTCTAATACTAAAATTAGTTATTCAGATTTGATTAATAAAATGGAAGCAGGAGAAATTAAGAAAATAGAGCTTAGTTCGGATGGTGCTTCTGCACAAGTTATGGTACAAGGAGATAATATACCAAAAGAAGTTAAGATTCCTAATGTTGAAAGCTTTATGGATTATACAAATAATATATTAAAAGATGGAAAAGTAGAGTTTAATAAAAAATCAGCATCAGTGTTTATGGTTTTATTAAATTTAATCTCTCCATTAGGCTTAGTTGTTGTTTTAGTTATATTCTGGTTTATACTAATGAATAATGCTTCTTCACAAGGAGGAGCAGGTAAAACAATGTCATTTGGAAGGAGCAGAGCTAGAATGACCTCACCAGATGATAAGAACAAAGTAACATTTAAAGATGTTGCGGGAGTAGATGAAGAAAAAGAAGAATTAGAAGAAATAGTAGAATTTTTAAAGAATCCTAGGAAGTTTACAGAAATGGGAGCTAGAATACCAAAAGGAGTATTATTAGTTGGCCAACCTGGAACTGGTAAGACTTTACTTGCAAAAGCAGTAGCTGGAGAAGCTGGTGTGCCATTCTTTATAATGAGTGGATCAGACTTTGTTGAAATGTTTGTCGGAGTTGGAGCATCAAGAGTTAGAGATTTGTTTGAACAGGCTAAAAAGAATGCACCATGTATAATATTTATTGACGAAATTGATGCTGTAGGACGTCAAAGAGGAGCAGGACTTGGCGGAGGACATGACGAAAGAGAACAAACACTAAATCAACTATTAGTAGAAATGGATGGATTTGGAACTAATGAAGGTGTTATTGTACTTGCAGCAACTAACAGACCAGATGTATTAGATAAAGCATTACTAAGACCAGGAAGATTTGATAGACAAATTGTAGTTCCAGCACCAGATGTATTGGCAAGAGAAAGAATCTTAGAAGTTCATTCAAAGAATAAAAAATTAGCAGATGATGTTGATTTTAAAACAATTGCAAAAAACACTTCTGGATTTTCAGGAGCAGATTTAGAGAATGTATTAAATGAAGCAGCATTACTTGCAGCAAGAAGAGATTTAAAACAAATTGGAATGGCTGAAATTGAAGATGCAATGGTTAAGGTAACTATGGGACCTGAGAAAAAAACTAGAGTTAGAAGCCAAAAGGAAAATAAATTAGTTGCTTACCATGAAGCGGGTCATGCAGTTGTAAGCAGATTTTTAGAAACTCAAGATGCAGTTCACCAAATATCTATCGTTCCTAGAGGACTTGCCGGTGGTTATACTATGTATAGGCCAACTGAAGATAAATCATTTATGTCTAAGACAGAAATGGAAGAGCAAATAGTTTCGCTACTTGGAGGAAGAGTTGCAGAAAAATTAATTTTAAATGACATTTCAACAGGTGCAAGTAATGATATAGAACGTGCGTCAAAAATTGCAAGAGACATGGTTACTAAATATGGAATGAGCGATAGAGTTGGTTCAATTATGTTTGGATCTGGGCAAGAAGAAGTATTCCTAGGCAGAGACTTTGCACAATCTAAAAACTACTCAGAAGAAACAGCAGGAATTATTGATGAAGAAACAAAAGCAATTATAGATAAAGCATATAATAGAGCATTAAAAATATTAAGTGAAAATGTTGATAAACTACACAAAGTTGCAGGAATTCTTCTTGAAAAAGAAAAAATAGATGGAGAAGAATTTGATAGAATATTTGAAGAAGAATAAACATAAAATAGAATATATAAAAAATGACTGTTGAAATTAATCACAGTCATTTTTCTTATTAGGAGTCATAATAAATAATTTTTGATGTTACATATGCAAAAAAACTAATTGTGATATACGAAATCTCAAACATTTACGCAAACAAGACTTTTTAAATCTTTTTTACATAATAAGTTGAAAAAAACATAAAAATGTTATATAATTGAAATATATGGGGTTTTGAATTTATGAACCCTAAAAGATGACATTCCGTAGGGCATTTTTTAGAGCATTTTAAAACATTTAAAATGGCTATAAATAGCCCTATTGACAGATATAAAAAAATTAAATATATTATATTAGGATAATTATAAAAAGGTGGTAGAGATGAAGTTGAAAAAGAAAACTTTTTTACTAGTATTTATGATGTTATTTTTATTTGGACTAAACTTTAATAAAAGTTTGGCCACAGATTTAACTGATATGAAAGACGTAAGCAGATATAATTTAAAGGAAGTTACAAAAGCAAACTCGGTATTTAATACATTAAGCTTTTCAAAAGTAACACCTATTACGTTAAAGATTAAAGAGAGTAACTATAAAACTAACAATGGTAAGGTTTATTGGAGCATACAAGAATCAAATGGAGACAACGACTACGATTTTTATTGTTTAAACCTTTCTAGAGGATTTGGAGCTCCTGATGGAAATATCAGTAGTAACAATACAAAGGAATATAAAAACACAATTGAAGCTAGTGACTCTAATTTTAATACATATACAGGAATATCTGATGAAATAAAAAATAAGATTTTGTGGATATTGGATCAAACACCATCAAAAGAAAATATAAATGAATTACTTGAAAAGGCAAGTAGTAAACTAACTAAAGAAGAGTGTGGTACAAAATATGATTTTGTTAAAGCTGATATGATAGAAAATACTAGAGAATCAACAAAATTATCTTTTGATGATATAAAAATAATTGAGCAAATTGCAATATGGAATTATACAAACCCAGAAAGTGTCTTTAAAAATACAATAGAAGCTATATGCGACAATAATGGGGATCAAATTTCTGGCAAAATGGATGAGAATATAGATACTGATGGCTATGGTACATATGCTTGGAATGGAACTATACTACAATTTAAAATTAATGCTATTTATAGATATTTTGTAGATGGCGCAAATGAAGTATCTTCAACATATGAACAAAAAATACCAGAAGTAAGTATTGGCAATGAAAATGTAGCTGTGGTAGAAAAAGACGAAAGCTTTATTGTTGGACCATTTGAATTAAATGCTAAAAATGCTGAAGTAATTAGTAACATACAAGCAGAGGTTACTCCAAGCAGCTATGTTTTATTAGATAGTAAAGAAAATGAAGTTGAAAACAACAATTTTGAAAAGGTTTTAGGACAAAGCTTTTATATAAAAATAAACAAGAATACAATTAGCAGTACAACAAATCTTAATATAAAAATTAAAGTTAAATACTCTATAAGAAATATTGAGTTTTTAACTAATACAGATGATTATATGAATACGCAACCAGTTGCTTTAGTGAGAAAAGAAGATAAAGAAATAGATTTAAATGCTACTAAAAAGATTGAAATGACAGAGATAAAAGTTGAAAAGAAATGGGAAGATGCTAATGATCAAGATGGAAAAAGACCTTCATCAATAGAAGTTCAATTATATAAAAATGAAAAAGCATTTGGAGATGTTATAGTTTTAAACGAGAAAAATAAGTGGAACTATACATGGAGCAAATTATTAGGAAAAAATGAAGAATATAGTGTTAAAGAATTAGATAGCAACGGAAAAGTTGTAAGTAATGGCGGAAAATTAAATAATGATTATATAGCAGATTATGTGACTGAAGGAACAAAAACAATAATAACTAATACACATATTCCAGAAAAAGTTAACAAAACTGTTAATAAGAGTTGGAATGATGCTAATAACCAAGATGGAAAAAGACCAAGTCAAGTAATTATAAATTTGCTAAAGAAAGTTGACGGTGTTGTTCAAAGTACAAATAAAACAGCAGTTTTAAGTGATGCAAATGGATGGAAGTATACTTTTGAAGACCTAGACAAATATGAAGACGGAAAAGAAATAGAGTATATAGTAAAAGAAGAAATACCAAATGAGTATACAACAAATGAACAAGAAAAAAGTTTTAAAACTGTAGATGAAGTAACAATAATAAATAATTATATGCCGGGAACTGTAAACAAGACAGTAAATAAGATATGGGATGATGAAGATAATACGGATGGAAGTAGACCAGAGACAGTAACTGTTCAATTATTTAAAAATGGTATTCCAGAAGGAAATCCTGTAGAACTAAATAAAGAAAACAACTGGACACATACTTGGATAGGACTTCCAGAAAAACAAAATGGAGAAAAAATTATTTACACAGTTAAAGAAGTAAAAGTTGGAGATACAGATGTCTCACAAAACAATGATGCTAAAGGATATACAGTAAGTTATAGTTCAGATAATTTTAATGATACAAATGAAATAACTATTACAAATAAACATGTTCCTGAAAAAATTAATAAAACAGTTAAGAAAATCTGGGCTGATTCAGAAGATAGAGATAAGTTAAGACCTAAAAATATAAAAGTACAATTATTTAATAATGATAACCAAAAAGTTGGAGAACCAATTATATTAAGTGAAACAAATAATTGGTCATATGAGTGGAAAAATTTACAAAAACAAAAAGATGGTAAAGAAATAACATATATTGTTAAAGAGCTAAATGAAAATAATGAACCAGTAGAAAATGGCGATTTATATAATGCTAATTATACAACAACATATAGTGAAGATACATTCACAATTACTAATACACATAAGGCTATAGATTTAGCATTAAGAAAGTTCATTATTGCTGTAAATGACAAAGAAATAATGGATTCAAATGGAGAGTATTCAAGAGAACCAAAAGTTGATTTATCTACATTGGCTAACGGAACTGCAGAATATAAACATAAGAAAGATCCAGTGAGTGTAGAAGTTGGAGATATTGTTACATATATAATCAGGGTATATAACGAAGGAGACCAAGACGCATATGTTTCAGAGATTACTGATAATTTACCAGAATACCTAGAATTTGTTAGTGATGATGAAACAAATAAAAAATACTTATGGGAATATGTAGATGAAAGTGAGAAGAAACTATTAACACAAGTTACATCAATGGATAGTGCAACAGGAGAAAGCCTATATATGAACAGACAAAATGGACAGTTAATATCAGGACATCAAGATGGAAAAGAATTAGATTATATAGATGTAAAAATAAGATGCAAGGTTGTTGAGAATGTACCTGCTAATTCAATTTTAACCAATATAGCAGAAATAACTGGTATGCAAGATGAAAAAGGAACAACAATTGAAAATGATAGAGATTCAACAGTTAAAAATGCAACTTTATCAGAAGATTTATCAAACTATAAAGGAAATTCACAAAATAAAGAAGAACTAAGTGATAGTGATTATTACTATAAAGGCCAAGAAGATGATGACGATTTTGAAAAAGTAATTGTGCAAAAATTTGATTTAAGTTTGAAAAAATTTATTACACAAGTTAATAATACTTTAGTAAGCAATAGAGAACCACAAGTTGATGCAAGTAAATTAGGAACAATAAATGAATTGACAGGAAAAGAAATTACGGATGCAACATACAAACTTAACAAAACACCAATTAAAGTTAAAAAAGGTGATTTAGTTACATATACAATTAGAATATACAACGAAGGTAGTTTAGCAGGATTTGCAAATGAAATAACTGAAAACATTCCAGAAGGTCTTCAATTTGTAAGTTACAAAGATGGAGATGGAAGTATTAATGACACATATAAATGGAAAATGCTAGATAAAGATCAAAATGAAGTTAGTACAACAAGAAATGCTGTATTCTTAACAACTGATTACCTTACTGATAAAGAGATACCTGCAGTAACTGAGGAAGAAGAAACAAAGATAGTTTCTTATAAAGATGTTCAAATTCAATTTGAAGTTAAACTAGATCCAGAAAAATTTAAAGATAATATAATTAAAAATGTTGCTCAAATTTCTGAAGAAAGTAATAAAGATATAGATTCAACTCCAAGCAGAACAGGTAAATATAATTACAGTGGAATAAATGAAGATGACATTGATTATGAACCAATAAAAGTTGTGTATTTCAATTTAGCACTTAGAAAATTTGTGACAAAAGTTGATGAGACACCATATAATAATAGATATCCTGAGATTATATTTAATGAAGATGGAAGTATTAAATACAATCATACTAAAGACCCTGTTGATGTAATTACAGGAGCTACAGTTGTTTATACAATAAGAATTTATAATGAAGGTACATTGGCAGGATTTGCAGAAGAAGTTATAGATGATCTTCCTGAAGGATTAGAATTTTTACCAGATAATGAGATAAATAAAGAGTATAAATGGAAGATGCTAGATAAAAATGGAAATGTTACAACAAATATTATAACTGCAAAATCAATCTCAACAAATTATTTATCTAGTGCAGATCCTTCAAATATAATTGATGCAATTAAAATTGAGAATGGGCAAAAAATAGTAGGCTACAAAGACATTAAAATTGCATTTAAAGTTACAGAAAAAGAAATGTCAGATAGACTGTTGATAAATATTGCGACAATAAAGAAAACAAGTGAAATAGATATAGATGAATCTGATGATTCAGATAAAGAGTATGTAAAAATACAAAACTTTGATTTAGCTTTAAAGAAATGGCTTACAAAAACAATTATTACCTATAATGGAAAAACAACAACAAAGGAAACAGGATTTAATGAGAATTCAACTGATATAGCAAAAGTTGATATAGTAGGAAAACAAGCAAAGAAAACGGATGTTAAGTTTGTTTATAAAATAAAGGTAATAAACGAGGGGAAAATTGCTGGATACGCAACAGAAGTTAAAGATTATATTCCAAAAGGTTTAGAACTTTCTGAAGAAGATAGCAAAGACTGGAAAATAGATAAAGACGGAAATGCTGTAACAACAGCACTTGCTAACACTTTATTACAACCAGGAGAGAGCGCAACTGTTGAAATTACATTAAAATGGAAAAAATCTACAAGTAATATGGGAGTTAAAACAAACTATGCAGAAATAAGTGAAGATTCGGGAGACGACATAGATAGTACTCCAAACAACTTTGATTTAAAAGAAGATGATATAGATAATGCGGAAGTTGTTATTTCTATAAAAACAGGAGCTGCAAAAACATATATACTTCTTGCAACAGTAGTAATTGTTATTCTAGGAGCTGGAACATACTGCATTAAAAAATATGTAATAGATTAGTTCCAAGCCATTAGCAATGGAGGATTTTGACACAAAATATAAATTAAAATTGACTATATGTTTATTAATT
This sequence comes from uncultured Clostridia bacterium, assembly GCA_934130435.1. Lineage (GTDB taxonomy): Bacteria > Bacillota > Clostridia > TANB77 > CAG-508 > HGM13634. The sequence goes on from CAKOYB010000001.1 coordinate 136,088, forward strand.
AAAATAAACGTATAGTCTTTTTTGTGTGTATAGGAAAAATTGAGGATTTTTACTATATTTAAATTTTAAAATGCCAGTATCATCCAAACTATATATTTTAAAAAAAAGTTAAATCTTGACAGTCCATTGAAGCGGGGGGAATACCAACGTATGTCTTGTAAAATATAGTTTAAAAAATTATAAAAGATATGCTAGATAAAGTAGTAATTAATAGTTTTTAATTTTATATAAAACTCTTGCAAATCGAATTTTATTATGTAATAATAAAAGTAGCTAATTAAAGCAAAAGACAGTGCAAAAAGCAAAATTATTAATGGTGAGAATTGTAAAAATTGAAGATGTGAACATGACACTTTAATAGGAAAAAATAGAAAATGAATATGTTTTATTTAGAGCATATTTAAAAAGAAGATACATACGATACCAAAAGAAAAAGGAGAGAAAAAATGAAAATAACAAAAGATGAGAAAGGAATAACATTAATTGCTTTAATAATAACAATAATAATACTTTTGATATTAGCTATAGTAAGTATAAGAGCAATAAAAGATGGTGGAATACTAAGTAAAACCCAGACAGCAAAAGAAGTATATTCAGAAGCAGAAGAAAAAGAAAAAATACAACTAGCAATAAACCAAGCAGCAATAGATGGGCTTGGAACAATAAAAGAAGAGCACTTAACACCAGCATTAAACGAGCAATTTGGAGAAGGCAATTGGGAATATACTAAAAAGAAAGAAGGAGAATACTTAGTAGTAAGAATAAATGCAAGTCAAAGAAAGTATATAATAAACACAGATGGGACAATGGAGACAACAGAAGATATAGAATTATCAGAAGAAAGTATGTTCTATTATAAAGGCACAGTGGTTGCAGGTTTTTCAACCAAAGGAAAAGAGAAAATTAACAATGCACCAAAAGGCGCGGAAGTAAAACTGAAAATACCTCAAATACTTAGCGATGGAACAAAGATTACAGGTATAGAAGAAAAAACATTTTCAATATATAATGTTAATGCTAGAGATGTAAAAATTGAAAATATTACAAGCGTAGAAATACCTGATGGAGTGACTAAAATTGAACAATACACTTTTTGTGGTTGCACTAATTTAAGTAGTATTACTATGACAAGTAGTATACAAAGTATTGAAAAAGGAGCTTTTAATGGATGTACAAGCTTAACAGATGTGGAAATACCCGAAAGCGTAGTAAGTATAGGAGGATGGGCATTTACGGACTGTATAAGTTTAAAAAATATAACAATACCTAATGGAGTAGGTAGTATAGATGAGTGGACATTTGCACAATGTACAGGTTTAACTAATATAACAATACCTAATAGCGTGATAAGTATAGGGGACTGGGCATTCTATGAATGTACAAGTTTAGAAAGTGTAACGATACCAAGTGAAATTATAGGAGAAGATGCATTCTTCAGATGTGAAAACTTAAAAACTATTACAATAGGAAATAATGTAAAAAGTATAGGGGAAAGAGCATTTCTTAGGTGCACAAGTTTAGAAAGTGTAACAATACCGAGTGGAATTATAAGAAAAGGAGCATTTTCCTATTGTGAAAACTTAAAAAACATAGCAATAGGAAATAATGTAACAAGTATAGAAGAAAATGTTTTTTCTAATTGTAACATTACGAAAATCGAAATACCACAAACAGTAACAACTGTTGGAAGCAATGTTTTTTATAACTGTAAGGAATTAACAGATATATACTGCCCAGGAAATCAAAGTAAACCAGATGGATGGGATATGTACTGGAAAAATGGAACTTCAGCAACTGTCCATTGGAATGAAACAATGCCTAAGTAGATATTACAACAAATTATAAAATTTAAGCATAAAGAAGAATAAAATACTATATATAAATGAAGTACACCCAAAATGTTAGACAAAAATCTAACGTTTGTAGGTGTATTTTTTATGAATATTTAAATTATAAAAGTATAAAAACCAACCAAACTATATATTTTTTCTCTTCATAAAAAAATATAATGTTCTAAGCAGCACGAACAATTAGTTTTTTATTTATCAAGTTTTAAATTATAGAAAGTATGAAAGCCAACCAAACTATATATTTTTTCTCTTTATAAAAAAATATAATGTTCTAAGCAGCACAAACAATTAATTTTTTTATTCATCAAAAATAATATATAGTTTGGTTGGTTTATATTATTGAATTTAAAAACATATTGGGTATCTGTACATTATAAAAATATATAAATTCCATATACCAAATTTAATACATAAATGTATTGAAAAAAATGTGTTATTAATATATAATTAAACAAGATTTTATTTATTTGGAGGTTTCAAATGAAAGAGGAAACAAAAGCAAAAATGAAAGATATTTTTGAATGGATATATTGTATTGCAATTGCAGTTGTAATTGCACTGTTAATAAAATATTATGTAGGAACGCCCACTGTTGTAAAGCAAACATCAATGTTACCAACATTAAAACAAAATGAGAGATTAATTTTAAATAGGCTAACAAGGACCTTAAACAAGGAACCTAAAAGAGGTGAAATTATAACCTTTGAGGCCCCAAGTAAATTGAGCTATACAGCAGAAGAATTTAATAAAGATAATCCTGTTGCAGAGTATAAAAATGAGCCAAAGGGATTAATGGCAAAGTTTTTATACCATGTAGTTGAAATAACTAAGACAAGTTATATAAAAAGAGTTGTTGGACTACCAGGAGATCATGTTGAAATTAAAGATGGAAAAGTTTATTTAAATGGCGAAGAATACCATGAAGGATATTTAGCAGATGATGTTATAACAACAGATTTAGGAGGACTATTTACAGATGTAATTGTCCCAGAAGGTACAATTTTTGTTATGGGAGATAACAGAGAACATAGTGCAGATTCAAGAAGATTTGGATGTATTCCAATTGAAAAGCTAGAAGGTAAAGTTAGTGTTAGAATATGGCCTTTAAATAAACTTGGAAAGGTATATTAATATTTATAATATGATATTTAGTAGTATTATAGGAAATGAAGAAAATAAAGAAATATTACAACAAATAATAAAAAGTGGAAACATTGGACATAGCTATATGTTTATTGGAGCACCTGGTATTGGAAAAAAGCAATTTGCAAAAGAGTTTGCAAAAGCTATTCTATGTGAATCTGATTCTAAGCCATGTGGTAATTGTAAGTCATGTTTAGAATTTGAAAATGAAAATAATCCAGATTTTTATTATGTTGGCTTAGAAGAAAATAGCATAAAGATTGATACAATAAGGAAAATGCAGCAAAAGGTACAAGAACTTCCTATAGTTAGTAATAAAAAAGTGTATATAATTGATGACAGTGAGTTTATGACTAAAGAAGCTCAAAACTGTTTGCTAAAGACATTAGAAGAACCACCAGAATTTGTTACTATTATTTTAATAACAGCAAATGAGAATATGATTTTAAATACTATAAAATCAAGATGCCTAAAAATATATTTTAAAAATATACCAGATTCAATAGTAAAAGAATATATAAAAGACAATTATGGAATTATTTTAAGTGAAAATTTAATAAAACTTAGTAATGGAAGCATTAGTAATGCTATAAAGATAAATGATCAAAAAGAGGATTATGAAAAACTAAATATGTGTTTTTCAAATATTGAAAAATATGATCTTATTGATGCTATAAGAAACTTAGAAATTTTATATAAAGCTAAAGATAATATACTTAATATGTTAGACTATATAAATGTTTTATTATTTGAAAATGTTAAAAGAAATATAAAATATGTTAATTATATTAAATGCGTTGAGAAAACAAAACAAAAGATAAGAAAAAATTGTAATTATGATATGTGTATAGATTATTTAATTTTTAGTATTTGGGAGGATAGATTTGAATAAGACAATTATAGGAGTTAAATTTAAAAACACGGGAAAGATATATTTTTTTGATCCTGGAAAAGAAGTTTTTAATAAAGGAGATTTTGTTATAGTAGAAACTGCAACAGGAACAGAATATGCAGAAGTTGTAACAGCTAATAAAGAAATTTCTGAACAAAAGCTAATAAAGCCTTTAAAGAAGATAATTAGAAGAGCAAATAATAGAGATAAAAAACATAATGAAGAGAACAAAAAGAAGGAGCAAGAGGCTTTTAAAACAGCAGAAAAACTAATAAAAAAATATAAGTTAGATATGAACCTTGTAGAGGTTGAATATACATTTGATAATGAGAAGTTATTGTTCTATTTTATAGCAGATGGAAGAATAGATTTTAGGGAATTAGTTAAAGAACTTGCAGCTATATATAAAACAAGAATTGAACTAAGACAAATTGGAGTTAGAGATCAAGTAAGAAAAATTGGTGGAAATGGAATTTGTGGAAGAGAGTTATGCTGTTGTACTTTTCTTGATAATTTTGATACAGTTTCTATAAAAATGGCAAAGGAGCAAAATATAGCACTTACCCCATCAAAAATATCAGGAAATTGTGGTAGATTAATGTGTTGTTTGAGATATGAGCAAGATGTTTATTCAGAAAAGCTTTCAAGACTTCCTAAACTGGGATCTGTTGTTAAGACAGAGGACGGAGAGGGTACTGTTGATAATATAGAAACATTAAAAGAAAAAGTTAGAATAAAATTTAAAGATAAGGATGGATTTTTTTATAAGAAATATGATGCAAAGGATATAACAGTTTTGGAGGAAGCGAATGAAAATAATGACGAGACAGAAGATGAGGAACTTAAAAAATTAGAAGATAATTAAAAGTTAAAATAATGAAAGGAGATGAAAAAATGGCATATAAAATAACAGACAAATGTATATCTTGCGGAGCATGTGCAGGAGAGTGTCCAGTAGGATGTATATCTCAAGGAGATTCTCAATTTGTAATAAACGAAGATGTATGTATAGGATGTGGTTCATGTGCAGGAGTTTGCCCAGTAGATGCGCCAGTTGAAACGAACGAATAGTTTTGAATGATTGAAGCTGATATTTGGTAGATGCCCCAGTTGAGGAATAAATAAAAAATATCGTTCATTTAACAATGAACGATATTTTTTTTATATAGTAGGAATTTTCTTATTCCATTCGGAAAATTAAATCGGCGAGAACAAAGGGCGACTTTAGTCGCCCTTTGTTCTTAGTTTTCTTTATTTGTTAATTCTTCTAAATCTAAAAGTTCTTGCCATCTAGCATCTACTTCTTTTTGGAATTCTTCAAGCATCCATTCATTGCCAGGTTTAAATAAGTGTTTAAATCTTTTTTGCGGTTTTAAAAATTCTTCTACTGGTAATTTCTTTGCAGGTTTATATGTTATATTATATTTTCCATCTACAACTTCATAAAGTGGCCAATAACATGTTTCAACAGCAAGTTTATTTAATTTCATTAAATCATCAGTAGAATATCCCCATCCTCTAGGACATGGTGCTAAGACATTTAGGAAGCAAGCACCTTTTGTATAAATAGCTTTTTCTGATTTTTCATATAAATCTTTAAAATTTCCATAGGCAGCTGTTTGTGCAACATAAGGTAAATGATGTCCGACCATTACTTTAGTTAAATCTTTTCTTATCTGCATTTTTCCTGGAATAACGCTACCAGCAGGTGAGGTTGTAGTATCTGCAAATTTTGGAGTAGCAGAAGAACGTTGAATTCCTGTATTCATATATGCACCATTATCGTAGCAAACATACACCATATCATGACCTCTTTCCATAGCTCCGGATAAGCTTTGAAGTCCTATGTCGTAAGTTCCACCATCTCCGCCAAATGCAATGAATTTTGTATCTTCATCTTGTGGTAATTTTCCCTGTTTTTTCATAGATACATATGCAGCTTCTGCACCAGATAATGTTGCACCAGCGCATTCAAAAGCTGTATGTATAAAAGAATCTGTCCAAGCCGTATATGGATATATAAAAGTTGAAACTTCCATGCAACCAGTAGCATTACAAATTACTGCATGATCATCAGGCTTTAAAGCTCTTAATACCATTCTTCCGACTACTGGAGCACCACAACCTGCACACATTCTGTGACCGGCAGTAAATCTAGAGGGTTTATTTGCTATAACTTCTTTTAAATTATATCCCATTTATTTTTCCTCCCTTCTTAGACCTAAGTATCTATAAGGATTTTCAATTTTACCATTTTCTTTGACTATTGTTTCTAAATCAGTGTATACAGATTCAATATCTGTAGTTTTTGTATCTCTACCACCAATACCATAAACATAATTTACAGTTGGAACTGAAATGTTATTTACGTATAAGCTTGATACTACATCTTCAAACAATGCACCACCAGCTCCGTTTAAAGAATCTGATTTGTCTAAAACAGCAATAGCTTTGACTTTACTTAGAGCTTCTGCAACCTCATCTGAAGGAAAAGGTCTATAGACTCTAATTTTAAGAAGACCAGCTTTTACACCTTGCTTTCTTAATTGATCTACGACAAATTTTGTTGTTCCAGCAGTAGAGTTCATACAAACAATAGCAATTTCTGCATCTTCCATTTTGTATTCTTCAAATAAAGAATAATGTCTTCCAGTCATTTTTTCAAAGTCCTTAGAAACTTCCAAGATAACCTTTTTTGCATTTCTCATTGCTTCTGCTTGTTGAAATTTGTGTTCAAATAAGTAGGCTTGTAAATCTAAAGGCCCAACTGCAATTGGTTCTTTTTTGTTTAGTAAATAATGCTCAGGATGATACTCGCCAACAAATTCTTTTATTTTTTCATCTTCTATAAGTTCAATATTTTCAATTGAATGAGATGTTATAAATCCATCTTGACAAACCATTAAAGGTAATAAAACATCTTTATGTTCTGCAATTCTGTGAGCCATTATTGTGTTATCGTAAGCTTCCTGATTATTTTCGCTAAATAGCATTATCCAACCCGCATCTCTAACTCCCATTGCGTCTGAATGATCATTGTGGATATTTAATGGTCCAGAAACAGCTCTATTTACTAAAGACAAAACTATAGGCAAACGCAAACTAGATGCAATATAGATCATCTCCCACATTAAAGATAAACCATTTGCAGATGTAGCAGTCATCGCTCTAGCACCTGCAGCCTCAGCACCGATACAAGCACTCATTGCACTATGCTCACTTTCTACTGCAACGAATTCCGTATCAACTTGACCATTACTAACAAAGGTTGAAAAGTATTGTGGTATTTCAGTAGAAGGAGTGATAGGAAAAGCAGCAACTACATCTGGATTTATCTGTTTCATGGCTGTAGCAACAGCTTCATTTCCACTTAAACGTTCTCTTATACTCATATTTATAATCCTTTCTATATTAAATATATAATAATTTTAAATTATTGCATTTCAATTGCATCAAAAGGACAAACCTTTGCGCAAACTCCACATCCTTTACAATAATCATAATCAAAATCTTCTCTCTTTTGTTCTTTATTTACTGGAATTGCATCATCTGGACATACTGGAAAACATAGTCCACACTGTTTACACTTTTCAGAAATGAATATAGGCTTTGAAGAACGCCAGTCACCAGTTTTAAAATTTCTTGCATTACCAGCATCATATATATTTCCGCCAATAGTTAATTCCTCAGCAGAAGTATTTGGTGTGATTTCCATAAGTTAAACCCTCCTTTTATAATAAATTAATTAATCTTCTTTACTTCTTTTAGTGCAAGTTCTAGTGCTTTCATATTACCTTCAATAACTTCAGGTTTTTTAGCAAATTTATGTTTAAAAGATGATTTCATATCTGCTAATAATTCGTCATCAGACATTACACCAGATATTTTAACAATAGCTGCAAGCATTGGAGTATTAGGAAAATATTTACCTAATGTTTCCATAGATATTTTTCTAGCATCTATTGCATAAATTTCTCCAGAGTAGTTATTTAGTTTTGATTTTATGTATTCTGAATCTTTTGTTGTATTTATAATAATTGCACCAGTGCTTTTTAGCCCAGATGTAACATTAACAGATTCTAATAGTGTGTCATCAACTACAACAACATAGTCTGGTTCATAGATATTAGAGTGAATAGTAATAGGTTTTGTACTAATACGGTTGTATGCCGTAATAGGAGCACCCATTCTTTCTGGACCATATTCAGGAAATCCTTGAATATATTTTCCAGTATTAAATGCAGCATCAGCTAATAACAAAGAAGCAGTTTTAGCACCCTGGCCACCTCTACCATGCCATCTTATTTCTATTAAGTCACTCATTTTATAACCCCCATTCTGACAAAAAATTGTCAATATTCTTTTTAAATTATATTATTAAAGATATTTGATGTCAACAATTATATGCTGCTTTTAAAAATAAAAAATAATAGAAAAATTAAAATTATAAGTTGATATGCGATAAGGTTGAATTTTAAAAAAATTTATAATATAATATCTGAAAATAGAAAGAATATAAAAGAGATTTGGGAGGAAAAAATGAAAGCTAAATCTAATAATGGATCTGTTGCAGTATTTGTATTTGTTGCAGTAATGTTTATGGTAGGAATCTTATTGCTAATGTTTGCAGCATCTAGTAATAAGACCGAAATTATGAATAAACATTTTGAATTTTTAAATACTATGTATACATCACCTAATTCTGATTTAAATATAGTTTATAACGAAATTAATTCTACACATACAAGCGTTGAAAATATAAATTGGCTTTCAGGAACAGAAAAAACTCAATTAAAAGCTCAAAAATTAAATATAAAAGAAAAAACTAATACAAATGAAAATATAAAAGGATATCTAACACAAGAAATTGAAAATAAGACATATGAAGTTCCAATTCCTAATGGTTTCTATTATGTTGGTGGAACTATAGAAAATGGGCTTGTAATATCTGATGATGCCAATGACTCAGGAAGAGGAACAAGTAATGATGATAATCTAGTTGGAAATCAATTTGTTTGGATACCAACAGAACTAGTAAGTTATATAAGTACAGAGAATAACAATATGGATGTTTCAATATCAAATTATAAAGGATTTTTTATAGGACGATATATAACAAAACTCAATGTATCCAATAATTTAGTTATAAAAAAAGTTGGAACAGACTGTGGAACACTAACACAGGAGACTGCTGAAGCAAAGTATACACAATATTGTAATTCATATTTGTGTAATGAATTTACTTGGAATATGGCAGTTGATTTTATGAATAGAAAAAATGCTGATTGGACGGTAAATCCAAAAAGTAATATATACACAACACAAACAACTGCTACAAATGAGCCATACTCTTTAAGATTGGTATTAATGATAAAAACAGTAGCTTAGGAGAAAGATATGAAAATAAATATAGTTATGGTAGAACCAGAAATTCCACAAAACACAGGAAATATAGCAAGAACATGTGCAGCAATAGGTGCAAAGCTACATTTAGTAGAACCACTAGGATTTGAAGTAACAGATAAATATTTAAAAAGAGCAGGATTAGATTATTGGGATAAACTAGATATAGAAATGCACGAGAGTTTAGAGAAATTCTTAGAAAAATATGCAAAAAAACTACAAAACCAACAATCCATAAACTATAAATGTACAAACAATATGTTTTTAGCAAGTACAAAATCTCAAATTACATATTCAGATATTGACTATAGCCAGTTTAAAGAGCTATTTATATTGTTTGGAAAAGAAACAAAAGGATTACCTGAAAATCTAATAAAGAATAATTTGCAACAAGCAATTAGAATACCGATGAGAAATGGCTTAAGATCTTTAAATTTATCTAATTCTGTTGCAATTATTGCATATGAGATTTTAAGACAAAGCGAGTTTGAAGGCCTAAAAGAAGAATCTAATTATTTTAATACGAATACTTAGATTATAAAAGGAGAGCATATGAATAAAAAAAAGTGTAAACCAGAAAGATTAGGAACTTTTAATGAAAATGGCGAAAGAACAGGTGAAATACAAAAAGGAGAGTATACAGCCGACTACTTAAAGTGTTGTACTTGTTTCATCTCAAATGAAAGAAACCAGATTTTAGTTGAAAAAAGAGGAAATACAGTTTTAGATAATGGAAAGTTAGATTTATGTTCAGGACACGTAAGAGCAAATGAGACTAGTACTGCAGGAATGATAAGAGAATTAGGTGAAGAATTAGGAATTGAATTTGATAAAGCAGTTAATATCAAAAAAATAGGAAAATTAAAAGTACATTTTAAAACTTTTAAATGTTTAACAGATGTTTTTTTCTTAAAAATGAAAGAAATAAGTTTCAATCCTCAAGACGAAGAAGTTGAAGATTACTGTTTTATGGAATTAGAAGAGCTACTAAGTTTAATAAGAAATGGAAAAACAAGATTTGTATATACAGAAGAATATGAAGAAATATTTAAAAAATTAAAACAGGAAATGGGAATATTGCCAAAAGAAAATAATAAAATAAAATAGAAAAAAATAGTAAAAAAGCACATTAAAGTATACATAATTTGACAAAAGACATAATATGTAGTATAATAATGTTTGTTCGCATAAAAAACAAACAAAAAGGAGTGTGTTAATTTATTTTTAACGACTATATTAAATACTACACAAAAGAATGTGCTAAGTTTTTAAAAATAACATGTATAGGTTTTTTTATAATTAGTGCGATAATTCTAATAAAATATAAACCAGTATATAAAGTTAGCATATTAGGGAATAAGATTGGATATAGCAGCAATAAAAATAATATCTATTCATATATAGATAACTTAATTAATAATAAAGATGAAAATGTAGCTTTTGTTGTTTTAGAGGAAGAGCCAGAATTTAAATTACAGTTGGCCAATAGAAATATAAAAACGACAGAAGAAATAATAAAAGAGGAGATATCATCTAGAATTGACATACAATATACAAGCTACGCTATAACTTACGATAAAGAGAATATTGCATATGTAGCTAACGAGAGTGAAGCAGAGCAAGTAATTAGCAATTTAAAAGAAAATTTTAAAGATAAATATACAGACAATCTTGGAATATTACAAGTTTATTCAGACGATTATGAAAAAATTGAAGCTATAAATAAAGATAAAGCACTTGAAAATTTAAATTCAACAATAAAAAGCGAAGAGAAAAAAGATGAAGCTAAGATTAAACTTGCTTCAAATAAAAAAAATTTATCTTCGAAAAAATCAAGTACATCTGTAAAAAAAGAATCTAATGTTAATGGAATCAAGCTTTCTGTAAAACCAATAGATGGAATAATAACTTCAAGATATGGCGGAAGAAGATCGCCAGGAGGAATTGGAAGCACAAACCATAAGGGAGTTGATATTGCAGCAAAACAAGGAACTAATATTAGAGCATGTGCTTCTGGAACAGTAACATTTTCTGGAACAAAAGGTTCACTTGGAAATTTAATTATAATTTCACATGCAAATGGTGTCGAAACTTATTATGCACATTGTAGCAAATTAATTGCAAAAAAAGGTGACAAGGTTTCTGCAGGGGATATTATTGCACAAGTTGGACATACAGGAGCTGCGACTGGGTCACATTTACATTTAGAGGTACATGTTAATGGAACAGCTGTAAATCCACAAAAGTATATATATTAAATTAAGAGCACAGGGCTAATATAATAGACCCTGTGTGTTTTAATATTAACGAAAACCAATAATAGCCAATTTATATCAACGATTACAAAATATAGAGGTTCACAAAATAAAATTTAGTTTAATTTGTTTTTAAGCTCTTAATATTTTTTGTATTAAAAAAGTGATAAAAAGAATTTAAATGGAAGAAATTGACAAAAAATACAAAATATGGTATAATAAAAATGTCATTAATTCATAGTAAATTGACTAATGACGCAAAAAGCGGACTAAAAAATAAAAAGGAGTGAAAACGCACAAAATGAATGGAATAGACAACCAAAGAATGTCTGAGATGGTCAAGAGTATCGAGTCTTTGCGAGGAAATGAACTCGAAAGAATTACAAAGATACTTGAGAACATGACACCAGAAGAATTCAACCTGTTCAAGGCTTTGTTAAAAGCATAGTTAAGAACGAAAAATCTAGAATCTGGGGATAAGAGTTTCGAATCCACAGGTGAAAGAAGTCTCGAAAAGATCATTGCGAAACATTTGCGGCAAATAGGAGTATCTCCCCATTTGACGGGATATAACTATTTAAAAGATGCAATCAAGTTTTATATTGAAACAAAAAAGCTTCCTTCAATCACCAAGGAACTGTATCCGTATATTGCAAAAAAATACAATACAACTTCATCAAAAGTTGAACGTTGCATACGACATGCAGTAACTGATGTATGGGACAAAAGAGGATGCATAGACGTAATCGAAATGTATTTTGGCAACACAGTTAATCCTAATACTGGAAAACTTACTAACAGTGAGTTCATAGCAGGGGTTACAGAATACATGAGAGTTACTGAAAGTTTATAAAATCTTTCAAGACTAATCCGCTTTTTACCTCCGAGATGTGTAATCTACGGAGGTTTTTTATATAATAGAAAATTTTTCATTTCCTACTATATAAAAAAATGCTATAATAGCTATTGCCTTTGAGATTTCCTCATTCCATTCGGAAACTCAAATCGGCGAGAACAAAGGGCGACTAAAGTCGCTTTGTTCTTTGACTGCATTTGGAATATACAAAATAATTATTTTATGTTGTAATTTGAGCTCATTTAAGATATAATATGTTTCATGTAGAAAATAGGAGATGATGTTATGAATATTAGCAAAGAGGAAATCTTACATATTGCAAAACTTGCAAATTTAAAGCTAAAAGAAAAAGAGATACCAGAATATATAAAAAACCTTCAAGATATTTTAAATTATGCTAATATAGTTGATAGTGCGCCAATTAATGGATTGGAAACATCTATAGGAGCGTTAGAGAATTATAATGTCTTTAGAAAAGATGAAGTTAAGGTATTTAAGGACAATGAGGCATTACTAAAGAACGCACCAGAAAAAGAGGCTAATATGTTCAAAATACCTAAAGTACTATAAGGAGGAATTCAAAAATGAATATTACAGAATTAACAGTACATGAGTTAAAAGAAAAAATTCAAAAAAAAGAATTAAGTTCCGCAGAAATAACTAAAGCATTTGCAGAAAGAATTAAAGAAAAAGAAGAAAGCTTAAATGCTTTTTTAACAGTTCTAACTGATGATGCAATAAAACAAGCAGAAGAAATGGATAAAAAAATTGATAAAGGCGAAATCACTTCAGAATTAGCTGGAATTCCAATTGGAATAAAAGATAACATATGTACAAAAGGAATTAAAACTACATGTGGTTCTAAAATGTTAGAAAATTTTATTTCACCATATGATGCAACTGTAATGGAAAAGATTAACTCAGCAGGAATGATAAACTTAGGAAAACTAAACATGGATGAGTTTGCAATGGGATCATCAACAGAGAATTCTGCTTTTCAGAAAACACATAACCCTTGGAACTTAAAAAAAGTACCAGGTGGATCATCAGGAGGAAGTGCTACTGCAGTTGCCGCTAATATGGTCCCATGGGCATTAGGTTCTGATACAGGAGGATCGGTAAGACAACCAGCAAGTCTATGTGGTATAGTTGGACTAAAACCTACTTATGGATTAATCTCAAGATATGGATTAGTAGCATATGCATCTTCATTAGATCAAATAGGTACATTTACAAAAGATGTTGAGGATTGTGCTCTACTTTTAAATGTAATTGCAGGTAAAGACGAAAGAGATACAACTTCAGTAAAGATAGAAAATAAGGACTATGTAAAAGCATTAAAAAATAATGTAAAAGGATTAAGAATTGGTGTTCCTAAAGAGTACTTTGGAGAGGGAATTAATCCAGAAGTTAGAGAAACTATAGAAAAAGCTATTATGGAATATAAAGAACTGGGAGCAATAGTTGAAGAATGCAGCATTCCAATTGCAGACTATACTTTAGCTACATATTATATTATTTCATGTGCAGAAGCGAGTTCAAATCTTGGAAGATTTGATGGAATTAGATACGGTTACAGAACTCCAAATTATGAAAGCCTAGAAGATATATTTATTAACTCAAGGACAGAAGGATTTGGAGACGAAGTAAAAAGAAGAATAATACTTGGAACATATGTGCTTTCATCAGGATATTATGATGCTTATTACAAAAAAGCTCAACAAGTTAGAACATTAATAAAAAACGAGTTTAATAAAATTTTTGAAAAATATGATATTTTAATTACACCAACTTCTCCAACGGTTGCATTTGATATAGGAGAAAAATCTAATAATCCAATGGAGATGTACATGGCGGATATTTGTACAGTGCCTATAAATGTTGCTGGGGTACCGGCAATATCAATTCCATGTGGAGTTGATAAAACTGGAATGCCTATAGGAATGCAAATAATAGGAAAACATTTTTCAGAAGAAACAATTTTAAATGCAGCATATACTTATGAACAAAAAACTAAATTTAGAGAAAAATTTAAACCAGCATTTAAAGAATAAGAAGGAGGCAAATATGTTAAGAGACGATTATGAAATGATTATTGGATTAGAAGTACATGCAGAGCTTTCTACAAAAACAAAAATATTTTGCTCATGTCCAAGTGAATTTGGTGGAGAACCAAACACACATGTGTGCCCTGTCTGTATGGCAATGCCAGGAAGTTTGCCAGTTTTAAATGAAAAAGTTGTTGAATATGCTGTTAAAGCAGGACTTGCAACTAATTGTTCAATAACTAAGGATAGTAAAAACGATAGAAAAAATTATTTTTATCCAGACCTACCAAAATCTTACCAAATTTCTCAATATGATAAACCACTTTGTGAGAAAGGCTTTGTAGAAATAGAGACATCTAAAGGAACAAAAAAAATAAGATTAGTTAGAATTCATATAGAAGAAGACGCAGGAAAATTAAATCATGATCCTTATGGTGGAGGAACATTAGTAGATTTAAATAGAGCAGGGGTTCCACTAATAGAAATTGTATCAGAGCCGGATTTTAGAAGTACAGAAGAGGTTGAGGCATATTTGAGAAAATTAAAATCAATTCTTGAATACATAGAAGTATCTGATTGCAAGATGCAAGAAGGTTCATTAAGAGCAGATGTTAATGTTTCTGTAAGAAAAAAAGGAGAAACAAAATTTGGTACAAGAACAGAAACAAAAAATATGAATTCTTTTAGAAGTATAACTAGAGAGATTGAATATGAAGCAGAAAGACAAGCAGAAATCCTTGAAAGTGGAGGTAAAATTTTTCAAGAAACTTTAAGATGGGATGATGTATCAGGAAAAACGTTTTCAATGAGAAATAAAGAAAATTCTGAAGACTATAGATATTTTCCAGAACCAGATTTAGTTGCTATAAAATTATCTGATGAGTATATTGAAAATATAAGAAAAAATTTACCAGAAATGCCAGAAAGTAGAAAGAAAAGATACATAGAAGAATATAAACTAACAGAAAAAGAAGCAAACTTATTAACGGCATCTAAATATTTTTCAAATATGTTTGAAGAAACATCAAAACTATCTGCAAATGCAAAGGCTGTTGCTAATTGGATGCTATCAGATGTTTCAAGAATATTAAATGAAAAAGAAATAGAAGCAGATGACATACCATTTACAGCACAAGAATTTGCAGAACTTATAAAGCTAATTGATAATGGAACTATTAGCACTGCTATAGCTAAAAAAGTATTAGAAGAAATGTTTGAAAGCGAGAATAAAAAGCCAGAAGAAATAATTAAAGAAAAAGGTTGGATTCAAATCTCAGATGAAAATACCATAAAAGAAGTTGTAGTAAAGGTATTAGCCGATAATAATCAGTCTGTAATTGATTATAAAGCAGGAAAAGATAGAGCATTGGGATTTTTAGTAGGACAAGCTATGAAAGCTACAAAAGGAAAAGCTAATCCACAAATGCTAAATAAAATGTTTATTGAAGAAATTAATAAAATGTAAAAGCAAATGACCTAAGCCATTTGCTTTTTTATTGTATCAAATGCCAATCCACAAATAATAAAGTCTGCAAAAAACATTAATGAAATTTTAAAAACTGATGTTCCAACATAAAATAAAATAGGTAATTTAATTAGGGCTATGTAGGAAAATAGAATTAATGCAGAAATTATACAAACTACAAATGAAAATCTAAATCCATTTTTCATTATATGTAAAACTTTTTCATCTAAATTTTTAAATTTATTAATCAATTTAATTATCATTAGAATACCCCCAATACATGAGCTCTCTAATAATAATGATATCATGATTTTTAAACGAAAACAAATGTAATTTTTGCCAAAAAAATAAGATTTCTTTTGAAATCTTATTTCATACTATTTAATTTCTTTGCTAATCTAGATTTTTTTCTTGCTGCAGTATTCTTTACAAGTACACCCTTTGTGCAAGCTCCATCTATTTTTTTTGTAGCTTCTGAGAATAAAGTTGTAGCTTTTTCTTTATTACCTTCAGAAACAGCTTCTTCAAATTTTTTAACAGCTGTTTTATATCCAGTTTTTATCATATTATTTCTTGCAGTTTTCTTTTCTATAATACCAACTCTTTTTATAGCTGACTTAATATTTGGCATTTAAAACACCTCCTCTTGATAATACTAAACAATAACATAAATATTTTAGCATATAAAATACAAAATAGCAAGAAAAAAAGCACATAAAAGTTAAAAATTAGTAAAAACTAAATAGAATCTAATAAAAATGGTGTGATGAGTAAATGAAAAAAAAGCTATTTATTGGTTTCTTTGCGGGAATAGTAAGTGGACTATTTGCAACCGGAGGAGGAATGATACTTGTTCCGGCTTTTATATATTTATTAAACATGGATGAAGTAAAGGCAAGAGCAACATCTGTTATTTGCATTTTACCAATGGTAATAACTAGTGGAATATTCTATTATAAGAATAAGTTTATAGACTGGAAGTTAGGAATAATATGTGCCATTGGAGGAATCTTTGGAGGAGTTTTTGGAGCTAAATTGTTAAATAAATTACCAGAAATTTACCTGAAAATTTCATTTACACTTTTTTTAATATATGCATCTTACAAAATGATTATTGGATAATATTGGGGGATATATGGGAGAAGCGCTGATAGGTTTTGTTTCTGGAATTGTAAGTGGAATAGGAATGGGCGGAGGAACAATTTTAATTTTATGCTTGTCTGTTTTCTTAAATGTAGAACAACATATTGCACAAGGAGCAAATATAATATTTTTTATTCCTACTTCAATTGCAGCAATTATAATAAATATAAAAAAGAAGAAAATTGATTTAAAACTAACTTGGATTATTAGTATAGCTGGGATAATAGGTGCAATAATTGGTTCGATTTTAGCTAAAAATATTGAAGTAAAATTATTAAAAAAATTATTTGGCATTTTTTTGACAATAATTTCAATTCATGAAATATATGTAATTTTTAAAAAGTATAAAAAGAAAAAATAGAATAATAATATATAAAGAAAAATAAATTAAGGAAAATAAAAAATATGATAGGAGGAGAAAATGAAATTTACAAAAGGCTTGATTTTAGGTGGAATATTAACAGCTAGTGCAATGCTAATGTATAATGAAGGAAAAATTAATAATAAAAGTATTATGAAAACAGGTAAAAAAATAATGAAAAAAGTTGGAATAATATAAGGCAGAAAAAAATCTGCCTTATATTATTTTATACATTTATTTGGTTTACAATCAGCAGGTGGTAAAAAATCGTCTTTTCCAACAAAGCAATCACAATTTTTCATACTAACACCTTTTAGGCATTTTCCCTCACGATGACATTTTGAACAAACTTTAATGTGTTTAACTTTACTTGCCCAAATTTGAACTTCATATTTTCTATCAGTACAAAGAGGTCCAAATACAAATTCACCATCTTTATCTGTGAAAGTATGAGAAACTGGTTTTCTTTCTTCTTTTCCACATTCAAAATCTATTTCAATTAACTTTACGACAGCATCTATAACTGGCTCTTTATGACAATCTCTTACAACACCATATAATACCCCACGATTGTCTTCTGGTAATACAATTTCTAAGTCAAATTGTTTTCCTGTTGCAACATGACCATCAACATCAACTACTGGGCAACATTTATTTTCGAAATCCATAGTTAACATCCTCTCTTACATATATTAAGCACATGTGCTTAATATAATATATGAATAAAAATAATATTTCGACATAATATTGAAAAAAAAAAGTAAATATGATATAACTTATTAAACAAAAATTAATTATTACATTTTGTAAAATATTTAAAAAGAAAAGAGAATGCATATGGCTAAGAAGAAAGTTGATAAAATGAAAATTGTTTCTGCAATAATAGGCGGGATACTTGCAATAATGATGATAATTGGTGTCGCAGCAACACTTATTTATTATGTTATTTAATAATTTGGAGGAAAACTAATATGAGTAATCCAATGATAGATATGCAGAATTTTTTTGACATGATAATAAATAATTACATAAAAAATCCATGGAGTCTTATAACATTAATATTTGATATTCTAATAGTTATTTTTCTTGTTGTAAAGGTTGTAAGCATAATAAAAGGTTCAAGAGCAATGCAACTGGTAAAGGGAATAATATTTTTACTTGTAATTACGGGACTTAGTTCTGTTTTAAAACTTCATATACTAAATTATATACTAACTACAATAATGACATATGGAGTTATATTGCTAATAATTTTATTTCAACCAGAATTAAGAAGAGCTCTAGAACAGTTAGGATCTACAAATAAACTTACAAAATACTTTGGATTAGACAAAGATATTATAGCAAAAACAAAGGAAGATATATATAAAATAGTAATTGCAGCTGTTGAGCTTTCAAAAAAGAAAACAGGAGCATTAATTGTAATAGAAAGAGATATTAAATTAAAAGATATTATTGCTACAGGTGTTAGCATTGGGGCAGAAGTATCTCCACAACTATTAGTAAATATATTTACTCCAAACACACCATTACATGATGGAGCAGTAATAATTAGCAATAACAGACTTGCTGCTGCAGCTTGTGTACTTCCATTAGCAAGTGATTCAGACATTGCAAAAGAACTTGGAACAAGGCACAGAGCAGCAATAGGAATGAGCAAAGAATCGGATGCTTTAATAGTTGTTGTTTCCGAAGAAACTGGAAGAATATCAATAGCAAAAGATGGAACATTAATAGCAGATTTAAAGGAAGAAACACTAAAAAGAATTTTAATAAGTAATATTATTACAAAAAGATTTAAACAATCAGAAGACAAAATAAATGTAAAAAAATTTAAAATTTTTAAAAAAGAAAATAAAAATTAAAAGCGATAATAGGTAGTATAGAAATATATTACCTATTATCTAGTAAAGGGAAAGATGAGAAATATAAAATTAACAATAGAATATGATGGAAAAGACTTTAATGGATGGCAAAAACAACCTAATAAATTAAATATACAAGGAGAAATAGAAAGGGCAATATATGATATTACAGGACAGGAAAGTGAACTAATTGCATCTGGAAGAACAGATGCTGGTGTACATGCTCTTGCACAGGTTGCAAACTTTAAAACTGATAGCCAAATTCCTGTTTTAAAAATACCAATTGCTTTAAATACAAAACTAAAAAGAAGTATAAGAATCATCAATGCAGAAGAAGTTGACGAAAGATTTCATAGTAGATACAATTGCAAAAAGAAAACATATAGATATGTAATAAATAACTCATCAAACGGAACTGCTATATATAGAAACTTAGAATATAATTTTTCTGGAAATTTAGATATCTCCAAAATGCAAAAAGCAATAAAGTATTTTGAAGGAAAGCATGATTTTAAAGCATTTAAAGCGAGTGGAACTAGTTCAAAAAGCTCAATTAGAGAAATCTTTTTAGGAGAAGTAAAAAAAGAAAATGATAGAATTATAATAGAATTAACTGGAAGTGGATTTTTATATAACATGGTTAGAATAATATCTGGAACATTACTTGAAGTTGGAACAGGAAAAATTGATCCGGACAGCATACCAGACATTATAAAATCAAAAGACAGAACAAAAGCTGGAAAAACACTTTCACCTAATGGATTATATTTAGTTAAGGTAGAATATGAATAAATTAACATCCGCTGACAAATGACGTTAATGGGTGTCAATGTCAATGGAGACGTGGCATTTTGACAATAGCAATTAGCTTTTTATAAAAAATGATTAACTTGTACCAGAAAAATAGAAAAATAATATCAAAATATTGATTTTAATGTAGAAAAATATTATAATAATTAAGACAGTTTTTTACTGTCTTAATTTTTGTAATGTAAGGATGTTGAATGTGAAAGATAAAGAGAACAAAAGAAATAAAATGAAAACATGGAAGAAGATTGTGATAGTGCTTTTAAGCCTTGAAATAGTTGGTATGTCAACAGTATTATTCTTACTATATGGACCATACTCTGGATTTAGAAACTGGCTTATTACAACAGCTATGACTACTTTAAATCATCAATATTTTGCTACTTGGTTTTATGATGATGAAACAATTGAACATGTATTAGATAACAACGCAGTAATTGAGACTGGAGAATCAACTAATACAGAAGAAGTAGAATTAGTAGCAGTTATAGATAATCAAACATATGAAAATGAGTATGAAGAAGCAATATTAAAAAAAGACGAAGGCAATGAGTTATATAAAGTAATAGATATAAAAGGTAAAGGATACACAGGTCATTTGGTAGCAGTTTATGATCCTTCTAAAATTTCTGTATGTACAACAAAATATTTAGGAAATAAAGGTCAATATTTAGTTGATATGGCAAAAGATAATAATGCAGTTGTTGCTATAAATGGTGGTGGCTTTTATGATCCAAACTACAACAGTTTAGGAGGAACTCCACAAGGAACTGTTATAAAAAATGGAAAGTTAATAACAAACAGAAAATACACAAAATCTGGTGGAATAATTGGATTTACAAATGAAAATAAGTTTATTCTTGGAAAAATGACAGCTAAAGAAGCATTAGCTAAAGGAATTAGAGATGCAGTAACATTTGGACCATTCCTAATAGTAAATGGAAAACCATCATTTATTAAAGGAAATGGCGGTTGGGGAACAGCACCAAGAACAGCTATAGGACAAAGAAAAGATGGAATAGTATTAATGTTAGTTATAGACGGTAGAATGATAGGAAGACCAGGTGCAGATATGGTAGATTTAACAGAAATTATGCAAAAATATGGAGCATATAATGCCGCAAATCTAGACGGAGGAACTTCTTGTGGACTAGTTGTAAATGGAAAATTAATAAATGACCCAGTAAATGGAAATGGAAAGCATAAAACAAGAATGATAGCAACTGGATTTATTGTAAAAGAGTAGTTTAAATAATTGGATATATATGAGTAATAAACAAACAAAAAAATATTGACAAGTATGTACAAGTTAGAGTATAATTAGTTACATAAGGAAAATAATCCCACATACTGTGCTTAATACCGGAAGGAGGGGAATAAATGTCAGAAATTAAAGTTAAAGATGGAAATATAGAAGATGCCATAAAGAGATTTAAAAGACAATGTGCTCGTAACGGAACAATTCAAGAAGTTCGTAAAAGAGAACATTACGAAAAACCTAGCGTTAAAAGAAAGAAAAAATCAGAGGCAGCTAGGAAAAGAAAGTTTTAAAGCTATTTATTAAGGTTGCGATTTTGCAACCTTTTTTTCGTGAATTTAATAGGACAAATGAATAATCATTAACGAATAGAGAATAATAAAATATAATTATTTTAGGAGGTTGCTGTGAATAATATTGATATAAAAATTAAAGATGGAATAACACTACACATAATAAAAACAAACAAGTTTAAAACGAATCTATTGTCTGTTTTTTTAACAACTCCATTATCAAGTAAAAATGTAACTAAAAATGCATTAATACCTGCAGTATTGAGAAGAGGCAGCAAGAATATGGAAACACAGGAAAAAATAAGTAGAACATTAGAAGAAATGTATGGAGCATCTTTTGATTGTGGTATAGATAAAATAGGTGATGACCAGATATTAAAGTTTTATTTGGAGACTATTAATAATAATTTTTTACCAGATGATGAGGATAATCTTGAAAAAGCAGTTAGAATTTTACTTGAAATTGTATTTAATCCATATACTCAAAATGGTATATTTTTACCTGAATACGTAGAAAGCGAAAAAGATAATTTAAAACAAATAATAGAGGGAAAAAATGATTCAAAAGCATTATATGCATACGAAAGATGTATAGAGGAAATGTATAAGGATAAACCTTTTGGTTTATATAAATATGGAACAACTAAAGACCTAGAAACAATAAACAATGAAAATTTATATGAAAGCTATTTAAATTTACTAAAGGACTGCAAAATTGATATTTTTATATCAGGGGATATTGATGAAGAAATTAAAGAAAAGATAATTAATGATGATAATATAAAAAGAATTTCTGAAAGAACACCAAGATATATTATTAACAATTTGCAAGTAAGAGAAAAAGAAGAAAAACAAGAGCAATTAATAGAAGAGAAGATGAACATTGCACAAGGAAAATTAGTTATAGGAATGGATATATTAAACGAAAATGAAGAAGATAAATATAAAGCACTTGTATACAATACAATACTTGGGGGAATGCCATCATCAAAGATGTTTCAAAATGTAAGAGAGAAGAATTCACTGGCATATACAGCTTCATCAACATTTTTAAGACAAAAAGGAAACATTTTTATAAAATGTGGAATAGAGTCACAAAATTTCGAAAAAGCTTTAAAAATAATAAGGGAACAGATAGTGGATATGACAAATGGTGAGTTTTCAAATGAAATTATTGATGAGGCTAAGAAAAATATTATTTCAACAATAAGAGCTATACCAGAAGAACAAGATACAGAGTTAGTTTATTATTTTTCACAGGAATTATCTGGATACAAAATATCATATGAAGAGTATATTTTATATATTCAAAATGTTAATAAAGCAGATATTATAGATGTTGCTAAAAAAATGCAAATTAATACAATTTATTTCTTAACAAAATAAAGAGAAAACAAAAAAATGAAAGGAAATGAAATTATGCAAATTATTGAAAACACAAAAGTGAAAGAAAAATTATATATTGAAAAGCTAAAAAATGGTTTAACAGTTATGATTATCCCAAAACCAAATATTCAAAAAAAATTTATAATGTGGGGAACAGAATTTGGGTCTATAGATAAACACTTTATTTCATCTGATAACAGAGAAATAATTTTACCAGATGGTGTTGCACATTTCTTGGAGCATAAAATGTTTGAACAAAGAAATGGAATAAATAGTTTAGATGCACTATCTAATATTGGTGTTGATGCAAATGCATATACAACAAATGACTATACAACATATTTGTATGAGTGTACAGATCATTTTTATGAAGCATTAGACGAATTTATGGACTATGTTCAAAATCCTTATTATACAGATGAAAATGTAGAAAAGGAAAAAGGAATAATTGGACAAGAAATAAAAATGTACGAAGACTATCCTGGATGGCAGGTTTATTTAAATGCAGTAAAATGTTTATATAAAGAGAACCCAGTTAGAATAGATATAGCGGGAACAGTAGAATCAATATCAGGAATTAATAAAGAAATGCTTTATGATTGTTATAATACATTCTACACACCATCTAATATGCTAATGGTTGTTTGTGGCGATTTTGTACCAGAAGAACTTATTGAGGAAATAAAAAAGAGAATAACCAAAAACGAAAATAAATCTCTTGCAAAAAAGATTTATCCAAACGAACCACAAGAAATCAATGAAAAAGAGAAAACAGTTACAATGGACGTAAATAATCCACTATTTGTTATAGCATTTAAAGATGAAGTTCTAGAAGACAAAAAGGAAATTGTAAAAAAGCATATTGCAATAGAAATTTTATTAAATATGATAATTGGAAAGAGTTCTAAATTATATAAAGACTTATACGAAAAGGGACTACTGTTTTCAGAACCAGATTTAGATTATGAATTTTCAAAACAATATGCACATATTGTAATTTCAGGGCAGTCAAGAAAACCAGAAGAAATACCGGGATTATTAGAAAAAGAGTTAGAACAACTAAAAACAAATGGAATAAATGAACAAGATTTTGAAAGAATTAAAAAGAAAATATATGGTGATTACGTAAAAGAATATAACGATCCAGCGGATATAGCTAGAATGTTCATGGGAGATTACTTTAAAGGAATAAATAGTTTCGAATATATTGAACAGCATGAAGCTGTTACAGTTTCATATGCACAAGAAATATTAAAGAAAATTTTTGATAAAGAGAAAATGGTTTTTTCAATTGTTAAGGGAAATAAAAAGGACTAAAAAATGGTAAAAAAAATAATCGAAAATATAAGAAAAAAAGATATAGATATTTATTTTATGGTAGTATTACTAGTTGTAATGCTTAGCTTTAAGCAACAAATTAGCGGAACAGATGGATTATGGAATTTTTCTAATATTTACAAAATGTCAATAGGATATAGAATATATAAAGATATAAATGTAATTATAACCCCATTGTTTTTTTATATTGGAAAAATTCTACTTAATATTTTAGGACAGAATTTTCGAACTTTTGTGTTTTATAATTTTATGATTTATACTGTATTCTTTGGGTGCATTAATGTTATATTTAAAGAACTAAAAATAAATAAAAGTAAAAGAATTACATTTATTTTGATATTATTTTTTATTTTTAGGGAAATGTTATCTATTGGAGCTAACTATAATATATTAGCATTTATACCGATATTGGTTAGCATAATATTATTTCTTAAGAAAAAAGAAAATTATTTGATTCATGCAATACTGGTTTTTATAACTACAATGTGTAAGCAGAATATAGGGGTATTCCATGGAATAGGAATAGTATTATACATAATTGTACAAGATGATAAAAAGGCTGAAAATAAAATAATAAATATAATTAAAATTGGAATTGTAAATATTGCTTTATTTATGGTATTTTGCTTTGCTTATAAAAGTATGGGGCTATTAGATGATTTTATTGATATGGCATTTTTAGGAATAGGCGAATTTTCAAAAAGCAATACATTTTTTAACTATTATGAATCGCTATATTTTTATTTAGCAATATTAATAGATATATTTTTGGTATATGCAGTAACTAGCAAAAAACTAAATTTTGAAAAAAACAATGTAGAAATTAAAAATAATATTAAAACTTTAATTTGTTTTGGTACACCTATGATTTTTATTGGAATTCCAATAGTTAATTCATTTCATAGTATTTTAAGTTGTCTAATAGTTAGTATGGGCTTTTTATATACAATTGAAAATATGATTTTAAATGATATAAAAATAAAAAGAGCTTATTTAGTGAATGTCATAATTATTTTACTTTTAATATCTAGAACAGCATATGACATAATAAAAAGTAATGAATATATTTATACAGATAAAAAATCACCATATTATGGTGGATATATACTAAAAGAAGATAAAGAAAAAATAGAAAATATTTGTGAATTTATAATTGAAAATAACAACAATAAAGTAAATGTTATAGTACTTTCTAAGGATGCAAATATGTTTATGACACCACTGAAAAAAGCAAACAGGGAATTTGATCTTCCATTTCTAGGAAATCTTGGAAAAAAGGGCGAAGATGGATTGATTGAGAAAATTAAATGTCTTAATAATACTAAGATATTAATAAGAAAAGATGAAGAAAAGACATTTTGGCAAGAATCTAAAAAGGTAGAAAAATATGTAAAAGAAAATTATATAAATATTGGAGAAATAGAAGAATATAACATTTTTTATATAAGATAAACAAAAAAGAGAATAATGTTTAATATTAGTAATAGTTTAAATATTAATAAAAAATTAAAGATATAACAATTAAAAATAAGAGCAAATAGTAGAAAATGATGTTTTTTATATTAAATAGAAATATCAAAATATGTAAAAAAATAAATAAATAAATCGAATAATGAAAATCTAGAAAGTAATATTAAAAAATTTAAAGAAAAATAGAATACGAAAATGGCTATAGATAGCCATTTTTTGTTGACTTTAAAAGAAAAAAATGTTATTTTATTATACGTAAAAGAATTATTTAAGAGAGGTGATTGTATGTTAGAAGATAAAATTAACAAAAAGAGAGAAGAATTAAATAAGAGTTTGGAAAAAGAAAATAACTACAGTGATACATACAAGCTGAGTGTAGAGTTAGATAATTTGATAGCGGAATTTTATAAAAATTCAAAAAAAGAAAAAAGTAAAAAAGAGAAACATAAGATATTGTTTTATTTTGCATAAATGAAAAAGAGGGCCAAGCTTAGAGAAAAAGCTTGACCTTTTCTTATTGTATAGGAAAAATCAAAGATTTTTATGTATATAATAAGGTTAAGTTACATTAGTCTTAAATTATATTATAAGAAAAATAAATTAAAATGTTGGCAAATAACATAAAATGTTGTAAAATTAATATAAGATATAATAAAATTGGAGAAAAATATGAAAAAGAAAATTTATATGTTTGCCTTAATTTTAATTTTTATGCCTATAATATTCAGCAACAAAGTTCATGCAATAAATAAATATATTGATGGAAACTTTGCGACAGATGAATCAACAATTAGAATTTTTGAAGGACAGGAACTTAAAATAAATTATAAATCTACATGGGATAATAAAGATGGAACAATTGCAATGAAAATTAAAAACGATACATATTATAATGGCTATACACGTGACTCGAACAATAAAAAGCAATGGACAGCAAAGCATTATTACGAAGATAACAATTTTAAGGTTGAACTTCAGGATTATCAACAGAAAAAAGTAGAAATTAGTGGAATAACTTACCGCAGTTATAAAAATATATATTTTTATGGAAAGAAGGCAACTAATAAACCAATAAAAATAACAATAATTTCAGAAACAGGAAAAGAGCAACAACTAAGTATAGAAATCTTAGCTCCACTTACTTTTACAACATATGAGAATACAGCAGAGGGGGAATTTGATGGAACTATAGAGTATATGGATAAAGTTAAAGATTGGGGGTTGGCTTATAGTTCAAGCAGAATAAAAGATAATAGTACAGCTAAAAAAGAGACTATTGATGGAGTAGAGTATTCTGTTTACGATTATGAAAATTATAAAAGGTATCAGAGTCCAAACGGAGTTAATAGACTTGCAGGAAAGACTGAGCGGAGAAGGCAATGGATTCATAGCATTAGGGGCATTAGGGGAAAGTATGTATGGCACAGAGTTTTTAGAAAAATGTGAGATTCCATATATAGTAAAAGTATTAAAAAGAAAAGAAAGAACCAGTGAGCAGGAACAAATTGATAAGCAACGTGAGAAAGACCTCACAAAAGCTGTCAAACAGGCAACTGCTAGTGTAAGTCTTCCGATTATGGGAAGTACAACAGATGGAAATAGAGTGTATGAACCGCTAAAAGATGTGTTGGAAGATTTAACACCATATAAACCAGGAAATATGGATAGTAGTAGTGCAAGAAAAGTTGAAAATATTACAAGTACAGTATTAACAGCAGTAACTAATGTTGGAATTATAGCATCTGTTTTAATTTTAGCTATGATAGGAATAAAATACATGTTAGGAAGTGTAGAAGAAAAAGCAGAATACAAGAAGGATTTAATACCATATGTAGTAGGAGCATTTGTGGTATTTGGAATCACAACATTTATAAAAATATTTATGCTAATTGGAAAACAAATAACAAATATTTAGCATAATGGTATTGTCAAAAGAAATAAAATATTGTAGAATTTAGTAAAATAAATTTAAATTGGTGAAAAATATGAAAAAAATTTATGCTTTTATTCTAATTATATTTATAACATTTATATTGGCTAAAAACAATGTACAGGCTGCAACACAAGATGGAAGTCCATTAGTTTCTGATGATAAAACTAAGATAACAGTTTTTGAAGGCTATGACATAAAAGTACGTTACGATAAAATAATGAAGAATAATGAATATATGGATTGTGTTGTAATAAATGGAGAAGAAAAGGGACACTGGTGGGAAAATGAAGATATTCTTGTTGATTTGGTAAATGTCAATAATATATTTAGCAAAAAGTACAAGGAAATTAGTATAAAACCAAAAAAAGTTACAAGTAAAACAATAAAAGTTGGAATTAAAGGGGCAAATAGTGGAAATGTGCAAGAAATAAATATCCAAATATTAGAACCACTTAATGTTACGGCATATGAAGGAACTAAAGAAGGAAAGTTCGATAACAGCATAGACTTAGAACAGAAATTTAAAAACTGGGGAATATCATCATTGAAAATTGGCTCTAACTCGGTTAGTATTGAAGCAAGTGAAGGAACGGATTTTAATAGTAAGCCCAAAAAGATAGGAAAAACTCAATATAATTTATATGAACAAACGAACTATGATGTATATACTAAATTTGCTTATGTTAGATTTCGTGGAAAGAACAAACGGAGAATCAGGTGGAAATATAGTAGTTGAGCCAGAACAAAATGATTCTTCAGGAGCGGTATACCTTTACCATATTCCGTATACAGTAAAAGTTTTAGAAAAAAGTAAAAAAAATGAACAGGGAAATAACAAAGGAAGTCAACAGGAAAGCAATGAAGGAAACCAACAGGAAGGACAACAAGAAGAGCAACAAGATGCGGAGGATGAGCTTTCTAATAGAATTGACCAAGATTATGGAGAAGAAAATTTAACTAGTGTAAGACTTCCAATTATGGGAAGTGCAACAGATGAAAATAGAGTGTATGAACCACTAAATGATGTGTTGGAAGATTTAACACCATATAAACCAGGAAATATGGATAGTAGTAGTGCAAGAAAAGTTGAAAATATTACAAGTACAGTATTAACAGCAGTAACTAATGTTGGAATTATAGCATCTGTTTTAATTTTAGCTATGATAGGAATAAAATACATGTTAGGAAGTGTAGAAGAAAAAGCAGAATACAAGAAGGATTTAATACCATATGTAGTAGGAGCATTTGTGGTATTTGGAATCACAACATTTATAAAAATATTTATGCTAATTGGAAAACAAATAACAAATATTTAAATAAAATTTGAAAAATGAAAAAAAATGGTGTATAATAAATAAAGGAGGTTGTATTATGGTAAAAAATGTCGTTAGAGTTATGAATATTACTTTTATTATCATTATATTGTTAACCTCACATGCGTTGGCATTAAGCAGTGTTTTTTCAACCGCTGAAAACTTTATTGGTGACGGAAGAAAAAATGCAGATCAAACAATGTCTACATCAAATTTAGTAAGTGGATCAGAAGATATTTACAATATATTACTAGGTGCAGGAGTAATGATAGCAGTAGTTACTGGAGCAATTCTTGGAATTCAGTTTATGACTGCAGGAGTAGACCAAAAAGTAGAAGTAAAAAAGGCAATCTTGCCATTTGTTGTAGGATGTATTGTAATTTTTGGCGCATTTGGAATATGGAAACTAGTTATAAATCTAGTAAAAAATTTATAATAAGTTATTAATGTTATCTTAAAAAGATACTAAATATAAATAAAAAGGAGGAGCTAGTTATGAAAAAAACATATAAAATGCTTTCAATACTTGTAATGGCAGTAATTATAATGGCATCTTTATCAACAATTACACTTGGTATAACTCCAGGTTCAGTAACTGCAACTTCAACTAGTGCAGATACACAAATAACAAGCATAGGTGGAAAAATATTATCAGCTGTAACAACTGCAGGTGTTGTTATATCAGTTATAATGGTTGCAGTATTAGGTATTAAATATATGATGGGAAGCTCAGAAGAAAAATCAGAGTACAAGAAGTCAATGATACCTTACTTAGTAGGTGCAGTATGTATATTTGCAGCTTCAACAATTGCAACTGCAGTATACAATATGGCTAAATTCTAGTTGCAATTTTAGAAAATCAGAAAGTTTAAACACTTTCTGATTTTTGAAACACTAAAGAAACTAGTTAGCAAAGGAGAAAAATATGAAAAAGAATTGCAGAATTATTTTAATTATATTTTTAATCATATCTACTATGTTTATATTTTTAAATCAAGTGGGTGCTATAAATATTAATAATATAAATAATAATTCATCAAATGTTTCTACAACTGAAATTTCTTCTGTTGGAAAAATTATTTTATCTATAATAAATTCTTTCGCAGTTGTTGCATCTGTTATCATTATAGCTATATTAGGTATAAAATATATGCTAGGCAGTGCAAGTGAAAGAGCTGATTACCAAAAAACAATGATTCCATATATTGTTGGAGTTGTACTAGTTTTTAGTGGAGCAACTATAGCAAATGCTATATATTTACTAGCGAAGAAATAATATTACTAAAATATTACAAATAAATTAAAAATATATTTTTTTTCGATAAAACCTTACATTTTGTAAGGTTTTTTGTTATAATTAATTTGATATATTATACTTACACATAGGAGGAAATTAGATGGGAACATATATGATACCAAGAAACACTAAAGGAGAAGGAAGAATATTATTTATTTTTTCAACTAAAGCTATTATATTTACGGTTGCATTTGCACGGCGTTAGTATACCAATTTATTTTGTTTGCAAATCTTTGGGTGCTCAGTATATAGGCTTTGGAATAGTAATTTTTTTTGGATTATTAGGTTTTTTATGTGGAACATTTAAAATACCAAATTCAGAGGCATTTAAATTTACGAGATTAGTTGGAGGAGAGAGTATAGACGATATAGTACTGAGATATATTAAATTTAAAAAGAATAAAAATAAAATATATATAACAAAAGAGGAGGAAGAGTAATATGAGTTCAGATCAATTAACAGTTTTATTAACTTCGATGCTAGTTGTTTGCTTATTCATACTTTTTATACTAGTTATTGTACTCACATTTATATATTCGAGAAAGAAGAAGCAAGAAAATGCACAGGTAAAAGAAACAAATCATAATGGTAATATGCAAAAAGATGAAAATATAAATAGAAAAGAAACGGTACAAGCAAGAACTTATTCTTCTCAAGATATTAAAAGCTTTTTAGACTTTGAAGAAATAAAAGATAATATGATAGTACAAAATAATGGCAAAAGATTTGTAATGGTAATGCAATGCCAAGGAATAAACTATGACTTAATGAGCTCAATAGAGAAAGTAGGAGTTGAACAAGGATTTGTAAAGTTTTTAAATACTCTTACTAAACCAATTCAAATATATATTCAAGCGAGAAAAGTAAACTTAGAGGAAAGCTTAATTAAATATAAAAATAAACTTAAAGAAATTGAAAGCACATACAATAAAAAAAGAATTCAATATGATCAAGTAAACAAAGATAAAAATTCTGATCCAATAAAGTTTAAAAAAGCAAAAATGGAATATGTAAAACAAAAAAACTTATATGAATATGCTAAAGATATAATTAATAATACCGAAAAAATGAGTTTAAATAAAAACATTTTAACTAAAAATTATTATATAGCTATTTCACATATGCCAGAAGATACAGAGAACTTATTTGATAAAGATGAATTAATAGAAATGGCGTTTTCGGAGCTATATACAACAGCGCAATCACTATTAAGAGTACTTTCAGTTTGTGGTGTTACAGGAAGGGTTTTGGATTCGGTAGAATTAGGAGATTTATTATACGAGTCATACAACAGAGATGCATCTGAAGTTTTCGGAATTGATAAAGCTCTAAAAGCAGGATATGATTCTTTATATATTTCAGCACCAGATGTAATGGAAAAGAAAATAGAAGAATTAGATAAACTAATAGAAGAAAAAGCAATAAGTTTAGCTAATAGTTCTATTGAACAAGCTGTAGTTAATAGCAAAAAGCAAAGAGAACTTGAACAAAAAGAGGCTAATCTGCAAAAGCTAATTGATGAAATGGCTGAGAGTCTAATAGATGAAAACGAAGATTATATTGGAAAAGAAATAGCAGAACAAGCAAAAAATGAAATAAAATCAAAGAAAAAATCAAAGAAAGGAGCATAAGAATATGGGAAAGAAACAAAACAGAGAAGAAATTAAAGAAAATGATAAAGAAAACTCAACAACATTGTTTAAAGCAAAAAATATTAAAGACCTAATTGCTCCTTCCGGAATTGATGCTTCTAACTTAAACCATTTAGAGATAATTTCACACACTAATAGATTAGCGAGAAGTTTTTTTGTAGCTACACTTCCACGTATGGGAACATTTCCATCATTATTTAGAGATATGTATGAATTTGGAGATATAAACGTATCTATATTTATAACCCCAATACAAGAATCACGTTCTCAACAGGAACTTAATAGAACGATAAATGAACTTGAAACAGAAAGATTAGTTGCCTTGGGAAAAGGAAGAATAAACAGAGAGGCTATACTATCACAAAAAAAATATGAAACAGAAAAACTTAGAGATGAAATAGCAGCTGGTTTCAATAAAATGTTTGAAGCCTCAATTATATCCACAATTTTTGCCTATAATTTACAAGATCTAGATAAATATACTAAAATGCTTTCAACAGAAATGGCTAAAAAGCAAATTGCAATAAAAACTGCTTGGGCTATGCAAGAAGAGGCATTTAAGTCAAATATACCTTTAAACAAAAATTTAATTAAAAAGAAACACCCATTTGATAGAAATTCAATGGCAACGGTTTTTCCTTTTACATCATCTGAAATTGGACATCCTTCAGGAGTACCTTTAGGATATAACAAACAAACAGGAACACCAATACTTTTTGATAATTTTCATTCATCTCTTACAAATTATAATATGGTTATATTTGCTAAATCTGGTGCAGGTAAATCTGTTACCATGAAAACTTTAATTTCACGTTCAAGTGTTTTAATGGGAATTGAAAGCTTGGCTCTTGATGCAGAAGGAGAGTATACAATAGTTGCTGAAAGTCTTGGAGGAATAAATGTTGTCTTAAGCCCTACATCGGAAACAGTAATTAATTTATTTGATATTGAACCAGAGCTAGTAAAAGATGATATTACAGGTAGAGAAAGACCAGTATTAAATGTTGAAAATAAAGTTGAAGATGTTACTCAAGCATTACTTACAATGGCAAAAGGAAGTACCAGAAGTACAGAAGTTAATGAGATAACAAAGCAAATAATTGCAGAGGTTGTTTCAGAAGAATACGAAAGTATTGGAGTAAATTCAAATATAAACAGTTTATATGAAAGTGATATAACAGAAATAAATTACGGAAAGATAGAAAAAGAGAAAAAGAAAATGCCAACTATTGGTTCATGGTATGACAGACTTACGAAAAAAGCTAAAGAAAATGAAAATCCAGATTACAAATTTCATTACAGCTATTTATTAAAAGTTATGAAGCAATATGTTAGAAAATTTGGAGGGCAGATGGCTTACTTTGATGGGCAATCTACATTTGATCTATTAGAAGGAGCCCCATTTATAAACTTAGATATTTCTCAGCTAGAAGAAAGGTTTGCAAGACCACTTGCACAGCAAATCTTACTTTCATGGATTTGGGAGAAATTTGTAAAGAAAAACAGCGAAGATAGAAAAAGAGCTAAGCAAAAGAGAGTTATAGTTGATGAGGCTTGGATGCTGTTGCCATTCCCAGAGGCTGTAGACTTTTTGAACAAAATGGCTCGTCGTGCAAGAAAAAGAAATGTTTCTCTTGCAATTATATCTCAAAGATTTCAAGATTTTTACGAAAAACCAGAAGCACAAGCTGTTCTTACATCGTCAGATACAAAATTGTTCTTAGCACAAGATAAATCTGAAATAGAGTACTTAAAGGAGGTATTTAAACTTTCAGAAGGAGAAGCAAGTTATTTAATTACAGCACAAAAAGGAGAAGGTTTATTAAAAGTAGGAAACGATACAGCAATACTAAAGATTATGCCAACTAAAAAGGAGTTTGAATTTGTTGAAACTAATTTAAATAAATTAGCAAATAAATAGAGAAGGGAAACAAATATGAAAAAAAATAAAAATTCTAATATCCTTAAAAAACTAATAATTTCATTTTTGATGCTTGTTATCTTAATTAATACCTTTATGTCTAATAAGGTAGAAGCAGTTTTTGGAATCGACCTAGATGAAGTAGCAAAAAAAGCGGTAAGCAATATTGGAATTATACTGTACAAAGCGGAATATAAAATACTAAAGTTTGCAGATAAAATATTTTGTGATGATGCACACCAAAGCGATGAACAAATTTATATTAGTCCAGAAACTATTATTAAAGGAAAATTTTCATTATTAAATGCAAATATCTTTGAAAATATACAACCTGGAAATAGTGATTATTACGATTCCGGAGATTCTGGAGGCATAAATGGAAGGATTGTAGTTGGTAGAAACAATTTAAGAAAAACTATTTCTGGCTGGTACTATGCACTAAGAAACTTAGCTTTAGTTGCTCTACTTTCTATATTGGTTTATGTTGGTATTAGAATGGTACTAACATCAGTTTCACAGGATAAGGCAAAATATAAAGGAATGCTGGTTGATTGGCTAGTTGCTATATGTCTATTGTTTGTTTTACATTTTATAATGATAGTTACACTTAATGTCACATCTACAATAACTAATGCAATAGGAACGAAAGGTAACAATTTAAATCTTTTACAAAAACCCTCAGAAATTATTACAGGAGTATTAGGAAGCGGATATGACACAATGGAATGGACAGATCCAGACGACGGAGAAGTATATGAAAGAGAAGATGTGTTTGTTCAAGAACTAATTATATTTGTTATTATTCTTTATACAGGAATTTTTTTGTGGAAGTATTTAAAAAGGATGATTACAATAGTATTTTTAGTATTATTAGCACCTATAAGTTGTATTACATATCCGATAGATAAAATAGGAGATGGAAAAGCACAGGCGTTTAACACATGGTTACAAGAGTTTATTTATAATGTAATAATCCAGCCTTTTCACTTACTAATATATATTGTATTAGTAAGTAGTGCAATAGACCTTGCAAATTCTAATATTATTTATACTATTTGCTGCTTCTCAGCAATTATACCAGCAGAGAAATTTATTAAGCAAATGTTTGGATTTAGAGATCAGCTTGGTTCACCACTTGGAACTTTTGCAGGTGGAGCACTATTTAGCAAAGTTTTAGATAGCTTTAAATCTGGAAAAGCAACAAGTGATGGAGGAAAAGGCGGAAACAGTGGAGGAAGCAAGGACGACGAAGATCGTGAATTACCTCCTAACAACAAGGAAATTGATGAGCCTGAAGATGTATATTCAGATGATGGTTCAGACGGATTAGATGATCCTAGTGGTTCAGATAACCCGGATGAAAGTACACCAGAATTAGAAAGCAGTTCAGAAGGGCAAGAAGGAATAACAGATGGCTCAGATGAAAATGTAGAAGGAGACCCAAATGATACCGGGGAAGACGGTTCAGATAATGCTATAGACGGAGAGTCAGATGAAATTGGTGAAGAAAATGAAACGCCTGAAGAAAACGAAGCATCTGAAGGTGACGAAGATGAAAATATAGCAGAAGATGGACAAGGAGAAGGTGGCCAACCAAATGCAAATGACTCTGCTAATGAAGAAAAAAAGAAAAAAAATGGTAGACTTACTAGAGTTGGAAGAAAAGCAAAGAAAAGATTCAATAGACATTTACAAAAAACATATGGTGCAACTACTGCTGCAGGAGTAGCCAAAGGAGTAGGAATAAGAGCTCTTAAAGCAACAGGAAGAGGTGTTTACAAAGCAGGAAAAGGAGTAGTAAGAGGTACAATAAAAGGTGCTACCACTCTTGGATTAGGACTTGCTGCAGGAACTATGAGCATGATGCTTGGAGGAAAGTTCTCTAGTGGAGCAGTAACGGGAGCAGCGCTAGGAGCAAAAATTGGAGGAGGAATTACAAATCAATTAGATAAAGTAACCTCAGGAGTAGAAAAGTTTGCAACGAACACTGCTAGAGATTTTATGTATAGTGATGAACAACTAGACGAAAGAGATTTTAAGAAAAAAGACTATAATATCAGACAAGCACAAAATAACTTTGCTTTTAGACATGATGGAAGGCAGCCAAATGGAAAAGAACTTAAAGAGGAACTTGATAAAATGTATCAAATGAAACAACATGGAATAGATGAAGATTACTTTAACAGAACATTAGGCCAATATGAAGACTATCTTGAGGACGGAATGGATGAAAAAGATGCATTTGATACAGCTATGAGCTCAGCTATAGATGCTCAAGAATATAAGGCTGCAGACTTTAGAGATCCAAAAAAAGTTGCACAACTATATGAAGAAAAAATGGCAGCTCTTAGAAATAGTGCTGAAATGAGAGGAAAAAAACTTGATGAAAGAAAAGCATCAGAAAGAGTAAGCAAGGTATTACTGGGTGCAGCAAATATGAAGGGGGTTAAGGGAGTAAAAATACCAACTATCAACACAAATCCAAGAATACCAAGCCAAAGTAGTGAAAAGATTAGAATAAAAATAGGAAGCGAAGTAACAGATAAAATAGCAGAAGGTTATAAGGATGAAAGTGATTTAATTCAGAGTATTGCAGAATCAGCAAGACAAAGCATAAGCGGAACTGCAACGCAGGAGAAGATAGATGTAGCTGTGGAAGCTGAGATAGGTAAATTTGAAAAGTATTTGAACAATAAAGATGCACAAAGTGCTGTGGCAAACCTAAATGGTAATGCTAGAAACCACGAAATGGCAATGAGATATAATGTTAAGCTAAAACACGGAATTAAAGATGAAAAAGCAATATCTGATATTAGAGATTTAGAAGGAAAATTAGGAAGAAAAAATACAGAATTAGCAGATAAACTTTCTAGAGAAATTTCAAGCCCAAGATTTAAAAGCAGCGGACGAAACAAAGAGGACCTTGTTAAGGAAGTAACAAATCAAATTACAGAGAAAACGACTGAGGCTGTAAATGGAAACATTAATAATACTGCGGAAAGTGTTGTTGATTTAGCTGGAAAATATTCAGGAATAAATTTTTAGATTAATATAGAATAAAAAAGGAGGAGCCTACCATGAATTTTGAAAGAAATATTAGATTGTTTTTTGTAAAATATGGTAGGCGCTTATTTATTCTTGTACTAATTGTTCTTGCTACACTATTTATTCTAAGAACAGTTAATAATCTAGTGGATGACAATTCTAAAGATGTAAAACAAAATTCAAATAAAGTTAGTGTTAGCGAAAAAGAGCAAAGAGAAGATGAAAAAATAATTGAACAATTCGTTGAATACTGTAATAAAGGAGAGCTCGAGAATGCTTATAATATGCTATCTTCAAATTGCAAGATAGAAAAATATAAAACTATTCAAGAGTTCAAAAGTAAATATTACGGAAAAATTTTTTCTACAAATCAAGAAATAAATATAAAATTAACAGATGAACAAGAATATGAAATTTTATTTACAGGAAACACACTGATAACAGGGAAGGTAATAGAAACTACAGACACATATTACTTAACTAAAGAAGAAAGTGGAAAAAAAATAAATATAAACATTCATAATGAGATAAAAGGAGACTAAAAAATGGGAGAAGAAATTAAACAAACAATTTGGCTTTCAATACGAAAGTATGTGTTTATTGCAATCGGAATACTAGTATTATTTCTTATTATTGGTGTTTGTGTATTAACAGCTTTAGGAGGAGACTCATCTGATTCAAATGGCGGTAGTGGAAACAATTTTGGACGGAGACGAAGCACAAATTGAAGACATAGATTTGTATAATGCGGATGGAAGTGTAAATACAGATGCGATAGCAGAGCTCCAAAATAGATTAAGTTATAAACTGGGATTAAACGGACCAAAAGATGTAGGTGATTCAAAGTTACAGCCAGACAAATCTCTACAATATCCATATAACGTATCAACAGATTATTTGTACCAATGTTTATGGTTTGCTGGAAGAAGATCTTTAGAATATCTCGAAAAATATAATCTAAAAGATAATAGACCAAGTGGTGGAAGTGCTTTAGAAGGATCAAAACAGGCAAATTGCACAGTAAGTGAGTTTAAAGCAAATCCAGTTGCAAATGCATATATTTTTTGGGATCTAGGCACTGTTTATGGACATGCTGCATATGTTGAAGCAGTTGATAAAGACGGATCTTTATGGCTTTCCGAATGTAATGGAGGACACGGATGGAGTGGAATTATTAATAAGTCTCCTGGTGGTACAAAATTTACTCCTGAAAATAAT
This sequence comes from uncultured Clostridia bacterium, assembly GCA_934130435.1. Lineage (GTDB taxonomy): Bacteria > Bacillota > Clostridia > TANB77 > CAG-508 > HGM13634. The sequence continues at coordinate 174,301 of CAKOYB010000001.1, forward strand.
TATTCATATGGAACAAGTGGTACTTGCCTAGGATTTTTCGTTTTACCAAGAGTTGAAACAACTAAGTCAACATCAAAAAATAAAGATTCTAGTATAACTATGCTTGTAAATTCTAAAAATCCACTTTCAGAGGAAACCTATGGAGAAGGAAAAACAGTACCCAATTTAAGAACTGTAGCAACAAGTGGAAAAGACGCCGAAAATATGGATTATCAAATGAATTCAGAAGCGTATAGCAATTATCTTGAAATGAAACACGCATATGAAAGCGAGAATAGTGGATACAAAATGAATATGTGTAGTGCATATAGATCATACGAATCACAGAAAACAAGATATGATAAAAATGGTGGTTCTAGCTATTATCAAGGACCTTTAACGAGTGAGCATAGAACAGGACTTGCAGTTGATCTTGGAACAATAACAACAGGAACAGGTGGAACAGGTACGTGGGATAACTGGATAAAGAACAAATCTGAACATAAAAGAATGTTTAAATGGCTGTATGAAAATTCATATAAGTATGGTTTTATACTAAGATATCCTAAAGGAACTAAATCAAAAACCGGAATAGAACCAGAATCTTGGCATTATAGGTACATTGGAAAAGAACATGCAAAAAAATTCAAAGAAAAATCAAAAGCTTATGAAAAAACAGATAGTAACTTAGGTGTTACTTATTCAACTTATACATATGAAGAATATCATGAAGAAACATTTGGAGGTGGCCAGTACGGGAAATTCTAATAATGTTGAAAGTAAAAAAAATTATAATTTGATTTTGACTTTTATTATTATTTTTATACTTATTATTTTAATAGCAATAATAGTACTCAGTTCGTTAATATTTTTAAATAAAAAAGATGAAAAAGTAGATAACTCTGTAGAAGAAATTTGGAAGGGAGAGAATACTAAAAATTTAACTCCACTAAAAGACAATGAGATTTATTATACACTAATACGATGCATTAGTAATTATGTATCTGGCATATATGGAGAAAACGATGAGCGAGTATATATAGATGAATGGTATACAAATAATAAAAATATAAAAAAAGAGAACTATAATAAAGAGTTTTTTGAACAATATAGTACATATGCGCCAACCGAAATTAATTACATTTCAAAAGGAAGAGTATATATATATTATATTTACGGAAATATTATAAGAGCAGATGGAACGCTACCATCAAAGAAGTTTAATATTATTGTTAAGTTAGACTTTGCTAACTATAGATATTCAATAATTCCTCAAATTATTGAAGACTTAGAAAATAAAGAAGTATTTGGTGAACTAGGATCTAAATACAATGATTTTGAAGTGGTTTCAACATCTAATGAGATGATTGCGGGTAGATATATAACAGATTATTATTTGTTAACTAAGGAAAACATTAATGAATCTTTTAATTTGATTGATGAAGAATATAAAAAAACTAAGTTTTTAAATGATATTAATAATTATAAAGTTTTTATAAACGAAAGATATAATGGAAATAGTGGTATACCAATTATAAAAGAATGTAAAGTTTACTTAACTGAAGGATTTACAGCATATGTGGTAAAAGATTTAAATGATAATATATATGTTTTTAAAGAAACTGCAGTAAATAAATATACTGTTATATTAGATGCAAATACAATAAAATTAGACTTTTTAGAAAATGGAGAAAACAATAATGAAATTAAAGGATAATTCAGGTAGTATTTTGGGAATTGCTATAATTGTTGCAGCTTTATTTTTAGGGATAATAATGATTGTATCTTTTATTTCTGAAGGAGATTCAGAAACACAAGGAGCTAGTGACTATTCAAGTGTTGAAACAAGTGGAAGCCTTTTAGTTGAGTACTTAATGTCATGGGAAAACTCTGCAATTCAGGCTTACAAAGATGGTGAAAGGACAAGTTATATAGCTAAATATGTACAAGATGAAAAATATGTGTGTTACACAGATTATAGCTATGATGCAGGGGATAGGAACTTTTCTACTGGTTTGTGCCATAAACTACCAAATGGAAAATATAATTTAGTTAGTGAATATGCTGATGTGGGAATAGATATTACAAATGGAGATTATGATAATGTTGGAGATAAAATAGATATGCACTATGTTGATGACGTGTTCTTGAAGATACTAAATGGAAGATTTACTAATACAGTAAAGAATACATTAGGGGAAGAATTATACAATAGTATTCCTCAAAATCAAAAGGATGCACTTATATGTGTTGCATATCAATATGGAAATGTAGCAGGAGCTAAAGAATTTATTCAATCTGGCGGAACTGACAGAACTAAGTTTTGGGTTAATAGTGGTTATGGTTATAGATATTATCCATTTGCAAAAGGCGGAGGAAAAGATGGTAAAAGAAACAATAGAATTAATGCAAATTGGGAGTTATTTAGTAAAGGAATATATAAAACAGGTTCAGGAAAAGTATTAGAGAAAAAAACTGATATAAATAAAGAATCTTTTGATGGATTCTTGTTTTTAGGAGATTCGTATACAGAAGGAATAAAAGATAGAGAAGAATTAAAAAATGCAACTATTAAAGCTGTTGTTGGTAAGGCACCAAAGTACTGGTTAGACAATTTTGGAGAGTTACCACAAAAAGTAAGCGGTGTAAGTGTTTTATTAGGTGTAAATAATACAAGCCAAACAAAGGAAATGAAAAAATTAATAGATAAGCTTGTAGAAAAGTATGGAACTGATATACCAATTTTTGTTCAAAAGGTATTTCCAGTTGGTTCGGGCTATACCACAATTTCAGCAAGTACTATGGTAAATAATATAGAAAAATATAACAACACTATAAGTAATTATTGTAATGAAATTGGATATAAAAATGTGAAATTTATAGATGCTACTACTAGCTGTACTTCAGGAAAATATTTAAAGAGTGAGTATACAAGTGATAATTTACATCTGAACGAAAAGGGAAAGGACATTTGGATTCAAAATATGAAAAACAAGATGCTTAAATAATAGTTTATTATAAGTAAAGGAGTTTTAAATGAAAAAAACATTAAAGATTGCAATAATAGTAGTTATTATATTAATAATTATTATTACAATAATTCTGTTTTCTTTAAAGAATACAAGTAGTTTTACTAATGACACCAATAATACAGTTAATAATCAAATGGATTATACAAATAATAACAATCAAAATACGCTAAATAGTAGTAATGAAAGTACATCTGATCAACAGTTTAAAATGGAAAATGATAGAAGAATGTATTTATACATTGAAAAACTAGCAGAAGATACTGTTGAAAATATGATGATGTATAATTCAGATGAAATGATAAAGTATAATTTAAGAATAGACTCGGCAGAAGATTTGAAAACAGAAAAGAATAAAATAAAAAATGCTTTGGAAAATACTTTTAGTAAAAATCTGCTTAATGAAATAGAAATTAATCAAATATTATCAAATAAAAAAATACAATTAAACGAAGCGTATAATGTTAATAAAATATATAAAAAGGCAATATCTAACAAAAATGAAGTGTTTTTAGTATTTGGACAATTTACTAAATCAAATGAAAATTATTCATTTTTAATTAATTTAGATAAAAGTTCTAATGCATATGAAATATATACAGATGAATATATTATAAAATATAATTTAAATGAAGATAATATAAATAATGTAGATATAAATGCTGCATCTGTAGTAAAAAATGAATATAATGCAATTAATAATACGGTAGATTATTCAGATGAAGTGATTGCTAAAAAATATTTTAATTACTTTCAATATTATATAAAATCTAATCCTAAAAAGATATATGATATATTAGATGAAAAATACAAGAGTGCCAAGTTTCCAACTTATGAGGATTTTAAGAAATATGCAGGTTCTTATAAAACTACAAATATAAGCAAGTATAAGATAAAGAAAAATGATTTATATAATGAAGTTGTATGCATAGATGAAGCTGGAAGGTATATATATTTTAGAGAAAAAAGTGTTATGCAATTTACAATGGTTTTAGATAATTATACATTAGATATTAATATTTTTTCAGAAGAATATAATGCAGAAAGCCAAAATAAGATAGTAAATTTGAATATTGAAAAAATATCGCAAATGGTTAATAATGCTGATTATGGTATATTATATTCTAAACTAAATGAAACATTTAAAAACAATAATTTTAGAAATTTAGATAGTTTTAAAACATATGTTACATCAAATTTTTATGGATTAAATAGGTTAGAAGTAATATCAATAAATGAGAATAAAGACTATCTTACAGCAAGAGTAAGAGTTATAAATAAAGAAAAAGATTCACAAAGAAAACTAATGACAATTTCTATGAAATTAATTAATAAAGTAGATTTTGAAATGTCTTTTAGTTTTGATGAAAATTAATAGAATACTATTTTAGCATTTGGAAAAAATGTAAACATGGAGGTGCTTATGTTTATTCCAGATGCTATTTTTTATGAAGAAGAAATTTTAGAATATGTATTAGGAAGGGAACTTTTTAACAGATATAACAATCTAAATATTCCAATGCATATTATACAAAACCATAATAATATAGAGGAAATGAGAAAAAAAGAAAATAAAGAATTTCCAAAAATGAAAAGAAACCTTATAATCGCTACTAGAAAGACTCATAAATATGTTGAAAATCATAAGGTTTCAGATTTTTTAGTTCCATATACATCTTCTGGCTGCATTGCAATGTGCATGTACTGTTACTTAGTATGTAATTATAATAAATGTGCATATTTAAGGCTATTTGTAAATAGAGAATATATGTTAGACAAAATAATTAAAACAGCAGGTAAAACTCAAAAAAATACTGTTTTTGAAATTGGAAGTAATAGTGATTTAATTTTAGAAAACACAATTACAGGGAATCTGCAATGGACAATAGAAAATTTTTCAAAAAGTGAAAATGGAATGTTAACATTTCCAACTAAATTTGATATGATTGATCCAATTTTACCACTAAAACACAATGGAAAAATTATTGTTAGAATGAGTTTAAACCCAGAAGAGATTATTAATAAAGTAGAATTTGGAACATCAAGACTTGATAATAGAATAAAAGCAATAAACGAACTAATTGAAGCGGGTTACATTGTAGGAATTTTAATTGCTCCAATCATATTAGTAGAAGACTGGAAAAGTTTATACGAGGAATTACTAATAAAAATGAAGCAAGATTTAAGTAAAAAAGCACAAAGTAAAGTTTTTTTTGAGCTAATATTTATGACATACAGTTATGTTCATAATGCAATAAACCATGAAGCATTCCCGAATGCAATTAATTTATTTAACAAAGAAATTATGACAGGGAGAGGAAAAGGAAAATATGCATATAAAGCAGGAATTAAAGAAGATGCTAAAAAATATATGGAAGAACTAATGAGAAAATATTTTCCGAACAATGAAATTAAGTATATTGTTTAGCTTGTATTTTCGAATAATTAATAAATGAATGAATATATTAAAATAAGGTGATTTTTTTGAAGAAGATAATTATTTATATATTTATTCTTTTTTTTATTTTTAATTTTTCTTATGTTATATATGCGGATGATAGAATAGAAAACTTTAATATTAAGGAGATACAAGAAACAATTGAAACCTCAAGTAATCCGAAAAGCAAACCTAACATAAATTCTAGATCTGCAATTGTTTTAGATAGAAATACAAACGCAATTTTATATGGAAAAAATGAAAATCAAAAAAGACCAATGGCATCAACAACTAAAATAATGACCTCTATAGTTATTATTGAGAATAATGATTTAAATGATATTGTAACAATATCTAAAAAAGCAGCAGGAACAGGTGGATCAAGATTAGGATTAAAATTTAATGATAAAATAAGTGTAAAAGATTTGCTGTACGGACTAATGCTAAGATCAGGTAATGATGCAGCTGTAGCTTTAGCAGAGTATTCTGGAGGAAGTGTTCAGCAATTTGCAAATTTAATGAATAATAAGGCGAATTCATTAGGCTTAAAAAATACACATTTTGAAACACCACATGGGTTAGATTCTAGTGAACATTATACAACTACATATGAACTTGCAATTCTAACTGATTATGCATTAAAAAATGAGATATTTAGTAAAATTGTTAATACTCAAAATATTAATATAAATATAAATGGTAATTCCAAAAATATACATAATACAAATGAATTACTAGGATATTTAAATGGTGTTTATGGTGTAAAGACAGGTTTTACAAATGGTGCAGGAAGATGTTTAGTAACATCTGTTAAACGAAATGATTTAGACCTAATATGTATAGTTCTAGGAGCAGATACAAAAAAAGATAGAACTAGAGACAGCATAGAGTTAATTGAATATGCATATGCAAACTTTAGAAATATTAATATAAAAGAAAAAATTAATGAGAAATTTAATAAATGGAAGGAAATAAACGAAAAGAGAATAGAAGTTTTAAAAGCAAAAGATTTACTAACATTAAAAATAGATAATCATAAATTTAATAAATTCCCAATAAAAAATGGAGAGGAAGATAAAATAAGAATAAGCATTGAAATTAAGGAACAATTAAAAGCACCAATAGAAAAAGGAGAAAAAGTTGGGACAATTATTATAAAAAATAACGAAAATATAATAGAACAATTAGATATAGTAACAAATCAAAAAATACGAAAAAAGAATATTTTTGATTACCTAAAAACTATTTTTAACAAGGGTCTAGTATGCTAAAGTTTTACGTGATATTGTCAAAGTTGCTAAAAATTTAAAAATTCTATTGCTAAAAATGGTTTTTGAATATATAATAATATTGGTTTTAAATTGATTTTTCTATGGAGAATATATTTCAATAAAAAGCTATGAACCTTGTCAGGTCCGAAAGGAAGCAGCAATAAGTAGTGTATTTATGTGAGATGTATTTTCCATAGAGGAATTGATTATAAAACCAATTTTTTAATCAAAGAGGTGAAATTTTTGGCATATACAGCTTTATATAGAAAATTTAGACCAAAAACTTTCAGCGAAATGGTTGGACAAGAGCACATTACTAAAACATTGAAAAATCAAATAATAGCACAAAGAGTTGGACATGCATATTTATTCAATGGTGGTAGAGGTACTGGGAAAACTTCTGCAGCTAAAATTTTGGCAAGAGCAATAAACTGTTTAAATCCAAAAGATGGAGAACCATGTAATGAATGTGAAATATGTAAAGGAATTTTGGCAGGTTCATTAACAGATGTTGTAGAAATGGATGCAGCTTCTAACAATAGTGTTGAAGATATACGTTCTATAAGAGAAGAAGTAAATTTTCTTCCAACTTTGGCAAAATACAGAGTATATATTATAGATGAGGTACATATGCTTTCAACGGGAGCTTTTAATGCACTGTTAAAAACATTAGAAGAACCACCAGAACATGTTAAATTTATACTTGCAACAACCGAACCACAGAAAATACCAGCTACAATTCTTTCAAGATGTCAAAGGTTTGATTTTAAAAGAATATCAGACGCAGACATAATAAAAAGATTAAAAATTGTATGCAAGGAATCAAATATAGAAGTAACAGAAGGTGCATTAAAGATTATTGCTTCTTTATCAGAAGGAGCAATGAGAGATGCATTAAGTATTCTTGAAAGAACAGTTCAAGAAGGCGTAAATAATATTGACGAAAATTATATAAAAGAATTAGTTGGAATACCAAAGCTTGAATATGTAGAAAGTGTTTTAAATGGTATTGTAGAATACAATGTTGAGTTAGTTTTGGAAGATATTAATAGAGTTTTAGATGAAGGAAAAGATGTAAACAATTTTGTATGGGAACTTATAAAATTTACAAAGGATCTACTTGTATATAAAACAAGCAAAAAACTTGACTTATATTCAGATGAAGATATAAAAAAGATAGATAGCATTTGTCAAAAAACAGATAAAGATAGATTGCTACAAATAATTTATAGCTTATCTGAACTAGCAAATGATATACGAATATCATCACAAAAACTAATAATATTTCAAGCTGGGTTAATTAAATTATGTAATAAAGAAACAGCAAGTACAAATAGTGAGTTAGAGCATAGGGTGGCAGAACTAGAAAATATTATAAAAAATGGTGCTATAAAAAATGTACAAATTCAGAATGTAAATACAAATAGAGCATCAAATATAAAAACTACAATTGAAGCAAAAAATATTTCTAATGTAAATAAAACGGTAGAAAAGAAACAAAATGTTCACAGTGGACCAATTGCAAAAGAATGGCCTAATATAGTAAATGATTTTAAAAGCAATGGAAAAATTATGCTATATACTAACCTTTTAAATACAAACGCTGTAGAAATAAATGATTTAGTTGTAGGCATTGAATTTCCAAATGGTTTAACCAGTTTTGGCAAAACGGTTTTGGAAAAACCAGAAAATAAAAATGAAATTATAAAACAAGTTTCCATGGCAGCAGGTAAAGAAATGAACATAAAGTATTTAGATTCAAATCAGAAGGCTAATATGGAAAAAAAGGACAACAGTTTAGAAGGAATGGTTAGCAGTTTAGATATTCCATTTAATGTTGTAGACTAAATAAAAAAGGAGGATTTAATAATGGGTAAAAGAGGAGGATTCCCAGGAGGAATGGGAGGCTTCGGCGGAATGAATATAAATAAATTAATGCAAGAAGCTAAAAAAATGCAAGCTGATATGGAAAAATCACAAGAGGAATTAGTTGCAAGAGAATTTGAAGCAACAGCCGGAGGTGGTGCAATATCTGTAAAAGTTACTGGAGATAAACAAATAAAAGAAATAAAGCTAAAACAAGATATTGTTGATCCTGATGATGTAGAAATGCTAGAAGACTTAATTATTACTTGTGTAAATGAAGCACTAAAAAAAGTGGACTCTGCACAAGCAGCTCAAATGGGAAAATATAATATACCAGGATTAATGTAAAAAAAGTAATACAATAATAGTTGGAGATTTTTTATGAGCTATTACTCACCATCAATAGAAAAATTAATAGAAAGTTTTGAGAGACTACCAAGTATTGGACATAAAACAGCAATAAGACTAGCATTTCACATGCTAGATGCTTCTGAGGAAGAAACTAACGAATTTGTTAATTCAATTATTGAAGCTAAAAAGAAATTAAAATATTGTTCAAAATGCTATAACATTTCAGATACGGACCCATGCATTATATGTTCTAATCCAAGAAGAGATGAAAATTTAATATGTGTTGTGGAAGACGTGAGGGATGTTATTGCAATGGAAAGAACACATGAATTTAATGGAGTTTATCATGTTTTACACGGAACTATTTCACCAATGAATGGAATTGGACCTGACGATATAAAAATTAAAGAATTATTAAGCAGAATAAACGAACAAACTAGAGAGGTTATTTTGGCAACAAATCCACGTGTAGAAGGAGAAGCAACGGCAATGTATATTTCAAAAATATTGAAACCATTAGGGGTAAAAACAACAAGGATTGCACATGGAATTCCTGTTGGAGGAGATTTGGAATATACAGATGAAATAACATTGTCTAAAGCACTAGAAGGAAGAAGAGAATTATAGACTATTGCTTTTATTTTCAGGAGGACATTGAACAGCAATTATTGCAAGATTGTCTCCAACAGCAGTTAGAAAGGCAGCTAAAATGCCTATTTCATCACAGCTTAAGCCTTGAGATAAAGCAATTGCAAAACTACTAGCAAGATAAATTAATTCGCAACTAGATTTATTTGATAAACAAGACATAAAACCACCCATATATATTATGAGTGGTTTTTTAATATGTTTCTATTATCCTAAAATTGTTTTACAAATATCAGCAGTAGAATTTTTTTTGGATAACATTAAAGCATTTGATTTCATTTTATTTAATTTCTCAGAATTGTTTAATAATCCATTTAGAATATCTTTAATATTAGAATCTTTTTTTATCCAAATACCTACATTGTTTTTTTCTAAAAATTCAGCATTTTCTTCTTCTTGACCTGGAATTGGATTTATAACAATAATTGGAAGACCAGAAGCAAGACTTTCTGTAGTTGTAAGGCCACCAGGTTTTGTGATTACTAAGTCTGAAATACTCATTAGTTCTGGAACCATGTTAGTGTAATCTAAGACTTTAACAGAATCTTCTTTGTTTTCTGATTTAACTATTTCTTCAAAGTGTTCTTTAAGATTTTTATTTTTTCCGGATATAGCAACTATTTGGAATTCTGGAAAATCTTCAACTAATGTTTTGAAAATTTGTATAGTTGTACTTTTTCCAAGACCAAATTCACCACCACCGAAAAAAAAGTAAAGTTCTGGTATTTAAATTAATATTAAATTTTTTGGCAACATTTAATTTATCATATTTTTCTAGGAATCTACTAGAAAGAGGAATACCTGTAACATGTATTTTACTTTCTTGGATTCCGTTTGAAATTAAATCTTTTTTCATTCCATCATGGGCAACAAAGAAATAATCAACATAGTCTGGATACATTATCCATTGGTCATGAATTGCATAGTCTGTCATTATTGTAGCTAATTTGAAAGTCTTATTATGTTTTTCTTTTATATATGCACACATTTGACTGCTAAATGGGTGTGTTGATATTACATAATCAGGGTTAAAGTTACTAATTAACTTATCTAATTTTATTGACATTAATTTATTTGAATCATTTGAGATTTTGGAAATCATTCCATGTCCAGATTTTTTGTATACATATCCCCAAGCCCAAGGAACTTTTTTGGCCATCTCTGAGTATGCAGTAGTTGTTATTTTGTTAATATATTTATTTATATATTCAACGCAATCTATCATTTGGATTTCTACATCTGAGTAGTTTGCTTCAATATATTCTTTTATTGATTTTGCAGCAGAAAGATGACCTCCACCATAAGTTCCATAGAATATAATTATTTTTTTCATAAAATACCTTTCTATACTAAATTTAACTAATGTTTCGTTATATTGTTATTGAATTATATTTATAGAAAACAAAAATTAACCTTATTGTTTGTTTATAAATTTTATCACACGAATTGGAAAAATACAAAAAAATTGTAATATTTTTTAAAAAAATAAACAAAATAAATCTAAAAGAATTTCAATGGATTGAGGGGAAAAAATGAAATTTAAAGAAATGAATAAAAAATGTATTTACTCAATAATTACATGTTTAGCAGTTTTGCTGGTTTGTGCTATTGCATTAGCATATAAGAATAATAAAAATTATAACAAATTAGCAGACAATGTATATAATATGTCATTTTACGGACTTGTAGATTATATGGATGATGTGGAAGACTATTTAGTAAAGTCAATGGTTACAACTGATGCAAATCATAGTGCAGAAACTCTAAATTATATATGGAGAGAGGCAAATTTAGCACAAATATGCTTGTCTCAAATACCAATATCAAATGAAGGATTATCAAATACACAGAAGTTTTTAAATCAGGTTAGCGAATATAGCTATACTTTAGCAAGGAAATGTGTTGAAGGAAAAAATTTAACAGAAGATGAAATTAAAAAACTAAAAGAATTATATAATTATAACAAAGAAGTTAATACAACATTAATGCAACTTTCATCTGAAATTGAAGATGGAACACTAAATTGGAAAGAACTTGCAGCTAGTGGTTCAATAATGTTCTCAAAACAAAATGATAGTTTGTCTAAAAGCAGTTTCGATAAAATTGAAGAGGGATTTAAAGAATATGATGGTTTAATTTATGATGGTGCATATTCTGAACATATGACAAATGAATCAAAAAAAGGTATAACAGGAGATGACATAGATGAAGAAAAAGCAAAGGATATAGTAAATGATTATATAAAAAATAAAAAGGTAAAAAAAGTATCATCAAATGGACTTTCAGAAAATGGAAATATAGAAACCTATACATTTACTATTGAACTTGAAGATAATAATGATAGCAGCATGTCTATTGGTATAACTAAAAAAGGTGGACATATTATATTCATGAATTATGATAGAAATGTTGAAGAGGAAAAAATAAATGAAGATGATGCAGACAAAATAGCGCAAGATTTTTTAAACTCAAAAGGATTTAACAGTTTAGAAAAAACTTATTTTATAAAAAGAGCTGGAATAATGACTATAAACTATGCTTATGAACAAGATGGAGTAATAATCTATCCAGACTTAATAAAAGTAAAAATAGCGTTAGATGATGGAGAAGTTTTAGGACTAGAAACTACAGGATATTTAAATAACCATGAGAAGAGAAGCATAAATAAAAGCAATATAATAAGTGAAAAGGAAGCTGCTAAGGCAGTAAGCTCAAACTTAAATATTGAATCTTCAAGATTAGCAATAATACCAACAGAATTTAGAACAGAGATTTTCTGCTGGGAGCTTAAGGGGAAGATTGAAGAAAGAGAATTTTTACTATATGTAAATGCCAAAACTGGAAGAGTAGAAGATATATTAATAGTTGTACAAAATGAAGATGGAATTTTAACTAAATAATAAAAAAAATTAATTTTTTATTATTTATGATATAATATATCTGAAATAAAAATTAGCCAAAAATAGGATAGAAAAATATGAAAACAAAAGAGATAATAATAAAATTTATTAAAAAAGAGATAGTACTTACAATTGCAATTATTCTTACAATTATAACATGCTTTATTGTGGTTCCTGATAAGGAATATTTAAGCTACTTCGACTATAGCACTTTAATATCTTTGTTTTGTATGTTGATTGTTGTATCTGGATTAAAAAATACAAATATCTTTGAGTTTATATCAAATAAACTTATAAATTTATTTCATACTAGAAGAGGCGCAATATATGCATTAGTATTTGGTACTTTTTTCTTTGATATGATTGTTGCAAATGATATGTCCTTAATAACCTTTTTACCTTTAACATATATAGTATTGCATTCAACTAAAAACGATAAATACTTAGCATTTACTTTTATAATGCAAACTATAGCGGCTAATATGGGTGGAATGATAACTCCATATGGCAATCCACAAAACTTATATTTATATTCGTATTATAAAATTGAAACAGTAGAATTTTTTAGAATACTACTGTTTCAATCTGCTGCAGTTGCCTTACTTTTATGGATTTGTGGTTCATTTGTACCAAATGAACCATTAAAGATTTATAACAAGGATAACATTTCCTTAAATAGACCAAGATTATATATTTATACAGTGTTATTTATATTAGTAATATTAAGTATATTTAGGGTAATTCCATATGTAATAACATTATTAATTATTGTGACAATTGTTATTATAATAGATAGAGAAAGATTCAAAGATGTTGACTATGCACTAATAGCAACATTTTGCGTGTTTTTTATATTTTCGGGAAACATTGCAAGAATTCCAATAGTAAAAGAAATGATATCAAAAATTGTTGTTAAAAACACATTACTTGCAGGTATTATATCATGCCAATTCATTAGTAATGTACCTACAGCAATCTTCTTATCAAAGTTTACAAATAATTATAGAGATTTACTAATATCAGTAAACATTGGATCACTTGGAATTTTAATATCATCACTTGCAAGTTTAATTACGTTAAAAGAATTTTTAAAACATCAACCTAACAACATTTTAAAATATATAATTATGTTTACATTTTTCAACACTATGTTTTTATTAATACTGTTAATAATTACATAATATCATTGCTATTAAGTGTCATTGGGAACGGAACATTTTGACACAAAATATAATATTCTAGGCAGAAGAAATAATTGATTTTTTATTAATCAAAAATAATATGTAGTTTGACTTCTTAGGTTAGCAACTTTATATATTTAAAATTTATTTAATCAAAATTTAAATCAATTTTTATAAGAAATCATTAACTAGTAACAAACTAAACACATAAAATGTAATAAAAAATTGATTAATTATCAAATATGTGATAATATACCATATGTAAATTGATATTAGATTAAAGGTGATAGTTTGAACATAAATGTAAATGGATTAAATATAAATTATGAGGTTTCTGGAGATGGAAAACCAGTAATTTTATTACATGGTTGGCTATGCTCTTTGGAAACTATGAAACCAATAGAGAACATATTAAATAAAAATTTTAAAGTATATAATGTTGATCTACCAGGATTTGGCAAAAGTGATATGCCTACAGAAGCTTTTAACACAAATTCTTTTGGAGATTTTTTAAATGGATTTATAAAAGAACTAAAAATAGAAAATCCTATACTTATAGGGCACTCAAATGGTGGAAGAACTATAATAAACTATGCAGGAAGAAAACTTGGTAAAATAAACAAAATTGTTTTAATTGATAGTGCAGGAATTAAGCCTAAAAGAAAAATAAGCTATTATACTAAAGTATATACATTTAAGGCATTAAAAAATATATTTAAGTTATTTCCGAATGCAGAGATGTTTAATAATATAAGAGAAAGAGTACTTGGAAAATTTGGGTCAAGTGATTATAAAAAGTCACCAGAAATCTTAAGAAAGACTATGTCAATAATCATAAATGAAGATGAACGAGACATACTAACAAATATAGAATGCCCAACCCTTTTGATATGGGGAGAAAATGATGCGGATACTCCTTTAGAGGATGCTAAAATAATGGAAAAAAATATAAAAGACAGTGGACTAGTTGTACTAAAAAATGCAGGTCATTTTTCTTACTTAGACTGCTATAATGATTTTAGTGTTATAATAAAAAATTTCTTAATGGAGGAAATAAATGGTTAATTATATTCTATTAAACATTTCGTTATTTATTTTATATTGCTATATGTTTAAAAAAGTAAGACATGGATTACATATGTTGCAACTTGAGTATTATAAAAATGACAGGTATTTAAATTGGAAAAGAAAAAATAGTAAACAGTGCTTTTCATATAGAGACTTAGTTTTAATATTAATACCGCTAATCTGCATGTTTAATTTAAAAACAGGATTAATATTGTTAATGTTTTTTTCTATCTTATTATACATATCTAGAAATATATATAAAGAAAAAAAGAAGATGGTAGTAACAGGAAGAATTAAAAGGATGTATATAACAGAAACAATTATTTATTTGATTTTTGTTATTTTAACTAATTTTAGTTTCTGGTTTTTGTTGGGCATTGATATATTAATAATTTTTGCATATTTTATTCCTATAATTATAAATACTGTAAATATTCCATTAGAAAAAGCAATTCAAAATAGGTTTGTAAGGAAAGCCAAAAACAAACTAAAGGAAAAGAAAGACATGATAATAATAGGAGTTACAGGAAGTTATGGAAAAACAAGTACAAAATATATTTTATCAACAATACTTAATCAAAAATATAATGTACTAAAAACACCTGCTAGTTTTAATACAAAGATGGGGATTGTAAGAACAATTAATGAATATTTAAAACCAACAGATCAAGTTTTTGTATGTGAAATGGGAGCTGACCAGGTTGGCGAAATTAAAGAATTATGCAATTTGGTTCATCCAGATTATGGAATGATTACATCAATAGGACCACAACATTTAGAAACTTTTGGAAGTTTAGAAAACATTAAGAGAACTAAGTTTGAATTAGTTGATTCTTTACCTGAAACTGGTGTTGCTTTTTTAAACTATGATGATGAAAACATTAAAAGCATGGGTACAAGCAAAAATAAAGTTACATATGGAATAAAAAAAGAAAATGACTATTATGCAACGGATATACAAATAAATGAATTCGGATCTGAATTTGTTATACATACAAAATCAAAAGAGGAAATAAGAGTTAAAACGAAAATATTAGGAGAGCATAATATTGTTAATATAATTGGTGCAGTTGCTATAGCTAAAGAATTAGGTTTAACTAATGAGCAAATTCAACTAGGAATAAAGTTAATAAAACCAGTGGAACATAGATTAGAAATAAAGAAACATTCTAATGGAACAATAATTATTGATGATGCATATAACTCAAATATTAAGGGTGCAGAAGTAGCTGTAAATGTATTAGGAAGGTTTTTAGGAAGAAAGAGAATTTTAGTAACTCCAGGAATTGTTGAATTAGGAGAAAAAATGTATGAATACAATAAAAGATTTGGAAAACAAGCAGCAAATAATTGCGATTTTGCAATATTAGTTGGTAAAAAACAAGCAGAGCCTATAAATGATGGGCTACTAGAAGCTGGATATGATAAGAATAAAATATTTATTGCAGAGAATTTCGAAAGTGCAATGAAGAAAATGAATGAGTTAGTAGATTCTAATACAGTAATTTTATTAGAAAACGACTTATCAGATAATTATTTATAATTTTGGGAGGATGCTATGAAAATTAAAGTAGGAGTAATTTTTGGCGGTAAAAGTGTTGAACATGAAATTTCTGTAATAACAGCAAGCCAAGCAATAAATGCATTTAATAAAGAAAAATATGAGATAGTTCCACTATATATTAGTAAAAAAGGATTAATGTATACAGGTGATGAATTATTAGAACTTAAAAATTTTAAAGATATTGAAAGTTTACTAAAAAAGTGTGTGCAAATTTCTTTAGTAAATGATGGAAATAAAGTATTTTTATTAAAATTTCCTTGTAGCAAGTTTAAAAGTAACGTAATAAATAGCATTGATGTTGCTTTTCCATGTATGCATGGAACAAATGGAGAAGACGGAACAATACAAGGATATTTAGAATTTTTAGGAATACCTTATGTAGGATGTGATATATTATCATCAAGCATAGGAATGGATAAAATCATGATGAGAAAAATTCTAAAAGAGGCTAATATTCCTTCACTTGACTATTATTCTTTCTATTCTTTGGATTATATAAAAGATGAAAGTAGCATAATTGAATCAATTGAAAATAAAATAGATTATCCAGTAATTGTTAAGGCAGGAAATTTGGGGTCTAGTGTTGGAATAAAAAAGGCTAAAAACAATGCACAGTTAAAAGAAACTATAGAATTTGCTATGCAATATTCAGACAGAATAATGGTTGAAAGAGCTATTGTTAATCTAAAAGAAATCAACTGTTCTGTTTTAGGGGATATGATAGATGCAAAAGCATCAGAATGCGAAGAACCTTTTGGAAGTGATGAGATATTAAGCTACAGTGATAAATATATGTCTGGTTCAAACGGCAAAAATGGAAAACTGGGCGGCAATAAAAATAGTGGAATGGCTTCACTAGATAGAAAAATTCCAGCAGATATAACAAGCGATCAAAAGGAAAAAATTCAATCTATAGCTATAAAGACGTTTAAAACTTTAGGGTGCAATGGAGTTTCTAGAATTGATTTTATGATAGATAAAGATACTGATGAAATACTTGTTAACGAAATAAATACAATACCAGGTGCATTATCATTCTATTTATGGGAAGCAACAGGAATAAGTTTTGAAAAAGAATTAGATGAACTAATAGAATTAGCATTTAAAAGAGAAAGACAAAAAGAAAGTACAACATATTCTTATGATGTAAACATTTTAGCAATGAGCGGAAGCGGAAAGCTTGGAACTAAGGGAAGCAAAAAGGCTTAAAAATGCCTAAATATAAAATTTTGACATTCAAACAATCTAAAAATGTCAATTCCTGAAACATAAATTAAAAGGACTATATATTTATTAATTAAAATAAGTGTATATTCCTTTTTTATTGTATAGAAAAAATCCTCGTGCTATTTAGAACATTGTATTTTGTGTCAAAATTCTGCGTCCAAAATAACACCAAATGACATTTTTTATATATAGTTTGCTTGATTTATTCTTGGCTGTTTTGTTTAATGAATTTTCTAGTAAAATAAGAATGCCGAACAAAGGTAATTTTGTCGAATTTTTAGTAAATGCTATTGAATTATACATAAAAAATTGATATAATTATGATTACCATAATGCATGGAGGAATCAAAATGATTTTTAAGGACTATTATAAAATTTTAGAATTACATAATAGTAAAGTTTCTTCTGAAGAGATTAGAGCAGCATATAGAGAACAGGCTAAGAAGTATCATCCAGACGTTAATGTTGGAAGCAAGGTTGCAGAAGAAAGATTTAAAGATATAAATGAAGCATATAGAGTTTTGTCTACACCAGCATCTAGAAGAAAATATGATAGAATGTGGAATAATAATGTTGGGCGAAATAAAATTAGTTATGATGAAAGTACTAGACAATCAAATTCAATTTTTAGTGACTTTTTTAATATGTTCTTTGGAAATATTAATGATGATGATAAGATTGGAACAGGAAGTAGAAAAAAAAGAAAGAATAAAGAAAAAGGCGAAGATATAGAAACTTCAATAGATGTTTCTATTGAAGATGCCTTCTATGGAAAAAGTAAAAAGATTTCTTTAAGAACAGTAAAAGGAGACTTAAAGAATTTTGATGTTAAGATTCCGGCAGGGATTTTATCTGGAGAGAAGATTAGATTAATAGGACAAGGAAAACAAGGAATAAATGGAGGAAATAATGGTGATTTATTTATAAAGATCAACATTAAAGATAACAAAAAATTCTGCCTAAAGGGATATGATATACATACTAGTTTATATATTACTCCATGGGAAGCTGCACTTGGAACAAAAGCTTTTATACAAGGTATAGATGAAGAAACAGGTGTATATATTCCAGAAGGAACACAAAGTGGTCAAGAAATAAAGATTAATGGTAAAGGATATAAAGATTCTAAAGGCGGAAGAGGAGATTTAATTGCAGAAGTTAAAGTAATGGTTCCAACCAATTTGACTGAAAGTGAAAAAGTTGAATTTCAAAAACTAAAAGAAATTTCTGTTTTTAATCCACGAAATATTTACTAATGTTATAAATATTTTATATTTTAATAAAATCAACAATTCAAATCAACATAAAACATAATTATTGACTTTTGCCGCTAAATTTAGTATAATAATATACAGTTATATTACAAAAGAAAAAATATTCTCAACATAAATGTAGAAAGAGAGGAAATTTTAGATGGAGAGTCTAGAAGGAAAACATTTTAGCATCACAGATCCTAAAGATGTTAACACAGTAATATACAGAATTTTAGAAACAGAAAAAGAGTATATAAAAAATTCTCCAAAGTATACTGTTGAAAGATTAGACACAATAGAAGAACTAAGAGGAGATACTACTAGAAGAACATTTTTTGTTGATGTACCATCACCAGATTATGATCAACTTGTTATTTTATCTTTTGGAAAAGATAAAGTAGTTGTAAACAGTGGACTATTAGAAGGAGATAAAGTAAAAATATCTAAACAACCATCATTTGTAAAATTTAATACCTTATATTCAGATGAAACTGTTTATAAGGAATTTGAATATACACCAAATTTAAAAAGACCTATATCTATTATAGATCCTGAAACTACAGAAGAAATCAAACCAGTATTATTTTTTGATGAAAAAACTAATGAAGTAAAAGGAAAATGTAAGTTGAAACCACATAAGTCTTATTTCGCATTCGAAATAAGAGACAAAAATTAAAATAAGGAGTGCTGATTTTAATGAATAATAGTAAAAAGAGTGAAACAGCGGTAGCTTGTGCTGCGGATATGGGTGTTGACGAAAAAGATATGATAAAACTTAAGAGCCCAATTTATACAATGTCAAAACAAGAAATGGATAAGCAAGTAGATACTATACTTATTTCAACAGGAGATTTTCAAGTTGTTAGAGACCCTAAAACAGGAAAACTTCTTAGAATGAAAGATAATAGAACAATTGGAGAAGTTAGCGAGGAAAATCGAGATAGACTTATAAGAGAATTTAAGAAAAACGAAGAAATAGATAGGTAATACAAAAGAGAAGGTGAAGTTGATGAATTACAAAGTTGATGGAGCGATTAAGAAAACCAAAAAATATATTATAATTTATTTAATACTATGGCTATTTTGTGTCATAGTATTTGTTATGCCACTTGGCGTAGCTATTGCTGAAAGCGGTAGTGGCAGTTCATTTAATATTGGAAATGTTATTGCAAAGTTTTCAACTTATGCATTAAAGCCATTTTCAAGTTTTGGAAAAGTTTTTTTACCTTCATATTTTATATCGTTTGTAGGAGTATTATGGAAGTTCACGCTTCTATATATAATAATAGAAGTAATAGGAATGATAAGAAATGCTCCCAAATCAGAATATGAAGATATTGAACATGGATCAAGTGATTGGGCAACAAATGGAGAACAATATAAAGTATTAAGTAATAAAAAGGGAATAATTCTAGGAGAAAATAATTATTTACCGGTAGATAAAAGAGGAAATGTTAATGTTTTAGTTGTTGGACGGTTCAGGATCTGGTAAATCAGCATCTTATTCAATTCCAAATGCGTATCAAATGTTAGGATCATATGTTTTTACAGATCCAAAAGGTGAATTATACGATAAAACAGCAGGTTATTTAAAAAAGAATGGATATGAAATTAAAGTTTTAAATTTGGTTAACCCAAAATTTAGTGATGGATATAATCCATTAATGCATATAACGGATGAAATAGACGTTGATGTTATTGCAAACACAGTAGTAAAAGGACAAAAAACTTCTGATTCTTCTGAGCCATTTTGGGATGATATGTCTGAAATGCTATTAAAATCATTGATTTATTATTTGATTGCTGCAAGACCAGAAGAAGAACAGAGTTTAGCGAGTTGTTCAGAGCTAGTAAGGGCGGCAAGTGCAAGTAATGGCAGCAACTTACTTTCTGAACTGATAAATGAATTACCGTATGATCACCCTGCAAGAATGAATTACAAATCTGTTGAGATTGCATCAGATAAGACATATAGCTCAATTTTAGCTTCACTACAATCTAAGTTAGGTAAGTTTGACTCAAAAGAAATCGCGGAATTAACATCAACTGATACTATTAACTTTGAAGAGATAGGAACTAAAAAAACAGCAGTATATGTTATTTCATCAGATACACATACAGCGTACGACTTTTTACTTACTATCTTCTTTTCACAGATGATACAGCAATTATATAATTTTGCAGACAAACAAGATAATGGGCAGTTACCTATGCCGGTATATTTTATATTAGATGAGTTTGCTAATATTGGTAGAGTTCCAGATTTTGATAAGAAAATATCTACTTCTAGAAGTAGAAAACTGTCATTTAGTGTTATATTACAGAATCTAGATCAATTGGAAGCAGTATATGATAAATCATATGAAACAATTATTGGAAACTGTGATACACATGTCTTTCTAGGAAGTAATTCTCAAAAAACTGTAGAGTATTTTTCTAAAGCACTTGGAGAAAAGACAATATCAAAAGATCAATTATCAAAGAGCAGAGATAAGCATAATATATGGACACAGGGATACAATTCTTCAGAACAAATAATGGCAAGAGCACTTATGACGCCAGATGAATTAAGAAGAATGGATAACGATTTATGTATTATTTTTGAAAAAGGATTAAAACCAGTAAAGACTAAAAAATTCTACTATTTTGAAAAACCAATGGTAAAACAGCTGCAGCAATATAGAATAAGCCATAATGAATTTCAAGGAATAGAAAGGGGAACATGGAGAAAATTTAATCCATATAAACCATATGTCGAGGGAGACGAAAAACAAGAGAATAAAGATTTAAATATAGAATCATTAGATGACTTATTTGATGATGATAGTGATAAGAAAGATAACAAAGAGAGGATAAACAATATAAAGGAGGAACCAGCAACATTATCACGAAAAGAAAGAGAAGAAATCGAACTAACGAAAGAAGAACTTGATTTACAAAAACAACTAGAAGCAAAATTTGATGAACTATTTGGACCTTTAGATGATGATAACGAATAAGATAAAAGCTCAATTGTGAAAAGGACACAATTGAGCTTTTTTGTATACTAGTAAACTTCTCATTTACTAGTATATAAAAAATGCTATAATTGCTATTGCCTTTGAGAGGAAACTCAAATCGGCGAGAGCAAAAGAAGACTTAAGTTGATTTGTTATTCAGAAATTTAAAATGAATATAACAATTGACAATCTGATTTGATTAATAGTAGAAGAGAATTTGTAATGTACGCGAAAATTAAGACATGAGAAAAAATGTTCGCATAATCATTGACTTATTTTTTTCTATATGATATAAAAATGTATGTCAAAAGGAGAAAAAAATATGAAATTTATACATATAGCAGATATACACTTTGATGTTCCATTTACAACACTTGGACTAAAAGGATTATCAGAACAAAGGAGATTAGAACAAAGAGATGCATTTAAAAGAACAATAGAATTTATTAAAGAAAATGGTATTGAGATCCTATTAATTGCAGGTGATTTGTACGAAAATGAATATATTCGAATGAGCACAATTAACTATATTAATAATTTATTTAAAGAGATTCCAAATACTAAAATATTTATTTCACCTGGTAATCATGATCCTTTTCTAAAAAATAGTTTTTATGAAAAATTTGAATGGAATAAGAATGTTTATATATTTAATGAAATGCAAAGAGTTGAATATAAAAATATAGATATTTATGGATATGGATTTAGAACATTTGAATCTGAAAAGGTTATACTACCTAAGGATCTAAGAAAAGATAGAACGAATATATTATTAATGCATGGTGACATGGATGGAAATTCAAATTATAATTCTATTTCGAAGAAGGAACTGCTGGAATCTGGATTTGATTATATTGCTTTAGGACATATTCATAAGAAGATGATTCAAAAAAATATAGTATACCCAGGTTCAATGATTTCATGCGGATTTGATGAGTTAAATGAGCATGGAATTATATTAGGAGAGTTTAAGAATGGGGAGAAAAAAGCTAATATCGAATTCATAAAAATGGATAAAAACGAATTTGTAGAAAAAGAGTTTGATGTTAGCCAACTATATTCAGAAGAAGAGTTAGTTGAAAAAATTAACTCACTAGAACTAATCAAAGAAAATTACTATAAAATAATTTTAACAGGAAATAAGAATTTTGAAATTAATACTACGAATATTTTAAAAAACATATATTCTACTAATATAGTGAAAGTAAAAGATTGCACAAAAATTGGTATTGACATAAATGAACTTTCAAAAGAAGAATCACTTAAGGGCATTTTTGTGAGAAGTTTACTAAATGATGCTGAAGAACAAAAAATAGATATTGAAGATGCTATTAAAGCTATTGAAATTGGTTTAGAAGCTATGTAAGAAGGATAAAAAATGAATATTGAAGAAATACAAGTTAATGGTTTTGGAAAATTAAATAATAAAAATATAAAATTGGATAAGAAAATAAATATATTGTATGGACAAAACGAAGCAGGAAAATCTACGTTACTTAAATTTATTATTGCTATGTTTTATGGTATATCTAAAAATAAAAATGGAGGAACTATGCCAGAAATTGAAAAGTTTACTCCATGGAACAATAATGAATTTTCAGGGAAAATAATATATAGATTAGATAATAATGAAAAAATAGAGGTTTTTAGGGAATTTGGCAAGAAAAATCCTAAGATATATAATGAAAAACTTGAAGATATTAGCAAATCTTTTAATATTGACAAATCAAAAGGAAATCAATTCTTTATCGACCAAACAGGCGTAGACGAAGAATTAATTAAATCTACAATTATTATGGAACAGCAGAATGTAAGAATTGGCGAAAAGGAAAAGGCAAGTTTAATACAAAAAATATCTAATATTCTAGGAACTGGTGAGGATGACATATCATATAACTCCACATTAAATAAGCTAAAGAAGAAAATGATTGACGAAGTTGGATCAGATAATACAAAGGAAAGACCTTTAAATATAGTAAATTCTGAAATGATTGATGTTAAAAAACAAATAGAACAAATAGAAAAACAGAAAAATCAAATAGAAGAAAAACAAAAAGAGCTAAAATTAAAGAAAGAAAAGCTAGAAGAGCTTAAAGATAGAGAAAGTAAAATTATTGAAGCTAAAAAACAATTGGAAGAATTAAATTTTATTAAAAATAGAATTCAAATTAATAGCGAAATAATAAGTAAAAATAATAATGAAATTGAAAATATCAGATTAGAATTAAAAGAAATAACTAAAAGAGAAACAGCTAAAAAAAGTAAATTCAAAATTGTATTAATTATTTTTTTAATACTGGCAACTATAATAGCCCAAGTATTTATAAAAACAATGTTATATAGGATAGTTTCACTAATTCCAATTTGCATATATATATTAATTAATATGTATATTAAAAATAACAAAAATAAAAGAAAAAACAAATTAGTAAAAAAATTAAATAGCAGGATTGAAGTATTAACAGAAAACAATAATGAGTATATAAAAAAACAAAAAGAAGATAAAAAAGAGTATAGCTCAAAAATAGACAACATTAAATTAAAGTATCAAATTAAAGGAGTTGAAAGTTTAAATAATAAACTAAGTAAGATACAAGAAGAAAGAAACTTAATTATGATGAGCATAGGAAATTTAAATGCACAAATAGAAAATCATGCTAATTCATCAGAAAAATCAATATTATTAAGAGAGCAATTAGATAATCTAAAAGAACAAAAAGAAGAATTGCTATTAAAATATAATCAAATTAAATTAGCTATAGAATATGTAAATATAGCATATGAGTACATGAAAGAACAAGTAACTCCAAAGTTTACGAAGGATTTATCAGATACCATACAGCATATTACAAATAATAAATACAATAATGTCAGATTAAATACTAAAGGAGAAATTTTAGTAGAGAACTCTAATGGAGACTATATTAATGCTGAGCAATTGAGTATTGGCACAATAGATCAACTTTACCTATCACTCAGATTGGGTGCAATAGCAAATCTAACAAAACAAAATATGCCACTAATATTGGATGAGACCTTTGCATATTTTGATGATGAAAGATTAGAAAACATATTAAAATACCTAATTAACAAATACTCTAATAAACAGATAATTATTCTTACATGTACAAATAGAGAAAAAAATGTATTAGATAAAATAAATATTGAATATAATTACATAAAAGTATAATTTTGCTTCCTTTGGGAAATAATTTAAATAATTATTAATAAACCAAAGGAGGCTTTATTTTGATTAACAAGGTTGAAATTTGTGGTGTTAACACATCTAAATTACCTGTGCTATCAAATGAAGAAAAACAAGAACTTTTAATAAAAATAAAAAATGGAGATACACAAGCAAGAGAAAAGTTTATAAGTGGAAATTTAAGATTGGTATTAAGCGTTATTCAAAGATTTCAAAATAGAGGAGAAAATGCAGATGATTTATTCCAGATTGGTTGCATAGGATTAATAAAAGCTATTGATAATTTTGATATAAATCAAGAAGTTCAGTTTTCTACTTATGGCGTTCCAATGATAATTGGAGAAATAAGAAGATTTTTGAGAGATAATAATCCGATAAGGGTTAGTAGATCTATAAGAGATTTGGCATATAAAGTTTTACAAACAAAAGAAAGAATTACAAGAGAAACTGGAAAAGAACCTACAATTGAACAAATTGCAAATGAACTTCAAGTTGAAAAAGAAGAAATTGCCTTTAGTTTAGATGCTATACAAGAGCCAATATCACTTCAAGAACCGGTTTATAATGACGGAAGTGACAATCTATATATAATGGATCAGATAAAAGATAACAAAAATATAGATGAAAAGTGGACAGATAATTTAACAATTTCACAAGCACTAGAAAAATTGAATAAAAGAGAAAAAATAATAATAGCAAAAAGATTCTTTGATGGAAGAACTCAAATGGAAGTTGCAGAAGAGATAGGAATTTCACAAGCTCAAGTATCAAGACTTGAGAAAGATGCAATAAATAGAATAAGAAAAGGATATAAATAATAAAACCTACAATAAGAAAAGCCTAGCAGTTGCTAGGCAGAGCTTATGCTCATTTTTCCAATCCCCATTTACTTAAAACTAAATAAAGT
Organism: uncultured Clostridia bacterium; assembly: GCA_934130435.1. GTDB lineage: Bacteria > Bacillota > Clostridia > TANB77 > CAG-508 > HGM13634. The sequence goes on from CAKOYB010000001.1 coordinate 200,186, forward strand.
GTTAATTCTTCTGATTTAATTTCTTTATTCGTTTTGCAATTATCCAAACATTCTAATGCAATTGAGTACAAATGAAATTCAGTTTTAGGAATTTGTACTTCATTTAATCCATAGAAATATGCACTGATACCATTTAATCCAGTACAACCTATAAATGCATAAACATATTTTATGTATTTATCATAAGCTGTAGAGTAATTGGATTTAATTATTGAGTTCGCAAACAATTCGGTAAAGGCTTCATCAAACTTTGATGTGCAATAACTGTTCCATATACCGTTGCTGCGTGTTTTATTAGACAAAGCATGAAATAGTTCATGAACCAAAGTATGCTTATCTAATAAGTTACTTTTAATATTTACAAAAATTGTATCATAATTTTCATCAAATGCAGCAACAAGGCTATTATTTGGAAAATCTGCAACTTTTACAGGCAAGTTGTTTATATAACTGATTAAGTCTTCTTTGTTTTTAAGAACGAGAGACTCATTAATATAGCCTATAATTAAGTTTTTACTTGAAGTTACAATTTTTAAAATATTAGAAGAAGTGATTTCTTGAATATTTGTCCATACAAATTCATCCGAACTTTTATCATCTTGAACTATAGAATATGTACGTTGAGCTTGATTAGTAGTAACAACATAGTCATTACCTATTTTACTAATTGATATGTTGTCTTGAGTAAATGAAATTTCATCCGTTATTCTTTTGCCATTAGAAACTATTTGTTCTTCTATTGAAGAATTAGAACAGCCAAAGAATGATAAAACAGTTGCCAAAATAAGTAAGATGCTAATAATTTTTTTCATTACGTAAACCTCTTTTTACTTTTTTATTTTTGGGGATTTATGCTTGGATATACTATTATTATACACTATTTTAGACAATTTGTAAAATGGCTATTTACAAATACAACAAATCATGTTAAAATATTTACTATATTAAGAGTATATCTAGGAAATAAAAATCCGAGCGATATAGGTAGCTAATAATAGCTATTACACTAGAAGTAAGTGAAAAGCCCTTACGGAGGAGTCTTAAGAGATTCTTTCGTGAGGGCTTTAAAAAAAGGAGGAAAAATTAATGAGATATTTTAAAAAACTTGTTGGAGAAAATATTTATTTATCACCAATGAATACAGAAGATTATGAAATTTTTACAGAGTGGATGAATGATTTTAACACAACAGACTATATAGGAAGAAGTTGCATAAATACTACTATAGAAGCTGAGAAAAAATTCTTAGAAAAAAATTCAAATGGTGAGATTAAATTTATGATAGTTAGACTAGAAGACGATAAAGCAATAGGAACAATTAGCTTGGACAATATATGCAATATAAATAGGAGAGCAACGCTTGGAATTTTTATTGGAGACAAAAATGGGAGAAATAAAGGATATGGAACTGAAGCAATAAAGTTAATACTGGATTATGGGTTTAATTATTTAAATTTAAATAATATTAAATTAGATTTAATGGAGTTCAATGAAAGAGCTTTGGCATGTTATAAAAAATGTGGCTTTAAAGAATATGGGAGAAGAAGAAAATCAAATTTTATAAACGGCAAATATTATGATGCTATAGAAATGGATATTCTATCAGATGAATTTAAAGAAAATTTTATTAAAAATAAAAACATTTAAAAAAGGTTATATTACTTAAAGTTATTTAAGTAATATAACCTTTTTTTTTACATAAATATTATATAAGAAATAATTTGAGGAGATAATAATGGGAGAAAAAGGACTTGATTTTAAACATAAAGAAGTTATAAATATATCTGATGCTAAGAGATTACGGGTGTGTACAAGATGTAACAGCAGACTTAAAAACTGGTATTATAACTTCAATAATTGTGCCAGGTAATAATAAGATGTTTAATATTTTTGCAGGTAAAGAAGAAATAGAAATACCATGGGAAAAGATTAAATGTATAGGAGATGAAATAATACTTGTAGAAATATAAAATGATATTAATGTTACTTTAAGAAAAAAATAAAAAAAATCGAAAAATGTCTTGACTTGTATACATAAATTGTGCTAAAATTATATTTAGTTTGAAACTGATGAAAATAAAAATATTTTAATTAAGATTAGTAATATTTTTAGAGAAAAAGACATATAATTTATTCAATGAAATTTACTGATTTTTTATTTTTTTACAAAAAATAAAAAAAAGTCTTGACATTAGTTTTAAAACATAGTATAATTTGGAAGTTCCAACAAATTGGAACATAAAGTACATTGAAAAGTAAACAGTAAATCCTTTAAGAGACCAAGCGGTAATACAAGATATTACCAAAATAAATTAAA
>CAKOYB010000002.1 GCA_934130435.1 uncultured Clostridia bacterium
TGTAAAACTCTTGCAAATCAAATATTCTTATGTAATAATAAAAACAGTTAATTAAAGAAAAAGACAACGCAAGAAAAAATATAGAAGGAGAAATTACAAATGACAAAGCTTGTAACGACTGAGGCTGTAACACACACACACACACACACACACGGTAATCTAAAAGATAATAATAAAGCAGAAAACAAAGCTGCTTTACTTTGGATATATTAAAAGAGATGGATAGAAGTTCATCTCTTTTTGCGTTGCAAAAAATAAAAGGGGGAAGAAATATGGAAAAGAAATTAACAAAAAACGAGAAAGGAATAACATTAGTTGCTTTAATAATAACAATAATAATACTTTTGATATTAGCAGTAGTAAGTATAAGAGCAATAACAGGAGATAATATTCTAGGAAAAGCAGAAGCAGGAAAGAATATGTATTCTGAAGCAGAAGAGGAAGAAAAGGTAAAAAGAGGAGTGAATTCTGCACTTATTGATGGAACAGGAACAATAAAAGATGCAGAAAGTTTAAAAAAAGCTTTAGAAGGAGAGGGATTAAAAGTAAAGTCTGTAATTCTAAAAGGAACAAATTATGAGGCTATATTAGAAAATGGTAATAAGTATACTATCTCTATAAATGGAGGTGTTTCAAAAGCAGATGGAGGAAGTAGTAGTGAGGGTATATCAAAAGCATCAGATTTTACACATCAAGGAGGAAAGATAACAGGTTTAAGTGAAACAGGAATAGCAAAATTAAATAATGGAATTACAGATTTAACTATTCCAACCAAAATTGATGATGATTCAATAACAGAAATAGGAGACATGGCTTTTGCTGGAGTGATGTATAATGAGGAAACTGAAGAAGAAACACCAACAGACTATAGTAAAATTACATCAGTTATAATTCCAGGAGAAATACAAAAAATTGGAATGGGAGCATTTGCCTATTGTACTGAACTTAAACAAGTAGGTTTAGTTGAAGGACTAACTTCATTAGGACAAATTGCATTTGCAGCTTGTACAAGTTTAAAAGATATTGTTATACCATCATCTGTCCAGACTATTGGATCGACAGCATTGGGCGGGGCAGGAATTGAAAGTGCAACTATTTTAGAAGGGGTTCAAAAACTTGGAGACTTAATGTTTAACAGTTGCAAACAATTAAAGGTTATAAATTTGCCAAGTACGATAACATTTATAGCAAATGACCCTGACAGTTTTAACAGTACTAATAGTTTGACTACTGTAAATATTAATCAAACAGCAGAAGATATTAAAAAAATTGAAGGAATAGATACTATTAATAGTTATACAAATATATATGATAAGGATGGAAATAAAGTTGAATTATAATATAAAATGTTCTAGGCAGCACGAACAATTAGTTTTTATTTATTAATATAAATTATAGAAAGATGGCATTACCCAACCTATATATTTTTTCTCTTCATAAAAAAATATAATGTTCTAAGCAGCTCGAACAATTAATTTTTTTATTCATCGAAAATAATATATAGGTTGGGTGACTTATGTTATTATGTTTAAAAAATATACAAAAGGTAGGCTAGACAAAGTAATAATTTGCAATTTAAATTTGGTATAAAACTATTGAAAATTGAACTTTCTTATGTAATAATAAAAACAGTTAATTAAAGAAAAAGACAACGCAAGAAAAAATATAGAAGGAGAAATTACAAATGACAAAGCTTGTAACGACTGAGGCTGTAACACACACACACACACACACACACGGTAATCTAAAAGATAATAATAAAGCAGAAAACAAAGCTGCTTTACTTTGGATATATTAAAAGAGATGGATAGAAGTTCATCTCTTTTTGCGTTGCAAAAAATAAAAGGGGGAAGAAATATGGAAAAGAAATTAACAAAAAACGAGAAAGGAATAACATTAGTTGCTTTAATAATAACAATAATAATACTTTTGATATTAGCAGTTGTAAGTATACGAGCAATAACAGGAGATAATATTCTAGGAAAAGCAGAAAAGGCAAAAGAAAAATATGAAAATGCAAAAGGTAATGAGTTAGATATATTAAAAAATTATTCAAACAATATTGAGCAAGAAAAACTTGATACAAAAAAAGTATTAAATAAGGCATATGTATCTGAATCAAAAGATGGTGAAGCAATTATTTATTCAATAGTTAATGAAAACAATGATGTAAAATTAAGTGTAAAACAAAAATCCGGAGAAAATGTACAAGAGCAAATTAGCATTCCTATAAAAATAGTAACAAATTTTGAACCAATATACGTTTATATTGGAGAAGAGAAAATTGATATAACACCAGGAAATGCATGTGAGGTTGTAATAGAAGGTAATGAATCTAATACAGAATCAGAAAAAGGTTATATTTTAGAGAATTATCTATTTCCAGGTACTAAAAAAGGAAACGCATATTCTGCTTCAACTAATATTAGCGGTGATGGAAATTTTGATTATTTAATAAGAAATGAAAACTACGATATATACACAGTACAATAAAATTGCATAAATTGACATAAAATATAAAATGGTGTATAATAAATATAATAACTTGTTGATATACAAGTAGAGTACGATAATTATCAAAAAATATTAAGGAGGCATAATAATGTTTTTCGTACGGTTGTTACAAATGATGTTCTTGATTGTGAGTTCAGTGATGGCTGGAGCAATTTGGGGTGGAAAGCCCCTTTCAAAAGAACTGATATTCGCAATTGGCATTGCAACATTTGTAGGAATTCTCCTGCTTGAGATTGGTATCCTTGCAGGTAAAGCAAAACAAAAATCAGAAGATTATGTTATCAGCAACAAAACTAACGAGGACGATGATGATTAATCAAATGATTCTCTCTTCCCAAAAGCGGGAAGAGAGTTTTTTTATCTTATATTAATTGTTCTAATATTTGAATAGCATTTGTAGCAGCACCTTTTCTTATATTATCTGCTACAACCCAAATATTAATAGCGTTTTTAGCACTAAAATCTCTTCGTATTCGTCCAACTAAAACATCATCAAAGCCACTTGCTAAAGAAGATAAAGGATATACATTTTCATATATGTTATCTAATACTTTTATTCCTGGAAAATTAGCAAGTATGTTTTTTACTTCATTTAATTCAATTTCATTATAAAATTCAATATTAATACTTTCACTATGACTATTAAAAACTGGTACACGAACTGCAGTGGCAGTTACTAATAAATTAGGTTTGTGCAGGATTTTTCTTGTTTCATTAATCATTTTTTCTTCTTCTTTTGTGTATCCATTATCACAAAAAGAATCTATGTGAGGCAGACAATTGTTAAAAATTTGATGTGGAAATTTTTTGTTTTCTAATCCTTTTATACCATTTTCTAAGTCTTCAATTCCAAATCTCCCAGCACCTGAAACAGCTTGATATGTAGAAAATACAATTCTTTTAATATCATAAAAATCATCTAAAGCTTTTAATGGAAGAACAGCTTGGATGGTTGAACAGTTTGGATTTGCAATAATTCCTTTGTTATTTTGTATGTCTTCAGGGTTTACTTCGGGAACTACCAATGGAACATTTGGATCCATTCTAAATGCACTACTATTATCTATTACAATACAACCGTTTTGAGCAGCTATAGGAGAATATTTTTTTGAGGTATCACCGCCAGCAGAAAAGATTGCAAAGTCAAAATGCTTATTCTTAAAAGTTTCTGTAGTTAATTCTTGAACAATATAATCTTTTCCCATAAAATTTATTACAGTTCCAGCAGACTTTTTAGAAGAAAATAGAACATATTCTTTAATAGTTGCCAAGTTTTTTTCTTCTAAAACCTTTAATATACATCTTCCAACAAGACCAGTAGCACCTACAATAGCAACACTATACATAAAAAACCTCCTTAATTTGATATATATTAATATATGAATGTATAATTGATATTGACAAACGTAAACATACAAAGTATAATATTATTTATAAAAACTATAATTAAGACAAAGTAAAATAGAGGTTAATTAAAGAGAGTAGTAATCATAGGCTGAAAGTTACTATAATAAAACATATTTGAAAAACTAGCTTAATTGTTTCTAGAAAAAAACTAGACGTTAATTACGTTATAATTATTAATTAAGTAAAAAATAGGATGGAACCGTGTGTAAAATGCACTCCTAAGAATATATTTATATGTTCTTAGGAGTGCATTAATTTATATTAAGGAGGAATGGTAAAGATGATTAAGGTTACTTTAAAAGACGGAAGTGTTAAAGAAGTAGAAAGTGGTATGTCAATTTTAGACATAGCGAAAGGAATTAGTGAAGGACTAGCAAGAGTTGCAACTGCAGGAAAAGTTAATAGCCAAGTTAAAGATTTAAGAACTGCTATTAACGAAGACTGTTCATTAGAAATATTAACATTTGAGTCTGATTTAGACGGCAAAAAAGCATATTGGCATACTACATCACATATAATGGCACAAGCTGTAAAGAGACTATTTCCAGATGTTAAACTTGCAATTGGACCAGCAATAGACGAAGGATTCTATTATGATTTTGACACAGAAAAACCTTTTACAGATGAAGATAAAGCAAAGATTGAAGAAGAAATTAAGAAAATAATAAAAGAAGATTTAGCAATTGAAAGATTTGAACTTCCAAGAGTTGAAGCAATTAAATTAATGAAAGATAAAAACGAGGATTATAAGGTTGAATTAATAGAAGAATTACCAGAAGGAGAAGTTATATCTTTCTATAAACAAGGAGAATTTACAGATCTTTGTGCAGGACCACATTTAATGAGTACTGGTAAAGTAAAAGCAGTAAAAATTTTATCATCTTCTGGAGCCTATTGGAGAGGTGATGAGCACAATAAGATGTTACAAAGAATTTATGCAATTTCTTTTCCAAAAGTAAGCCAATTAGAAGAACATCTAGAATTGCTTGAAGATAGAAAAAGCAGAGATCATAGAAAGATTGGAAGAGATTTAAAAATATTTATGACACACCCATTAGTTGGTTCAGGACTTCCAATGTATTTACCAAATGGAGCAACAATTAGAAGAACTTTAGAAAGATATATACAAGATAAAGAGTTATCACTTGGGTATAATCATGTTTATACACCAAGCTTAGCAACAACAAATTTATATAAAACAAGTGGACATTGGGATCACTATAAAGATGATATGTTTCCAGTTATGAAAATGGAAAATGAAGAATTAGTTTTAAGACCAATGAATTGTCCTCACCACATGCTAGTGTATAAAAATGAACTACGTTCTTATAAAGATTTGCCAATTAAAATAGGAGAACTTGCACATGATTTTAGATACGAAAATTCAGGAGCAGTATGTGGACTAGAAAGAGTTAGGCAAATGTGCCAGAATGATGCACATTTATTTGTAAGACCAGATCAAATAAAAGAAGAGGTTGGAAAGGTTATAAATCTAATATTTGAAGTTTATATTAAGGATATGGGCTTTGAGAGAGATAGATTTGCTTTTAGACTTTCTTTAAGAGATAAAAACAACAAAGAAAAATATATAGATAATGACGAAATGTGGGAAACAGCAGAAAAACAGCTAAGAGAAATATTAAAAGATTTGAATATAGATTTTTATGAAGCCGAAGGAGAAGCAGCATTCTATGGACCTAAAATAGATATTCAAATAAAAACAGCTTTAGGACATGACGTAACAATTCCAACATGCCAATTAGATTTCGCATTACCAGAAAGATTTGATTTAAAGTATGTTGGAAAAGATGGAAATGAACATAGACCTGTTGTTATTCATAGAGCTATTTTAGGATCATCAGACAGATTTATTTCATTTTTGCTTGAAGAAACAAAAGGAAATCTACCAACATGGCTTGCACCAGTACAAGTAAAAATACTTCCAATAGCAGATGCACATGTAGAATATGCAAACAAAATAAAAGAAGAATTACAAAAAGCAAAAATAAGAGTAGAACTTGATGATAGACAAGAAAAAATTGGATATAAAATTCGAGAAGCACAACTTCAAAAGATACCTTATATGCTTGTCGTTGGAGATAAAGAGAAAGAAAATAAAACAGTAGGAGTTCGTTCAAGAAAAAACGGAGATATAGGGGAAAAGAATTTTAAAGAATTTATGAACGATATAAAAGAAGAAATCGAAAATTATGTAAGATAGAATTAAAGAAAAACTGTAAGCATATGCTTACAGTTTTAATCTAAGTTTATTTTATTTGCAATATCAATAAAATCGTCAGATTCTAAAAATCTGTTTAAATTTCTTTTTGAAATGCCAGTTTCTATAGAAATACTATTTAATGATAAATTATCAATATTTGTTTCTCCTATAAAAGTTTTAAATTTATTAATATCAGCTCTTTCTTTGGCTAAGCAATTGCAACATACATTATAATTTGAAACATAGAAACTACCGCAGCGATTACATTTTTTAAATTCCATAAAAACCTCCAGATAAAACTAAAAATAATTCGACATTATTCTATCATAATGAGTAAAAAAAATAAACAAAAAAACAGAAAAAAATAAAAATATATTATTATGATATCGTTGACAAAAAAGAAGATTATTTATAGAATTATGAGAAAGGAGACTACAAATGGAAAAAGTTACAAATGAAGAAAAAACAATTGTAAACAATTTAAAATTTATAGGTTTAGATTTAGAAAATCCCCCGGATTTTTTACTTGAATATCATGACTTAAATTATAAACCAACAAAAGCTTATGATGATAATAATTTTAAAGTATACAAGTATTTAAAAATTAGTGATATACAAATACTGTTAACTCCTACAAATAGATTGAATTCTTTGTCTGAAAAGTATTCAAAGGCTTTACATATTAGTAACTATTTAGATACCAATAATGAGGAAAACTTAGTTAACAGCGCAAAGTTTCTTAAAATGATAGAAAATATGAACAAGGACGAAATAGAGCATATTGAGCAAGAACAAATTGAGTTTAGAAATAAAGTACCGTTTAAGGTAAAGTATGAAGATAATTATTTGTGGGAAATATATTTTTCTGAATTTACTGGAAAATACTTTATGATGATAACAACAGAAGATCAAGATTATAGCGCTATGTTTTACTTAATAAAAAAACAAATAGAATGTAAAAAAAGTGGGAAAGATGAGTATATATATGTTCCGATTTGCTATGAAGATTATACTAAAAGATATTTAAAAAAATCCGAAATAAGTGACCTAGAAAAATATATTTGGATTTTTACAAAGCACTGGCCTCAGATCTACGAAGTATTTGATAAGGAAAATGAATTGGTAATGCATGTTACTGGATTGACAGAGGTTTATGATAAAATTAAAAGTTTTTATAAATTGGAATTAAAAACTAAAGATGATGCTGTAAAATTTTATCAATTGCTCAAAGCACTATTCATACTAAAAACTGAACTTCCATTCTTTTATGATTTTGAAGTACTAATTGGAGAAGAGGGAGAACTTATATTTGAATATAATTCAAAAATAATTTCTTTTAAAATGCTTTCAAAATTTATAAAAGACGAATATAGAAAACATGCACAAGACCTGAAATATGTTTTTAAAGAAAAAGAAAAATTAGAAAAAGAGTTAATAGAATTAAAAGAAACCGAAAGAAATAAAAATCTTGAATATGTTTTTAGAGAAAAACAAGTTGCAACATATTTAGAATGTAAAAATTCTATTTTTGGAAGAATCAAATATTTCTTTAAAGGAAAAAACAATAAATTCAGAAAGAAAAAAGAGGAAAAAGAAGAAAAGAGTGATATAGAAGTTGAAAAAGAAATATCTAATAATATAATAATTGAAAAAGACCTATATACAATTGAAGATTTAATTAATGTTTGTATTGAACACAATAGAATAATATTGAAGAATAAGAATATAAAACAAGATATAAAAGCTATTAATGAAAAAATTAAAAGACTAGAAGCGAAAATTAAAAATGCTACTTTATTTATAGATAAAATTGAAGAACATAGAAAAAGCATATTTGAATTTTGGAAGTTTACTAACAAAGATGAAACTATTGGACTAAACTCAGGAAAGGAGAAGACTGAAAACAAAGAAACAAAAAAACTAAAAAGAGTCTTTGAATACGAAACAGATTTAGAAGATTATGGAATAGAAATAGATAGACTTCAGAAAAAAAACATGACAAAAGAAGAATGTGATGCAGTGTTTGTAGCAGGTACAAAAATTATAGATAGCCTAAATACTATAAAAAACAATGGACAAATTAAAGAAGATGATTTTGAAAAACTAAAATATGAATTAACTAAGAATAATGAAATTGTATACAATGAAAGCAATTTTGATATTTTTGGAAACGTTAAAGAGGATAAAACAAAAGTAAGTGTGTTAGGAAATAAAAGTCATCGTGAATCTAAAAAAGATATATCTAAAATAATTGGAATGTCACCTGATATGAGAAAAGAAGATTACTCAGAAAGAATTTTGCAATTAAATAAATATATAAATGAAGCTTTAGAAAAATCGCAAAATAACATAGATATAAATATTTATACCTCTATGCCAGATAAGTTAAATACAGATAATTTGGAAATTTTTCATATTGACCCAAAGAATGCTTTAGAAAAGTCAATAGAACATGAGAAAATAAATTTATATAGAATAACTGTTCCAGAAAAGGCAAAAGTAATATATTATACAAATATAATGTATTATGACAACTACAATCGTACTCTTCCAGATGGAATGAATATAAGTGATAAAGTTTTATTTGATATGAGTTTGTATAAAATAGAACTAAAAAGACAGAGAATTTTCAGAATTAATCAAGATATAAGTGAAACAACATCAAAACCTAAAATAGTATGTACATATGAATATGAAGTAAAATTATAATATATATAAAACAAAATAGTGAAAAACTTGATTTTTATTTAAAATTATGTTAATATTAAAATAGTTATATTTTATGAGAGGAACAATTAGAAATGAGCTTAAAAGATTTAATGAAGAATTTTTTTGGAAAAAATGGAGAAATAGATGATAAAATAGATCAACTTTCTAGGGATCTAGAAGACATTAAAAGAATGTTAGATAAAAAAGCAAAAGTGGCAAATGGGGTAATTGTGATGGACCTTCCAGAGATAAAAAGAGTAAATTCTAACAAAAAAACTAAGACAGGAATAAATAAAATACGAACGGTAGAAAAACCACCAAGGTTTGAGGTGACGGAAGAAATAGAAATAAATGAAGAAGAAAATGAATTAGAACATTAAAAATATTAGGGCAAATATTTAATTATATTTTGCTCTTTTATATTTTCTAAAGCTAAGGAGAATAAAATTGGAATTAACAGATAATGTAAAATACGTTAAAGGAGTTGGACCTAATAGAGCTAAATTATTAAACAAGTTAGATATTTTTACTGTGAAAGATCTAATAACATATTATCCTAGAGAATATGAGGATAGAAGCAAAGCTATAAAAATAAACGAAGTATCTGATGGGCAAGAATGTCTAATTGAAGGAATTGTAGTATCTAAAATAAATGAAATACGAACATATAAAAAAAATATGACAATATATAAATTAATAGTAAGAGACGATACCGGAACTTGCGAATTAATATGGTACAATCAGCCATATTTAAAGACTATTTTTAAATTGGGACAAGAGTATAGATTTTATGGGAAAGTACATCAAAAAATTGGAATATATGAAATGAATTCGCCAATATTTGAAGAAAAAGGAAAGTCTAACAAAACAGGAAGAATTATACCTATATACCCTTTAACATATAACTTAAATCAAAATACAATAAGAAAGATAATTGAAAATTCGTTATTAGCAGTAAAAGATAAGATTAACGAAAGTATACCAGAATACATATTAAAAGAGTACAATCTACTAAAAATAAAAGAAGCTATAGAAAAAATTCATTTTCCGAATAATTTTAATGAATTTGATAATGCGCGAAAAAGATTAGTATTTGAAGAGTTACTTACAATGCAACTTTTGCTATTAACTCTTAAAAATAAATATAAAAATAATGAGAGTGGTATATGCTTTAATAAAGATGCAAAGATGTCTGACGTTATTAATAAATTACCATTTAAATTAACAAAAGCACAGATAAGAGTATTAGAAGAAATTGATAATGATATGGAATCTAATAAAGCAATGAACAGACTTTTGCAAGGAGATGTAGGATCTGGCAAAACTGTTGTTGCAATTATTGCAGCATATAAAGCTGTAATTTCTGGATACCAGGTAGCTATTATGGCACCAACATCAATTTTAGCATCTCAACATTTAGAGAGCTTTAAACAGATTTTAGATAAGTTTAATATTAAATCTGAATTACTAATTGGAAATACTACTAAGAAAAATAAAGAAACAATATTAAAAAAGTTAAAAGATGGAGAAATAGATATTTTAATTGGTACACATTCTCTAATAGAAGATACAGTGGTGTTTAAGAATTTAGGATTAGTAATTACAGATGAACAACATAGATTTGGTGTAAGACAAAGGAGTATATTAAGTTCAAAAGGAAAAAATCCAGATGTATTAGTAATGACAGCTACACCGATTCCAAGAACATTAGCGTTGATTTTATATGGAGATTTAGATATATCTATAATTGATGAATTACCTCCAAACAGAAAAAAGATAGAAACATATGCTGTAAATAAATCAATGGAGCAAAGAATACAAAACTTTATAAAAAAGCAAGTTGATGAAGGAAGACAGGCATATATTGTATGTCCATTGGTAGAAGAAAATGAAGATATAGAAGCAAAATCTGTTATAGAACTATTTGATAAATACCAAAAAGAAATATTTAAAGATTATAGAGTTGCATATATGCATGGTAAGTTAAAACAAAAAGAAAAAGATGAAATAATGCAAAAATTTAAAGATGGACAAATTGATATATTAATTTCAACAACTGTTATTGAAGTTGGAGTAAATGTTCCGAATGCAAGTATTATGGTAATAGAAAATGCAGAAAGATTTGGATTAGCACAACTGCACCAACTAAGGGGAAGAGTTGGAAGAGGAGAGTATAAATCTTATTGTATTCTAGTATACCAAGGAAATTCAGAGTTAATAAGAAAAAGAATGCAAGTTATGCAAGATTCTAATGATGGATTTTTAATATCTGAAAAAGATTTAGAACTGAGAGGAACAGGAGATTTCTTTGGAACAAAACAACATGGAATACCAGATTTTAAAATTGCAAATTTATTTGAGGATATGCCAACATTAAAATTGGTACAAAATTTATGTATTAGAATTTTAAATGATGATCCCTTGCTAAAAAAAGAAAAAAATGCTAAACTTAAACTTATGATAGATGATAAATATAAAAATAGAATTGATTTATAGGAGAAACAATGGGAACAATAATTTTAAAAATATTAGTATTATTAATTATAGTGATGGGTGTTATAATGATATTTGATGCACGATTACTTACTAAAAAACTATTTTCATTTGGAGATCAAAATGATGCTACAGCAGGATTTAAAATAGTAGGATTTCTGATTGCCATTTCTGGTACAATTGCAATGATTTTTTTAAAATAGTAAAATCTCAGTAGATTAATCTACTGAGATTTTTAAGAATTTATAGTTATCTAAGTCTGTAAATGTTCTTATTATATATCCGGAATCATACATACTATTTCCAGCATTATCTTCGAAAGGAATATCAAAGTTAATATTGCAAACATAGTGCTCATCAGAAGATGTGATAATATGAAGATTAAAGTTAATATTAACTTTAATACTTGATTTTGGTATATTAGCTTTTCTTAACAAAGTTCCATTTATATCTAATAGTTCATCACTTGTGGAAACAATGTAATCCGTTTTTATATTCTTGTTATAGAAGCCAATACAGACAGGATTTGAATCTTTTGGAATATTTAAATCAGACATATTATTTAAAGCTTTGTCATCTGAATATGAACAGATACCAATATCATTAAACTCTTTTTGATATAGACAAGTAGAACCAAGTTCATTATTAGACAACATTATGTCATCAATGTAGATTCGTTTTATAACTGTATTTTTATGGTTATTTATATAAATACCTATATCACTGAATTGCGAAATGTTTAAGTTTATAAAAGATACATTTTTTATTGATGTTTCAGCAGTGGCGGACGATATTACTGATATTTTATTAAGTGAAAAGTCTGATTCTGTATTTTGAAAAGATAATTCAGAAAAATATTTTTCAAAGTTCGATGCAGAAATGTGTTTGAAAATAGTTAATATTAGAAAAAATACAATAATGATGATTGTTATAAGTAAAATGCTAATAACAATTAAAGTTTTTTTGTTTAAATTATTAAATTTAATTTTATTTCTTTTCCTAGAATTTATATCTCGTCTCATAATAAGATACACTCCAAAATATTTTTACATTTTATTAAGATATTTTATATTAGATTACAAACAAAATCAATAATTGACAAAAAAATAAAATATAATTACAATATTTCTAGGAGAAAACATATGAAAAAAATTAAGATAAATGATAATACTGGTAAAAAAGTAGTTATATCAATTATAATAGGTGTAATAATTATTATAGCTATATTAGTGCTAATATCAAAATTAGTAGATTTTAATCTATCTAAAAATATTGAAGTCGTAAGTATATCTGAATTGCAAAGTAATACAAACGAAATCGAATGGTTTAACGAAGATGAAGAAATAGAAAATATAGTTCAGAATAATTTAAATAAAGTACAAAGAGAAGAAATATTAACAGAAACTGTTGAATTAGAATACCAGACCGAATATGTAAAAACTAATCAACTCAATAAGGGAAAAACTAAAGTTATTCAAAAAGGACAAGATGGAGAACAAGAATTAATTATAAGAAAAATATATAAAGGAGAGGAATTAGTATCTGATGAACAGATAGGAAGAAGAATAACTAAGCAATCAATTAATGAAATAATACAAGTTGGAACAGGAAGTAATAGTAAAAGTTCAAGTTCAAATAAGAATAATAAGATAGAAAAGAATATTAAATTAAATAAAAAGAGCGGATTAACAGTAGATGACTTTAAAAAAATATTATCTAACAATAAGAATGACAAATACAAAGTGTTTCAAGACAATGCAGAATATTTTTATTATATAGAGCAACAATACAATATAAATGGTGTATTTGTAGCAGCCATAGGTATACATGAAAGTTCATGGGGAACATCAAAATTAGCTCGAAACAAAAAGAATTTGTTTGGGTATGGAGCATATGATAAAAATGCATATTCGAGTGCATATAAATATAATGAGTATGCAGCAAGTATAGATATGATAGCCAGAGTACTTACAAAGCATTATTTGAACCCTAAAGGAACAAAAATATATAATGACGAAGTAGCTACAGGAAAATTTTATTATGGAAATACAATAAAAGCGGTAAATACAAAGTATGCAACAGATAAAAATTGGAGTAATGCAGTTTATAAATGGATGAATTATTTATATTGTAAATTATAACAAAAAAAGTTGAAATAAAACTTGTTTTTTTAATTATTGTAGTGTATGATATTATAAGTAAAAATAGTATATGCCGAACTTGAAGGGAGAAATATAATGAGAAAAATAATGTCAATATTATTAACTATAATATTAGTGCTTTCAATCTTAAATATAAATGTATTTGCTTCATCTCAACAAGTAGATAATGAAACCAAAAGCACAATAGTAGAAATTAAAGATAGAGAATTAAAAGAAATAAAAGATTATAACGATTTATATGGAAAAGAACCATATGGAATGACAGCGTATATATTAAATAAAATTAGAATTTACAGTATACCATTCTGCTTTGCAGGGATTGCATTAGCAGCAATATACCAATATATCATAGGAATTAGGAGAATAGAGTTAAGAGAACAAGGATTTAGCTTGATGATTATTTTAGTCACTATTTTTGTTATATGTCAAATACTACCATTAGTATTTGCTATAGTCGTACGAAATTGGAGGGGATAACAAATGAAAGTATTATTTGCTGTTAATAGAGAAGAAATTTCTTCTCAAATAGTAAAGAAATATCAGAAAGAATACAAAGAGATAATCTCTTTTAAAAATGTGTATTATTTTAATGCAATTATAAAAGAGCTACAAAGAGACAAATCGTATGATAGAATAGTTATTAGCGAAGACCTAGAACCATTTGCTAATAATAACTATGATGCTATAGATAAATTTATTTTTGAAAAACTTGACAATATTAGTGATGAGGCAACTGGAAGCGATGGAGATATTCCTATTATTCTTATTTGCGGTGAGAGAAGAAGCAAATCAGATGCAATATTGGTTAAATTATTTGGAATAGGAATTTATAATGCTTTATTAGGAAACGACAGAAATATAGCTAATTTATGTCAATTAATGAATAAACCAAGAAGCAAAAAGGATGCTAAAGCTTATTATAAAATTGAATCAAATGAAGTAAACTATCAAAGTGAAGATGAAAATAGTGTAAGTGAAGCGGAAATTCAGAATATAATTAATTATTACAAAAAATTAGGAAAAAATGAAGATAAATTTATAGAAAGCTTTGATAAAATTGCATCTCAATACAATGATAGACAGTTGAAAATAATAATAAAGTTTCTACCACTAAATGTAAAGGCAGCGCTAGAAGCTGGTAGTCCCAAATATCAATCATTGATTACTTTCAGTGGAGAAAGTGCAATAAGAAAACAAACACAGATAAAAAAACAAGGGTTAGAGATAGGCTTTTTGAATCAGAAAACAAATAGTAGACCTTCAAAACCAGTAATAGTACCTTCTGCTGTTAATACAAAAGCTGCAAAAAAGTTGGGTACTAGAAAAATAGCAGAAAACATTAATACAGATTTAGATATTCAAAAAACAATTCAATATAATAATAATGAAGAACAAAATATTGAAATTGAAGATTTAGATAAGTTTGTTACAAATACCAATAAAACAAGTATTAATAAACAAGACGCTACTGAGCAGACAATTGAAAATCTAGAACAACCAAAGAAACGTGGAAGAGGTAGACCTAAGAAAGTAGTAGAAGTTGATGATACAAAAATTAATGTGCCAAAACGTGGAAGAGGCAGACCTAGAAAACAAGTTCAAGTTAAAGCTAATGAAGAGCTTGATATGAATGATGACTTCCTTCCAGGAATACAAAGCAAAAAGCAAAATCCAACTAAATTTGAAGATTTTGATGATATAGATGATGGTACAACTCTACCAGGGTTTGATGATATTCAAGAAGAAAATGTTTTGCCAGGATTTGACGATGTTCAAGAAGAGAGTACTTTACCAGGATTTGATGATATTGAGGAAGAAGAGACGTTACCTGGATTTGATGATGAAAATAATGCAGAGCCAGTAAAACAGAATACAAATAAAAATGTAACTTACAATTTAGATGACAATAACTTAGATGCATTTTCAAACTTTGATGAAATTAGTGAACCTACTAGTAAATATTATAGTCAACCATCAACATTTGATAGTATAGATTCAGAAACAATTAGACCAATACGTGATAATAATTTTGCATCTGACAAAACATCAAATGTGCAACTTTCAAATTATAATAATTTACAAAGACCAAATAATTACTCCAATAATATTTATTCTAAAGATAAAAAAACAGTTATATTTGTTGGAACAACCAAAAATGGTACATCATTTTTAGTAAATAATCTTGGAAAATACTTATCAAATATTGGCATTAAAACAGCAATATTAGATTTAACACAAAATAGAAATTCTTACTATGTGTATACAAATAATGAAGATAAGCTTAGAAAAATAGCATATGAGTCTATAAAAAACCTAAATAATGGTATTGTACGTGGAATTGAAGCAGATAGAAATTTATCTGTATTTACTGCACTTCCTGGTGACAATATAAATTTAAATAATGCTGATGGAATAATTTCTGCATTATCTAATAAATATTCAGTTATTTTAATTGATGCAGATTTTAATACACCACTTAACTTCTTTGAGATAGCTCAAGAAATATATATTGTGCAAACACTTGATATACTAACAATACAACCTATGACAGCGTTTTTGAGGGATCTTAAAGCAAAAAATATATTAAATAATGAGAAAATAAGAATTGTAATTAACAAAGAAGTTAAAGTAAGAGGACTAACAAGCAAAGCAATTATTGGTGGACTTGCATTTTATAACGATCCAGCAATGTCTTTTATGACAGAACTATTTAACAAAGATATTGTTAAATATTGCACAATACCTTTTGAATATGAGGTATATTCAAAGTATTTGGAGGCTATGCTTGATTGTCAAATAACATTGAGTGGTTATTCAAAAAACTTTACATTAAAATTAAAAGAATTAGCAAATATGGTGTATCCACTTTTAAACTCAAATAATAGAACTTTTGGAAATTATGCAGGAAACTATTCAAATGAAAAGTTTTCATCAGATATTAATAAAACACTACAACAAATGAAGAACAAATATTAAATGAACTTAAAAAATGGGGTGAATTCTGTAGAATGATTGTAATTATAGTAATATTAGTTATTATAGTTTTAGCATTATTGACTTATAATGTTATAATAAATAAAAAAATAGAGCAATATAAGAATGTAAGTCAGAAAATAACAAGCTTAAATGTACTTCAGGAGTTTATGAATACAATTGGCAAAGAAGAATCAGTAAATGAAAAAATTAATAAAATAAACAATATATTAATAGAAAAATATGATATAAAGTATTCTACAATTGTAATATTTGATGGAGCTGAATATGCGATTAAAGCAACAAATGTTAATGAGAAACATTGGGATACACTTAAAAATCTACAGAACGAAGAAATATTTATGGATAGTATAACTACTGCAACTCCAAAGTATATTACAGTTAACAATGAATCAGAAAAACTTCCATATCAAAAACTTGAATTTGGTAGAGCTAAGTCAGCAATATTTTTTCCATTGTATATTGATAATGTCTATATAGGGTATTGGATAATAGAAAGTGGACAACCACATGCATTTGACAAAACAGATACAACTATTTTGGAAGTAGTAAAAGATAACATTCTTACATCTATTAATTCGATTTCTTATCAGTCAACTCTAGAAAGTTTAAGCAGAAAAGATTTATTTTCACAGCTTAATAGTGTTGAATACTTATACGGAAAAGGAAAAAGCTTAATAGATAGTTATTCAACTTCAATTATATGCATGTTTAGAATTATTAATTTAGAGGAAATTAATGATAAAGTAAATAGGCAAACAGGAAATAATGTTATAACAGAAGTTAGTAACTTTATAAAAAATAGTATTTCACCAGAATATATCTTTGTAAGATATATGGGACCTAAATTTTTGATTGCATTTCCAGGAGTGGAAATTGAAGGAACTGCAAATTTTCTACAGGAATTAAAAAATAATGTTGAAAATTTAAAAATAGATTTTTATAACCTAAATAACAATGAAGATAAAAATACTAAAAAAAGTGATAAGAAAACTTCATATGTTAGACCTAAGTTGAATATGGTTTTATCTACATACTATAAAGGCACTGCACTTGAAAGCATAAATAAAAAATTAGAAGAATATCTTGATAATGCAGATAAAAATGAGTCTGATATTAATTCAATTTAATATAAAAATAAGGAGGTTAATATGAACTTTGATAAAACAATGAGCTTTTCAGTTGAAAAAGAGAAAAATGTAAAAACAAAAGAAATACTTAAAGAGGTATATAAAGCTTTACAGGAAAAAGGCTATAATCCAATTAATCAAATAGTTGGATATATATTATCTGGTGATCCAACTTATATAACTAGTTATAATGATGCAAGAAACTTAATTAGAAAGATTGAAAGAGATGAACTACTAGAGAATATGCTTAAGAACTATATAGGAATAGAATAATATATGAGAATATTAGGAATTGATTATGGAGACAGCAGAGTTGGTATTGCTATTACTGATTTGCTTGGTATAACTGCTCAAGGATTGGAAACAATACACCATAAAGGAAATGATAAAATTGTACTTAAAAGATTAGAAGAAATAACTAATCAATACGAAATTTCTACATTTGTAATAGGAATGCCATATAATCTAAATGGAACTTCGTCAGAAAGAGTAGATATAACAAATGCATTTATTAATAAATTAAAGTGCAAATTTAATAAAATTAAGATTGCAACAATAGATGAAAGGTTAACAACTGTTGCGGCCCATAAAACTATGAATTTTTTAAATATTAATAATAGAAATAAAAGAAACATTGTTGATACAATATCAGCTGTATACATTCTTGAAATGTATATTAATAAAAATAGTCATTAGTGTTGTAGAAATACAATTATATATATAAATTTGAAAGGAGAAAATAAAATGAGCGATAATGAAGAAACAACAAACTTCTCAGAAGAAGAGATGGATAATACAGTAATACTTAATGATGAGGATGGAAATGAAGTTGAATTTGAATTTTTAGATTTAATCGAATATGAAGGAGAAGAATATGTTGTATTATTACCAATGGAAGATGCAGAAGATGCAGATGAAGTGGTAATTTTAAAAGTTGAAGATACTGAATCAGAAGATGAAGAATCTTATGTAAGTGTTGATGACGAAGAAGTATTAAATAAAGTATTTGAAATATTCAAAGAAAAATTTAAGGATGAATTTAATTTCGTTGATTAAAAAAGAAGGGTAAAACCTTCTTTTTTATAAAAAATATCATAGATAAATATTTATAGAATAATATTTAGTTAGTAATACATAATGGAGAATGATTATGAAAGTAATAGAGATAATTATACTAGGAATAGCCCTATCTATGGATGCTTTTGCTGTGGCTATATGCAAGGGGATAGCACTAAAAAAAACAACAGCTAAAGATTCAATAGTTGTAGGTGCCTATTTTGGATTTTTCCAAGCAATAATGCCAATGTTAGGTTATTTAATAGGAAAGAGTTTTCAAGAAATAATTGCATTGTATGACCACTGGATTGCATTTGCTTTACTTACGGTTATAGGAATAAATATGATAAGGGAAGCAATAACAGGAAATGACGATGAAAGTAGCAATAAATTGAAACATAAAGAAATGATTATATTGGCTATTGCAACTAGTATTGATGCTTTTGTTGTAGGAATAACATTTGCTTTTTTTAATGTAAACATTATCGAGGCGAGTGTAATAATTGGAATTACAACATTTATAATGTCAACAATAGGAGTTAAAATGGGAAAGGCTTGTGGCAAAAAGTATGGAAAAAATGCTGAAATTATTGGAGGAATAATACTAATTGCCTTAGCTGTTAAGATTGTGTTGGAACATTTAAATATATTATAAGGGAGTAAAAAAATGGCTGTAATTATAGATGGAAAAGAATTAGCAAAGGAAATTAAAAATTCAATAAAAGAAGAAGTAAATATATTGAAGGGAGAAGGAATAGTTCCAAGACTTGCTGTTGTTTTAGTTGGAGATGATAGTGCTTCGAAAATATATGTAAGAAATAAAAACAAGGCATGTGAAGTTACAGGCATAGAATACGAAGAACATATCTTAAAAAAAGAAACAACAATGGAAGAACTATCTGAGTTGATAGAAAAGCTGAACAATGATACAACTATTAGTGGAATATTAGTGCAAAGTCCACTTCCAGAACATTTAAATGCAAATAGAATATTCGAAATGATATCTCCTAAAAAAGATGTTGACGGATTTAATCCTGTAAATGTTGGAAAACTTTCATTAAATGAGGATTGTTTTATATCTTGTACACCATATGGAATAATAAAGATGTTGGAAAGATATAAAATACCGATTAAAGGCTCAAATGCAGTTATAATTGGAAGAAGTAATATTGTAGGAAAACCACTAGCTAAATGCTTATTAAATAAAGATGCAACAGTAACAGTTTGTCATTCTAAAACAAGAAATCTTAAAGAGATTACAAAAAAAGCAGATATTTTAATTTCTGCAATTGGACAAACTAAATTTGTAACTAGTGATATGATAAAAGAAGGGGCAACAGTAATTGATGTAGGAATTAATAGAAATTCAGAAGGAAAAGTAACTGGTGATGTTGACTTTGAAGAGGTGGCTAAAAAGGCTAGTTATATTACACCTGTGCCAGGAGGGGTTGGACCAATGACCATTGCAATGTTGATGAAAAACGTTGTAAAGGCAGCAAAGAAAATGTAAAAACTTAAAGGGAGCATATATTATTTAGAAATAGAGGATATTATATGCAAAAAATTATAGAGATTAAGTTAGAAGATAAATTCTATCCAGAAAAATTAAAGAGCATACAGTGCCCACCTAAGAGAATTTATTGTTTAGGAAACATTAAACTACTGAATAAAATGTCAGTTGGAATTATTGGATCAAGAAACTGCAGCACATATGGAGAAAAAGTTTCAAAAGAATTTGCCTTTAATTTATCTGAAAAGGACATTACTGTAATAAGTGGACTAGCAAAAGGGATAGATACATGCGCTCATATTGGAGCAATAAATCAGAAAGGAAAAACAATAGCAGTTTTAGGTAGTGGACTAGATAATGTTTACCCGAGGGAAAATACTCAATTATATAAGAGAATAATAGAAAGTGATGGATTAATAATTAGCGAATATAAATTGGGAACTAAACCACTAAAACAAAATTTTCCGGCAAGAAATAGGATAATAAGTGGTTTGAGTAATGGCATTTTGGTAGTTGAAGCTCAACAAAAGAGTGGTACTAAAATAACTGTTGATTTTGCTTTAGAACAGGGAAAAGATGTATTTGTTGTTCCTGGAAATATTTATTCCGCTAATAGTGAAGGAACAAATGAACTAATAAAACAAGGAGCAATACCTGTAACTAATTATAAAGAAATAATAGAATATATAAAAAATTACTAGACTTATCAATAAGAAAGTGGTATAGTATTTAAGTAATATATTGGGGTGTAGCCAAGCGGTAAGGCAGATGGCTCTGACCCATCGATGCGTAGGTTCGAATCCTACCACCCCAGCCATTGTTTAATCTGTTCGAACTAGAACAGAGATATGAATATCATTCTGAAAAGGATGGTATTTTTTTATTAAAAAATTTAAAATCCACGTTGTGAAGTAACGTGGATTTGTTTTATTTTACCATGGGTTGATGATAATAGCCATTGCTGCTATAGACCATGTTGCCAAAAGGCTGATAGCCTTCGGAGATTTTTTCCCGCACCTTAAGAGATAAGTCATCGGGACCGAAACCTGAAACAATGATGTAATATGTCATATACAATTCCTCCTTGAGTGGTGTTGCTTCACTCAACACCTTGATAAATATATTATAACATACTTAGAACACGGTTTCAAATATGTAAATATGAAAATATTATAATTAATCATAAGTTTTTATATTTTGGAGGTGGTCAAAATGGGAATATAAGCAAATTTAAAGTATTAAAAAATAAAAAGAAAAGGAAAATAAAATATATGAACAAATATGAAAGTGTAATAATAATGAAAATAAAAATATGTAAAATTAAAAAAAATTAAATAAAATAGCAATTTGGTATAATAAATGATATAATTTGTAGTGAATTTGATGTTTTGATTTAACACCTTAATTATGAATATAGGAGATTAAAATATGGATGGATTTTATGTAGGAGATATAATTGGCAATTCATATACTCACGAAAATGAGAAATACAATTTAAAGACAAAGGATTTTGAATTGTTTACAGATAGAAGTAAATTTTCAGACGATACTATATTATCTTTCGCAACAATATATTGGTTATTACATACTAATCATAAACCAAATGAAATGATAGATGCATTAAAAATGTTTTATAAAAAATACCCAGATAGAAACCCTACAATATATGGAGAACCGTTTGTGAACTGGATTACAAACACAAAAAACGAATATAGAAAATCATCTGGAAATGGTGGAGCGATGAGAGTATCGGTTATAGGCTGGTATGCTAAAGATATAGGAGAACTTAAAAGTCTAGTATATAATGCAATAATGCCAACACATAATGAGCAAGGAGCAATAATGGCATCAGAAATTGTAGCAGTTTCTATATTTTTACTAAAAAATAATTATACAAAGGAACAATTACTAGAATATATAGAGAAAGAATACGATTATGATTTGCACGAAGAAATGGAGTCATATAGAAGTAAATATACTTATACATCAGATGCAAAAGAAACTGTAAGACCAGCGTTAATTTCATTTTTAAATTCAAAAAACTTCGAAGATAGCATTAGAAATGCAGTATCTTTTGGAGGAGATACAGATACTATTACAACAATAAATTCTTCAATAGCAGAGGCTTATTATAAAGAAATACCAAAAAATATTTTAAATCGTGCAATAAAATTCATACCAGATGAATTTATAAAATTATTAAGTAAATTTAAAAAAATATGTATAATGAGGAAAAAATAATAATTAATTAAAGTTAGGTATTGAAAAAATGTTAAAGTAAAATTAAAAAAAAAAATTGATAAATAATTTAAAATATGCTATAATATTATTAACAAAATAAATAACATTAAACCCTGCATAGTTCGTATAGACTGAAATTTTAGAACCTACAAGTTTGGTTAAAGGGAGCAGAACTCTGAATGTGGCGTGTATGCTTATATTTTATATAAGAAACCCAAAAGCATTTAGGTAAGCACCCACCTGTGTGAGTACAGGTCCTATAAAATTTCATTATAACTACGGCTAAGGCGGGGAATTTTTTTATTTATAAAAAAACTATTGACAATACGAAAAAATGTTTGTATAATAATAAGCAAACAAGAGTTCTAAAGAAAAGAGAGGGGAATTATTATGAATACAAACAATATAATAACATATTCAGTAGATAAAAATTTAAGAAACAAGTTATATTTATCAGTACAAAATGGAGAAGTTTTGTTAGATGTTCCCTGGTATTATACTAAAAATCAAATTCAAAAAATAATTGAAGAAAAAAGAAATTGGATATTAAATAAAATAAAGGAATATGAAGAAAAAAATACAAAGGATTATATAAGAAATGAAATTGTAAAAATATTTGGTGAAGCCTGTAGAGTTAAGATTAATTATAAAAATTTAAGAAAGCCAACGTTAACAGTGGAAGGAAAAAATATAAAAATATATTTACCTAATAAATATAAAAAACTAAATAGAGAGCAAATATTAGAAAAGCTTATAGAAAAACTATATGATGTTATTGCTGAAAATGAGATAGAAACAATAATGGAAAAAATAAGAAAAAAAGTAGGATTTGCACCTGAAGATTATGTTATAAAAAGATTAGACAGTAAATTGGCAATGTGCACTAGTGAAAAAATTATTGTTATCAATCCAGACATTGTAAGTTTATATAAAGATGAAATTGAATATATATTATTACATCAATTTTGTCACTTAAAATTTAAAACTCATTCTAAAATGTTTTATGAATTAATTAGTAAATATAATAAAAATTTTGAAGAATATGAAAAAAAATTAAAAAAATATATAATTTAGTTTTTTTATTAATTCCTTTACTATCTATTGAATATTAAATAAATTAAAAGTATAATTAATATAATTTAATATAAAATATATTAAAAGCTAAGGAGAGTGGAATGAGAGCAAAACATTCAAAAAATAATAAACATAAAAAAAATAGATTTATTATTTTTATACTTCAATTAATATGTATTATACTATTAATTTTTTCTGGATTTAAAATTATAAAATGGTTTATGAATAACCAAAAAAATGATGAACTTTTAAAAGATATATCAAAAAGTGTAACAGTTAACGAAAATGAAACTACAGATAGAAAATATAATATCAATTTTGAAAATTTAAAAAAACAAAATAGTGATACAATAGGATGGATTAAAGTAGAAAATTCAAACATTGAATACCCAGTGGTACAAACAAAAAATAATGAGTATTATTTAAAACATAACTTCAATAAAGAATATAATGTTGCTGGTTGGATATTTGCAGACTATAGAAATTTATTTGATGGAACAGATAGAAATATTGTAATATATGGACACAACATGAGAAATAATAGTATGTTTGGTTCATTAAAAAATGTAATAAAAAAGGAATGGTATGAGAATACAGAAAATAAATATATTACTCTTGTTACAGAGAATGAATATAGTATTTATGAAGTATTTTCAGTATACCAGATTGAAGCAGAAGATTACTATTTGAAAATGCAATTTAAAGATGATGAATTTGAAGAATTTATAACTAAAATAAAAAAGAGAAGTGTAAAAGACTTTGAGGTAAATGTTTCAAAAGATGATAAGATACTTACATTGTCAACTTGTGCTAACAATAATAAATATAGAGTTGTACTTCATGCTGTAAAAACCAATTAATAATTTGATAGAAATAAAAAGGAGAAAAAAATGAAATACGAAAAATCTTGTGGTTGTATAGTTTTAAATAAAAAGAACGAAATTTTACTAGTTCTTCATAATGCAGGACATTGGGGAATGCCAAAAGGACATGTGGAAGAAGGGGAAACAGAAAAACAAACAGCAATTCGAGAAACTAAGGAAGAAACCAACATTGAAGTTAAAATTAAAGGAGAAAATAAATATAAACTAGTTTATAGTCCAAAGGAAAATACTGAAAAGGAAGTGATTTTTTTTATAGCCGAAAGTATAAATGAACAATCTAAACCACAAATTGAAGAAGTGAAAGAAGTAAAATGGTTTGACATAGACAAAGCTATAGAAACATGCACATATGAGAATTCAAAAGATTTACTTAGACAAGTAAAAAGTGATTTAAGTTTATGATGTTAAAAAGTCCTAAAAAAGAGCAATAGCTCTTTTTTTTCATTTCCTACTATAAAAAAATGCTATAATTGCTACATTCGGAAACTCAAATCGGAGAGAACAGATGGCGACTAAAGTCGCTTTGTTCTTGTATAGAAAAAATCAAAGATTTTTTTAAAGTAACAAGAGTTAGTATATGCAAAGTCTATTGAAAAGTGATGTAGAATATATAATAAAATTTGCATTATTTATATGCTTATTTTAGGAAAATTGATTGTAATGTTCATAAAAATATGCTAGAATGTATAATGTATATTGGAGGGAACATGGAAGAAAATTTTTATAATAAATTAACTGAATTTATGGATTCTAAAGATATATATTTAAATGAAAATATGAGTAAACATACTTCTTTTAAAGCTGGAGGAAAAGCTAAAATATTTGTAAAGATTTATTCATATGATACATTAAAAAAGATTTTAGAACTAATAAACAAATATAATATAGATTATTATATATTAGGAAATGGAACAAACGTATTATTTAGAGACGAAGAGTTTAATGGAATTGTTATACAAATTAAATTTGAACAAATTGAAATAAATGGAAATATTGTTACAGTTGGAGCAGGTGTTAAAAATGCAATTTTATCAAATAAGCTATTAAATGAAGGGTTAACAGGATTTGAGTTTGCATCTGGAATACCTGGAACTATTGGTGGGGCAATAAAGATGAATGCTGGAGCATATGGCGCAGAATTTAAAGATATAGTAAAAACTGTAACATTTATGCAATTTAATGGAGAAATTAAAACAATAAAAAATGAAGACTGTTTTTTTTCATATAGAAATAGTATATTTTTTAAAATGAAAGTAATTATTCTGAGTGCAACATTCGAACTTGAACATAAAAATAAGGAAAAAATAAAAGCAAAGATAAGTGAGTATGCTAAAACTAGAAGAGAAAAACAGCCTATAGAATATCCAAGCGCTGGAAGCACCTTTAAAAGAGGAGAAGATTTTATTACTGCTAAAATAATTGATGAATGTGGACTAAAAGGATATAGAATAGGTGATGCTCAAGTTTCAGAGAAACATGCTGGTTTTATAATTAATAGAGGCAATGCGTCAGCAACTGAGATAATTAAATTAATAGAAAATGTAAAAAAAATTGTTTTAGAAAAAACAAATAAAAAAATAGAACTAGAAATAGAAATAATATAATAAGAAATGGAGAAAGGTATCTGATGAAAGGTTTTTTTAAATGGTTTAAGAATAATGTTAGAATTAAGAGATGGATATTTCTAATATTAATTGGCATAGTTTTAGCTTGTGCAGGAATATCAAAATTATTTGTTGCAAAAACAATATCTTTTATTGGAATAGCAAAGGTTATAGGTCTATTTGTTGTAGGCTTTACATTTGTTGTTGTTGGAATTATATTTATACAAAAAAGAGTATTGGAAATATTAGTTGAAAGTACTGATAATAGAATGCAAAAAAATAAAAAAGGTATTAACATAAACGAACTTATATTTAACAAAAAAATATATGATGAAGGGCCTAATATTGTTGTAATTGGCGGAGGAGCCGGATTAGATACAGTACTTAGAGGATTAAAAAAGTACACTAATAATTTAACAGCAATTGTAACAGTTTCATCATATGGACAACCAGCAAAGGCTTCTAGAAAAAAATTAGAGCTATTTGCAATAGATGATATAAAAGAAAGTATCATAGCTTTAGCAAATGATGAAAATGCTACAAGAGAACTATTAGACTTAGAACTTAAAAACAAAGTTTTAAAAGGCTTTAGATTTACTGATATCTTTTTTACAGCAATGAATGAAACTTCAAAGAACATTGCAGAGGCAGTTGAAAAAACAAAAAATGTGTTAAATATAGTAGGTAGGGTTTTACCGGTTACTTTAGATGAAATAAAAATATGTGCTGAATTAAATAATGGAGAAATAATTGAAGACAGAGAAAAAATTTCTAAAGTTGTAAATGATAGAATAACTAAGATAGATAGGGTATTTATTAATCCTACAAATTGTATGCCAGCTCCAGGAGTATTGGAAGCAATAAAGAATGCTGATGCAATAATAATTGGACCAGGAAGTTTATATACAAATGTAATACCAAACTTGTTAGTGAATAATGTTTCTAGAGCAATTAAAGAGTCTAAAGCATTAAAGATTTATATAAGCAACATTATGACTGAACCGGGTCAAACTGATAACTATTCTTTATCTGATCATGTTAATGCAATAATGGAACATGCGGGAAAAGGAATAATTGATTATTGTATATATGACTCAGGAGATATTATTCCAGAGTATGTTAAAAGATATAATATGAATGGCTCTGATGTTGTAGAGTGTGATATTGCAAAAACTAAAGAATTAGGAATAAAACTTTTAGAGAGGGAATTCTCATATATTGATAATGATAATATAAGACACAATCCTGATTTAGTTGCACAAGCGATAATAGAACTTGTATGTGATGACTTGAAATTTAAAAGCAACGGAGTAGATCCAAAACAAGTAATGCTTAATGCTAAACTAAAAGAAGAAAAGAGAATACAAAGAAGAAATAAGGTTAATAAACAAAAAATAAGAAAAGATAAAGTTAATAAGAGTAAAAATAAATCAATGAGTAAATTCAATGAAAAATATAGAGATAGAATTTTATCAATTCAAAATAGCGACTTTCAAAGAGAACAGAATTTAAGACTTGCAGAAGAAATTAAAAATAAAAATCAAAAGACAAAAAAGAGAGGTAGAAAGAAGAAAACAAATGAAATGTAATAATAAACAAATGAAATTTGAAGAAGCACTAACAAAAGAGTGGATAATAACAAATGGAATAGGTGGGTACAGTTATTCCACAATAATGGGATGCAATACTAGAAAATATCATGGGTTATTAGTTGCACCACTTACACCACCAGCAAGAAGATTTTTAATTTTATCAAAGATTGATGAAAGTTTGGAAATTAATAATAAAGACTATCCATTGTATACTAATATGTGTAAGAATTATATTTCTGAGGGATATAAGAATTTAGTATGCTTTGAAAAAGATTATTTTCCAATCTTTACATTTAATGTAAATGGTACAGAAGTAAAGAAAATAGTTTGTATGGAATATGGTAAAAATACAGTATGTTTATACTATAAAATCAAAAACGGAAATTATGAAACAAAAATGAAACTAGCGCCAATTGTTAACTTTAGAGATTTTCACACTATAAATAATGAACATGAATATGATGTTAACCAAAATATAAAAGGAACTAAAGTTAAAATAGTTATAGACAAAAATAATCAAACACCTGTATATATCTATTCATCAGAAGGAACATATATAGAACATTACAATGATTCATTTAAAAACATGTATTATATAGAAGAAGAAAAGAGAGGTTTTTTTCCAGAGGAAAATTTAGCTGTACCAGGTAGATATGAAATTAAATTAAAACCAAATGAAGAAAAGGAAATATTTTTAATTTTGTCTTTAGAAGAAAATATCGAACAAATAAATGTAAAAGATATAATTAATAAAGAGATTATAAGAATAAATGAGCTAATGCTTAATACAAAGTTGATTGATTCCAGAAAAGATGATAACAGCAAGGAATATAAAGACTTTAAGAGATTAATGCAGAACTATGTTATTGCTTCAGATAACTTTGTTGTTAATAGGCCTAGCTTTAATTTACATACTCTAATTGCAGGATATCCTTGGTTTTTAGACTGGGGAAGAGATTCTATGATAGCATTTGAAGGACTTCTACTTATTACTAAGAGATTTGACATTGCAAGAGAACTGTTGTTAACTTTTATAAGGGACATAAAATATGGGCTTGTACCTAATGGATATTCTGGTTTTGATAATAGACCATTATATAATAGTGTAGATGCATCTTTGCTTCTTTTTGAACAGGTAAAAAAATATATAGAATATACAGATGATGACAAATTTGTAAAAGAAGAGATTTACGAAAAACTTAAAGAAATAATAAAAGCATATACAGAGGGAATTGATTTAGACAATAATAATATTTATTTAGATAAAGATGGATTAATATTTTCTGGAACTCCACAGACACAAAATACTTGGATGGATGCAAAGTATTTAGATTTTGCAGTAACTCCAAGAAATGGGAAAGCGGTAGAGGTAAACAGTTTATGGTATAATGCTCTTAAAATATTAGAAGAATTAGCTAATAAATACGAAGGAAAACAAGTAGCAAAGCAATATAGAGAACTTGCAAATAAAACTCAGAAATCATTTATAGAAAAGTTTTATAATAAGAGAAGAAAATGCTTATATGATGTATTAGGAGATTCGAAAATTAGACCTAATCAGTTATTTTCACTTAGTCTTACATATCCAGTTATTGATACAAATTCTGAAATGACTGAGCAGATTATAGAAACTATTGAGAAAAAATTATTAAATAGTTATGGACTAAAAACATTAGCAAAAGGAGAGCAAAACTATATAGAAGTATATGAGGGAGATAGCTTTAAAAGAGATATGAGCTATCACCAAGGAATAACTTGGCCATGGTTATTAGGATTATATTATAGTAGCTTGAAGAATATTGTTAAAAAAACAAAAGATAAAGCAAGAAAAAGAAAATATGAAGAAAAATTAAAGAACTTAATAGAAAATACAAGAAAAGTATTTATTAATGATTTCTACAATGATGGAATTATCGGAAGTATATCTGAGTTATTTGATTCAAAAAAACCTCAATTACCAAAAGGAGCACTTGCACAAGCTTGGAGTGTAGCAGAAATATTTAGAATTATATTAGAAAAATAATAATTTAATATAGAAGAAAATATGAAATTTAAATATAAACTATATGTGGTATTATTTATTTTAATTATTATTGCTGCTATTAATTTTATATTAATAAATAGATTAAGAAAGAGAAAAAACGAAAAATGAGAATTTTAGGAATTGATCCAGGATACGGAATAACAGGATATAGTATAATTGATTATATTGGAAACAATTTTAAATTAATAGAGAGTGGAGCCATTAAAACACCAGCTAACCAATCTTTTCCACTAAGATTATCTCAGATATATACAGATTTACAAAATATAATAAATAATTATAAGCCTGAAGCTATTTCGGTAGAGGAGTTATTTTTTAATAATAATGTAAAGACAGCAATTAATGTTGCACAAGCAAGGGGAGTAATTTTGGTAGTAGGTTGTCAAAATAATATTCCTACTTATGAGTATACTCCTCTTCAAGTAAAACAAGCTGTTGTAGGATATGGGAGAGCAGATAAGATACAAGTTCAAAAAATGGTAAAGTCAATATTAAAAGTTGAAAAGTTACCTAAACTTGATGATATAACGGATAGTATGGCTATAGCAATATGCCATGCACATTCAGCAAAGTTTGCAGAGAAATTATAAATAAGGAAAGTTTATTATGACAATTTCAGAATTAGAAAAGGAATTAAAAAATAATAAAATAAATAATTTATATGTATTTTACGGAGAAGAAAAGTACTTATTAGATATGTGTCTAAAAAAAATAAAAAAAATATTTGGTGAAACCGTTAAAGGAATTAATTATATACAAATTGATGAATCAAATATTTATAATTTAATTTCAGATATTGAAACACCTGCATTTGGATATGATAGAAAGCTGATAATTATTAAAAATACCGGAATACTAAAAAGTGAAGGAAAAAAGAAAAATGCGAAAATGGTTCAGTATAGAGTGGAACTTTTAAATTACTTTAAAAAAAATATTGACGATATTAAAATAGCTAATAATATTGTTTTTATTGAAGATGAGATAGATAGCA
The DNA here is from genome assembly GCA_934130435.1 of uncultured Clostridia bacterium. Taxonomy (GTDB): domain Bacteria; phylum Bacillota; class Clostridia; order TANB77; family CAG-508; genus HGM13634. The sequence goes on from CAKOYB010000002.1 coordinate 30,627, forward strand.
AAGAAAAGTTAGTACAGTACTTAATAAAAAATGGTGAAGAATGTAATTTTGAGAAACAAAGATTACAAACAATTGTAGCAAGACTGAAGTCAATTTGTAATGCATATAGAGTAAATGTAAGAGATGACGATTTAAAATACTTAATAGAATCATGTGGAACGAGTATGCAAGATCTTATAAATGAAGTAAGAAAGGTTATAGAATTTGCTGGCGAGAATGGAAATATTAATAGAGAAGATATAGATGCTCTTTGTACAAAACAAATAGAAGCGGTTATATTTGATTTAACAGACAGTTTAGGAAAAAAGGACATTAATTCATCTTTACTGTATTTAAAAAATCTATTATATAATAAAGAACCTATTCAAAAAATATTCATTACATTGTATAACCACTTTAAAAAAATTTATTTTACAAAATTAGCATTAATTCAGAACAAGGATATTGCAACTGCACTAAACCTAAAACCAAATCAGATATTTTTAACTAAGAAGTATAAAGTACAGTCAGAATATTTTACGAAAAAAGAATTAGAAAGTATTTTAAAAGAATTTATAGAATTAGATGAAAATATAAAATCAGGGTTAATAGATATTAATATAGGACTTGAATCAATATTATCAAAATATTGCAGTTAAAGAAGAAAACAGAAATGTTTTCTTCTTTAATAATATAGATAAATTTGTACAAAAGTAAAAAATAATACATAAATTTATTTCTAATAGTAAAGAATTATTATTAAGTATAGTTCAAGGAGATAAATATTATGTTTAATTTTAGAACAGATTTAGCTGACGAAAGAGCAGATATTTTTAAGAAAAGTAATAAAATTACAAGTGATATTGACGGAATTGAGACAGATACAAAAGAAGATGAAAATATTAAAACTACTACCGTAAAAATAACAAACGAAAATGGAGAAAAATCAATAGGAAAACCGATCGGTACTTATGTTACAATTGATATAAAACAATTAAAAGATGCAACAGATGAAGATATACAAGTATATGGTAATGCTTTGTCATTAGAGTTAAAAAAGATGATTAATAATCATATTAAAAATGAGGAAGACGTGCTAATAGTAGGATTAGGAAATATTTATGTGACCCCAGATTCTTTAGGACCAAAGGTTATAAATGAGATTGATGTTACAAGACACATAATAAAGTATATGCCTCAGTATGTAGAAAATGGTACGAGACCAATAAGTGCTGTTTCTCCAGGAGTACTTGGAACAACAGGAATTGAGACTTTAGAAATAATAGATGGGATTGTTAAAAATATAAAGCCAAAGTTAATTATAGTAATAGACGCATTAGCTTCTAGAAGTATGAATAGAATTAGCTCTTCTATACAGCTTTCAGATACAGGAATTGTTCCAGGTGCAGGAGTGGATAATACTAGAAAAGAATTGTCAGAAAAGACTTTAGGAGTGCCTGTTATTGCAATTGGAATACCTACAGTTGTGGAAGCTGCAACGATAGTAGCAGACAGCATAGATATGTTTATTGAAAAGATGCAAAATGAAGGTAAATCTAGTGAGTACCTGAATAGAATAAAAGATGAAAACAAATATAAAATAATAAAAGAAGTTTTAATTCCGAAGGATTTTAACATGATTGTAACACCAAAAGAAATTGATGATTTAATTGAGAACATGAAAGATGTTGTTGCTGTAGGAATAAATTCAGCTCTTTAAAAACCAAATTATATAAATAAGAAGTAAATGCAATGGATAGAAAAGGTAAAAAATGAATTTAACATTTTTACCTTTTTTTCCATTATAAAAGTTTATGAAAAACAATGAAAGGCATGTGAATATAAATAAATACATATATTCAATATAAAATCCATTAGTTGTTATTTTTATCAAATAATTAATTAGAGTAGCAAGGATAAATGAAATGCTTTGCAACATTTTTTTATCTTGAAAAATATAAAATATAAATATTACAACTATTCCATACCAACCATAATCGACATTTAAAAGTGTGGCAATTAAAGATATGCATAATATGTTTATTACAGCCATAAATTTATTTTTTTTGCATAAATTATATGTATATAATGATAATAATCCTAAAAATAAAGTGAAAAATATGTTTAATGAAAAGCCTGATTTTAATATTTTTAGAAAAAGCTGAAATGGTATTTGTGATATTAATGCAAAAATAAAAAGTCTTAAAAAGTATTTTTTTAAGTTTTTGGTATGAATAAAACCTTGTCCTATTTCGAAAGCAAAGATTGGAAAGGCAAATCTTCCAATATAGTTTAAAGGTGATATATTATTAAAAATAAGATATCCAGTATGATCAAAAAGCATTGAAATCATTGCTATTATCTTTAAAGTAAATCCACTCATAATTATTAAATCCTTTATATAAAAACTATAAAAATAATAACATAATTATTTAAAAAAGTAAATTTAATGATTTAAATAATTATAATTATCACAATGATTTCTATAAAAATTACATATGTCACAATCATTGCATAAAATAATTCGATCTTCAAATATTATTTTTAGAGTATTAATAAATTCATCTTGGTTGTTATCAACTAAATGAATTGTAATTTTTTTGGGTAGTAAATTTAATAAAGTATTTAAAGCAAAATCATTAGAAGAAAATGAAATATCTGAAATAAATTTTGATTTATTTATATTGTTTGTTGAGATAATGTTTTTGTTATTGTCGACAATTATTGAACTTTTTTTATTATATATTAAATTTAAGTGCTCAATATTTGATTTTGATGACTCTGAATTTATATATAGCTTTAATAAACTAACAAACTCAGTATATTCTTTATCTATTAGAAATTTATTTACGGCAATATCAACTTGTTCACTAAGAAATTTAATATAGTCTGAAAGCCTAAAATTTACAAAGCCATTTATATAAAAGTTATGATTCTCTAATAAACTATTATAAACAGAATTATTGATTAAATCATATTTTTTGTTAGGATCAATGTTATCTTTTAATAATATTATGGTATTAAATAAAATTTGATTTTTTTCAAAACTATCAAAATAAAAATAGTTTAAATCTATTAAATGCTTAATTATATCCTGCTCAAAAAAGTTAATAATTCCTCTTGTTAAGATATTTGAAATTTTATTATAGAAAATAGGAGAAGGGGAACTAGAATGAATAATTATATTTTCATAAAATCTAAATTTTTTTTTAGTAATAAATGTATCATCTAAATTAATTTTGTAAATATCATTTAGTAGATAGTCTAGTATGCTATTATTATTTGTCTTAATACAGACAGAGTTCATAAAAAAAGCCTCCTTGGGTATTTATAATATTATCTACTAAAAAATTCTAGATATACATTATTTTATTCCAAGGAGTGGTATATTGAAACTTGTATAAATTTTAATAATAAATCATATAATTAATTTCTGGGAATATAGGGTCTTTTTTATTTATTTGTTTTAAAAACACTTCATCAATTGAACCTTTTTTTATATCATAATATAATTTTGTAAATCTTCCAATATGATCTTTAATTCGTTTTTTTGCATAATCTACCATAGTACCGTTAGTTATAATAAATAGCCAATCACTGCTTTGAGCAAGTAATAGCTCTCTTGCACATTGATTTAATGCTAATTTTTTAATTTTATTTTTTTCATTAGGAAATAAATGAGCAAGTTCAACCATTCTATCACCTGCTGTGTGTAAATGTCTATGCACATAGTCGTTTGTTTGATTTAGCCAAACACCATTATATCCATTAGCACCCCAACTTGATCTACATGGAGTAGAAACCTGCATTCCGTGGGTATTTATCTATATATTCTCCAGGTGTAATTAACGAAAAATTACACTTATCATAATAAATTTTTTTAAATAATGAGTATAACCATAATGGACCTTCATACCACCAATGACCATATAGTTCTGCATCATATGGACATAGAATAATTGGAGGATTATCCATATAAGGTGCAATAGAGTTAATTTGACTTTCTCTACAGTCAAAGAAATGTCCAGCCTGCATATCTACAGAATTTTGAGCCCATTGTATATTGTAATAATCTTTTTCACAATCTTTGCCTGTAATACGATAGTATTTAATTCCAGTTGGAACTCTTGCACCGTTGCTTGCAATATATGGTTTTATATATTCATAATCAGCATCATATCCTATATCTCTATAAAACTCTCGATAGTTAAAGTCACCAGGATATCCATTAATTGAGCTCCAAACTTGGCGAGAGGATTCAAGATCACGACCAAATGCAACAATGCCTTCAGGGGAAACAATTGGTGCACATGTTCCATAAATAGGGGTTGGATTAGCATATAAAATACCATGAGTTTCAGTTATAACATATTCAATTCCAAATTCTTTTAGGTATTTATCCGCTTCTGGAACATAACCACATTCAGGAAGCCAGATGCCACGTGGTTTTTTACCAAAGTATTTCTCATATGTTTGAACTCCAACTGCAATTTGAGCTTTAACAGTATGCTCGTTTACAAATAGAATAGGAAAAAATCCATGTGTTGCACCACAAGTTATAATTTCTAAAACTCCAATGTCTTGAAAATGTTTGAATCCATTTATAATATTACATCTATAAATATCTTCAAATACATGTAAATCGTTAGAATATCTTTCTAGATAATATTTAGATAAGGAATTTAAGCGTGAATCGTATCTGGTACGAATTACCTCTTTTTCACAAAGTTCAATATGTTTTTTTAGATATTTTATGTATCTTTTTTGTAGTAATTTATTATCTAACATAGAAAGAAGAGGAGGAGTCATAGACATAGTTATTCTAAAGTCTACATGTTCCTCTTCGAGTTTTTTAAAATTTAATAATAGTGGTATATATGTTTCCGAAATAGCTTCAAAAAGCCATTGCTCTTCTAAGTAATCTTCACTTTCAGGATGATGCACAAAAGGAAGATGAGCATGTAATACAAAGCTAACATATCCATTTATTTTTTTCATTTATTTCTCCTTTGTTTATTTATATAGTATTAATTCCATGAAGAAGATGATGGATTTATAATGTGATTATTGCTAATTTCCTCAAAGATTTCGTCTTTATACATTTTCTTATAAAAATCGTGAACACTATAAATCTTTTTAATTGATATTAGTCTTAAACTTCCAATATCTTTATATAATTTTTCATTTGTTTTAACATTTTTAAATTCTATATTTTGTGGAAGCTGTTCAAATAAAATATGATCATTTGGAAATTCAATATTATTTGAAGATGATACATACACATAATTAGAATTAGAATTTTCAATAGGTCTACGACCAAGTTCAACATGATAATTACAATTGGCGTCATTTACATTTATGTACCAGCTGTTCGCAAAGTCATTAATTTCAATTTCGAAGCTATAATTTAAAGTTTGATTATAAATCTTTAAAATTGGTTTAGTTTCATTAAAAAAGTTTTCACCATATTTTCTAATAAATTTTAATCTATCTTCATCTGAGATATCCCAATAAACAAAAAGAATTTTAGGTGTCTGATATAGGATTCTTACTAATGTTTGATTGTATCTATAAGGCAGATCATAATATTCTGGAATAATAGGAGTTTCTATTTTTTTTATTTTAGAAGATGATGAAGCTTTTTTCTTTGAATTTAAGCTACTAGAAGAACTTTTTTTCTTAACGTTTGTGTTTTTAGTACTTTTTTTTGTAGTAGATTTTTTAGTAACTTTTTTTGAAGAAGTAAGTTCATTTTTTTCTGAGCGTTTGCTTACCTTTACTAATTTTTCATCATTTTTTAGTGTATCTTTAGTTTCTTTTGACATTTTTATATAATCCTCCTTAGTATAATACTTCATAATAATATAATAAAAAACCAATAATTACAATATAAAAACAATAAAAAAAACAAAAAAAATTAAAGATATAAATTCAATTCTTTACAATGAAAAATACTTGTGATATATTAGATTAGAATAAATAGAAAAGAGGGAAATTATATGAAAATAGGTATTGTAGGACTTCCTAATGTAGGAAAAAGTACAATGTTTAATGCAATAACAAAAGCTGGTGCGGAATGTGCTAATTATCCATTTTGCACAATAGAACCTAATGTTGGAGTTGTACCAGTTCCAGATGAGAGATTAGATGTTTTAACCAAAATGTACAATCCACAAAAAACTACACATGCAGTAATTGAATTTGTCGATATAGCAGGACTAGTTAAAGGTGCAAGTAAGGGTGAAGGACTAGGAAATAAGTTCTTATCACATATTAGGGAAGTTGATAGTATAGTTGAAGTTGTAAGATGTTTTGATGATCCAAATGTTGTTCATGTTGATGGAAATGTAAACCCAACTAGGGATATAGAAACAATAAATTTAGAATTAATATTTGCAGATATTGAAACAATAGATAAAAGACTAGAAAAAGCTAAGATTAAATTAAAAGCGGATAAAAAGGCACAACTAGAAATTGATGCTTTAAATAAAATAAAACATGCATTAGAAGATGGGAAGTCAGCAAGAAGTATTGAGCTAAATGATGAAGAAAAAGAAATGTTAAAGGATTTATATCTTCTAACAGCAAAACCTATACTTTACATTTCTAATGTTTCAGAAGATCAATTATCAAATATTGAAAATGATAAATATTATAATGAAGTGAGAGAATATGCAGAAAAAGAAAAAGCAAGTGTAATTCCATTATGTGTAAAAATAGAGGAAGAATTATCTACACTTAACGATGATGATAAAAAAGAAATGTTAGATGCTCTTGGATTAGATGAATCTGGATTAGATAAAGTTATAAAAGCAAGTTATGATTTATTAGGACTAATGTCATTTTTAACTGCAGGAGAGCCAGAAGTTAGAGCATGGACTATAAAAAAAGGAACCAAAGCTCCAGAAGCTGCAGGAAAAATACACTCAGATATTCAAAGAGGATTTATAAAAGCTGAAGTTGTAAGTTTTGATGACTTGGTAAGAGAAGGCTCAATGAATGCAGTAAGAGAAAAGGGACTCTTAAGAATGGAAGGAAAAGAATATATTATGCAAGATGGAGATATTGTTTTATTTAGATTTAATGTATAAATTTAAACAAATAATTAAGAATACTATTAGAAGAAAAGTCGTTTTGCTTTAAATAATTTATATTATATCAGATAAATTAATTTAATGTTATTAAAGGAGGATAAAGTTATGAGTGAAGAAACAAAAGAATTAAAGGAGAAATTATTTAACAAGAAAGAAAATGGCTGGCACAAAGTTAGTGAAGAAAAAAATAAATTAATAATGAATTTTTCTGATGAATTTATTTATTTCCTAAATAACGGAAAAACAGAAAGAGAATGTGCAAACTTTGCAAAAAAAATGCTAGAAGAAAATGGATTTAGATGTATATGCGAATTTGAAACACTAAATCCAGGAGATAAAGTTTATTATATAAACAGAGACAAAAGTGTATATGCAGCAATTATAGGAAAACAAAAATTAGAAGAAGGAATTAATGTTGTTGGAGCACATATAGATTCACCAAGATTAGACTTAAAACCAAATCCATTATATGAAGAAGGCGGATTTGCTTATTTTAAAACACATTACTATGGTGGAATAAAAAAATATCAATGGACAACAATACCACTTGCAATTCATGGAGTTATAGTTAAAACTAACGGAGAAAAAATAACTGTAAATATAGGGGAAAAAGATGAAGATCCTATATTTACTATAACAGATTTATTACCTCATTTAGCTCAAGAACAAATGGAAAGAAAATTAAAAGAAGGAATTAAAGGAGAAGACTTAAATCTATTAATTGGAAGCAGACCATACAATGACAAAGATATTGATGAAAAAGTAAAATTAAATATATTAGATATTTTGAACAAAAAATATGGAATAACAGAAGCAGATTTCTTAAGCTCAGAGTTAGAATTAGTTCCTGCATTTAAAGCAAGAAGTTTAGGATTTGATAGCAGTATGGTTGCTGGATATGGACAAGATGATAAAGTATGTGCTTATACAGCAGTAAGAGGAATTTTAGATACACACAACCCAGAAAAAACGGCTGTTATGATTTTATCTGATAAAGAAGAAATTGGTAGTATGGGAAATACTGGTATGGAATCTTTAGTGTTTGATTACTTTATATCAGAACTACTAAATAAAACTGGAGAAAATAAGCCTGACTTAATAAGAAAAGTATTTTGCAATTCAAGAATGTTATCTTCTGATGTTGATGCTGGATATGATCCAATATATGCAAGTGTATCAGATGCAAAAAATGCAGGTTACTTAGGAAAAGGTATAGCAGTTGTAAAATACACTGGAGCAAGAGGAAAATCTGGGGCATCAGATGCAAATGCTGAATTTGTGGCTGAAATAAGAAAATTATTAGATGATAATGATATTTCTTATCAACTTACAGAGCTTGGCAAAGTAGATATTGGAGGAGGAGGAACAATAGCTTACATTTTAGCAAATAAAGGTGTAGATGTAATAGATTGCGGAGTTCCTGTACTTTCAATGCATGCACCATACGAAGTGACATCAAAATATGACATATACTGTGCATATGAAGCATATAAAGCTTTTTGGAATTAATAAGATAAAACACCCATGCTTTTTATAGTGTGGGTGTTTTTGACTATAAATATTTTGTAATTTTATTTTAATTTTTATGAAGATGTGTTATAATCGGTTATGTAAAAAATATGTTTAAAGGAATGAGATAGTAAAATGGCAAAACCAATAGTAGCTATAATAGGCAAACCAAATGTAGGTAAATCAACTTTTTTTAACTATATTGTTGGACAAAGAATATCAATTGTAGAAGATACACCTGGAGTTACAAGAGACAGAGTGTATTCTGAAACAGCATGGAGAGATAGAAACTTTACTGTAGTTGATACTGCTGGAATAGAACCAGAAAATGAAGATATAATAATAAATCAAATGAGAAAACAAGCTGAAATAGCTATACAAATAGCTGATGTTATTATTTTTATAACAGATATAAAACAAGGGGTAACTGCGGCTGATAAAGATATAGCTTTAATGCTTAAGAAATCTAAAAAGAAAATTATTTTAGTTTGTAATAAGGCAGATAATTTTGGAAAAGAACCAGCAGATATATACGAATTCTACAATTTAGGACTAGGAGAACCAATGGCAATTTCTGCTGCTAATGCTAAAGGAATTGGTGATGTTTTAGATAGAGTATATAATTTACTTCCAAGTAAAGATGCTTTAGAAGATGACAATGAAATAATTAAAGTTGCAGTAATAGGTAAACCAAATGTAGGTAAATCTTCACTAGTTAACAGGATATTAGGAGAAGAAAGGCTAATAGTTAGTAATATAGCTGGTACAACTAGAGATGCCATAGATTCAGAATTTAGCAATGAATTTGGAAGGTATACATTTATAGATACAGCAGGAGTTAGAAGAAAAAGTAAAATAAAAGAGTCTATTGAAAAGTTTAGCATTATGAGAACTTTATTTGCAATTGAAAGAAGTGATGTATGTTTAATGATGATTGATGCAAATGAAGGAGTTACAGATCAGGATGCTAAAATTGCAGGAGAAGCTCATGAGGCGGGAAAAGGAATTATTCTTGTAGTTAATAAATGGGATGAGATAGAGAAAGATAATAGTACAACAGAAAAATTTAAGAAGGATATTTACAACAAATTATCTTATTTAAATTATGCTCCAATAATATTTATTTCGGCAAAAACTGGACAAAGAGTTAATAAGCTTTTTGAGATGATAAATAATGTAGCGAGTCAAAATGCTATGAGAGTTTCAACATCAACATTAAACCAGGTTTTAAACGAATCAATTGCATTAGTACAACCACCTACAGATAAGGGGAAAAGGCTAAAAATATTTTATATGACACAAGCATCAACAAAGCCACCAACATTTGTAATATTTGTTAATGACAAAGAGTTATTTCATTTTTCATATCAGAGGTATTTGGTAAATCAAATAAGAAAAGAGTTTGGACTTACTGGAACGCCAATAAGAATTATAGTAAGAGAAAAAAGAGATGATGCAAAATAAGAATATTTTGTATTATTAAGGAGGATATATATGGTATATTACATATTAATGGGAATTATTGCATACTTAATTGGAAGTATTAATTTTTCAATTTTAATAAGTAAAAGATATGCTGGTTTTGATGTTAGACAAAAAGGAAGCGGGAATGCTGGTACAACAAATATGCTAAGGTCAGTTGGAAAAGGAGCAGCAGCAATAACACTAATATTAGATATTTTAAAAGGAATTGTAAGCATTTTGATAGCAGTTCTTTTAGGAAAAATTTGTACAAATATAGTTACAAATAATGTTAACCCTGCAGTTCTAGTACAAGTTGCAGGAATATGTGCAATACTTGGACATACTTTCCCAATATATTTTGGATTTAAAGGAGGAAAGGGAATAGCAACAGCATTAGGAATTCTTTTGATATCAAATTGGCAAATTGGACTTATATGTTTAGTTTTTGCATTAGTAATTATGATATTAACAAAAACTGTATCAACAGGTTCAATTGCAGCAGCAATTTTGTTTCCAGTTTTAACTTTATTCTTAGGAAAAGAGAATTATATAGTTTCAGGAAATTATTTTATTTACAGCATAATAATTGCACTAATTGTTTGCTTTAATCATAGAGAAAATATTAAAAGAATAGCCAATGGAACAGAGAACAAGATATCTTTTAAAAATAATAAATAAAAATATGCGAACAAAGGAGAAAAAATGAAGAATATTGCAATAATTGGAACAGGAAGTTGGGGAACAGCACTAGCGATTCATTTAGATAAAATGGGAAATAATATAAAAATGTGGTCATATGAACAAGAAGAAATAAGGCTAATGAATGATGAACATGTATGTAAATTTTTACCTGGAATTCAAATTTCAAACAGTATTAAAGTCAGTGGAGATTATAAAGAGGTAGTAGAAAATTCAGATTATATTTTCCATGTTACGCCATCTAAAGCAACTAGAGATACTATGAAACAGTATAGAAAGTATGTTTCAAATCAGCCAATAATCATATGTTCAAAAGGTTTTGAAAATTCTACATATAAAACATTGGATGAAATAGCAAAAGAAGAATTTTCTGATACCAATAACACAATAATAGTTCTTTCGGGACCTAGCCATGCAGAAGAAGTAGCAAAAGAGGTACCAACAGCCATGGTACTTGCATCTGAAGATAATGAAAAAATGTTAGAGATTCAAAATTTATTAATGAATGAAAAAATGAGAGTTTATTTATCAAATGATGTAAAAGGTACAGAGTTGGGTGGAGCTTTAAAGAATATAATAGCAATTTGTTCTGGCATAATTTCTGGTATGCAATTAGGAGATAATGTATTTGCAGCATTAATCACAAGAGGATTAGCAGAAATAAGTAGACTAGGAGTAGAATTAGGAGGAAAAAAGGACACATTTTATGGACTTTCAGGATTAGGCGATTTAATTGTAACATGTTCAAGTAATTTTAGTAGGAATAGAAGAGCTGGAATTTTAATTGGACAAGGTAAAACAATTGAAGAGACTAAAAAAGAAGTTGGAATGGTTATAGAAGGAATAGAAAATATACAGGTAGCATATGATTTATCTAATAAATATAATGTAGAAATGCCAATTGTTAAGTCTGTATATAACGTATTATATAATGGATTAAATCCGAATGATGCAATAAGAAAACTAATGTTGCGAAGCAAAAAATTTGAATAATTTTTTAGTTATTTGAAAAAATAAGTGATATAATTAATTTGCTAAAGAAAGCAAAAATAAATAATAATTATATTATTGGAGGTAAAATATGGATTTTTTTAATAAAATATCAAATATGGCAAGTGATACTTATAAAAAAACGAGTGAAAAAACAAGCAAATTAGCCAAAGAAACAAAACTAAAAATGAAAATTAATGAAAACAAATCAAAAATTGATGACATATATAATGATATAGGAAAAATTGTTTATCAAAAGCATATAAGAGAAGAAGATATATCAATTGAGGAAGATTTATCTTCTTATTGCAAACAAATTGATGAGCTATCTAAAGAAATAATTGAATATCAAAATTCTATTTTGATTTTAAAGCAAAAGAAAATATGCAATAACTGCTACATGGAAATTCAAAAGGATGCAAGATATTGTCCAAATTGTGGGGCTGAGCAACCAAAATTGGATGAAAAAGAAACGGACCAAAAAGAAGATGAAAAAGAGGAAGAAGCACATATAGAAGAGGCAGAAAAAGAAAAAACAAATAAAAAAGATGAAGAATAATAAATAATTGATTAAAATTATTAGTAAGGGTATCTTTCAAAAAGATACCTTATTATTTTATCTGCATTATAATCAGTAATATTTATAAAAATTCCTTTATCTAAGCTAATCCACATGTTTATTTTGTATTTATCATTGTTTTCAATAAATACACCTATAATATCGCTAATTTCAATGGGATTATCAAATGTATGAAGCCATTCTAAAGAATTGCTTAATTTTATTGTTTTATTATAAAATTTATTTAAAAACGTTTCGATTTCACCCTTTTTATTACTATATAAACTTACTGTTGAATTCAATTTAATCACCTTATAAATAGTATAAAAAAAAATAAAAGTAATATACAAAAGAATAAAAGGAAATTTTATGAAAATACTAAAAAAGGGGTTGAAATGCTTAAAAAAATTTTAACTATTACTATAATAATATGTTGTATATTTGCAATAATAAAAATTTCTAATACTATGGCAAGTAGTAAAGAGGATTTTTTACTTATCAACAAAACAGATGAAGAGATTTTGTATATAGATAAAAAATTAGAAGAATGTGCATATTACATTAAAGAAGAAAATTGGAATGATATTAATAAAAACATAAATTTTATTTATTCATATTGGAATACAGTTATATTAGACTTAAATGAATTACAAGTAAAAAATATATATTTATCAGAATTTGGAAAAAGATTAGATGAATTTACAATAGCTGCTAATGAAAAAAATTCTAATATAACCAAAGCTAAAATTTGTGAATTATACAATTATATAGTGTTTTTCGTACAGAGTTATAATACTGATAAAACTGAAATAAATAAAATCAACTTAAAAAAGAACTTAATAACAGCATATTGTATTGCAGATAATAATGATTGGAATTTAATAAATGAATATGTTTTAAAAACAGAAGAGTCAGTAAAAAATATTATAAACTTAAGCAATACAAAGGAACATTATTTGGATACATTATATATATCATTAAAAGAATTAGAAAATTCAATAAAAATTCAAGATTTAAATCTTTTCTATCGAAAATATGAAATTGTAAGAAAAAATGTAAGTTTTTGATAAAAAAGTAAATTTTAAATGTGAATAAATAATAAAAAATGGAAAAATTGTATTATAGCAAAATAGATTGTTAATTCTTTACAATCTATTTTATTTATGATATAAATGTACTATATTAAAAACAGGGGGACGTTATATGAAAGCTTTGATAACAGGAGCTTCATCAGGAATAGGTAAAAGCATAGCAATAGAATTAGCTAAGAGAAAATATGAATTGGTTTTAGTTGCACGAGATAAAGAAAAATTAGAACAATTGAAAAAAGAACTTAATACAAATGCTGAAATATATGCACTTGATTTAGCAGATGAAAATAATTGTAAGTTACTTTATAGTAATGTAAAAGATGTAGATGTTTTAATAAATAATGCTGGTTTTGGATTATTAGGAAATTTTACTTCAACAGATTTAGATACAGAACTTAATATGATAAAAACAAATGATATTGCAGTTCATATATTAACAAAATTGTATTTAACAGATATGAAAGCAAAGAATAGTGGACATATATTAAACGTAGCATCTATAGCGGGTTTTATGCCAGGACCATTGATGGCAACATATTATGCTACTAAGTCATACGTTGTTAGGTTAACACAATCTATAAAAGAAGAACTAAAACAAGAAAAATCTGATGTAAAAATTAGTTTACTATGTCCTGGACCAGTAAATACAAATTTTAACAATGTAGCTGGAGTAAGATTCAGATTGCGTTCGTTAACTAGTGATTATGTTGCAGAATATGCAATAAAAAGAATGCTTAATAACAAATTTTTAATTATTCCAGGTTTAGATATAAAATTTGCAATAAGGTTTTCAAAATTGATACCAGATATTTTATTAGGGAAAATTGCATATAGAATGCAAAAAAAGAAAATTGAATAAGGCAGTAAAAGGAGAAAAAAATGAATTTAGCAAATAAATTAACAATACTAAGAATAATATTAGTTCCAATAATTGTAATTACATATTATTACCAAAAACTTAGTGGATGTAGTATGGCATTTTTAAACATTCCAGTGACTAACTGGATAATAATATTACTATTTATACTTGCTTCATATACAGATCACCTAGATGGAAAAATAGCAAGAAAAAAGGATATGATAACTAATTTTGGAAAATTTGCTGATCCACTTGCGGATAAAATACTAATAATAACATCTATGTTATTATTAGTAGAGAGTGGAAAATTACCAGCATGGATTCCAATAATTATAATATTTAGAGAATTTGCAGTTTCCGGATATAGGCTAATTGCTGTACAGAATAATGGCCAAGTTATTGCAGCTAATATATGGGGAAAAATAAAAACTGTTACACAAATGATAGCAATAGTATTAATGTATATAAGCAATTATTCATACTTTAAATTTATATTTAGAGCTTCAAGTGCAGAGGTAGCAATAGCTAGTTCTGCTGGTGTGTATATGTCAACAGGAGAATACATAATTAATATTTTAGCATCAATTTTTATGACTATTGCCTTGATTACAACAATAATTTCAGGATGGTCATATTTAAAAAACGCTAAAGATCTATTAAAAAGCAAATAAAAATATAATTGTGAGGATATATAATGAATAAAAAGGAAGCTCAAAAGAAAATAGAAGAATTAAGAAAAAAGACACAGTATTATGCTACAAAATATTATGATGATGATTCTCCAGAAATAAGTGATTTTGAATATGACATGCTTATGCTTGAATTAAGAGGACTAGAAAACAAATATCCAGACTTAGTAACTAAAGAGTCATTAACTCAAAAAGTTGGAGGAACAGTTAAAGAAGGTTTTGAAAAAGTAACTCATATTGTGCCATTACAAAGTCTACAAGATATCTTTAATTTTGATGACTTATATTCATTTGATGAAAGAGTCAGAAAAATTGCAAATGATAATAGTATAGAACTAAATTACGTTGTAGAAACAAAAATAGATGGTTTATCTGTTGCATTGGAATATCAAAAAGGAAAATTTATAAAAGGTGCAACTAGGGGTAATGGAATAATCGGAGAAAATATTACTAATAATTTACTTACTATTAAACACATTCCAAAACAATTAAAAGAAGATATAGATATTATTGTTAGAGGAGAAGTATTTATTGGTTCAAAGGAATTTGAAGCTCTAAATGAACAAAGGGGCTTAAATGATGAAACATTATTTGCAAATGCAAGAAATGCAGCAGCAGGATCTTTAAGACAGCTTGATAGTAATATAACAGCACAAAGACCACTAGATATATTTATTTTTAATGTACAAAAGTCAGATGACATAATATTTAAATCACATTATGAATCACTTAAATACTTAGAAAAAATTGGATTTAATGTTAATCCAGTAAAGATTTTCTGCAAGAATATAAAAGAAGTAATAAATGCAATAAATAAAATTGGAGAAGATAGAAAAAATTTAACATTTGGAATTGATGGAGCTGTAATTAAAGTTGACGATCTTGAATTAAGAGAAATATTAGGAACTACAGCTAAAGTTCCTAAATGGGCTATTGCATATAAATATCCACCAGAGAAAAAGGAAACAAAGGTTAAAGATATAATATGCCAAGTTGGAAGAACAGGAGTTATTACTCCATTAGCAATACTTGAACCAGTTGTAGTTGCAGGATCAACAATATCAAAAACAACACTTCATAATGAAGATTTTATAAAGGAGAAAGATATTAGGATTGGAGATACTGTATATATACAAAAGGCTGGAGATGTTATCCCAGAAGTAGTAGAAGTCTTGAAAGAAAAAAGAAGCGGAACAGAAATAAAGTTTGAAATGCCTAAAACATGTCCTATATGTGGTGGAAAGGTTGAAAGAATAAATGGACAAGCTGCAACAAAGTGCATAGGAATTGAATGTCCAGCAAGAACGTTAAGGAACATTGTACATTTTGCCTCAAGAGAAGCAATGAATATAGACGGATTAGGAGAATCGATTATTGAGCAATTGTTAAATAAAGAATTAATAAATAATATTGCAGATATTTATTATTTGAAACTTGAAGATATAGCTTCTTTAAAAAAGGATGGAAAGAAATTTGCACAAAACTTATTAGATGCGATTGAAAAAAGTAAAGAAAACAATTTAGATAAACTAATATGTGCATTGGGAATTTCAAATATTGGAAGTAAATTAGCAAAGGTATTAGCAAAGAAATTTAAAAGTATAGATAACATAGCAAATGCAACAATAGAAGACTTAAATGGTATAAATGATATAGGAGAAATAACTGCTGATTGTATATATGATTTCTTTAAACAGGATCAAACAATTGATTTAATAGAAAGGCTAAAAAAGGCAAATGTTAATACTAGCTTTATTGAAGAAGGAAACACAGATGAAAGATTTGATGGAAAAACATTTGTTTTAACTGGAAGCTTATCTAAATATACAAGACAAGAAGCAAGTAATATAATAGAAAGATTTGGCGGGAAAACATCTAGCTCAGTATCTAAAAAAACAGATTATTTATTAGCAGGAGAAGATGCAGGAAGTAAGTTAACAAAAGCAAGTCAATTGGGAATTACTATTATTAATGAAGAAGAATTTGAGAATATGATTAAATAGGAGAGAAAATGGATGCATATAATTTTAAACAATTTGAAAAAGATTTAGAAAATGGATTTCAAATTTATTTAAATTTTATAAATAATAAATACTTAATATACAAGACTAACAATAATTGCTACACACAGGAACTCGTTGATTGGAGTCCTAATAAAGCACAACCTAAAATTTCAATAATAACTCATAAAAGGTTATATGAAATATTTTTATCAGCTGAAAATTTTGAATATAAGCATTAAAAAAACAAAAGATTTTTCTTTTGTTTTTTTAATGCAAAGTGCCTGTCTTCCTATTTAGTCGAAAACTCAAATTAAGTTTCGATTTACTCTTCAATTTTAGGATTAACCAATAAAGTTTTATAGTTATTAAAAACAACCATTCCTGGTCTTGAATTTTTTGGCTTTGAAATATTTTTTACTTTGGTATACTGAACTAAAACTTTTGTTGAAGCTTTAGCTTGGCTATAAAATGCAGCTAGTTTAGCACATTTTATAAGTGTAGTATCATTTACTTGTTTACCATTAATCCTTAACACAACATGACTTCCATGGAAATCTTTTACATGAAACCATATATCTTCTTTAGAAGCATATTTTAAGGTTAAATAGTCATTCTCTTTATTATTTCTACCAACAAGAACCTCAAAACCGTTAATTGTTTCTTTCCTTGGATTAAAAGAAATTTTGCTTTTTCTTGCTTTTTCTTTATTTTTAACTTTAGGAGGCATAATAACATTATTTTCATATAATTCAATACTAATGTTTTCTAAATCCTCTAATTCTTTTGAGTTTTGTATTTCATACACAATACTTTCTAAATACGTAATTTCAAGTTTGACTTCTTCTTTTTGCAATGAAACAATTTTTAAGGCATTTTTTAGTTTACTATATTTTTTAAAGAAATTCTTAGCATTTTGGATAACAGAGTATTTAATATCAAGTTTTATTATAATTGGAGTATTATTTGAATAGTAGTTTTCTAACTCAATCTGTTCCAAATGGCTATTTGAATTAATTTTATATAAGTTTGAAGTTATTAATTCGCCATATATCTTATATGTGTCCATATTTGAACATTCTTGAAGTTTGATATCAATATTTTTTAGTTTACAGTTTAGTTTCTTTAATTTTAAAAGGATATCTTTTAGTAAATGGTTTCTTTTTATTTTAAATTCTTCATAAGATTCTTTTTTATAGTAAAATGAATCAATAAATTCATTAATAGACAAAGCTTTGGCATCTTCACATATATCAATGGCAAAGTCTTGTTTATTTTCAACATTAAAATTGGAACAACATACCTTATTTAATAAAATATGCTCATTTATTGAAATTAGGTAATTGTACAATTTTTTAATGTCACTTTCAGAAAATTCATTTGAATTTATTTTTAAACTTTCAAAAATAAATCTTAAATTACTTTTACTAAAACCAATAAAGTTAGATTGAATTATGCTTATTAAGTCTTGGCTATATAATTTAACTATTTTTAAAAAGTTATTATAGTCTAAAAGTAAGAAATCATTTTTATTAGATATAGGAAATGAATATATAGCACCTGGAAATATGTATCTATATGAGTTAGGCGTAGTTATATGCCTTATGGAATCAATAATTACATTATTGTTATTTAATAAGATGATATTACTATGTTTTCCCATTAATTCTACTACTAATGTTTTTGAAGAAGTGTCCTTTATAGAACTATCATATCCTTCAAACTCTATAACTATAATACGATCTAGGCCAACAGAATAAATATTTGTTAATTTATTTCCTTCTAAATATTTTCTAAGAAGCATACAAAATGAAGGAGGATTATTAGGATTTTTCTTTGAATGTGATGTTAGGTTAATTCTACAATTAGAACAATCTATATTAATACTAAGATTATATTTATTACTATTTTTATAAAAATTAATAATGATTTCATTTGAATTTGGTTCAAAAATTTTATTTACTTTTGCGTCTAATAAAACACTTGATAATTCATTAACTATTGCCTTTGTTACAAAACCATCAAAAGCCATGAAAAACACCTTCTATAATACAATTTTTACTAATTATACAGCATGTAATACTTAATAACAATAAAATTGCGTAAAAACATTGAAAAATAAACGAAAATATCTATTTTTATATTGACAATCATTGAAAAATTGAATTATAATAGGCTCATATAAAGAGATTTTCAGGAAGGGACTATTATAATTATGAGTGAACATAATGCAATGTATACTTTTAACAACAATAATTATAGTGATATGAAAGACGAAGAGCTTATTACTCTTATAAAAAATGGTGATGGAGCAGCTGCAGACTATATCATAGAAAAATATAAAAAACTAATAAATTTAAAAGTTGGAAAATATTTTATTATTGGAGCAGAAAAAGAGGACATAATTCAAGAAGGAATGATTGGAATTTTTAAAGCAATAAAGAATTTCGATGCTTCAAAAGAAAACTCATTTAAGAGTTTTGCAAATATGTGTATAGAAAGACAATTGATTACTGCAATAAAAACATCAAACAGGCAAAAACATATGCCATTAAATTCATACCTTTCACTAAATGGAACAGCCTTCTCCGAAGATGAAGACACAGAAGTTCTAGAAGTTTTTAATTCCAAATTTATTGAAGATCCTTTAGAAACAATAACTAAAAAAGAGTATTATGCAAGTATTGAAAATGCCATAGATAAATCACTAAGTCCATTTGAAAAACAAGTTTTAAAGAAGTTTATAAACGGAGAAAGCTATGTTTCAATAGCACAAAAACTAGATACTCCAGTAAAATCAGTAGATAATGCTATTCAAAGAATAAGAAAAAAGGCAATAAGAGATTTGGCAGAAAAAGAATAAAATTGCACAAAAGAATATAAATGCTTCTATAGCTCAGTAGGTAGAGCACAGCCATGGTAAGGCTGGGGTCGCCAGTTCGATTCTGGCTGGAAGCTCCATAAAACTAAAGAAGAAACCTTATTTAAAAAATGCAGGTTTCTTCTTTTTTATGACTAAAAAAATAAACCATCTTATGGTTTATTTTTTATCGTTATTATCATTTTTTACAGTCATTACTTTTTTTCCTTTATAATATCCACAATTTGAGCAAACTTTGTGTGGCTGAACTGGCTCATTACAGTGTGAACAAGTTGCAATTGTTGGATTTTCTAATTTCCAAGTAGATCTTTTTAAATGTGTTCTAGCTTTTGACCATCTTCTTTTTGGTTGTGCCATTAAAATCCCTCCTCTATTGAACAATAATTGTATATATCTATAAATTTATTACAAATTTAAGTTACTATAAAAGTATACTAGTATTTTTAGAATTTGTCAACACCAATAGCCAAAATACAAAAAATATTGCAAAACACTACACAAATAAATATAAATATGTTAAAATACTAATGTTAAAATTAGAGAATAAAGCGATTATTCGCATGGAGGGAGGAATTTAAATGTCAGGACATAGCAAATGGCATAATATTCAAGCTAAAAAAGGAAAAGCAGATGCAGCAAGAGGAAAAGTTTTTACAAAATTAGGAAGAGAGTTACTAATAGCAGTTAAAGAAGGTGGACCTGACCCAGCAGGGAATTCTAAACTTAAAAATATAATTGCTAAATGCAAGGCAGCAAACATGCCAAATGATACAATAAATAATGCAATAAAAAAAGCTTCTGGAAGCAATGAAAATTTTGAAGAGATTACTTATGAAGGATATGGAACTAATGGCGTTGCTGTTATAGTAAGTGCAGCTACAGATAATAAAAACAGAACAGCAGCAGATGTTAGACATGCGTTTGATAAATCTGGAGGAAACTTAGGAACAAGTGGATGCGTTTCTTATTTATTTAATAAAAAAGGATTAATAGTTATAGACAGGACTACTACAGATTTAGATGAAGATAGCATGATGATGTTAGCTTTAGATTGTGGTGCAGAAGATTTTGAAGCCTCAGAAGAAGTTTATGAAATAACTACAGATCCTTCAAAGTTTTCAGAAGTAAGAGAAGCATTAGAAAAAGAAAACTTAGAATTCTTAGAGGCAGATGTAAAATTAATTCCTACAACTTATATAGAACTAACTGAAGAGCAAGGAGAAAAAATGCAAAGATTAATAGACAGGTTAGAAGATTTAGATGATGTTGTAAATGTTTATCACAACTGGGCTTAGAAAGTAAATATAAAATAGATGGAGAATATAGTGGATAAAGTATTAGTTTTATCATGTGGAACAGGTGGAGGACATAATTCAGCAGCGAGAGCTATAGCAGACAGATTAAATAAAGATAATTGCAAAGCAGTATTTAGTGAATATTTAGATATAGTAAATCCCAAAATGACTAATATAATAAATAAAATATATATTAAATCAACAATAGGAAATGGAAGAATATTTAAAAAGGTATATAAACTAGGTGAAATATATGATGAGATGAAACTTAAATCACCAGTATATGCATTAAATAAGTTGTCTAAAAAAAAGCTTTATGACTATGTAATAGAAAATAATTACGACTATATAGTTACTACACATTTATTTGCAGCACAAGCACTTACAGCAATAAAAAAAGAAAAAAACATACACTTTATTGCAATAGCTACAGATTATAGATGTATTCCATTCTGGAAAGAAACGAATCCAGATTATTTTATAATACCACATAAAGATTTAGAACCAGAATTTATGTCAAAAGGAATTAAAAAAGAAAAGTTAATTCCTTTTGGAATACCTGTTTCTGAAAATTTCAATTCTACTAAGACTAGAAAAGAAATTTTGAATGAATTAAATTTAGAGGATCGAAAGTATTTGCTTGTAATGTCTGGAAGCATGGGATTTGGAAATGTATTAAAAACAGTTGAAGCTTTAGATGATAATATTTCAAAAGAGATATCTATTATAATTACATGTGGAAAAAATGAAAAACTTTATAAAGAACTAAAAAGTAAGTATTCAGAAAACGAGAGAATTATTCTTTTACAGTTTACTAATGAAGTATATAAATATATGAAAATAAGTGAAATTATACTAACAAAGCCAGGAGGACTTACAACAACTGAAGCTGCTACAGCAAATATACCGATTATTCATACATTTCCAATACCTGGATGTGAAAACTATAATGCTAGTTTTTTTGAAGACAGAAAGATGTCAATATCATGCAAGGATATTGATGAAATTGTTATTTATACAAAAAGACTCTTAAATGATGAAAATTTAAGAAATTCAATTACATATAATCAAAAAAATAATATAAATAAAGAAGCATGTAAACAGATTTGTGAATTTATAATAAGAGAAATACATAAAGAGGAAAAAAATGAACCAACCAATATCTAATTTAAAGGAAGTAGATGAAAATATTGATATAATTCATAATTGGGAACCACTGGAATTTGAGATAAGTAAAGAATATGAATTTATTCCACAAAGTTTTATATTTAAGTTTTTATCTTTTCTTATTTACTATATAATTGCTGCACCAATTTTAACTATAGTTTGTAAACTGTTCTTGGGGTTGAAGATAAAAGGAAAAGAGAATATAAAAAATATAAAAACTGGTGTAATTACAGTATCAAATCATATACACTATATAGATTGTGCAATGATTGCACTTGCTTTTATTCCACAAAAGATATATTTTACTACGAATGAAGATAATTTTAAAATACCTTTTATAAGGCATTTAATAAAAGTATTAAATGCTATTCCAATTCCAAAGAAAATAGGTAATTTAAAAAGATTTTCAAGTGAAATAAATAATCTTTTAAATCAAAATGAAATAGTTCATTTTTATCCAGAGGCAGCATTATGGCCATATTATGACAGAATAAGAAACTTCAAAAGTGGAGCTTTTAAAATTGCAGCAACAAATAATGTTCCTATAATCCCGATTAGATATACATATAGAGAGCCAAAAGAATTAATAAGATTTATAAAGAAAAAGCCATTTATAACTCTAAATATTTTGCCTCCGATATATCCAGATAGTAATCTAGATACATATCATAAAACAAGTAAATTAAAAGATGAAACATATATTAAAATGAAGAATTTTAATTTTTAAGTTCTAAAATAAAAAAATAAACATATATATTTAATGTATATATGTTTATTTTTTTATTTAAAGGACAAGCAAGATGAACTTAAAAGAAATTGATATATTTAATTTTTTTCCACAGAGAATAGTTGAAGTTTTAAAAAAATATATTACAAGTTCTAATTATAGTTTTTTGGAAGAGATTAGAATAAGAATAAATAGACCTATAGTAATTAAATATAACATGAATTTTGAAATATTGGATTATGTAATTAAAACTGATGATATACAAAAAATAATGCAATATATAACTGAGAATTCTGTATATTCATACCAAAACCAGATTTGCGAAGGATTTATAACACTAAAGGGTGGACATAGGGTTGGAATATCAGGAAATGTAGCAATGGAAAATGGAAAAGTTAAAAATATTAACTATATATTCAGTTTAAATTTTAGAATTGCTAAACAGATTATTGGTGCTTCAAAAAAAATTTTAAATAAAGTTTATAATGATGGGATAATATATAACACATTAATAGTATCACCTCCTGGCGGAGGAAAAACCACAATACTTAGAGATTTAATAAGAGTTTTAAGCAGCTATAAAACAATAGGTGTAGTTGATGAAAGAGGAGAAATTGCTGCAATGTACAAAGACAACTTGCAAAATGATTTAGGACTGAATGTAGATGTTTTAAACAATATAAAAAAATCAATCGGAATTAAAATGTTGATTAGGAGTATGTCTCCTGATCTTATTTGCGCAGATGAAATAGGAACTAAAGAAGATATAGAAGCAATAAAATATGCTGTAACTTCTGGAGTAAACGGTGTGTTTACAGCTCATGGAGAAACTATAAATAAAATAAATCAGAATCCAATATTAAAGGATTTAATAGAAGACAAGCTTATAGATCAGATTATTATGCTTGATAAAAACGACAGACAAAAAATTATAGTTGAGAAAATTTAAAAAAATAGTTCTAAAAAAACATATGACGCATATATTTATTATATGGAGGATATTAATGTTTGCAGTAAAATATATATCGATTTTGCTAATACTAATAATATCAGTGCTTATTGGATATCTATTATCAAAAAAATGTACTAATAGAGTTAGAGAACTAAAAGATATGCAAAATGCAATAAATATTTTAGAAAATAAAATTACTTATACATATGAACCGCTTCCTGAAATTTTTTTGCAAATCTCAGATTTGATGAAAAACAATATAGGAAATATATTTAAAGAGACATCTAGAAGATTAAAAAAACAAACAATTGACACTGCATGGAATGATGCAGTTGCTAATTCTAATACTAATTTAAGTAATGAGGATTATGAAGTTTTAAAAAGTGTTTCTAGACTATTAGGTAAAACAGATAAAGATGGACAAGTAAGTCAATTAAAATTATCAAGTACATTTTTGAATGCGCAAATAAGAAAAGCTGAAGATGATGAAAATAAAAATTCTAGAATGTATAAAACTCTAGGAACAGTTATTGGATTTGCAATTGCAATAGTTCTAATTTAAAACAAGAGAAAGGTAAAAATATGGATATAAATTTATTATTTAAAATAGCAGCTATAGGAATACTTGTTGCAGTTTTACATCAAGTACTTGTAAGAGCAGGAAGGGAAGATCAAGCTATGATGACAACGCTTGCAGGATTAGTAATAGTTCTAACTATGGTAATAAAAGAAATTAGCACACTATTTAATACAGTTAGAACATTATTCAATTTATAAGAGAGGATATATGGAAGTAGTAAAAATAATTGGAATTGGTTTTATAGCTTTAATATCAATAATAGTTTTAAAACAATATAAACCTGAGTTTGCAGTTTACATATCTATCTTGACTGGAATTTTGATATTAACATTATCTTTATCAAAAATAACAGGAATAATAAATTTGCTAACAGATATTTCCAACAGAGCAAATCTAAATACACAGTTTTTAAAAATTATTTTAAAAATAACAGGCATAGCTATATTAACTGAGTTTGCTGTAAGTATATGCAATGATTGCAATGAAAATGCAATAGCTAATAAAATAAATATAGGAAGTCAAGTTTTAATTATAACTATATCATTACCAATAATGACATCATTACTTGAAACATTAGTAAAGATCTTACCATAAATTAAATGAAAGGTAACCAATGAAAAACAAAAGATTAATATTTTTAATAATTCTTATCATCACAATTGGAAGTACATATGTATATGGAACTGAAGATGAAATACTAAAGGAACAAGAAGTGAGCATAGGCATTTCAAGTTTTATACAAAATGCAGATAAATATATATCAGATGAGATAGATGGAATTAATATAAAGGAAATTTTTAAAAATGCCAAAACAGGGAATATTGGAAATGTTAATTTTTTTAATAAATTTTTAAATTTATTTGGAAAGGAGTTCAAAAATACTGTTGGTAGTATTGGAACTATTTTAATTGTAATTTTAATTCACGGAATATTTAATTCAATAAGTCAGAACTTGCAAAATAGTAGTACATCTAAAATTACATATTTAGTTGAATACATATTAATTGCAACTTTAATTTTAACAAATTTTTCACAAATAATCTTAGAAGTTAAAAATGCAATACAAAATCTAGTTGGATTTTCAAATAGCTTAGTACCTATACTAACAACCTTAATTCTTACAACAGGTTCTTTTACATCAGCGGGGGTAACAAGGCCAGTTTTGCTATTAATTATAAATTTTATAGGAAATTCATTTACTAATATTATATTACCACTAATACTAATTGGAACTGCATTTGGAATTGTGTCAAAGCTTTCAAATGAAAATAAAATAGAAAAATTATCAAAATTTTTTAAATCATCGGCAATATGGATAATGGGGATTGCAATGACTCTTTTTATTACAATACTATCATTAGAAGGAAATATTACTAGTACAGTTGATGGAGTTACAGCAAAAACTACTAAGGCAGCTGTATCGACAACCATTCCTGTAGTTGGAAAAATATTAGGAGATGCAACAGATGCTGTTATTGGATGTGTTGGAATATTAAAGAATGCAGTAGGCTTTATTGGAACAATTGTAATTATATCAATATGTGTGATACCAATAATAAAATTATCAATATTGACAATAACATATTATATTGCCTCGGCAGTATGCGAACCTATAGCAGATGAAAAAATTGTATCACTTTTACAATCTATGGGAGATACCTTTAAGACTTTACTAGCCATAATGTTTTGTATTGCACTACTACTAATAGTAGGATTTACTCTAATTATAAAGTTTTCAAATGGAATTTTATTGTATAGATAAGGACGTAGGTTATGATAAATTGGATTAAAGACTGGACTAATCAAGTAATTTTGGCAGTAGTTATAACTGTTATTTTAGATCTAATTATACCTAAGAGCAGAAATAAGAAGTACATAAATATGATTTTAGGGGTATATATATTATTTACAATAATTAGTCCTATTGTTTCAAAAATTAATGATAAATCTATAAATAATGTAATTGATTTTAATGAGTATTTTCAAAGTGATGAAGGAACTTCTAACAATAAATTTAATAATCAAAACCAAAAGATTATTGAAGATACATATAAAAAAAGTATAAAAGAAGATCTTGATAAAAGAATTAAAGATAAGGGATATAAAATTGAAAAATCTCAAATCGATATTAATTTAGATTATGAAGAGCAAGAATATGGAACTATAAGAAAAATTTATATCTGGCTTAGTAAAGAGAACAATGACAACAATAATATAATGATTAACTCTATAAAGATTAATAGTGAAGAAAGGCAAAACAAAATAACAAAAAGAGAAGAAAATGAACTAAAGGAATACATTGCAAGTATATATAACATAAAAAGTGAAAATGTAGTTGTAAACTAAAGAGAAAGGAGAAAAAATGAAATTTGGCGAAAAAATAAAAAAAATGATTTCAGAAGAAAATAATAAAAAGAAAACAGAAAATTTGATTTTTTTACTAATTATATTAATAATAACTGTTATAGCTATTAATTATATTTGGAAAGATGAAGAGAAAACCAAAAAGGAAGACAACAATAGGACTTATGAAAAACAATTAGCAATCAGTAATACTACAGAAGACCAAACACTAGAAGAAAAATTAGAAAAAATACTGAGTCAAATAGATGGAACAGGAAGTGTTAATGTATTAATTACATATAATGAAAGTACAGAGATTATTCCTATATATAATGAATCCAACAAAAGAAGCTTAACCAACGAAACAGACTCTAATGGTGGTACTAGAACAATAGAAGAAACTGATGTACAAACTGAAGTAATATATAACCAGAATGATAAAAATTCAATCATAACTAAGAAAACGGTTAGCCCTACAATTGAAGGAGCCGTTATTATTGCAACTGGGGCAGATAATGCAACTGTAAAAAGTAACATTATACAAGCAGTACAGGCAGCAACCGGGCTTGCAAGCCACAAAATACAAGTCTTTAAAAAGAAAATATAATTTTTAAATTAAGGAGGATAAAATATGAAAAATATTTTAAAAAAGAATCAATTAACTATTTTAGTACTAGCATTAATGTTGGTTACAGCGGGTTATTTAAACTATAACAATAACATTTCGACAAGCAAAGAGGTTGCTAGTATTGGAGATGCAACATTAGTAAGCAGTAATGCTATAGCTGAAGAAAATTTAGTAACAAACGATTCTAATATAGTAACTAATAGTATTGAAAAAGAGAACAAGATAGAAGACATAAAAGAATCTATAGCTACTAGTAGCTCTGATGCAGATTTTTTTACATCTTCTAGACTTGAAAGAGAAAAAATGTATTCAGAAATGTTAGATTCTTATCAGAAGGTATTAAATGGTGATAATATTTCAGATAAACAAAAAGAAGCGGCACAAAAGCAAATAACTAAGATTAATGATACAAAAAACTCAATAATGATTTGTGAAAATTTAATAAAGACAAAAGGTTTTAATGAATGTTTGGTGTATGTTAATGACGAGAGTATTAGTGTTGTAATAGATAAAGAAGAATTAAAAAAAGAAGATACAGCACAAATACAAAGTATAATTGCAAGAGAAATGAATGCAAAACTTGAAAATATACATATTATGAATAAATAAAATATAAGAAGCAAAACTATTTTGCTTCTTATATTTCTATAACTTTTTGAGTAAAATCATAATTAGACTTTGACTTTTGTTTATAGCCTAGTGTATATATGTTTGTAGAATTAATATCAATATCTAATAATCTGTTATTAGGATTATTATCTAGAAATTTTTTTACAGATAGTATTATTTTTAATGATGGATTTTTTTTATGAATATCTGATATCAGTTTTTTTCCATTTTGTGTAAATCCTAAAATTCTAATTTGATTTTCAGTATAAGTACTATAATCTTGTTTTTTTATATCTAAAAGAACACATAAAAGTATTCTATTTATTCTTGTTCTAGGGTATCTTTTAGATTTAATAATGCTAATTAATTCTTCTAAATCATTGGTAGATTCAGCTGCTTTTTTTATCAAAAATTCTAATCCTTCTGAAACATAAGGAATATTAGAAATATCAGATATATTCATCATTCTTAATTTATAAAAAATAATACTAGAGAAAACTGAAATATCGTTAACAATTTCACCATGTTTGTAGCAATCCTGAAGTATTTCAAAACTTTTTTTAGGAATGACGTTTTTTATAGTATTAAAATCTTTTTGGCCAATAAGATTCCTAATATATGTGGAACTAGCAAAGGCGTTATTAAGTTCTAAAGAGTTATGGTCACATGACTCTCTTTTTATTAAAATTGGAGTTATAGAAGAATGCAATTTGCTGAGTTGCTTTAAATATTCAATGGCCAAAATGTTATTGGGACTACTTAATAAATTAGAATAATTTTCACCAAGACATTCCTTAATGGAATTTTGACGGGCTTGAGGATAAGACATTCCTTTATCTAGTGTTTCATTTAATATTTTTTTATATTCAACAGGTTCTTTAACTAAAAAATTAGCAATTTTTTTAAATTTTTCTAATTCTTGATTTTCAACTCCAAATGAAATATGACTTACAATTCCAATAGAGTTTAATAAAGTTATAGCAGAACTTGAAAAAGTTTCAGCACTTGATATGCTATATAGAGTAGGAAGTTCAATAATTAAGTCTATTCCTGAATAAAGTGCCATTTTAGTTTTTTCCCATTTATTTACTATACTACAATCTCCTCTTTGAGTAAAATTTCCTGAAATTATTGCAACACAATAATTTGATTTAGACTCTTTTTTTGCTAAATCAAGTAAATATTTATGTCCATTATGAAATGGGTTATATTCAGCTATTATTCCTAATACATTATTCATAAAATATACTCCATATAAATGATTATTATTTTTTATAAAAACTATTGAAAATTATCAACATTTGTTGATATAATAACATAAAAAGTAAAATATTACAAGGTGATATCTATGGATGAGGTTATAATCTATACTGATGGAGCATGTTCAGGAAATCCAGGACCAGGTGGATGGGCTTCGGTTCTAATGTATAAAGATAACAAAAAAGAAATATCTGGTGGACTTAAAAATACCACTAATAATGTTATGGAACTTACTGCTGTAATCGAGGCTTTAAAATTATTAAAGTTTGATTGCAATGTTAAAGTGTATAGTGATAGTGCATATGTTGTAAATGCTTTTAATCAAAAATGGATCTATAATTGGATAAAAAACAACTGGAAAACTGCTAATAAAGAACCAGTAAAAAATGAACAATTATGGAAAGAATTATATGCATTAACTAAAATTCATAATGTTGAATTTATAAAAGTAAAAGGACATTCAACTAATGTAATGAATAACAGATGTGATGAGTTAGCAAGACAAAATGCTAAGAAATTTGAATAACATATTATAGGAGGAACAATGAAAAGCTTTGCAGAATTAATACTACAAGAAGAGGACTTTATAAAAAAGTTAGAATTAATGTATTATCTAAAGAAAAAAGAAAAAATTTTTTTTGACAATTCAGTTATATTAAAAGCTGAAATAACAAGAATGTTTCTTAATGATATAGATCTAGATGTAGATAAAAATATGGTTATAACAGCAATGCTTGTTTGCGGATGCAAAAAGAAAAAAGATGCAACAAATAAAAAGCAAATAGAAACTTATGCAATTGAAGGTGCAAAGTACCTTGAAACTTTGGGATTTGACAAAAGGTTTTGCAAAGTTTGTCAAGAAGTTAACAGATATAGCAGAAGTTTTCCAAGAGAAAAAGAAAGTGATATACTTGAATTAATTGATGTATTTGGAGGACTTGTTTTAGATAGACCAGAGAGGAAAGGATATGCAATTGATGAGGCGATACTATTAGCTGAAGAAAGAATTTTAAAGGGATATAACAATAGATATGTAGAAAAGTTTAAAGAGTTTATACAGATTGAAGAGGGAGGAAAATTATGATTTCAAATTTTATAACCAACAAAGACTTTTCAGGACCATTAGCAGACTTAATTAAGATTATAAATTTTTATAAAGATGAAGATGTACCATTTATAATAAATAATGTCATTAAAAATAACAATAAAAAAGAGATTGTAAAAAAGATTAATAGATATTATGGAAAATGTGAAGAAGAGAAAAAGAAAAAAGAAGAAGAGGAAAGAAGAAAAAGAGCTGAACTATTTGGAATAGGAAATTAAAGGAGAAATATATGTACGAAATATTTGTAGATTTACATGTTCACATTGGAAGAAGTGAGAATAATAAACCGATAAAGATAACAGCAGCTAAATCTTTAAATTTTGCAAATATAGCAAAAGAATGTGCTGATAGAAAAGGAATAAATGTAGTAGGAATTATAGACTGTGCATCACCATATGTAATTGAAGATATAGAGAATTTTTTAAAACAGGGTGAAGCTTACGAAATTAAAGATGGAGGTATTATATATAAAGATAAAGTTTGTATTTTACTAGGAAGTGAAATAGAAACTTCTGAAACTAATGAAAATGGAAGAACGGGAAGTGCACATAATATATGCTTTTTTCCATATTTGTCATGTATAAAAGAGTTTTCAAAAGAAATGAGTACTCATATTAAAAATATTACATTAAGTTCCCAAAGAGCAAATATTTCTGCATATGAATTAATTGATATAGTAGAAAAATACAATGGAATTTTAATTCCAGCACATGCATTTACACCGTATAAAAGCTATTATGGGAATTGCACAGCAAGTTTAAAAAGAATATTTAAGGAAAAATATAACAAAATTCCGGCAATAGAATTAGGACTATCATCAGATACAAATTTAGCTGACAAAATTTCAGAGCTAGAAACAAAGACATTTATTACAAATTCAGATGCGCATTCATTACCTAAAATTGCAAGAGAATATAATAAGATGTTGATAAATGATATTAGTTATAAAGAGATTTTGATGGCATTAAAAAACGAAAATGGAAGAAGAATAATTGCTAATTATGGGCTAGATCCAAAGCTTGGAAAATATCATAGAACATTTTGCGAAAAATGTAATAAACCAATTGAAGGAGAACCACCAATTACAAAGTGCCCAGATTGTGATAGTACTAAGATAACAATGGGAGTTTACGATAGGATCGAAATAATAAAAGATAAAGAAGAGTCAAAAAGTCCTAAACATAGACCACCATATATCTATCAAGTACCTCTAAATTTTATACCAGGTGTTGGACGGTAAAACTATAGATAAGCTAATAGAAAATTTTGATACAGAAATGAATATATTACATAAGTTAACAAAAGATGATATAGAAGCTGTTGTTGGAGAGAAAATAGCCAATAATATATTAAACGCAAGAGAAGGAAAAATTAACATACATTCTGGCGGCGGAGGAATGTACGGAAGAGTTAATATAGAATAAAATGTTCTATTTTTCTATTTATTGAATAGAAATTATGTATAAACATATATACAAAAGGATGAAAAAAATGGATAGAAAAATAGAAAGAATCAGGAATAGAAAAAGAGATAATGAGATCTCAAAAGCAGTTTTGCTTCATGTTAGAAACAATAAAAAAGAGTATTTTACATGCATTGTGTTATTCATTATAGGAATAATAATAAGTATATTTTTTATTAATAATTTTAATGAGAGTCAAGTTAATGAAATAATTACATATGTGAAAGAATTTATAAATAACTTAAAAAATATAAATGGAATTAATTATATATTACTTTTCTTTAAATCAATGAAAATTAACACAATCTTATTACTGATTATTTTTATTTCGGCACTGATAGTCGTACGGAAAGCCAATTATTTATTCAATTATAATTGGAAAAGGCTTTTTGTTTGGATATACAATTGCAGCATTTATAGTGACACTAGGAAGCTTAAATGGTACATTAATTGCAGGTAGTGGAATAGTGCTTCACAATTTTATATTTATTCCGGTATTTTTTGAATTGTGCATACGAAGTATAAAATTATGTTCAAGTATAATAAAAGATAAAAAAGTTTTTAAAATTGAACTGGTTAGATATATATTTTTTGTATTAGTTATATTGGTATTGTTTATTATATCATCACTAATAGAAGTATTTATTTCATATAGCCTTATGACGTATATTGCACAGAATCTAAATATTTAAAAAAAATAAAAAAAACTATTTACTTTTCTTTTTTTATTTGATATAACATATATAGTTTATGTAAATTATTCTAAAACTTAAAAAATTGGGGAGAGATAAAATGGAAAAACAAATTAACAATTTCTTGGAATTTTTAAAAACCGAAAAAAAAGTATCAAATAATACACTTCAATCATATGAAAGAGACATTCTTCAATTTAAAAAGTATATTGAAGAGAATAAACTTAACTTTGCAAAAATTACTAAAGAAGATGTAAAAGAATATTTGAATGTACTACATAAAAATGGAAAAAAGTCATCAAGTGTTTCAAGAAGTTTAGCATCAATAAGATCATTTTACCAATATGAATTTAGAATAAAGAAAATAAAAAATAATCCAACTGAAAATGTTCAGGCTCCTAAAGTAGAGAAACATGCTCCAAGTATTTTATCTTCACAAGAAATTGAATTACTTTTAGATCAACCTAAGAATGTTGATCTAAAGGGAACTAGGGATAAAGCTATGCTGGAGTTCGCTTATGCGACAGGAATGAGAGTAACAGAAATAATATCACTAAATATTAATGATGTGGACTTAAAGAATTCAAATGTAACTTGCAAGTCAGAACAAAAAACAAGAGTTATTCCATTAGGTTCTTTATCTTTAAAAGCTCTAAAAGATTATATTGAAAATGCAAGACCGATTCTTGTAAAAGATGACAACGAAGAGGCACTTTTTGTAAATACAAATGGAAGAAGATTAACTAGACAAGGATTCTGGAAAATAATTAAATATTACAAGGAACAAGCTCATATTGCAAAAGATATAACTCCACATGTGTTGCGCCATTCATTTGCTACACATTTATTGCAAAATGGAGCAGACTTAAAATCTATACAAACAATGTTAGGACATTCAGATATATCTTCAACACAAGTATATATGCAATTTCAAGATGATAGTATAAAAAATATATATAGAAAAGCTCATCCAAGAGCGTAATAAAATTAATTAGAAAAGAGCAAGAAATTGCTTTTTTTTATATAGTAGGGAATTTTTCATTTCCTACTATATAAAAATGCTATAATCGCTATTGACTTTAAGATTTCCTCATTTTATTCCGAAACTCAAATCGGCGAGAACAAAGAATAACATAAAGATGATATTCTTTAATAGAAAATATAACTAGAGGAGCTATTCATGCCAAAATTTTTTGTAAAAGATGAACAAATAAATGATAATATAATAACAATAATAGGTGAAGACGTAAAACATATAAAAAATGTTTTAAGACTTAAAGTAGATGATAATATACAAATATGCAATTTAAAGACGTCAAAAAATTATACTTGTGGAATTTCTAAAATAAATAATGATAATATAAAATGTGTTATATTTAATGAAATTGACTCTGATTGCGAATCTAAGATAAAAATTAATATATTTCAGGGATTACCAAAAGCTGATAAAATGGAATTAATAATTCAAAAAAGTGTTGAACTTGGAGCATATGAAATCACACCAATAGAGATGAAAAGGTGTGTTGTAAAATTTGATGAAAAATCTAAAATTAAAAAAATAGAAAGATGGCAGAAAATTTCAGAAGCAGCAGCCAAACAAAGTGGAAGAGATATTGTGCCTAAAATTAATAATATTATAAATGTTAAAAATATTTGTAATTTATTCAGAAATTATGATATAGTATTTTTGGCTTATGAGAATGAGCAAAATAATACTTTAAAAGATGAATTATTAAAAATAAAAAGCAAGGCAATTAACAAAATAAATGTTGGGATTATAATTGGGCCAGAAGGTGGAATTGATAAAGAAGAAGTGGAAGTTTTAAAAAATAGCGGGGCAAAAGTGATAACTTTAGGAAAACGAATTTTAAGGACAGAAACTGCATCATTGGTTTTATTAAGCAATATATTATATGAATTGGAGGAATAACTAAGTGCAAAATAAAAGCAAAAGACAATTAAAAAAAGAACAAGAAATAAAAAAAGAAAACATACTAAAATTTGAAGAAGAAGTTGAAAAAAATAGAAAAATACCAGAAGAGTTAAAGGCCAAAATCAAGAAGTCTGTGTTTAGAAATAGCAGTGTAGCAATTTTTATAGTTATATATTTGACCTTTTTAAATATAACTTTTAATATATTTGAAACTGAATTGTATATAAAAGTTATTAAAATTTGTAGTTTAATAATTGGTGCTATCTCAATCTGTTTATTTGAAATTGGATACAGAAAAGACAACGAATATATCTTCCTTAATGGAGCAGAGATTTTCATAACTGGAATAATTTCACTATGTACTCTATATGTCTATTTTTTATTTTTTAATTTATTCAATAAAGTATTACTAACAATTATAATTTGTGTAATTGTATATTTTTTAATAAAGATAATAATATTAATATTTAAAATTCAAAAAGAATATTTTAAAGAAAAAAATGATATTAAAAATATAATATAGGAGGAAACAAATGATTAGAAGCATGACAGGATTTGGAAGAGCAGATTATAGCAATGAAAACAGAGAATACATAGTTGAAATTAAATCAGTTAATAATAGATATTGCGATGTAAATATAAAAATTACAAGGAGTATAAGCTATTTAGAAGAAAAAATAAAAAAAGAAATACTAAACAAAGTAACAAGAGGAAAAATTGATGTATTTGTAAGTTTTTTTAATAATAGTAGTAGAGGGAGAAAGATTTCTTTTAACTGTGAACTAGCAAAATTATATACTGAAGAGCTAAGAAAGATGGCAAAGGAAAATAACTTAGATGACAGAATATCTGTGACAGAAATTTCAAAATTTCCAGAAATGCTAAACTTAGAAAACAATTTTGATGAAGAGCTAATATGGGAAGAATTAAGAATTCCTCTTTTGGAGGCATTAAGCAATTTTATAAAGATGAAAGAGGAAGAAGGAAAAAGAATTGCAATTGATTTAGAAAGAAGAATTAACAATATTGATTTTTATAATAAAGAAATTTCTGAAAAATCTACTAGACTTATAGAAGAATATATAGTAAAATTAGAAACAAGAATAAAAGAATTATTAGGAAAAGACAAGATTATAGATGAAAATCGATTGGCGATGGAAACAGTTATATATGCAGATAAATCGTCTGTACAAGAAGAAGTAACTAGATTATCTAGCCACATAAGTCAATTCAAGGGTTTATTAAGTAATGATGTTTCAGGAAAAAAAATTGATTTTTTAATACAAGAAATGAACAGAGAAATAAATACAATCGGTTCAAAGTCTTGTTCTCTAGATATAACTAATATGGTAATCGACATGAAAACTGAACTTGAAGATATTAGAGAACAGGTTCAAAATATAGAATAAATGATACAAGGGGGAAA
Source organism: uncultured Clostridia bacterium (assembly GCA_934130435.1). Lineage (GTDB taxonomy): Bacteria > Bacillota > Clostridia > TANB77 > CAG-508 > HGM13634. The sequence goes on from CAKOYB010000002.1 coordinate 66,621, forward strand.
TAAAAAAATGATGGTTAAACCAAGTGTACAGGAACTATTAGAAAAGGAAGATAATAGATATAAGTTAATAGTGGTGGCATCAAAAAGAGCAAGACAAATTGCAGCTGGTGATATTACTATGACTAAATGCAAAGATAAATCACCTGTAACTCTAGCAGCAAATGAAATTGCAGAGGGAAAGGTGAGATCATGTTAGTTATACTTTCTGGTGTATCAGGAGCAGGAAAAGATACAATTAAAAGAGAACTTATAAAAAGAAGAGATAATATTGTAACTCTTCCATCTTTTACTGATAGACCAATGAGAAAAGGTGACGTATGCAATAAAACATATAATTTTGTATCAACAGAAGAATTTGAAAGGATGATAAGAAATGATGAACTATATGAATATAATGTTCATCATACACATTATTATGGAACTTCAAAAATTATCCTTAATAATACCATAAAGCAGGGGAAAATTATTGTTAAAGATATTGATGTTAACGGAACTGAAAATTTAATGAATGTGTTAAAAGACGAAATAAAAGTTATAACAATCTTTTTAAGAGTTCCAAAGGAAGAATTAGAAAGAAGGCTTAAAAATAGAATAGATAAGCCATCTCCAAAAGAAATACAACTTAGATTAAATAGATTTGATTATGAGGAATCAAAAATTAATGTTTATGATTATGTATTAAAAAATGACAATCTTGAAAAAACAGTGCAAATTATTTTAACAATTATTGATAATGAAATGAAGATGGAAAAAGAAAAAAACAATTCAAAATAGGCAGATAAAACTGCCTTTAATATTTATGCTATTATAGCTCAGTTGGTAGAGCAACAGATTCGTAACCTGTAGGTCGCCAGTTCGATTCTGGCTAATAGCTCCATAATACGTTTTCATCGAACAACTTGTAATTATTGCTAAAAGTGAGTTTGAAGAAAGTAAAAAGTGAATATCATTTCACAAAATATAGTCGATTTATTCGGCTTTATTTTTTTGCTTTTAGCTCTAAAAAAGCAAGAAAACAAAGATTTACATTAATGAAGAATTTGCAATTTTATGTAAAATATAGTATAATTATAAGTGATGAAACACTTTGTTTAACTCCGTTTCATCATAGTGTCAACAAAAAGGAAGCCTTATTAGGCAAGGAGGAATTAATTATGGCAAGAAGTAGACCAACTGGATTTGTGCGGAAGGAAAGAGTGTTAGAGGTAATCGAACATTCAATAGAAGGAGTTATTGAATGGAGTGAAAAAACAAATGAGGCATTCTATGATCTTAATGAAAGGTTGGAACAGCTTCATGAACTTGAGGATATTGTTATTGAGCTGTCGTGGAGGTATGGTGAAGAAAATGTCGTTTATATATTCACTCAGAAAAAACATATTCCGAATACATGCCACATAGACTGCGGACGCTCCAACTATTGGAGTGAACGTGTTGCCGTAGAAGAATCAATGACAGACACCTCTAAGGTGTACATTCGTTTCTAAGCACTAAGAGAAGTAGGTATCCTAAAATAAGGAAACCTGCTTCTTTTGTATTTGTTTAAAAAGTATTGAAAATTTATGCTAAAGACTTGTTTCCGTTTTCATTTAATATATTAAAATATTCTTTGCTCATTATTTATTATCTTTTAAAAAATCATTTATGACATTAATAACTTCGTTATGAACTTTACCATTACTGATAACAGCTCCATTTATATTTTCATCATATCTTTGCTCTTTACCAAATAAATCAGTTACTTTACCACCAGCTTCTTCAACAATAACTTTAGCAGCAGCTATATCACAATTTTTATGCTTAGTTCCTGGAAATATAGCTAGGTTGAAATCTCCATTTGCCACACACATACAAGCTCTTATTACGCTACCTATGCTAATAAAATATGTTTTCTTTCCAAGTTCTTTAATAGTGTTATATAAATTATATTTTGCTTTAGGCCACATATCAAAATTTGAAACACTTTTCATATTATCTAATTCTATATCATTTACACTAATTTTTTCGTCATTTTTATAAGCCCCTTGCCCTTTAATTGCAGAATACATGTTATTTGTAAAAGGATCATAAACAACTCCTATAGTTGAAATTCCATCTACAACTAAAGCAAGAGAGAACACAGCAACAGGAATGTGTCTTGCATACATAGCTGTGCCATCAACAGGATCACATACCCATACATAATTACTTTTCCCAAATTGTTCTTCTTCACCATCAACTGAATGTGTTGGAAATGTTTCTTTAACTCTTTTTATTAAATACTGATTTATTTGTGTATCTGCTTTTGTAACAATAGTTTGGTCAAATTTATAACTTGCTTTATTATCACCTTTGAAATATTCAATCATTATTTCTCCAGCCTTATAAGCTATATCTTTGGCAAACTCTAAATATTCTTGTTTCATTTTTTCTAATCCTCCTTAGTTTAATCAAACATATTATACTATAAAGCACAAAAAAATACATATTTTCTTGAAAAAATACTTAAGTTACTATAAACAGAAGAAAAAAGATATTTACAAGTTGCCAAAGGAAATATTCCTGAAGATGTTGAAGAATTCAGTATATCAGAAAACGAAATAAATACTTGTGAATTATTGAAAAAAATTTGTAATACCTCAAATTTGAAATTTTAGTTAAAATGATATATAATATAAATAGAATAAGTTTAACAGCTTATTTGCAGTAAGAGGTAATTTAAACATCATTAAGGAGGCAAAAAGATGAAAGACCAAATGAGCCGCAAGGAAACTAACATTGTAATACGGATAAAAGGTATGAAAATTCATATTATATCTGATACAATTAAGATTTCAAATGCTGAAGCAGACGAAATTACAAAAATAATCTGTGATGAACTGCAAGATGTTACAGGACATACGGGTTTAATTATTGCTGGAAAAATATCAGCAGTTAACAGTAAGATATCTGCTACAGATGTAAATGGCGGAGCTGATGGAAAAGAGTGGCTTATAAAAGTAAGCAACAATCCTCTTGAGTTTATCGATTGATGAAACTTACTAAGGCAGGGTATATGTGGCGATATAAGCATATATCCTGCTTTAGCTTTTATTTTGAGGTAATAAGTAAAAACATTAGTTGGGAAAAGGCAAACAAATATGATTGGCGAAAGAATGGAGATTGGAAGCCTGGTTGGGAGTATGATATAGATAGTATTATATAATAATACTATCTAATTTTTAGTATTAAACAAACGTAAGTTTTTTAACATCTTAAGATTTATAATTATTTCTACACCTGATAAATATAAAAGAAGCAATTCTACAACTATTAATTCAAATTTTAATAATACTAATGTAACTATTATACATAAAGCTAACTGCGCTATTTTTCTGGATGACTCAATAAATATCATTATTCTTTGTTGATTTTCTTTTGGAACAATTTGTAATGCAGTATCTTCAATATATACTTTGAATGAATCTCTTATTCCTAAAATTAAACAAAAACCTAAAGACATAAGTATAAATTTAAGTATATAACTTGTTTTAACTAGATGACCTAATATTAATAAAACGAATGCTAAAAATTCTAGAATTGTTAAAATAGAACTTAAATTTTCTTTAACTTTAGAATATAATTTTCCAAAAAATATATTACCTATAATACGTGATATTCTAGATATAAGCACGACAATTGATATATACATGGTTAGCAAATCTAACGAGAAAAATTTTTGCATGTCATATTGAATAAATAACTTACTATTAATTTGTCCAATTCTTATTATCGAAGCAAAAAGAGCATTAGATAAAACTATATACAAAATAATGGAGTTGTTTATTACACCTTTGCTAGAAATGTTATTAATATTTGGAATATTTACTTCTGAATTAACTTCTATCATTTCAAATGAAAATAAGAACATTATTAAGTAAATGAAAATTGATATATATAAAGGAATATAATTATTTATATTAAATAGAAAACTTGAAATTACTGCTGTTAACATGGTTAGAATGCTGTAAATTATATTCGTTTTATTTCTAATTTTATTATACAGATTTTCCTTATTAAGATAAGATAAATCGTTTTTTAAAACTATATTTGTCATATTCATAAGCATTATTGCAGCTTCAAAGAGAGTTCTGTATATAACAAGCATAAAAAACGAATTAGAGAATGTTAAAATAATAGATGATAATAATAAAGTGAAACATCCTAGTCTTATACATTTTATATTACCTATTTTCTCAGCTATTTTTATTATAGCCTTTTGAGATATAATGCAAAGAAACAAACTAATCATTGTCATAGCTGAAATTTGACTTGCATCTAGTCTTTTTATTAGTGTTAAGAAAAGCGTGTCAATCGGAACGTAAAATATCATATCCATTGTAAAGGCATAAAATAAAGGGTAAAGCTTTATACTTTTTTCTATATTTTTCATCTAAAATATTAACTCCTATAATAGTTTAATATTATTCTAACATAACCAAATCTTTTGTTACAAGACATTTATATAAATACTTGCAAAAAAAATATATAAAAAGTATAATATATATCAAGTAATTTGAATGGAGATAATATAATGCCAGAACCAATTGAAATAACAAATATGAAGAATAACTGTGATAATAGAGAATATGTTATAGAAGCAGTAAAAGTCCAAGGAAGTCTATTAGAATTTGCAAGTGAAGAATTGAGAAACGATAAAGAAATAGTACTAACTGCTATACAAAGTAATCCAGAAGCACTAGAATTTGCAAGTGATAAATTAAAATCTGATAGGGATGTAGTATTTGAATCTGTTAGTAAGGTTCGGGTGGACGTACTGCTATGCAAAAGAAAATCTTTTATCAGACAAAGAACTGTTAATTGCAGGACTAAAGAATAATGGACAGATTTTGTATTATGCTAATAAAAAAATGCGAGGGGATAAAAATGTAGTTATGGAAGCAGTAAAAAATAAAGGAATAATAGTAAAGTATGCAAGTAAAAAATTAAAAGAAGATAAAGACATTGCAATTGAAGCAATAAAACAAAATAAAAAAGCTTTTGAGTTTTTAGGAGAGAATATTAAGAAAAACGAAGAAGTTATACAACTATATGATTCTTTATAAAAGGAGTAGAAATGTTACTGGATTTTTTAAATAAAATAAAAGTTTATGCTTTTGTGGGTCCATCTGGAACGGGAAAAAGTTATAGGGCACAGATGGTAGCAGGGGAGTACAATATAAAATACATAATTGATGATGGATTATTTATTAAAGATAATGAAGTTATTGCTGGAAATTCTGCTAAAAAAGCTCCAACTAAGATTGAAACTGTTAAACATGCTTTGTTTCTGACAGACGATGAAAAACAAGAAATAAAAAAAGCGATAAAAAAATACAGGCCAGAAAGTATTTTAATATTAGGAACTTCAGATAGTATGGTGGAAAAAATTGCTGAAAATCTAGGGTTACCTAAAATTGAAAAGACGATTTATATTAGTGATATTGCGACAAAAGAAGAAATGGATACAGCAAGAAGGGTTAGAATAACAGAAGGAAAACATGTTATTCCTGTACCTACATTTGAAATAAAAAAAGATTTTTCAGGTTATATTTTAGATCCACTTCAGATTTTTAAAACTAAAGGAAGAGGTGGAAAACCTTATATTGCAGAGAAATCAATAATTAGGCCAACATTCAGCTATTTAGGCAATTTTACTATATCAGACAATGTGTTTAGGCAGATAATTGAATATTTGGCTTCAAAAACGGATTTTATTTATAAAATAGTAAAAACTAGAGCGGATAATATGCCAGAGGGACCATCTATTTATATGGAAGTAATTGTATATTTTGGTTTTGACCTGGTAAAAAGTCTTGGTTACTTTAAAGAAAAAGCTAAAAAAGAAATAGAAAGATTAACAACGATGAATGTACAAAAAATAACAATAGTAGCAAAAGGAATTAAAATATTAGAAGAAAAAAAGGAGGAGTAAAATATGTCATATGTGGTAGCAGTTGACGGAGCGTCTGGAACAGGAAAGGGTACAGTAACAAGAATTGTTGCTGAAAAATTAGGATTAATTACAATTGATACGGGAGCCTTATATAGATGTGTAACACTAGAAGTTCTGGATAATAATATTAGTTTTGAGGACGTGGAGAAAATTAGAACTTTAACAAAAAATTTAGAAGTTGACTTAAGAGTTGAAGAAGACAAACAATTAGTTTTTTTAAATGGAAAGGATGTTTCTATAGAAATAAGAACTCCAAGAGTAACTTCAAATGTTTCTACAATTGCAGCAATAAAGGAAGTTAGAGAAGAAATGACACATATTCAAAGAAGGTTGGCAAAAGGAAAGAATGTTATAATGGAAGGCAGAGATATTGGAACTACAATTTTTCCAAATGCAGATGTAAAAATATTTTTAGAATGCAGTGCAGAGGAAAGAGCAAAAAGAAGAGTAAAACAAAATGCAGAAAATGGTATAGATACTTCATATGAAGAAGTACTAGAAAGTATAAAGAAAAGAGATGAAATAGATTCTACTAGAGAAGTAAGTCCTTTAAGAAAAGCTGAAGATGCAATTGTTGTTAGTACAGATAACTGCAAAGATAGAGAAGGCGGAGAAAAAGTTTACAAAGTAGTATATGAATGTTTAAAAAATAAAAAACTAATCTAAATTGGAGTTAATAATAAAAAAGGAGAATGATAATGCTAAGGATAATAGTAAAATTTTTAGTAAAAATATTTACATTATTTTTATTTAGAGTAAAAACTTATGGACAAGAATATATAGAAAAAGACAAACCTTATATAATGTGTGCAAATCATACTAGTAACTGGGATCCACCTATTCTATACACGGCCACAAAAAGGGAAATGTATATGATGGCTAAAGAAGAATTATTTAAAAACAAATTTATATATTGGTTTGCAGATAAAACAAATATTTTTCCTGTTAAAAGAGGAAAACAAGATATTGAGTCTATGAAAAAATCTTTAAAAGTTTTAAAAGACAATAAAATTTTAGCTATTTTTCCTGAGGGAACAAGAAATGGTATGGCAAAAAACGGAAAAATACAAAATGGTCCGGCATATTTAGCAGCAAGAACCGGAACTCAAGTTATTCCGGTTTGGATAGAGGGAAATTTTAAACCCTTTACAAAAGTTAAATTATATTATGGAAAGCCATTAGACTTTTCAAATTATCAGACAAAGAAACCTGAAAAAGAAACATTAGATTTAATAAGTAGTGAAATAACTAAAGCAATATTTGGAGTAACAGAAAGGAAATACATAAAAGACACTGAAAATGTTGACAAATAAATGGTTTCAGGGTATAATATATAATATATCTCTTAAGATACGACAATAAGTCGTATCTTAATTTATGAATTAACTAAGGAGAATAAATATGAGTGAAAAAAGTTTTGAAGAATTATTTAACGAATCTTTAAAAGAAAAAAAGTTCGATAGAACTGTAACAGGCAAAGTTATTGATGTATCATCTAAAGGAGAAATTTTTGTTGACTTTGGATATAAGGCTGATGGGATAATATCAAGGGCGGAATATTCAGAGGATGAAAACAAAAATCCAAAAGATGAATTTAAACCTGGGGATACAATTACAGCTGATGTTTTAAAATGGAATGATGGATTAGGTAATGTGCTTTTATCATATAAAAGACTACAAAAAAGAGAAAAAGCAAAACAAGAAAAAATAAAAAGAGAAGAAGAATATAAAAAAAGACAAGAACAAAGAGAATTAAGAGCTAAAAATATTGAAGAGTTTTGGAATAATATACAAGTAGGACAAACTTATACTGGAACAATTACGAAAATTACTGATTTTGGATTGTTTGTAGATTTAGGTGCTAGACAAGGATTATTACATAAATCAGAAATTTTCTGGAATAAAGATGAAAAGCCTGAAGATAAATTTGAAGTTGGACAGCAAATTGATGTAACTGTAAAATCTTTTAATAAAGAAGAAAATAAAATTAGTTTAGCTTATCCTTTAAAAGGAGAAAATCCATGGTATGAATTAGCAAGTAAGTATAATTTAAATGATATTGTTACTTGCGAAGTAGTGAAATTTGCACCTTTCGGAGCATTTTTGCAAATAGAAAAAGGATTAGAAGGTTTAGTTCACAATTCAGAAATATCAACAACCAAGAGAGTTACTAGACCAGAAGATGTATTGAATATAGGTCAAAAAGTTAATGCTAAAATTATTAATATAGATAAAGAAAACAGAAAGATAGGATTATCAATTAAGGAATTAGAAGGAACATCAAAAGAATATGGATATGAAGAATTTATAAATAATATTGAAGGAGAAGATAAAAAAGATGAATAATAAGAATATTAGAAATATAGCAATAATAGCACACGTTGATCATGGTAAAACAACATTGGTAGATGCATTACTTAAACAAAGCCATGTATTTAGAGATAATGAAGTTGTACAAGATAGAGTTATGGATTCAAATGATTTGGAAAAAGAAAGAGGAATAACCATACTTTCTAAAAATACTTCTGTTCAATATGGAGATGTAAAAATAAATATAGTTGATACTCCAGGACATGCTGACTTTGGCGGAGAAGTTGAAAGAGTTTTAAAAACTGTTGATGGTGTTTTATTATTAGTAGATGCTTTTGAAGGTGCAATGCCTCAAACAAGAGAAGTTTTGAAAAAATCCTTAGCATTAGATTTAAAACCAATAGTAGTAATAAATAAAATAGATAGACCAGGTGCAAATCCAGAAAAAGTTGTTGATGAAGTATTAGAACTATTTATTGAATTAAACGCAACAGATGAACAACTAGAATTTCCAGTTGTTTATGCATCAGCTAAAAATGGTATAGCTAAAATGAATTTAGCAGATGATACCAATGATTTAACTTGTTTATTTGAAACAATTGTAAATACAATTAACCCACCAGCATGTGATGAAGAAGGAACAATGCAAATGCTTGTATCTAATATAGATTATGATGACTATATTGGAAGAATTGCAGTGGGAAGACTAGAACGTGGAACAGTTAAAACAGGTATGAATGTTGTTGTATGTAAAAAAGATGACAAAACAATAAATGGAAAAGTTGCAAAAGTTTATACTCATCAGGGACTAAAGAAAGTAGAAGTTTCAGAAGCAAAAGCAGGAGATATTATAGAAATTTCAGGAATAGCAGATATAAATATTGGAGATACAATTTGTGACCCGGCTAATCCAGAAAAAATACCATTTGTGGATATAGATGAACCAACAGTTTCTATGACATTTAGTGTAAATGATGGACCTTTTGCTGGACGTGAAGGAGAATTTGTTACATCTAGACATTTAAGAGATAGATTATTTAAAGAACTAGAAAAGAATGTAAGTTTAAGAGTAAAAGAAACAGATAGAGCAGAAGCTTTTGAAGTTTCTGGACGTGGTGAATTACATTTGTCTATATTAATAGAAACAATGAGAAGAGAAGGATTTGAACTTTTAGTATCTCGTCCAAAAGTTATATTTAAAGAAATAGATGGAAAAAAATGTGAACCGATCGAAAGGTTAGTCGTAAATGTACCAGATGATTGTATAGGTAATGTAATTGAAAAACTTGGTAGAAGAAAAGCTGAAATGTTAAATATGGAACCAGCAGAAGATGGACATACAAAAGTTGAGTTTAAAATACCTGCTAGAGGATTGATTGGATATAGGACAGAATTCTTAACTGATACAAAAGGTGAAGGAATAATGAATCATATATTTGATTCTTATGAAGAATATAAAGGTGATATTCAAGCTAGAACAAGAGGAACTATTGTTGCCTGGGAAGCTGGAACATCAATAACTTATGGTCTATATAATGCACAAGATAAAGGTGAATTATTTATAGGACCTGGTGTTGAAGTTTATGAAGGAATGATAGTTGGATTAAATTCTAGAGGAGAAGACTTAGCAATAAATGTATGTAAAGAGAAACATTTAACTAACACAAGAGCATCTGGCTCAGATGATGCATTAAGATTAGTTCCACCTATTCAAATGTCACTTGAAAAAGCTATTGAATTTATACAAGATGATGAATTGGTTGAAGTAACACCTAAAAATATTAGACTTAGAAAGAAAATTCTAGATACAAAAACAAGAGAAAGAGAGTCAAGAAGAAATAAATGATAGGAAGAAATCTATATAGTAAAATTTCAAAATGTAATAGAGAATTTATAGCAGATATTGGTGATCGTAGGAATAAAATAGAAAACAGAATTGAGCTAAATTCAGCAAAAAGTACTAATAGAAGAGAATATTTTTCTAGAAAGTATTCGGCAATTATAAGAGCAGTTTTAACACAGATAGAACACGAAAATGAAAACCTTGACATTAATAGCGAAGAAGGTATTACTTCAATAAAAAATATTTTATTATATTCAAAGTTATGCGGAAAAATATATAAAGAAGAAGATATTCCTGAGTTAATTAATGCAGTTCGAAGAGAAGGAAATGCTGCAAAAAATAGAAAAATAAATGATGATAGAGACGAAAAATAAGGGTATATAATGAATAAGGATAAGTTAAAAATCATAAAGAATAATGCTTTAAATAGTCATATTCCAATAATAATGGATGATACTTTACGCTATATATATGAATTGTATAATGAACAGAAAATAGACAGTATACTAGAAATAGGTACTGCTGTTGGATATTCTGCAATTTGTTTTACAAAGCTTTTAAATAACGAAGGCTTTATAGATACAATTGAAAGAGATGAAGAAAGAATAAAAGAAGCTAAAATAAATATAGCTAAGGCAGAAGTTAAAGATAGAATAAATATTATAGAGGGAGATGCTGTAGATATTTTACCTACTATTAATAAAAAATATGATATGGTATTTATAGATGCAGCTAAAGGAAAATATCCATTCTTCTTGAAGGAAGCTCTTAGACTATTAAAAGATAATGGGACTATAATAGCTGACAACATTTTGTATAAAGGCTACGTTATGAGTGACTATAATAAGCATAAGCAAAGAACAGCTGTTAGAAATTTGAGAGAGTATATAAAAGAAACCACTGAGAATCCAGAACTTGATACTGAAATTTTAGAAATTGGTGATGGATTAGCTATAACAAAAAAAGTGAGCAATGTGTAAAGCACATTGCTCATTTTCTATCTCACTTTATGCAAACCACAAGAGTGAGATATGGGCCCCTTCGGCGACATTTTTTTGTTTTTTTGGAACGATCAATCGCTCGAATAGGTTGATATCCCATAGATGTATCATTTGAAATAATGTAAAGTATCCTTTTTTTAGGATCCTTTAAAATTTCATCAATTTCCTCAAGAGTTCGAAATTTTAAACAATTTTTCCGAACTGATATTGGAAGTTCTTTAAATGTTATAACTGTCTGAGGGGATATCAATGGTTGAACTTTTTTATCCATCCCTTTTTTTCTACACCTCCTTGTTTAAGTGCATATATTATGATATCATATTATAGAGAAAATGTCAAAAGAAAGGAATTATTTAGTATGAAAGAAATAGAATTACTTGCTCCAGCAGGTTCATTTGAGAAAGCAAAAATTGCCTTTTTATATGGCGCGGATGCAGTATATATGGGAACATCATCTCTTTCATTAAGAAGCAGAGTTCAAGTTGATGACCATGAATTAGAAAAAACAATAAGTTATGCGCATAGTATAGGTAAAAAAGTTTATGCTGCTGTTAATATTTATGCTTTTGATGATAAGTATGATGAAGTAATAAAACAAGCTAAAAGATTAAATGCGATAAATGTTGATGGTGCAATAATTTCAGATGGTGGTATAGTTGAAATATTTAAAAAATATGCTCCAAATGTTGATATTCACATAAGTACTCAAGCTAATATTGTAAGCTATCATAATGCTAATTTCTGGTATAATAACGGTGCAAAACGAGTTATATTGGGAAGAGAATTAAATAAAGAACAAATAAAAGAAATAATAGATAAAACACCAAAAGACTTAGAAACAGAAATATTTGTTCATGGTGCAATATGCTTTGGATATTCTGGAAGGTGCTTCCTAAGTGATTTTTTAGCTTCTAGAAGTGCAAACCTTGGAGATTGTGCCCAAAGTTGTAGATGGGCATATAATGTATATGTAGAAGAAAAAAATAATCCCGGTAATCTAATGCCTGTTGATGATGATGAACATGGAACATATATATTTTCTTCTAAAGATTTATGTTTAATAAAAGAAATACCAGAAATAATCGAAATGGGAGTTAATAGTCTAAAAATAGAAGGAAGGTTAAAAACAGAATATTATTTAGCCTCTGTAATTAATACATACAAAGCAGCAATAGATGACTATTTAAATAATCCTAAAGAATATGACTATACAAAATATTTAAAAGAATTAGAGAAAACAAAAACAAGAGGTTTAACTACTTTTTATTTCAATGATAGAGCAAACAAAGATTTTCAAGAATATGAGGGCAAACAATATAACTTAGAATATGAATTTGGTGGAAAAGTTATAGAATATTTAGAAGAAAAATCTACAATTGAAATAAGAAATAAATTATCTGTGGGAGATACTTTAGAAATCTTAATACCTGGAACAATAAATAATTATGTATTTACAATTAATAAATTATGGGATACAGAAACAGAAGAAGAAATACAAACAGTAAATCCAGGTAAATTAGGACAAACAGTAAAATTAAAATTACCAATTAAATGCGAAAAAGATTGGATAATAAGAAGAAAAAAGGATAGATAGAATACTATCCTTTTATTTTATACTTTTCCCAATATAATACCCTAATATTAATAATATTATTGAAATAAAACTTATGAGGTTAAAAGAATATCCAGGATAAAGGACAAAAATACTTCCTAAACCAAAACCAATTATTCCAAACATTGTTTGAGAGTGATAGTTTTCTAATAATATTTGAATTGCCTTCATAAAGATTATTGATCCTATAATAACTCCAATTAGCATTGGGAAGAGAAAAGAAACATTAATGACTGATATAGCACTAAGATATGTACTATATACTCCTAAAATCATTAAAATAACAGTACTACTTACACCTGGAATAACAATACCTAAACTCATAGCAAATCCAGCGAACACTAAAAACATTGTACTATACTCATTTGCAATATAATCAGTAGAATAATGTATGTATCTTCCCATTAATATTAAACTAATTCCAATAGAAAAACAAATGAAAAAACTAAGATAAGTAGAAAAGCGTTTTGAGAAAGTATCTTCTATTGTTGTTTTCTTTATAAGGGTAACTAAGCTTCCTAAAAGCAAACCAATAAAACATGATTTTATTTGGACTGGTATTTGGTTAAAACAATATATGATTATCTCACTAAATAGAATTATACCTAATATTGAACCCAAAGCGATAGGAAACAGAAATTTTAAGTTTGATCTCACATCTTTAAAAAAGTTTAAGATACTATCTAATAGTTTTTCATATAATCCAGTAATCATACAAATAACACCACTGCTAATACCAGGAAGAATCGCAGCTGAACCTATAAATATTCCTTTTATAAAATTAACCAATGTTATCACCCTATAGAATAATATGATAGTTAATAGAAAATAGAATATAATCCTAGTAAAATAGCTTACAGCTTTTCGCTATAAGCTATAATTTAACTATTGATTTAATAATGTAAATTTATTTTTATCGACTTTTTTTATAAATCCATCTTCTTTTAGCATTTTTATTTCTCTCATCATTGCACTTCTATCTATACTTAAAAAATCTGAAAGGTCAGTTAAAGAAAAAGGTAAAGTAAAAGTTTTACTAAAATTATTTTCTGATAATATTCTAAAATATGATAGTATTTTTTCTCTGATAGTTTTTTTGGATAACAATTCAATTTTCAAATTTAAATCTGAGACTTTTGTTAAAACTAGTTTAGGAAGTCCTAAAATTAGTTTTTCATGAAATTTACAATTTCTTTTACATTTTTTTTCAAATATATCATAATTGAACATAATAACCTTGGATTTTTTTCTTGCTTTAACAAATAATTCATTATTTATATTAATCCTATAAAAAACTTCACCAAAGACATCATATTTATTAAATTTTTCAACAATCATTTGATTTCCATCAAAATCATATCTAATTAAATCTGCGGAGCCATCTAAAAGAATGAATAATAGTTTTCTATTTACTATATATGTGGTTATTATTTCATCCTTAGAAAATTCTTTAACTTTACACGTTTCGCAATTTAATAAAATTTCATTTGCAAATTCTTGTATATCAAAATTGTTTTTATTCATGATTAATTCTCCAAATCTAAAAATGATTAAAAACATTATATAGTAAAAATGTTGCATTTGCAACAAGAATACATAAAAAATGAAAAAACATTTATTTACAACATCAATAAATAGTTGATAATACATAACTTTAAAATCAGAATGTATTTAATATAAATACTATTTTTTTGTAATAAAAATGTAATAAATCTACTAACCTTAGAAAAAAGCTAATAATATATATTAAAAATAAAAAAACAAAGTATTGTTGCAAATGCAACAATACTTTGTTTTCATTTATGATATAATTCAATCAAGTTAAGTAAGAAAACAAGGGGGAGCAATAGAAATGATGAAGATAGTTAAAAGAGACGGAACAATAGTTGACTATGATCCAGAAAAAATTAGAGTAGCAATTAGTAAAGCAAATAAAGAGGTACAAACTAAAGATATGATATCAGAGAAAGAGATTGAAGATATCATAAAATATATAGAGAGTTTAAGAAAAAAGAGAATTCTTGTAGAGGATATACAAGATATTATTGAGCAAAAACTTATGGAAGCAGATAAATATGACTTAGCTAAAAAGTATATTACATATAGATATACTAGAGAACTTGTAAGAAAAGCTAATACGACAGACCAATCTATTAAAGAGCTTATAGATGGAGAGAGCGAATATTGGAATAGTGAAAATTCAAATAAAAATGCAAAGGTTGTAACAACACAAAGAGACTATTTGGCAGGAATTACAAGTACTGATATAACAAGAAGATTTTTACTACCTGAAGATATTGTAAAGGCTCATGATGAAGGAATTATACATTTTCATGATGCTGACTATTTTGCACAAAATGCATTGCATAATTGTGATTTAATAAATCTTGAAGATATGCTACAAAATGGAACAAATATTAATGGTGTAATGATCGAAAAACCTCATAGATTTTTAACTGCTATGACAATTGCCACTCAAATAATAACTGCTGTTACTTCAAGCCAGTATGGTGGCGCTACTGTTACGATGACTCATTTAGCCCCTTTTGTAAGAGATAGTTACAAAAGATTCTTAGAAAGATATAAAAACAGAGGATTATCTAAAGAACAATGTGAAAAATTTGCGAAGGAAGACTTATCAAAGGAAATTAAAGATGGAGTTCAAACATTCCAGTATCAGATAAATTCAATGACAACTACAAATGGACAATCTCCTTTTCTAAGTGTATGTTTATATTTAGGTGAGACAAGCGAATATAAAGAAGAACTAGCAATGATAATCGAAGAAATTTTAAAACAAAGAATTGAGGGAATGAAGAATGAAAAAGGAGTTTATATTACTCCAGCTTTTCCAAAGCTTTTGTATGTTTTAGAAGAAGATAATATAAAAGAAGGCAGTAAATATTGGTACTTAACTGAACTTGCTGCTAAGTGTACTGCAAAACGTATGGTACCAGATTATATTTCAGAAAAGAAAATGCTAGAATATAAAGTTGATAAGAATGGAAATGGAAATTGCTATCCTTGTATGGGATGCCGTTCATTTTTAACACCTTATGTTGATCCAAAGACTAATAAACCTAAATATTATGGAAGGTTTAACCAGGGAGTTGTTACAATTAATTTAGTTGATGTAGCATTGTCCTCAGGAAAGGATAAAGAAATATTCTGGAAAATCTATGAAGAAAGATTAGAATTATGTCATAGAGCATTACAAAAAAGACATGAAAGATTAAGCAAAGCAACTAGTGACGTAGCACCAATACTATGGCAACATGGAGCTTTAGCAAGATTAGGAAAAGGCGAAAGCATTCATGATTTGCTACATGGTGGATATTCAACAATTTCTCTTGGATATGCTGGATTATATGAATGTGTAAAGTATATGACAGGTAAAAGCCATACTGATAATGGAGTTGGAAAAGAATTTGCGATTGAAGTTATGAAGAAACTTAATGACAAATGCAAAGCTTGGAAAGAGGCAGAAAATATAGATTATAGTGTATATGGAACACCAATAGAATCAACAACATATAAGTTTGCTAAATGTTTAAAAGAAAGATTTGGCGTCATAAAAGGAATTACAGATAAGAATTATATTACTAATTCATATCATGTTCCAGTTTTTGAAGAAATAGATGCATTTTCAAAGTTAAAATTAGAAAGTGAATTCCAAAGATTAAGTCCAGGTGGAGCAATTTCATATGTTGAAACACCAAATTTACAAAATAATTTGGAAGTTGTAATCCAAATAATTAAATTTATATATGATAACATAATGTATGCTGAATTAAATACTAAATCAGATTATTGCCAAAAATGTGGTTACGATGGTGAAATATTAATTAATGATGATTTAGAATGGTATTGCCCAAACTGTGGAAATAAGGATCATTCTACTTTAAATGTTGCAAGGAGAACTTGTGGATACATTGGAAGCAACTTTTGGAACAAAGGTAGAACACAAGAAATAAAAGAAAGAGTTTTACATATTGATAATAAAGATGATTAGAAAGTATTTATATATGGATTAATTAAAAAATAGGAGATAAGAAAGATATGCGCTATAACAAAATTAGAAAAATGGATATATCAGATGGACCTGGGGTAAGAGTTTCAATATTCACACAAGGATGTAGCTTTAATTGTAAAAATTGCTTTAACAAAGAAACACATGATTTTAATGGAGGAAAAGAATTTAATGATGAAACTTTAAACCATATACTAGATTTATGCTCTAATGAACATATAGAGGGATTATCTATTCTAGGCGGAGAACCAATGCATCCAAATAATATTGAAGGAACTACTAAACTTGCGAAAGCATTTAAAGAAAAATATCCAAATAAATCATTATGGGCATGGTCTGGATACTCATTTGATAATGATTTAAAAAATAAAGAAATTGCTAAATATCTTGACGTTATTGTTGATGGAAGATATGAAGATAATCTAAAGAATCCAACACTAAAATGGAAAGGATCTGAAAACCAAAGAGTTATTGATGTAAAGAAAAGCTTAGCAGATTCTAAAATTGTGTTATTTGATGATTAATATGTATTTAAGAGCTGCGTTTATAAGTAGCTCTTTTATTTCTAAATTAATGAGAGGAAGAATTGGTAACTTGAAAGTAATAAAAAGAGATGGTAGAGCAGTAGATTATGACAGACAAAAAATAATTGTAGCAATAGGAAAAGCAAATAGAGAAGTGGCAGAAAACGAAGTTGCACAAAAAGAAGATATTGAAAAAATTATAAAATATATTGAATCATTAGACAAAAAAAGAATTTTGGTAGAAGACATACAGGATATAATTGAACAGAAACTAATGGAACTGAAAAAATATAATTTAGCTAAAAAGTACATTGTATATAGATATACTCGTGCACTGGTAAGAAAACAAAATACAACTGATGAAACAATACTAGGATTAATAAGAAATAAAAATGAAGAAACTTTAAATGAAAATATTGATAATAAATTATACTTAGCTTCTGTACAAAGAAATTATATAGCTGGAGAAGTTTCAAAAGACTTAACGAAAAGGCTATTACTACCAGAGAAAATCACTAAAGCAGATCAAGATGGAATATTACATTTTCATGCTTCAGAGTACTTTATACAACCTATTTTTGATGGATGCATAGTAGATATTGAAGATATGCTTAAAAATGGAACAGAAATAAATGGAAAAAGCATTGAATCACCAAAAAGCTTTAGAGTAGCATGTATATTATTAACTCAGATTATAACTGCAATTGGATGTAATCAATACGGTGGACAAGGGATAAATATAAGTTGTTTGGGAAAATATGCAGAAAAAAGCCTTAAAAACTACAAAGGAATGTTAGAAGACAAATATAAAGAAAAGATAGATAAAAGTGTTATAGATGAAATTGCAAGAGACATGTTAAAGGAAGAGATCAAATCAGGAGTACAAACAATTTTCTATCAAATAAATACCTCAAGTGATATAAGAGGTAAAACGCCAAATGCCACTATGTTGCTGTATCTAGATGATAATGATAAATATATAAAAGAAAATTCAATAATTATTGAAGAGATTTTAAAACAAAAGTATCACGAAGTAAGAAGTAAACACAACAGTTATCTTAATTTTGAATTTCCACAATTAGTGTATGTATTAAGCTCAAATAATAATTTAAATGGTGGAACATATGATTATATAACTAGACTAGCAATTAAATGTACAAGATGTAATGCTAAGATAGAATATATATCAGAAAAATTAATGAAAAAGGTATATGGAAGTGTATTTTCACCTTTTGGAGAGGGAATTTTAATGCCACCATGGAATGATAACAATGATAGATATAAGTTTGAAGGAAGATTTAATCAAGGAACAATAACAATAAATTTGCCTCAAATTGCACTTGCTGTTGATGGAGATAAAGATATGTTTTGGAAAGAACTGGATAACAGACTGGATATATGCAAAGATGCGTTGATGTGTAGACATTATGCACTAATGGAAACAATTCCAGATATTAGTCCGATACATTGGAAGAATGGTGCCATATCAAGAATAACCACAGAAAAAAATATAAATAGATATTTAAAAGATGGATATTCAACATTAGCTTTAGGATATTTAGGAATTTATGAAGTATCAAAAATAATGGAAAAAAGCCAACAATTCGATAGTACATGTTATAGTTTTGCTAAAAAACTTTTAGAAATATTAAATAATTGTATTGATAAATGGAAATCAGAAACCGGACTGGAATTTATGCTTTTGGGAATATTTGATAAAATGATACAATCAAAATTTCTCAAGATTGATAAAGAAAAATTTGGAACAGTTAATGGAATAACAGACCAAATGAGCTATACACCTTCATATCAAATAAATGTAGGTCAAGATGACATAGAAAACGTTTACAAAAAAATTGAAATTGAAGAATGTTTTCAGAAAATGACAAGAGGTGGTGGAGCCTTGTATATAGATATACCTGATAAAATGGACAATGAACATGATATTGAAGAATTGATAAAATATATTTCAAATAATGTTTTATATTCTAAGATTAATAGAAAAGGAGAAAACTAATGGAAAGAATAAAGAAAAAAATTAAAAATTTAAAAAAAATTACCAATACATTATTCTCAAAATTTCCAGTTACTTTAATAATTATTATTTTAACAACAATTATAGTTGGATTTACAATAGGCTCTGAAATTTGTGACTCTAAATATTTTTCAAAAGTGTTAATATTTTTAGTAACTTTCGGAATAGGGACATTCTTTATTGAAACTAAGTTTAGAGAAAAGAAAAATATTATATTTTATTACGTTGTTGCAGGAGTTATATCTGGAATATTTACATATCTTTTAAATGATGATATAAACAGTTTTATATTCAAGCTATATGTGTGCTACATATTTTCTATTATTGCTATGTCTATATACTTTATTTATAAAGGCAGTAATGTCAGTTTTGAAAAATATGTAACAAATATAGCTGTAAATATATTTAAATTTTCAATAGTGTATGGATTATTAGCTATTGGATTACTTTTAATTAGTTTAGTATTTATCTTTTTAATACTAAATGTAACCAAAACTTCATTTATAGTTAATATTCAAATTTTAGTATTAGGTTTATTTTATATTCCAAGTATTTTATATTCATTATGTACTATAGTAGAAATTAAAAGTAAATTTATAAAAGCTATTATAAAAAATGTTTTAGATATTCTAATTATAGTTGCATTTGCAATTATATATTTGTATATAGTAAAAATAATAATATTAAGAAATATGCCATCTAATCAAATTTATAGAATCACAGCTGTGCTATTTACTATAGGATTACCTATATGGACAATGTCAATCTACTTAAATGAAGATAATTTAATAGATAAAATAAATGAAAAATTACCAGTTTTATTTATACCATTTATATTTCTACAAATATATACAATAAGCATAAGAATTATAAATTATGGACTTACAGAAGCAAGGTATTTATGTGTAATATTTGTAGTATTTGAAGCAATATATATTACTTTATATCTAACTGCAAGAGAGAAAATTTATAAAATAATTCCTATATCAGTTATTCTTATTGTAATTTCATTAATAGTTCCAGTTATTAATATGAATGATTTATCCAAAATTAGTCAGGTAAATAATCTAAAACTAATACAAAAAAACGAAGACTTAAATGATGAAGAAATATCAAAAATAATAGGTGCTTATGAGTATTTAAATAAAGCTGATATTTCTAAAAATGTAATAACACAAAATGAAATAAATAAAATACAAGAATATATTAATGACAGTGATAACAAATATATTTCTAAAAGTGAATATAAAATTTTAAACTATAAGTCTAATGAAACAGATTTAAACATTGAAGGATATAAAAAAATTTCAAACATAAGTGTACGGAACTAGCTATAACTTTGCTCAAAGTATTGATAAAGTGTTTAAAAATTTAGAAATAAATAAAAGTGACAGTGATGAAAGTATCAACTTAGACTTATCTGAAGTGATAAAAAATTATATAAAAAATAAAGACAATATAGATGAATACGTTAAAGAAAATAATGAATTTATAATTAATGATTTACAAAAGATAATAATAAAAAATATATATATTGACTATTCAAAAGAGAATAATATGGTTGAAATGTTTAGTATAGATATGTATCTATTAGAAAAATAAAAGGCAAATGTAAATGAAAAAGGAGATAATTGTTGATAATTCTCTCCTTTTATGCTATTATAGATAACAAATTAAAAGAGGAAAATTAAAATGAATAATAACGTTTTACTTGGTATGAGTGGTGGAGTTGATAGCAGTGTATCTGCAATTCTACTAAAAAAACAAGGATATAATGTAATTGGAATAACCATGAAATTATTTGAGCAAGAGATGGACGGAAGCTGTTGTAATCTTTCGTCTACAAATGATGCTAAAAGTGTATGTGACCTTTTAAATATTCCACATTATACTTTAAATTTTAAAGAAGATTTTAAAAAATATGTCATTGATGACTTTATAAAATGTTATGCAAATTGTAAAACTCCTAACCCTTGTATTGAATGTAATAAACATTTAAAATTCGGTGCAATGTGGAAAAAAGCGAGAGAACTTGATTGCGATTATATAGCCACAGGACATTATGCTAAAACCGAATATAGTGAAGAATATAAAAGATGGGTTTTGAAAAAGTCAAACAATTTAAAAAAAGATCAAAGTTATGTATTATGGAATATTCCAGAACAGTTAATAGAACATATTATTTTTCCACTTGCAGAATATGATGACAAAGCACAGATAAGAAAAATTGCACAAGATAATAACTTAAGAGTAGCAAGTAAGCCAGACAGTGAAGACATATGTTTTATTCCTGATGGAAATTATCGATCTTTTCTAGAAAAAAATTCAGAAATAAAACAAGCAAAAGGAAATATTGTTAATTCACATGGAGAAATTTTAGGCCACCATGTTGGACTATATAACTATACAATAGGACAAAGGAAAGGTCTTGGAATTTCAAATCCAGTTCCGTTATTTGTACTAGGATTTAATAAAGAAAAAAATGAAGTAATTGTTGGAGAAGAAAAAGAACTATATAAAAAAGAAATTATACTCACAGATATTAACCTATTGTTAACTGATGAAATTAATGAATGGATGGAAGTTACTGTAAAAACTAGATATTCATCTAAAGTTGCAAATGCAAAAATAATACAAGAAGATAAAGGTACTATAAAAGTTATTTTTGAAGAACCTCAAAGAGCAATTACTCCTGGACAATCGGCAGTTTTTTATAAAGATGATATTGTTGTAGGTGGTGGTAAAATTAAATGTTAAATCAATTTTCTAGAACTGAACTATTAATAGGAGCTGAAGCATTAAAAAAATTAAACAATTCAAAAGTAGCTATATTTGGAATTGGGGGAGTAGGTTCATTTGTAGTTGAAGGACTATCTAGAGCAGGAATTGGTAACTTTATGTTAATAGATAATGATAATATATCAATTACAAACTTAAATAGACAATTAATTGCATTACATTCAACAATAGGAGAGAACAAAGCAGAAGCAGCTAGGAGAAGAATATTAGATATTAATCCTAATGCAAATGTTGAGATTATAAATGAATTTTTTATACCATCATCTACAGATTTCTTTGATAGTTCAATTAATTATATTGTTGATGCAATTGATACAATTACTTCAAAAATTGAACTAGTAGATAGAGCAAATAAACATAATATTCCTATTATCTCATCTATGGGAACTGGAAATAAAATGGATCCAACAAAATTTGAAATTTCAGATATATACAAAACATCTATGTGTCCTGTTGCCAAAATACTAAGAAAAGAGCTGAAAAAAAGAAAAATAGAGAGACTTAAAGTGGTTTATTCTAAAGAAGAGCCAATTAAAAATTATGTTGTAAATGAAACAGAGTATAAAGGGGCAACCAATAACAAAGTTCCTGGAAGCATTTCTTTTGTTCCGTCAGTTGCAGGATTAATTATAGCCGGAGAGGTTATTAAAGACTTAATAAAAAATGATTAAAGCCAAACGCAAAAGGATAGAAAGAACATTTTAATTCTTTCTATTCTTTTATTACTTCTGCTAACTTATTTATTGCTTTGGTTTCAATTCTTGATACATACGAACGAGAAATTCCCATCATTTTTGCAATCTCGTGTTGAGTTTTAGGTTTTATACCACCAAGACCAAATCTTAATTCTAATATAGTTTGTTCTCTATCTTTTAAAATAGATTTCATTTTATTATACATATCACTAATTTTTAGTTTTAAATCTATTTTATCATCTAAACTCATTTCATCATTTTCTATTACATCTATTAGATTAATTTTATTATCATCTTTATCCCTTCCTATTGTTTCATTTAGGAATACCTCTGCTTTTGTTTTTTTATTTACCCTAATAAACATAAGAATTTCATTATCAATACATCTTGAGGCATATGTTGCCAATTTAATGTTCTTATTATTATCGAAACTGTTAATTGCTTTTATTAAACCTATAGTACCAATTGAAATTAAATCATCTTGATCAAGATTGGTAGTAGCATATTTTTTAGCTATATGTGCTACTAATCTCAAGTTTCTCTCTATAAGTATATTACGGGCTTCAATGTTGCCTTTTTTCATGCTTTCAACGTATTTTTTTTCTTCCAATAAAGAAAGTGGTTCAGGAAAAACTGCAGAATTATGAATATAACCTAAAGTCACAATACCATACTGAAGAAAAGATAAAAATTGGTTTATAAATACAAATAACATATGTAATTTACCTCCAAAGAGAACGTTATAGTCTAAATATATGAACCAAAATAGTAAATGTGCATGACCATATAAAATAAATTTTCTGGTTTACAAAAATTAAAAATAATGTATAATATAATAAAGGAGAAAAAAAGTGATAGAATTAGAAGATAATTTTAAAGAACTAAGTATTTTAAAAAGTAAATTAGAAGAAATATATGTATCATTAAATATAGAAAAACAAAAAGAAGATCTATTAAAACTTGAAGACAAAACATTAGAATCTGGTTTCTGGAATAATTCTGATGAATCAAATATAATACTTCAAAAAATAAAAAACATAAAAAATAGATTAAAAAAATATGATGATGTTACAACAGAACTAAATGCATTACTAGAATTAAATATACTCTTAAATCAGGAATTTGATGAAGAACTAGCAAATGAACTCATAGGTAATTCAAAGAGACTTTTAAAAAATTTTGAAAAATTAGAAGTTGAAACTTTATTAAATGGAAAATATGATAAAAACAATGCAATAATAACTTTACATCCAGGTGCTGGTGGAACGGAATCTCAAGATTGGGTTGAAATGCTATATAGAATGTATTGCAGATGGGCAAATAAAAATAATTATGAAGTAAAAGAAATAGATTATATAGAAGGTGATGGAGCAGGAATAAAAAGTGTAACGGCATTAATAAAAGGAGAGAATGCATATGGATATCTGAAATCAGAAAATGGTGTGCATAGATTAGTTAGAATTTCACCATTTGATGCGGGGGGAAGAAGACATACATCTTTTGCGTCCTTAGAAGTTTTACCAGAAATAACAGATGACATTAATATTGAAATTAACCCAAAAGATTTAAGGGTTGATACGTATAGGGCATCTGGAGCAGGTGGACAACACATTAATAAAACTGATTCTGCTGTTAGAATTACACATATTCCTACAGGCATTGTAACAAGTTGTCAATCTGAAAGATCACAAATACAAAATAAAGAAACTGCATTAAAAATGTTAAAATCTAAATTACTTAACTTAAAGGAAAGAGAAAATAAGGATAAAATTCAAGACATAAAAGGAATACAAAAGGATATAGCATGGGGGAGTCAAATAAGATCATATGTTTTTTGCCCATATACAATGGTAAAGGATCATAGAACTAGTTATGAGGTTGGAAATATTGAGTCAGTAATGAATGGGGAAATTGATGAATTTATAAAAGAATATTTAAAAAGTTGTTTGGATAACAACTAATTTTAAAGTAGAGAACTATTTCTCTACTTTTTTCACATAAAAAAATTTTTTTCATATAATCTAGTATAGCAATATTTAAATAAATATGCTTATACTAAATAAAAAAGAGGTGCCAAGCTTATGGGCATTATTGTACAAAAATTTGGAGGTACTTCAGTTGCCGATACAAATAAATTATTTAATGTTTGCAAACATATATTAAATGAATACAAGGAAGGAAATAAAGTTGTTGTTGTTGTCTCAGCACAAGGAAAGACAACGGATAGATTGCTTAAAGAGGCAAGAGAAATAGATTATAATTTGGATCAACGAGAATTAGATATGCTGTTATCTACAGGAGAACAAATAACAATAGCTAAGCTTTCAATGTGTATAAAAAAACTAGGCTATACTGCAATTTCACTAACTGGATGGCAAATTCCAATAAAAACTGATGGAGATTATGGTGACTCTAATATAATAAGAATAAACACTGACAGAATACTTGAAGAACTGCAAAAAAATAAAATAGTAATAATTGCAGGTTTTCAAGGCATTAATGAAAAAAATGATATAACTACTTTGGGAAGAGGCGGTTCAGATACAACAGCAGTGGCACTTGCTGCCGCACTAAAAGCAAGAAGATGTGATATTTTTACAGATGTAGACGGAGTGTATAATAAGGATCCTAATATTTTTCCT
Source organism: uncultured Clostridia bacterium (assembly GCA_934130435.1). Lineage (GTDB taxonomy): Bacteria > Bacillota > Clostridia > TANB77 > CAG-508 > HGM13634. Next base: position 92,086 of record CAKOYB010000002.1, read on the forward strand.
GATGCTAAAAAATATAATTCAATTTCTTATGATGAAATGCTTGAACTTGCTAATTCAGGAGCAAAAGTTTTACACAATAAATGTATTGAGATAGGCAAAAAATTTGATGTACCGATTTATGTAAAACCAAGTTATATTATAGGAGAAGAAGGAACTTTTGTTGGAAATTTACTAAAATAAATAACCATAGATAAGGTAAAAGAAAGTAAAAAAACTTACTTTCTTTTTATTTAAGTTATATTTTTAAGTTTTCTGAATATATATATTCTATAGTAAAGAAAATTAAGGAGTGTTTATGATGACGTTAGAAGAGAGAAAAACATATTCAGTTCCAAATTCAAATATTGTACAAAATTTAATTCTAGAAAATAGAAATAAGCTTACTATTTCTGGCGTATTGGATGTATTAAGTTTTGATGACCAAATAGTAATTGTAGAAACGGAATTAGGTTTATTAACAGTAAAAGGAGATAACTTAAGGATAAACAAATTAAATATTGATACATCTGAAGTAATTGTAGAAGGCGAAGTAATATCATTAACATATACTACAAAGGATTCAGAAAAAAAGGGAGAAAGTTTTTTAGGTAAAATTTTCAAATAGGTGAATGTAAAAGATGTATGTAAATAGTTTAAATCAATTAATATCTTTTTTTGTCTTTTTTATTTCAGGTTGTTTTATTGGAGTAATTTTTGATATTTTTAGAGTATTAAGAAAGAGTTTTAAAACCTCAGATATAATAACTTATATAGAAGACATTATATTTGGAATATTGACAATGATTATTATTCTATCTTCAATATTTAAATTTAATAATGGAGAATTAAGACTATACATTTTTATTGCTACTATGTTGGGATTAATGTTTTACATATTACTTATAAGTAGGTTTTTTATTAAAGTTAATGTGACAATAGTTATTCATCTAAAGAAGATATTTAAAAATGTACTAAGAATATTAATTTATCCAATTAATATTCTTAACAGGATGTTGAAAAAAATACTAATTAGACCTTTTTATATAGTTTTTATAAATTTAAGATATATTTCTACAAAAAAAGTAAAAAAAATAAAAAACTCATTAAAAAAATATAGAAACAGCAAAAAAGCATTAAAAAAAGAAGGAATTTAACAAATTTTGTAGAAATATTAATTAACTGGATAATTGTCTAAAAGTATTGACAATAAATAATGAAAGAGTATTACAGATGAGAAAGAATTCAATAAAAAAAAATAAGTTAATAAAAAAATTTTTTTTAGTATGTATTTTGATATATGCTTTTATTATATTGATTAATCAACAAAAAACTTTAATGTCATATAAAAATATGCAAAAGTATTATTCAGATAAAATAGATGTTGCAAAACAGTATAATAAATCATTAAATTTAACAAAAGAAAATTTAAATTCTGATACATATATTGAAACTACTGCTCGTGAAAAATTAGATATGTATTATTCAAATGAACGAATATATAAAAATATAAATAAATAAATAAATAAACTTTTTAGTTTATTTATTTTATTTGTTATTTATTCTTTTTTGTTTTATGTCTTTAAAATTTCCAAATTTAAAAGTTAAATAAGAAATATATAAGGGGGTATATATGAATTTATCTGATTTAAATTTGTCAGAACTTAGGGATTTAGCCAAAAAAAAGGGAGTAGAAAATATATCAAAATTAAGAAAAAGTGAATTAATAAATCTATTAGAAAATTCAAAGAAAACTGATGATAATGCAATGTCATCTGACAGATATAGAATAACTAATCAAGAGGATTTTATAACAGAGGGAATATTAGAAGTACTACCTGATGGATATGGTTTTTTAAGAGGAGAAAACTATCTTCCAACTTCAAAGGATGTATATATATCACCAGTACAAATTAAGCGCTTTAGGCTAAATACAGGTGATATGATAAAAGGAATAGCAAGAAACCCAAAAGAGGGCGAGAAATTCCCGGCTTTAATTTTTGTAGGAGAAGTAAACAATGATTCGCCAGAGGAGTTATTTAAAAGAAAAAACTTTGATGAATTAACACCAATTTACCCTACTGAAAGAATTAAACTTGAAACAATTCAAACAGAGTATGCAATGAGACTAATTGATTTAATTTCACCAATTGGAAAAGGGCAAAGAGGAATGATTGTTGCACCTCCTAAGGCAGGAAAAACAACACTATTAAAAAAGATTGCTAACAGCATTACAGCAAATAATCCTGAGACAGAATTAATAGTATTATTGATTGATGAAAGACCAGAAGAAGTAACTGATATGAAAAGATCAATAAAAGGAACAGTAATATATTCAACATTTGACGAACTACCTGAGCATCATGTAAAAGTTGCAGAAATGGTACTTGAAAGAGCAAAAAGATTAACAGAGCAAAATAAAGATGTTGTTATATTATTAGATAGTATTACAAGGTTAGCTAGGGCATATAACTTAGTTATTCCAACTTCAGGAAGAACATTATCTGGTGGATTAGATCCAAGTGCATTACATAAACCTAAAAAATTCTTCGGAGCAGCAAGAAATATTGAGAATGGAGGAAGTTTAACAATCTTAGCAACAGCATTAGTAGAAACAGGAAGCAGAATGGATGACGTTATATTTGAGGAATTTAAGGGAACAGGAAATATGGAAGTTCACCTAGATAGAAAACTTTCAGAAAAGAGAATATTCCCTGCAATAGACATTAATAAATCAGGAACGAGAAGAGAAGACTTATTACTAACACCAATAGAATTAGAAGCAGTATTTTCTTTAAGAAAAGCAATGTCTAATATGAATACTTCTGAAGTAACAGAACAATTAATTAACCAAATTATTTCTACTAAAAATAACGGTGAATTTTTAGATAAAATAAAAAGAATCTTTTAATATAAATAAAAAGAGTGCTAAGTTGAAATAAAACAAAGCACTCTTTTTATATTTATTAGAACTTTATTAAAACTTATTGACATTTATTTTTTTATTTGATATAAATAGGCAAGAGTAAATAATTTCTATAATTATTTTTTATTTGAGCCTAAAAACATTGCACAAAATCAAAGTTTTGTGCAATAAGGAGTACGCTTAAAATATATGGACTGCCTCTATCGGTGTCCTCTATTGGTTTTTACTATATATATCCGTTTGCATTTTATCTATTATTATTTAATATCTTATTAATTTTTTTATTATTTTATTTAAATTTCTTTAAAATTCCTTAAATTGTTTAAAATCCTCATTTTGCCGTTTTTTCTAGACAACAAGTTATATGTCTAAAAAATAAAAACGCCTTAAAATCGATTCTCGTGCGTCGTTTTTTTACCACTTTTTAATGATTTTTAGAAAGCACATAATAATCAATGTTTTGAACCATTCTTAGTATAACTTATGTAATTTCTGTTTTCTACAATTAATTATAAACCATAAAATGTCTTAAAAACTATTTTAGAGTGTTTGATAATTAAAATATTTATATAATCAGTATAATAAAAAATTAAATTAAAATTTATAAATCAAATACAAATTTTGCAAGATATTTTTAAAATTAATAAAATTTAACTTTGCACAAAATTATTTTAATATTGGAGAATACTTAATCTCCATTTTTGTTAAATTTAATATATTTGTAAATTTGACTCTTTCCCCTACTCTGCATGTTTGACACTAAATTAATTATGCAAGTTATCTTTCCTCATCAGATTTTTCTCTTTTATTTATTCTTCCAAATGTTTCAATAATTTGTTTAATATGTTTTTCAGTTAATCCTTCACTAAAGCCATGATAATTTTGATCTGATTTTATTAAAATTAAATGATTAACTAGTTCTTCATCAAATGATTCAAAGATTTCATCATCTAAAATTAAGTATTGCTCGATATTTTCATTTTCACTTAAATACTGTTTAATTTCTAATCCTCGTTTCCCATCTACATATGGTGTTTTACCACTTAATGAGATTCCAAATTTCATAAAAAATTTTTCCAGTTCATTACATTTTTTCATTATTCTCCATGATGACGATAATATAATCTTAGCTCCAGTAATATCAACAGCTTTTTTTAGTAAAATTAAAGTAGCAGGATCGATCTCTGATTCAATTCCTTCACTTGAATTATCTAATTGCTTGTCTATATATGCATCAGAATTTAATACTCCATCAATATCTAAAAAAATAACTTTCATTTTTATTTTTTTCTCCAATCTATTCTATTCAGCTTTTACTATATTTTTGTGTTTCTGTATTTGTTCTATTTTTCTATATATATCATACCAACTATAACATCTATAAATATTTTTTCCATTGCATTGTTCATTATAATTTGCATGAAAACAAATTACAGGTATTTCATTAGATATGGTATTTATATTTTGAGGCTTATCTTCAATCATTAAATCAATTTTGTTTTGTTTACATATATCTAATTTATCTTCCGGACTAAAAATTATATTGTCATAATGTATTTCATTGTTCTTTAACCAGTTTAATACAATATTTCTATTTTCTTCTATACTCATTATACTTGCTGAGTGAGATAAAAAAGAACCTCTTGCTGTAATAATATATATTTCATTACCATCTTCTTTTAATTTATCTATTACTTCATTTGCAAATTTTCTTGATTCTACATTAATTGAATAATCTTTAAAATATTTGCTCCAAAATTCATTATCCAATTTACTATCTACATCAAATATTTGATTAGTTTCATATCCTTTATAATTTTTTATTTCAATTCCATATTTTTCGTAATAAAACTTGCTTCCATAATCCAATTGCCATTGTTCTATATCAGTTAAAACTCCATCTATATCAATTCCTATTTTCATTATTTCACCTATTAATTAGTCTATTTTTTTTATTTTACTCATTTCATATTCCATTTTATTTACTAAATTTTTTTATTTTATCTAATGTTTTTAGTATTTCTTTGCCATCCAGAATCTTTAGCAAATGATGTTGGTTGGTGTACTGGTTCTGGTGCATATTTTATTATCAAAAATGCTATTATAATACGTATGAGATGTGCTATTATATTTATAATTAATTGAATAAAAAAGCCTTTAAAAAATTTCTTCAAACTTATTTTTTCCTTTCTTGTCTAACAAAGAAGTTCACTAATGATTAATTTAAACTTAAGGTATGTTTAAGACCTCTAGCATACCTGGATATTTTTATTTTTCAATTGCTATTACAGGGACTTCCATTTCTTCCTTTGTTAAGCCACAATGTGTAGATTTTTTTATTTCTTTTCCTTCATTTAAAAATGTTTCTAGTTTTATTGCACTACTTGCTATAGAGATAGCAACGAAGTTTCCTAAAAAGTCATCTACTTTTATATGCTTATTTCCATATCCTAAATAATTCTCGTTTAAGAATTCTTCTTTAGAAAGAAGAATATATTCATCTTTAAAAATTGAGTTAAATCTTTTTTTAAATTCCTCCTTCATATTGTCCTTTATCCAGAATGTCATGCATCGAGATTCAAGTGATGGAGGAATTATAAAACACTCTTGCAACTCAGGGTAATCTGTAATATTATATGATTTTTCTATGTTCTTGTGTCCATGGTCTGCAGAAATAACTAATAACGAATCAGATGGAATTTTATTAATCATTTCTTGTATTTTACTTTCTATTTCTTTTATAATTTTTGCAGCTTCTTCTGAATTAGTTCCAAATTTATGCAAAGTATTATCTGGATCGTCTAAATATGCCATAATAAACTTTTCATCAGGAATCTTACAAAGAAACTCAATAGATTCAACAACTTCATCTATATTATCTGCTTTAATAGTTCTATTTGCTCTTCTATCACAGTATGTTGGCATAACTTCAAATGTTTTTATATTAGAAGCATCTTCTATTTTAGAAAAAATTGTTTGATAATTTACAACATCTTTAAAAACATTAAATTTGACATTATTCAAGCTATCATTCTGATATGATTCTTTACGAGAAAACATATCAATAGCTCTTCCATATTCTTTAAAATACTGGGACCATGCAATCCAACCAGTTTCAAACGGAGCTTTTCCAGAATAATAAGATGTCATTGCAGCAGTTGTTGTAGATGGATAAACAGATGTAACTGTATCTATTTTATGAGAATATAAAAAGTTATCTTTAGAAATTGAATTAAGTATATGTTCTCCTAACCCATCCAAAATTAATAATATAATGTTTTTCTTTTTTTTAACTAGCAGATTATCTAAACTTTCTAGTGATTTGTAATTTATTTTCACGTTATAATACTTTAAAATTGATGATATCGTACTTAAAATACATTTATCATAGTTAGGTTTTATTATGTTTTTATTCATTATTTTATTTCCTTTCAATTGTATATAACAAATTATAGCATCCTTTCCTAAATGTTTCAATAACTAAACATATTTTTGCATTTTATGTGATTTTGTGATAAAATAGAATTATAAACCTAAAAATAAGGAGGAACGATTATGTTAAATAGTCAGCGGTTTATAGTAATTGTTACTGGCAACATTGCCAGAGCAGAAGCAGTCATCAAAGGCTTTAAAGCCTGCACGGTTGTAAAAACTGTGGACAGAAGTTTGCTTATGAATGTATGGCATTTTAACAAAAATGCTGTGTATTTCACTGATCGGTTTTATAGCTGGTTGAATGAATTCAATCCAATTGTAATTCAAATAACTAATGCTACGACTGATTATGAAAGAATGCTTTTATCATCTAAAAACATTTTATCCGATTTTCCAAAAATGCTTAAAGCCAAAGGCATTGACTGTGGAGATCACATGAGCAATTCAACAGGTGTAAATTACATTCAGCCTGAGAGTGAATGCTTATTTTGCCAGATTCTTAAGAAAACAAATGAGAATTTGGAACACATTCTCTATGAAAGCAAAAGTTTCTATGTAATTCCAGGAACAGGAGCTTTCTTTGATGGTTATCTTATGATCATCCCTAAAAGACATGTTATGTCTTTTGCAAACTTGAACCCTGAAGAGTTAGAAGAATTTTTTATTGTTTACAATAATATTTCTGCAATACTTGAAGATATTTATCACAAGCCAATCTTTGGTTTTGAATGTGGTTCAGGTAAAACTGGTGCTGGAAAGCACAAAACCTCAATTGTACACTGCCATTTTCATATGGCACCGACAGACATGCCTGTTCTGGAAGAAGTTCAAAAAAGTGGTTTAAATCCACAGCTTATTCTTAAAGAAGAACTTCCACTATTTTCTGAAGATCCATACATGCTGTATGTTGATCAAAGAGGAAATTGGTTTATATCATGTGATAAGCGTGATTATTATCCCAGGCAGCATCCTCGCCAGGTACTTGCTCATTGGATGTTAATCAACGAAAAAAGTATCCTTGAAAAACATCTTGAAACGATAATATCAAATATGACTAAGGAAGATATTGAATCACTGTGGAATTCAGAAGAATTTTACAACTGGCGTATTTATCCTTTAAGAAATAGACTTGATATTATTGCAGCTGAATTTAGGAACTATTGCGAAAGAAATTTTGCAAAACTATTACCAATGGATCGTCGTTCTGTTCGCTTTGATGACTAAACGATTGAACCTCCTTAAGAGAATTAAGAAATAATTTCTTAATTCTCTTTTCTATTCATTTGAATTATAATTAAATCAGTTAAAATAAATTATAAACTTAAGCTTTATTTATTTTAATTATTTATTCTATGTTTGCATTTACATTTGCTTATATGATATAATTCAAATGGTTAGATTAGATTTTTAAAGGAGAAACAATGATTAATAGAGAATTAAATCCAGATTATTTAAATTCATTTTTAGATTATTCTATTACCATATTAAATAAATCACCAAATTCTATAAAAGAATACAATTATGATATAGCTATGTTTTTAAAATATATAAAATTGCACTTTAATTTAACTAAAGAACATGACTTTTCAAAGATAACAATATCTGATTTGCCTATATCAGTAATCCAAAAAATTGAACTTTCTGATATTCATGCTTTTATATCGTATTTAGCTACCAATTTACATAGCAAACCTTCTACTCGTGCGAGAAAATGTTCTAGTATTAGAATATTTTTTAAATATTTATCTCAAAAGGAAAAAATAATACCAAATAACCCGGCACAAAATTTAGAAACACCAAAAAAAGAAAAGCGTATGCCAAAATACTTATCGTTAGATGAAAGCAAAAAGCTATTATATGCCATATCAGATGATGCTGATAATAGAAACGAAAAAAGAGATTATGCTATTGTTACTATTTTCTTAAATTGCGGAATTCGTTTGTCTGAATTAGTTGGAATTAATATTAAAGATATTACATTTAGTGAATGTAAATTAAACGTAATTGGAAAGGGAAACAAAGAAAGAACTATATATCTAAATAAATCATGTATGAATGCTATTAACGATTATATTGAAAATTCAAGGCCTAAAGAAGGCGTAAAATCTACTTCTAAAGATGCATTGTTTTTAAGTGAGCGAATGGAAAGAATTAGTAATAGAACTGTTCAATATGTAGTAAAAAAAGAATTAATGAAAGCTGGATTAGATTCAAATAAGTATTCAGTTCATAAGTTACGACATACTGCAGCTACACTAATGTACCAATATGGCGGTGTAGATATTCGAGCTTTACAAGAATTGCTCGGACATGAAAGTATTTCAACAACAGAAATTTATACACATGTAGAAAATTCCCAAGTAAGAAGTGCTATTGAAAATAATCCATTAGCTAATATATAAGTTTAAATATAGGAGGTTTACCTCCTATATTTTATATTTCTGGGATATTTAATTCATCTCCAATCTTTAATTCACTATTTTTGAGATTATTTAAACACTTAATTTCATATACTACATCTCTTATGTCTTTATTTTGAAAGTATACATTAGAATTTTTTTCACATTTTGCTATGCTCCATAAACTATCTCCTTTTGATACATATACTTTTTTATACTTAACTTCGTTATGTGAGAAACTAATATTAAAAGATAAAATCATTAGTAATGCACTAATAGAAGTTAATAATAATATACTTTTAATAAGTCTTTTTCTATTTAAAATCTTCATATGTCCCTCCTTACTACGAACATTATTTTGTATTACATCTTTATTATACTAGAACATATGTTCTTTGTCAAGAATATTTCTTAATTTAAATTCTTAAGTTCTTACCTGCATATATAAGATCAGGATCTTTTATATTGTTCATTTTTACTAATTCAGATACAGTAACATTAAATTTTAGTGCAATTTTAGATAAAGTATCTCCTTTTTTTATTGTATAGATTTTATGTTTTAAATCTCCTATATTCTTTTCATTTGAAAATGGAATTTTTAGAATTTCTCCAACAAATATTAAGTTTGGATTTTTTATATTGTTAATATCAACTATAGTTTCTATATTTGTATTGTATATAGCTGCAAGTTTAGTTAAAGTATTTCCTCTTTTTACCTTTATAAATCTTGTTTTATCTATGTTGTTCTTATGTTCTATTTTTGCAATCTCAGTTTTGTTATCTAAAAAAATTTCTTTTGTAAAATAGTCTTTGTCAACATATCCATTTATTCCCTTAACTCTTCCTTTATCAGAATATTGAAATCCTTGCCATAAATCCCAATTTTTATTTTTTGTAGGTTTTGATACACCATATTCAGCTATCCATATTGGATATTTACTAGCCAATTTGGTACTAAAAATGTTTTTGGAATTAAAGCTATCTGAGTATATTATTAATTCTTTGTTTGTTAATTCTTTTACTTTTTCTAAGAATGTTTCTGAAATGTTATTTATTTCCTCTTTATTTAAACTACCAAAGCTCTCAAAATCCATTGCTAATTTGCAATCAAAACTTTTCTTGCTAATTACGGAAGAAAAAAATAAAGCTTCATCAATAGCTTCTTCTATACTTTTTGCTGTTAAATAGTGATATACTCCTATTTTTAAATTATTTTTTTTAGCATTGGCATAATTTTTTTCAAAATAAGGATCAATATAATTATTTCCTTGAGTTGCCTTTATATAAACTATGTAAATATTGTCATCAGCTACATCTGAAAAATCAATGTTTCTTTGCCATTGACTTACATCAATTCCATTATATATAGTATTGCTTGATGGTTCAAAAGCAAATGACACGCTGCTAAAAATAATAAAAATAAAAAAAGCTGAAAATATGAAAGTTTTCTTCATAATACACTCCTTTCTTTTTTATATTATATTTATCAAATAATTTATGCGTTCCAAGTCAAAGCAATTATAAGATATATTAATTTTAATATGACTTGCGCAGAAATTTGCCTTTTTAGGCTTCTGCGCAAAAACTAGTAATATAAACTCTATAATCGGGTAAATAATGCAAATGCTGTTTTTATATTCATAATAAAATAGGTTGAATTTGCTCTCTTTCTAGTGCATATTCTAATGTCTTTTTAATGTATTTTGGGTCAAATACTATAGAACGAGGTTTTGTTATTGGATTATCCTGTCTAAATGGAACAAAATAATAATTTTCTCTATTAAGCAATCTTCCAATGTTTTCTGCACTATTGGCTAATCCATCATTTGTTGATACAGCAATAACGAGAGGATTTCCATTTCTTAAATGAGATTTTGCTGCCATAAGTACAGGTGTATCTACAATTCCATTACTCAATTTGGCTAGAGTGTTTCCACTGCATGGAGCTATTATCATTACATCTGTCATGTGTTTAGGCCCTATTGGTTCAGCATCTTCAATTTTGTGAATAATTTCTTTGCCAGTTATATCTTCTATTTCTTCTATAAATTGCTGTGCTGTACCAAATTTTGAATTAATGTTATATGCATTAAATGACATTATAGGTAATATATTAGCTTCCTCTTTTACCAATTCTTTCATTTGTAATATAGTATTTTTAAATGTACAAAAGGAACCAGTTAAGCAAAAACCTATGTTTTTATCTTTTAAATTCAAAGACTTTCCCTCCTTTTATATCACAATACTTCCTTATATCTTATGATTTTATGTAAATTTTGGTTCTTGGCAAATCAAACAATATAATATGCTACATATATGCAAGAACAAAGCGACTTTAGTCGCCCTTTGTTCTCGCATATTTAAGTTTCCGAATGGAATGAGAAAATCTCAAAGGCAATAGCGATTATAGCATTTTTTATATAGTAGGAAATGAGAAAATTGGTACTATAAAAAAGTACTAGAAAATAAATTCTAGTACTTTTAAATAATAGCTGTTCTATTTTGAATGTATATCTATTTGATTATATGGAATTTCAACATTTTTTTCATCAAGTTTTATTTTTAAAATTCTTAAAATATCTCTTTTAGCTTGTAACATCTCTTCTGGAGGACATTTAATTGCTAACTTGTATATTACAGCCGAATCAGCAAATTCACCTATACCTATATATTTAATACTTTCAATATTCGTTAATGAATTTTTTATGCAATCTATTATGGTATTAATTATATCTTCCATATATTCAACGCTATATTCATAGGCAACTGGTATATCAATACCAAATTGTCCAGAAAGTAGTGTTGACTGAGTAATATTTCTATTTGCAGTTACAAACATATTGCCAGTTCTAATATCTAAAATCTTTGTATTTTTAATTCCGATATTAATAACCTTTCCTTCCACTTCACCAATTTTCACAATATCACCTATTGAAAAATAATCATCAACTACAATATTAAATCCCATAATAATGTCTTTTAAGGCATCCTGAAGTGATAGTCCAATAATTACAGATACAATCCCAAGACCAGCAATTATTGAAGAAACATTAACTCCATTTACCTGAAGAATAATTAATAAACCTAGAATAATAAATATATATTTACAGCAATTTCCGACTACTCTAAAGATTGTCATTTCTTTTTTATGTTCTTTATTAACATTTGCATCAACTTTTTTTGATAATCTATTTAGTATTTTTTTAAAAATTCTATATATTAATGTTAATATTATTACTACTATTATGGAAGTAATAATATTTTTATTTATATATTTTTCCATACATAATCTTCCTTTTTTACTTTATTTTATTAAATTTTTAGTGTCTCTTGCAATAACTAATTCTTCATTTGTTGGTATTATATAGGCTCTTATTTTAGATTCAGGTTTTGTTATTAGTACTTCTTTTCCTCTTACATTGTTTTTTTCTTCATCAATTATAAGTCCCATAAATTCTAAATTTTTGCAAACCTTTTTTCTTATATTAATTTGATTTTCACCTATTCCACCAGTAAATACTACTACATCTAATCCATTCATAGATACAGCATATTTAGCAATAAATTGTGCAATAGATCTTGTAAATAATTCAATTGCAATATGTGCTTTAGGTTTATCTTCTTCATATGATGCAAGTTCTATTTGCCTAAAATCTGGATCTAGTCCTGTTATTCCATATAATCCAGATTTCTTATTAAGAAGTGAATTCGCTTCCTTTGGACTAAGTTTTTCTTTTTCCATTATATCTGTTACAACTGATGGATCTAAATCTCCAGAGCGGGTAACCATAGGAATTCCACCAAGAGGTGAAAGCCCCATTGAAGTGTCAATAGATTTTCCGCCATCAACAGCAGTAATACTTGCACCTTGCCCCAAATGGCATGTAACAATTTTTAAATCTTCAATTGGTTTGTTTTCTAATTTTGCCGCCAAATTTGCAACAAATTGATGAGAAGTACCATGTGCTCCATATTTTCTTATTCTATATTTTTCATAGAATTCATATGGTATTGGATATATATAATTTTCTTTTGGCATTGTCTGATGAAAAGCTGTATCGAATACTGCTGACATAGGTGTTCCAGGCATTGCTTTTTGACATGCTCTAATTCCTAATATTGCTGCTGGATTATGTAATGGTGCAAGTGCTGAACATTGATCTATTTTTTCAATTACATCTTCGTCTATTAGAACTGATTTATTAAATAATTCTCCACCATGAACAATTCTATGTCCAACAGCATCAATTTCTTTCAATGAATCGATAACTTTATATTCAGGATTCATAAATTGTTCCAAAATAACTTCCAAAGCTTCTGTATGATTCATTACAGCTTTTTTTATAACTGTTGCATTACCATTAACCTTATGTGTTAAAAATGATTCTTGCTCTCCTATTCTTTCAAAATTTCCTTTGGCTAAAACACCTTCATTTTCCATATTTATTAATTGGTATTTCAATGATGAACTTCCACAATTTACAACTAAGATTTTCATTTTTTTATTTCTCTCCTTTAAAATAATTTTATTTACATTGTGCTTGCACAGCTGTAATTGCAATGACACCTGCTATATCATCACTGCTACATCCTCTAGATAGATCATTAACTGGTTTAGCAATTCCTTGGCAAAGTGGTCCGTATGCTTCAGCTTTTGCAAGTCTTTGAACTAATTTATACCCAATATTTCCTGCATTTAAATCTGGAAATATTAATGTATTTGCTTTTCCTGCTACTTTACTTTCTGGAGCTTTACTCTTTCCAATTTCTGGCACAATAGCAGCATCTAATTGCAATTCACCATCTGCTTCAAGATTTGGAGCTTTTTCTTTTAATATTTTAGTAGCTTCAACTACTTTGTCTACTAATTCAGATTTAGCACTTCCATAAGTTGAATATGATAACATGGCAACTTTTGCTTTTTTTCCAACTAATTGTTCAAAACTCTTAGCAGAAGAAATAGCTATCTCTGATAATTCTTCGCTTGTAGGATTAGGATTTAAACCTGCATCAGAAAATATAAAAGTTCCATTTTCTCCGAATTCACAATTTGGTACAGCCATTAAAAAAAATGCAGATACTAATTTGGTATTTGGGGCTGTTTTTAATATTTGAAGTGCAGGTCTTAAAGTGTCTGCTGTTGAATGGGCTGCTCCACTAACTAATCCATCTGCATCTCCATTCTTTATCATCATCATACCAAAATATACATAATCTTGCATTACTTTTTTTGCTTGTTCTAAAGTTATTCCTTTTGTTTTTCTAAGTTCATAAAACTTATTTGCGTATTCTTCATATTTACATGAATTAAGAGGATCTATAATAGTTGCTCCTGTTAAATCCAAATTATTTTTTTTGGCTAGGTCAGATATTTTATCTTTATTTCCAATGAGGATTATTCTGCTGTATCCTTCTTTTAATACTTTTTGTGTTGCTTCTAAAACTCTTATGTCTTCTGACTCAGGTAACACAATTGTTTTAATATTTGTTTTTGCTCTTTCTTTAATTGTATCAATAAAATTCATTAAAAAATCTCCCTTCATTTTAATTATTAATATTATATAAATAAAGAAATAAAAGTACAAGTAATTAGGGTAATTTTTAAACTTTTATTCCTGTATACTTTTTATATAATGTTTTTAAATTTTTTGCGTTTATCACTGGATCAATCCCTTTTTCCGATACTTGTTTAAATACTTCCTCTAGCATATTTTCAATTTTAGAATTTATTAGTTCTTCATCTTTATGTGCTTCAAAATATTCAAGCTGTGTGGATTTTGTCCATTTTTTACCGTTGTATACTATACCTGCTGAAAGTTTATCACAAATCATTTCTGCAACATATTTATATGGAATTATAGGTTTTGAAGCTGGTGCTTTAAAGTCATACCAATACTCCGAGTGATGTTTATTTCTGCCTTTATGATGAAGCCATGCTTTTGAATATCCTTTATCAATTTTAGCGTTAGTAATTGGGCTTTTATTTCCACTGTAATATTTAGCTGATTCGCAAAATTCAATTAGAGAATATTTACTCAAATCATGGAGTAATCCTCTAAATGGAACTCCAACTTTTACAGAAAGTTTAAATACTATCCATCTATGCTTATTAACTAGATGTAAATGTTTAAAAATATTTTTTATTTTTACCAAGCTATTTCATCTCCAATTTTGCTGCGATTAAGGCTTTTATTTTTGTTCCTTGTTCTGAAAACATTTTTTCATGTTCTGTAATAATATTTTTACCATTAAAGATATCATCATTATGTAAGTCATAAGTTTTTGCTATAATTTTAAAACCATTTTCTTCAAAATATATTAAGCTTTCATTAAATAGTGAATCGTCATCAGTTTTAAAGTATATTTTTCCATTATCATTTAAAATTTTCTTATATTTTTCAAGTTGCTTTGGATGAGTTAATCTCTTCTTTTTATGTTTTGCCTTAGGCCATGGATTGCAAAAGTTAATATAGATTCTATCTATATTGTCATCTTTATTAAAAATGTTTAGTATTCTTTCAATATCGTATCTTACAAGCACTAGGTTAGTTACTTTTTTATTATTAAATTTATATTTTTCTTCTACGTTTCTTTTAGCTAAACCTAACATTGCATCAATTAAATCGATAGCAATATAGTTTATATTACTATTTCTACAAGCAAGTTCTGATATAAAATTTCCTTTTCCACATCCAAGTTCAATATGTAAAGGTAAATCTTCTATTTCAAATTTTTTTTTCCAATTACCAATATATTTTTCTGGCTCATCCTCATAAAAATAACTAGCTTCTAACTCTGGTCTAGCCCATGCTTTATATCTAATTCTCATAATAAAACTCTTTCAAATTGTATTTTTATATATATTATCATATTCAATTGGTATTATCAACCAAAAATTTGACATTTTTCTATATACTATTTATACTATAGTTGTTATGGTTCTAGAATATATAATTAATGATTTAAATAAGAATAGAACAATTAAATCTATTCTAAAAGAAAAATTTTATATGTCAGATAGACTAATTGCTAAGTTAAAAAATACAAAACATATTTATATTAATAATAAGCCTGTATATATAAATACTGATTTACATATTGGTGATAAATTAACAATTGACTTATGCTTTGATGAATGTAGTGATAATATAATTCCAACATATATGAAATTAAACATTTTATTTGAAGACGATTCATTTCTTATATTAAATAAATCTGCTGATATGCCTGTGCATCCTTCAATGGAACATTATAGTGATAGCTTATCAAATGGAGTAAAGTTTTATTTTAATAGTATAGGATTAAAAAGAAAAATTAGACCAGTTAATAGACTAGATAGAAATACATCTGGAATTATAATATTTGCTAAAAATCAGTATGTTCAAGAATGCTTAATAAAGCAAATGAAAACAAATACAATGAAAAAAGAATATTTAGCTATTATTGAAGGTAGGTTAAATCAAAAAAAAATAGTAATAAATGAGCCTATTGCTAGAAAAGAAGGAAGTATTATTGAAAGATGTGTATCTTCTAATGGAAAATATGCTATAACAGAATTTGAAGTACTAAATGAATATAGTAATTATTCGCTGGTAAAATGCGTTCTAAAAACTGGAAGAACTCATCAAATTAGAGTACACTCGAGTTATATAAATTCACCAATACTTGGTGATGATTTATATGGTAAAAAATCAAACATTATAAATAGACAAGCATTACATTCTTATAGAGTTAGTTTTATACATCCTATTTTGAAAGAAAGAATTGAAATAATAGCGAAACTTCCAGATGATATGAAAAGAATATTATAAGAAAGACATTTTACTAAGTATATCTTTTATTCTTCTTATACAGCAAAAAAAAACAGATTTTAATCTGTTTTTTCTTTATTTTAGTAAGTCTATAAGCCGGGTTCTGTCTTGAATAGTCATTTATCTAGAATATATATTACTATATATTTCAAGCCACCAATTCAAAAAGATGGCGAGCAGCCTTAGCCTTTTTTATTAGGTGTTGCTCCAGATGGGGTTTACACAGCCTAGTATGTCACCATACTAGCGGTGAGCTCTTACCTCACCTTTTCATCCTTACCATACTTAAACTGTATGGCGGTTATTTTCTGTTGCACTTTCCTTAAGGTCACCCTTACTGGCCGTTAACCAGCATCATTGCTCTGTGGAGCCCGGACTTTCCTCTTGTAGAATCTTGCGATTATTACAAGCGACTATTCGGCTTACTAAACATATATTAAGCAATTTCATTTATTTTTATATTTCTAATGTGCTCAATTTTTTCCCATTTTGTAACTCTTTTAAATAGACATTTAAAGTTAATTAAAAGCCAAGAACCTAAAAATAATGGATATAATAATAGTCCCTTTAGCATAGGTTTTATTTTTTTATGTTCCATTTTCATAATTAGCATTGCAGTTGGTATTGGTAATAAAAATGTTGGAACCAGATATCTAATATAACTAATTATTAAACCTTCTGCTGATGTTCCATTTCCTATATATACTAACAAATTAACAAGCAATAATACTAAGGTAATTATGAACATTGGAATGCTACCAAGTATATATAAAAGTCCATCAAAGTTCATTACTGTTTTATTTTTCTTAACAGCTTTTGCTAAACTTTTTGTATATTTAGACATACATTGAATATGTCCTACAGTCCATCTAGATCTTTGAGACCATGATTGTTTAAATCCCACAGGTTGTTCGTCATATACTATAGCATCTTTTGCCCATCCAATTTTTCTTCCTTTTATTATTTGTTTCAAAGAGAATTCAATATCTTCAGTTAGAGTTTCTGTATTCCATCCTTCTGGCTTAACTTGATCAAATCTTACCATAAATCCAGTTCCATTTATTAATGGAGAAAGACCTATGTTATATCTAGCTAAATGATAAAACCTGTTCATAGTCCAATAAAAAATTGCGTATCCTGCTGTAATCCAGCTATCCGTTGGATTCTTTATATCTCTGTATCCTTGTACAACTGTTTCCCCCTGACACAATTTCATATTCATTTTTGATAAAAAGTTTTCATCAACAATGTTATCTGCATCAAAAATGCAAAATGCATCATATGGAGCATCTTCTTTAATTTTTTGTGCTAAAAACCAATTAAGAGCTGCTCCTTTTGTTTTTTTCATTGGATCAAATCTTTCATATACAATTGCTCCAGCTTTTCTTGCTATTTCAGCTGTTTTATCATCGCAATTATCAGCAATAACATATATATCATATGCATCTTTAGGATAATTTTGTCTTTTTAAACTTGAAATAAGATTCTTAACTACATTTTCTTCGTTGTGTGCAGGTATAATTGCCATAAACCTATTAGTTTTTTCTTCTAATATTGGCTTTTCTTTAAAATTAATTAATGAACATATACTAATTATAAATTGATAAAGCCAAAATGCAGTAATAATCCATATTAAAGCTTCTTGTATTATATATACTAATTCCATTTTTTACTCCCTTTATTTAATACTATTATATACTTAATAATATTGTTCACACTTTTACATTATACTATAAAAAATAAATAAATGCAAATTTTAGTATTTTTTACAAATTTTAGTTATTGCTTTCTTCTTTTTGCTTCTTTTCTTCTTGTTTTATATCGAAAAGTTCTTTAGTTATTAAATTGATTCTTCCTTGATCATCTATTTCTGTTACTTTTACGTTAACAGTTTGTCCTACTTTTAGAACGTCTTCTACTTTTTCTATTCTATTTTTAGATATTTTTGAAATATGAAGCAGCCCTTCTTTTCCTGAGCCCAAGTCTATAAATGCTCCAAAATTCATTATTCTACTTACTTTACCTTCGTATTCACCATTTACTTCTATTTCTCTTACAATATCATTAATCATCTTTAATGCTTCATTTCCTTTTTCTTGATCTGTAGAGTAAATGAATACATGTCCATCTTCTTCAATATCAATTTTTACACCTGTCTCATCTATTATTTTATTAATCATTTTACCGCCTGGACCTATAACATCTTTTATTTTGTCTACTTTGATAACAGTATTTACAATAGTTGGTGCATATTTTGAAAGTTTTTCTCTCGGTTTTGATATTTGTTTTAACATAATATCATCAAGTATGTGGATACGTGCTTTTCTTGTCCTTTCAAAAGCTTCTTTAATTATTTCATATGATAATCCATCAATTTTTATATCAACTTGTATCGCAGTAATTCCTTTATGTGTACCTCCCACTTTAAAGTCCATATCTCCGAAAAAATCTTCAAGTCCTTGAATATCTGTTATCATTACATAATTATCAGGATTTTCTGGATCAGTAATTAATCCTGTCGATATTCCTGCAACTGGTGCTTTTATAGGTACTCCTGCATCCATTAGTGCTAATGTACTTCCACAAATACTTGCTTGTGAAGTTGATCCATTTGAACTTAAAACTTCTGAAACAACTCTTATTGCATATGGGAATTCTTCTTTTGAAGGAATCACATTTACAAGAGCCTTTTCTGCTAGAGCTCCATGACCTATTTCTCTTCTTCCTGGTCCTCTTGAAGGTCTGGCTTCTCCAACACTATAAGCTGGAAAATTATAATGATGCATATACCTTTTTGATTCTTCTTCATCTAATCCATCTAATACTTGTTCTTCACTAATCATTCCTAAAGTAGCAACTGAAAGCACTTGTGTTCTACCTCTTGTAAACATTGCACTTCCATGTACTCTTGGCAATAAACCTACCTCACATGATAATGGTCTTATTTCATCTATTTTTCTTCCATCAGGTCTTATATGATCATTAAATATCATTTCTCTAACACATTTTTTTTCTAATTTATATATGCTTTCTTTTATATCTGAAATTTTTTCTTCTGCCTTTTCTTCTCCATATTTTTCAGTATAAAAACTAATAATATCTTCTGTTAATTTTTGTATGGCATTATCTCTGTCTATCTTATCTTCGTGTTTTATATCAATGAACATTCTTTCTTTAAAGTTTTCTTCAATTTCACTGTATACTTCTTGGTCAACAGTAAATGATTTGTACTCGAATTTTGGTTTTCCAATCTCATTTTTTATATTTGATATAAATTCACAAATTTTCTTGATTTCAATATGTGCTTTCTTTATTGCTTCTAACATTATTTCTTCTGAGATCTCATCTGCTCCAGCTTCTATCATTGCTATTTTTTCCATTGTACCAGCTACAGTTAAAGTTAATCTACTTCTTTCTCTTTCATCTTTTGTTGGATTTATTATAATGTTATCATCTACATATCCAACATTAACTGCTGCTGTTGGTCCTTCAAATGGAATGTCAGATATTGATAATGCAGCAGAAGCTCCTATCATTGCTGCAACTTCTGGAGAATTGTCTTGATCTACAGATAATGCAGTTGCTACGATGCAAACATCATTTCTAAAATCCTTTGGAAATAAAGGTCTAAGAGGTCTATCAATTGCTCTAGAGGTTAATATAGCTTTGTCTGCTGGTTTCCCCTCTCTTTTTTGAAAACTTCCTGGAATTTTTCCAACAGCATAAAGCTTTTCTTCATAATCCACAGATAATGGAAAAAAATCAATTCCATCTCTTGGTTCTTTGGATGCTGTTACATTTACCATTACAACAGTATCTCCATATCTTACTACTACACTTCCGTTTGCAAGTCCTGCTATTTTTCCATTTTCTATTATTAGTTTTCTTCCTGCAAGTTCAGTTTCAAATGTTTTAAACATATTCTTAAAATCTCCTTTTAATTTAATTTTTTACATATATTCTAGTTTGTAACCTTTATAATATACTCTGATAATTCAAAATACATTATATAAGCTACCACTATAATATATGTATCACAAAAAACGCAATGTAGGGCGTTTTTAAAACGCCCTATATTTCTATTTTCTTAGTTTAAGTTTTTCAACAATTGCTCTATATCTTTCAATATCAGTTCTAGATAAGTAATTTAATAGATTTTTTCTTTTACCTACCATTTTTAATAATCCTCTTCTAGAATGATTATCATGAGTATGAACTTTTAAATGTTCTGTTAACTCATTAATTCTTTCTGTTAATAAAGCAATTTGAACTTCAGATGAACCTGTGTCTTTTTCATCTCTTCTATAAGTAGAAATAATTTCTTGCTTTCTTTCTTTTGTCATAATACACCTCCTATTTATTATATGCCTTAAACCGAGCAAAAGTAGTGTTTTGGTGTTGTGCTTTTAGCTAAGTAAAAGGTATTTACATTCCATATTTTACTATATTTCTTTTTAAAAAGCAAGTATTTTATATCCATTCTTCATATTTTCTGATATAAAATTTCTTTACTAATAGTGCAAATAAGCAATATAACACAGGAACAATTAATATAAAAATAATAAATTTAAATGGCAAAGCTGTTAATCCAATATATTGGCCAATTGAAGTTGAAGGTAATAATATTGCAAGGATTGATATTATTATTGATGATGCATAGACAGGCTTTGCAGCATTGCTTTGAATAAATGGTTTTTGGGTCGTTCTAATTATATGCATTCCAAATAAATTTGAAATTATACTGTAAGTAAACCACGTAGTTTGAAATAATGCTGCATGATCAATTGTTTTTAGTCCAAATCCAAACCACAAGGTCATAAATACAATCATATCAAATATAGAACTTAATGGTCCCATAATAAGCATAAATCTTTTTAAAGAATTTGTATCCCAATTTCTAGGCTTTTTTAAATACTCTTTATCCACATTATCAAATGGTATAGTTAACTGCCCAAAATCATATAAAAGACCTTCAACTAAAAGTTGAATTGGAGTTTCAGGTAAGAAAGGTAAAATAACACTTGCAATTATAACTGACATAACTTCTCCAAAGTTAAAACTAACTGATAGCTTAATATATTTTATAAGATTTGCAAAAGTTCTTCTCCCCTCTTCAACTCCTTGTAGTAAAACATTTAAGTCTTTCTCTAATAGAATAATATCTGCTGTTTCTTTTGCAATATCAACTGCTGTATCAACTGAAATCCCTATATCAGAATTAATTAATGATGGACTATCATTAATTCCGTCACCCATATATCCAACTGTATTGCCCATTTCTTTTAAGAGTCTTACAATTCTTGCTTTTTGTATTGGCGACAATTTCGCAAAAACGTTATTTTTCTTTAATATTCTTTTTAATGCTATATCTGATAGCTTGTCAACATCACTTCCTAAAATTATCTTTCTAGTGGTAATATTAACTTTTTCACAAATACATTTAGTTACCTCTGCATTGTCTCCAGTAAGTACAACAACTCTTATACCTGAAGCATTTAGTTTGTTTATTGCTTCTTTTGCTGATTCTTTTGGTGGATCTAAAAAACCAATAAATCCCATAAGAATCATTTTACTTTCGTCTTTAATACTAAAATGTTCTATATGGTCAATTTCATTTTTCTTACATACAGCTATTACTCTAAGACCATCTCTATTCATATCTTTAGCAATTTTTCTTATGTTATTTTTTATATCTGCTGTAATTGGGAATACTTTTTCGTTTTCTTCATAACTTGAACAAATGCTTAAAATTTCTTCTACAGCACCTTTAGTTATTAATTGTTTTTTTTCTTTGTTTTCTACTACAACAGATAATCTTCTTCTTGTAAAATCAAATGGTACTTCATCGATTTTTTTATATTCTTTTAATAATTGCTCGGAGATATTATTTTTATTAGCATGATTAATAATTGCTTCATCAATGCTACCTTTTAATCCTGTCTGAAAATAAGCATTTAAGAATGCATGTTTTAAAACACTGTAATCTTCTTTTCCTACAGGATTTAAATACTTTTCTAAAATTATCTTGTCTTCTGTTAATGTTCCGGTTTTATCAGTGCAGAGTATATTCATTCCTCCAAAGCTTTGAATACTTTCTAGCCTTTTGACAATTGTTTTCTTTTTTGACATTCTAACTGCACCTTTTGCAAGACTTGATGATAAAATAACTGGTAATAGTAATGGGGTTATTGTTATTGCAACAGAAACAGCAAATGTAAATGCTGTTATAGTATTATGCTTCCATACATTTAAAAGGAATGTAATTGGAATCATTACAAACATAAATCTAATTAGTAATCTACTTATATTCTCGATTCCTTTTTCAAATGCAGTTTTTGGTTTGCTAGATGTTAAAGTATGTGATACCTTTCCAAAATAAGTGTCCTCTGCAGTTTTTATAACTACTCCTTTAGCTGAACCACTAATTACATTCGTTCCCATAAAGCAAATAGTGTCAATGTCAGTGATAAAATCAATATCGTCAATACTCTTTAATTCTGATTCTGAAAGTTTTCTAACAGAGTCAGATTCTCCAGTTAATGATGATTGTCCAACATATAAATCTTTTGATTCTAATATTCTTATATCAGCTGGTATCATATCTCCTGATGATAAAAGAACAACATCTCCAATAGTAATGTCTTTGTTAGGAACTTTTACCTTTTTTCCGCTTCTTAATACTGTAGTAGTAGTCTCAACCATTTCTTTTAGTTTTTCAGCCGCTTTATTTGATCTAAATTCCTCGAAGAAATCCAAAAAAGTACTCACTGTAACTAATATAACAATTACTGCTATATTTGCATAACTAGGAGGATCGGTTAAAATAACATCCGTATATACAAGTAATGCTGCAATTCCAAGGAGAATTAAATTAAATGGACTAATTAAACTTTCAATTAAGTAATTATACCATTTCTTTTCCTTCTCTCCTTTTACAATATTGTATCCATATTTTAAGATCCTGTTTTCGACTTCTTTTTTTGTTAATCCCTTCTCTAAATTAATTTTTTGCTTTGATACGAAAGCCTCTTTATTTAAGATACATGCTTCTCCATACATATTCTTAACATTTACTTCTTCTCTTTTTTGATTTTTTTTCATATTTTTATCTCCTGTACTTTTTATTATTAATAGTATATCACTAAATTATAAATAATTATAATTTTTTTATTATATCTATAAAAAAATTATAATGCTTCTTTTAGTATTTCTGCAAAATATTTCATACTATTATTTGATTCTTCTAGAGTATTTCCGGGTTGCACCTACTTCCAAAATAACGGCAGCATTAGAAACTTTTTGATTAAATGTAGCAGAACGTAGGTTAATTGGTCTAAATAATCCAGGGTAAAGCTTATTTCCGATTTCCTGTACTTTAACAGCAAATTTTAAATTGCTTTTCCAATTTGGATGTTTCCCTCCGCCATCATTAGTGCCAATTACAAACATAAGTTGAGAAACTCTTTCACCATTAATCTCAACACTTGGTGCGAATTTTTCATTGCTACCAATTGCATCTCTATGTAAATCAATTATTATATCAGTATTGCTTTGATCATTTAAAATATTTTTTATTGTTTTTAGTGATCTTTCATAAGATCCACTATAAGCTGGATAATCATGTTTTGTTGTATTATGAATAACACTAAATTTGTTTTTTTCAAGTTCTTGTTTTAAAATATCTCCAACTTTAACAACTGAATAATTTAAATCAGTTGTTCTATAATTTCCACTTGGCTTATAGGTATTTTTTTCAGTTTGAGTATAGCTCTCGCAAGTATGAGTATGATATATTATTACATTTTTCTTATTTTTTATATAATAGTCTGGCTTTAAAATACTTTCAGTAAGTTTTATATTAGTTGAATTTTTCACTTTTACACTTCCATAGTTATTTGTATATGTTTCTTTTAACTCTACTGCTTTTTCCTCATTTTCTTTGCTATTTGTATCATTGTTTGTTCCTTCTGTCTTATTATCTTCTTCATTATTTTTATTATTATCAATGTTAGGTAATTCAATGCTTAACATTCTGCTAATTCCGCTTCTTGACGTTACTGAAATTTTTTTAGTGCTTTCATTATTTGAATTTGCTTGATTACTTGCAATTGGTAAAGTTAGTCCAATAACTTTTTCTACACCTGAATAACTATTTTCTTTCTTTTCCTTTATAATACTAACTTTATTATTTTTTAATTCAAAAATAAATCTATTTAACGAAACAATTGTAAATATTATTATTGTTCCAATAAACAAGTTTTTAATTAAATCTTTTAATCTTATGGTTTTTATCATTATTTTCTCCTTTGTCCAAAGATAATTTTCTATGTTTATTAATTATTATTACGTTAATTATTATTTATGCATAAAAAAGTGAACACTCAGTTAGTGTTCACTTTAAATATTCTCTTATATATCTTATAGTTTCTAATAATTTTCCTAACATACATATTAGTCTCTTTAAATGGAATATTTTCAAAATCTGATCCATCCTCTTTAATTCTACCAGTATCAATCCAATTATTTACATTTCCAATTCCTGCATTATAAGCAGCAAAAGCTAATATATAATTATTATCATACATTTTTAATAGTGATGCAAAATACTCTGTTCCCAATCTTATATTATATTCTGGTTCATATAATTTTTCTTTTGAATATAATAAATTACTTTTTTTAGCTTGTTCTTCTGCTGTATTTTCCATAAGTTGCATAAGTCCTATGGCACCACTTCTAGAAACTGTTTTTTCTTTAAAATTACTTTCTGTTTTTATAACAGCAAAGATTAGAAGCGGATCTATTTCATTACTATTTGCATAGTCATATACGTATTCAGAATACTTGGTCGGATAAAAATGTTTTAAAATTTTCTCTTCTATTCTGAAATGTGCATATAAGCTAATTATAATTAAAATAATAATTATTACTATTAAAAATTTAGTTAACCTGTTCAATTTTTCTCCTCTTATTTGGTTTCATACCAGTTTAGAGCTTCCGATAATTCAACTTTTAAAGGCACATTAAGATTAATTGCATTCTCCATTGAATCTCTAAGAATCTTTTTTACTGTTTCTTTTTCTTCTTCTTTTACTTCAAGAAGAAGTTCATCATGTATTTGCAATAAGATTTTTGAGCTTAAATTCATTTGTTTTAACTTGTTGAAAAGCTTTATCATTGCAATTTTCATTATATCGGCTGCTGTGCCCTGTATAGGTGTATTCATTGCTACTCTTGCCCCAAACTGTCTTATCATATAGTTTTTAGATGTTATTTCTGGTATATATCTTCTTCTGTTGAACAAAGTTTCTACATATCCATTATCACTTGCCGATTTTTTAATGTTTTCCATAAACTCTTTTATTTTTGTATATTTACTTAAATATTGTTCTATATATGTTTTTGCCTGTTTTTTTGTTATTCCTAGCTGTTCACTTAATCCAAAGTCACTTATTCCATAAACAATTCCAAAATTTACAGCTTTTGCATCTGATCTTTGCTTTTTAGTAACTTCATTTATTGGAGTATCAAATACTTTTGACGCTGTTTGGGTGTGTATATCTTCGTTGTTATTAAATGCTTGAATCATATGTTCATCGTTAGATATATGAGCTAATACTCTTAATTCTATTTGAGAGTAATCCGCATCTACAAAAACGTATCCTTGTTTAGGTTTAAACACCTTCCTTATTTTTTTTCCTAATTCAAATCGTGTAGGTATATTTTGAACATTAGGGTCACTACTGCTTATTCTACCAGTTGCAGTAACTGTTTGGTGAAAATAAGAATGAACCCTCTCATCTTTTGGATCTATATATGGAATTAGCCCTTCAACATATGTTGAGTTTATTTTCATTAGTTGTCTATATTCTAATATTTTTTCTATTATTTCATGTTCACCTTTAAGCTTTTCTAATACTTCAACATCAGTAGAATAACCATTTTTAGTCTTTTTAATAACTGGTAATTTAAGCTTTTCAAAAAGAACTGCTCCTAGTTGTTTTGTTGAATTAATATTAAATTCTTCTCCCGCTAGTTTAAATATATTCTTTGTTAAATTATTTATTTCTAATTTAAGTGTTTCTCCAAATTCAACTAATTCTTTTCTATCTGCATATATTCCTGTATACTGCATATCTGCAAGTACTTCTACTAGTGGCATTTCTATATTATTAAATAATTTTAGTTGGTTTGTATTTTTTAACTCTTTTTCAGTACTTACGTATATTTTGTATATACTATACACTTTGGAAAATATTTCTTCTTCATTTTTATAACTATTATCTGTTTCAAATAGATTCATTTGAATGCTATTTGTTGCTACTGATGAAAGATCGATATTTGCATATTCCATTGCTAATTTACTTAATTCATATTTATTTTTAGTTGGGTTTAATAAATATGCTGCAATTTCAATGTCATAATAGAAACCTGTAGCTGCTATGTTCAATTCTTTTAATAAAATATAATCTTCCTTTTGCTTATATCCAATCTTTTTAATGTTTTTATCTTCAAATATTTCTTTAAATACTTGTATTTTATCAGCATTAAGAGGTATATAATAACAAGTATTTTCATCTATACAATATATTCCAATACCAATAATTTCTTTATTTAATATGCTTTTATTTTCTTTATTTTCTCGTGTTTCAAAGATATAGCATACTTCTTTTTTATTTTTTAATCTTTCTACTAATTTTTTTACTTCTGTATTTTCTTCTAATACCTTCTTTTTATAATTAGCTGTTTGATTTTCAATACATTCGTTTTTTCCTTCATTCATATTAAATCTTTCAATGAATCTATTAAAATTAAGATATCTAAATAAATTTAAAACTTCATCTTTGTTCCATTCTTTAGTTTCCAAATCAGATATTTTTTGTTCTAATGGAACATTAATATTAATCTTTCCAAGTTCTCTTGATAAATAAGCTAATTCCTTATTATTTATAATCTTTTCCTTTAATTTTTCCTTGATATCAGTTATATTTTTGTTTTTTTCCACTACGTTATATAAATTATCAATTGTTTTATATGTCCTTATTAAATTTAATGCAGTCTTTTCTCCTACACCCGGAATGCCTGGAATATTGTCTGATGTATCCCCCATTAGTGCTTTAACTTCTATTAGTTCCTTAGGTTCAACACCATATTCTTCTATTATTCTATTTCTATCATAGTCTTCGTTCTCTGTTTTCCCCATTTTAGTTCTTGGAATTCTTACTGTAATTTTATCACTAGTAAGTTGAAAAGTATCTCTATCTCCAGAAAGTATTGTTACATCTAAGCCTTCTTTTTCGCCTTTTTTAGCTAAAGTTCCTAATATATCATCGCCTTCAAAACCTTCTTTTTCTATTATTTTTATATTCATTGCTGATAGCACATCTTTTATAATTGGCATTTGTGTCGCTAGTTCGTCCGGCATTCCATGGCGATTTGCTTTATATTCTTCATACATTTTATGTCTTTGTGTTGGTCCTTTTAAGTCAAATGCAACTGCAATATATTCTGGATTTAAATCTTCTTCAATTTTAAAAAGAATTGATAAAAATCCATATACTGCATTTGTATATGTTCCATCTGAAGTTGTAAGCATTTTGTTTCCCATAATTCCATAAAACGCTCTATTCATTATGCTATTTCCATCAATTAAAACTAATCTATGCATTACTTATCTCCTTTTAGTTGTATTCTTTTTCCTCATCTTTTAATAATTCTTTTAATTCTGTTCTTGATAAAGATAAAATTCTATCTCTAACAACATCTCTTCCCATTTTATCAGAATTTAAATGAGTGCTATTTTCATTATCTACTGCTTTGGATTTTTCGTAGCGGAGTACATTGTGCTCCATTACTACTAATTATTATATCTCTTATCTCCCCACCAATTAGGTAATATTTCTGACAATTTAATGGTTGTTCTTGTTTCATAATCAGTCAATATTTCCATATCTTTATTATCTCTATCCAATTGCATTAAAAATTCTCTACAAGCTCCACATGGCATTCCACCATTATGCGGAGGATTATCTCTAAATGCAATTAATCTTTTAATTTTAGTTTTTCCTGTATTTATATACATATTCAACGCAGCTACCCTTTCTGCACATAAATTCATAACTCCACTAGCACTTTCAATACAAAAGCCTGTAAAAATCTCACCATCTTCGCTTTCAACAGCTGACACAACGTGATGTGCAACTATAAATGGTGATACTTCTACTTTATGATATTCAACCTTTGCTTTATTATACATTTTCTCCCATATATCCATATAATTATTCTCCTTTATAAATTAGTATTTATCATTCACTTTATTCTTTAAATCTTTTGAATAATATATCATATCAGTGCAGTGTAAATTTCCATCCCACAATTCTTCTTCATAGTTATCAATAAAGAAATTTTTTATTGTTTTTTCATATTTATCAAAACCTTGTTTTGCATAAATAAGTTAAAACAAATAAATCGCCATCTACTTATTTTTCAATATTTTTACAATCCATTCTAAATATTTATACATAAGTTTTTTCAAGTTTTTGCGGTTATAATATATAACCTCCTTAAAACTTTTTTAAGTATATCATAATATTTAATTTTTTTCTATAAAATTATACAAAAAGGAGCGTATTAGAACTATATTGTTTTAATTACATATATTTTTAATATATTGACTAAATGCCATTTTTCCATATTTATTATCAAATCTTTCTAATTCTTCTTCATAGCAGCTATCATCCATATACATATCTAGTAATTTATTTTTACCAATCATTTTTTCAAGAGCTTCTACATATCCCACAATGTCCTTGTAGCATTCATTTAGCCAGTATTGTTTATTTGTTCCATTTTTATCTTGAAATACATATTCTGGTGTTTTATTATTTATACGTGCCGTAAAATATTGAACAAAGGCTTCTTCTAGTAACATTATATTTATATTTTTATTTAAAACATCAATATATTTCTGAGGAATTTTTTCAAAACAGCTTCCTTCCTTTTGTATAAAATGAAATAGTTCATGTTCTAATATGTATTTAAATTGAGTATTATCCTTAATCTCTTTAAAAAATACTATATATTCTCTTTTACTCGAAGCTTGATATTTACTTTTATTATATTCTTTTTTTATCTCTTTCAATTCTTTAAGTCTATTTAAAATTCTATTTATATACTTTTCTCCATAAGTTTTATTAAAGTTTTTACAAAATTCAACGATACAGTCTGTTACTCTCTTTTCCCATTTTCTATTCTGATACATTTTTCTAATTTGATTTTCGATTTCCTCTTCTGGCATAATATTCCCTCCTATAAATAAGTAGAGGAGTACACTATGAATACTCCTCTGTAATCAAACATTCTAATCCCTTTTTGGTAATCTACTATAATAGCAATAATGACCACAAGCCATTGCAGAAATGATTAATTTTACCATATTCTCACCTCCTTAAAAAGCGACCTTACAGTTTGCATCACTTATATATTGCTTGCCAGCTAAACTATCTGATATGCCTCGGCACCCTGCTCTGCACACGTCTAATTTAGGGCAATTTTTACATTTACCTTCTACTTTATTTTTTATTCCTCTTAAACTTTTTAAAATTTCACTTTCATTCCAGATTTTTTCTAAATCATCTATTAAAATATTTCCAATTTTATATTTCTCATTTGTTAAAGCAGCACATGGGTATATCTCTCCATTAGGTGCAATTGAAATCAAGGTATGTCCAGCTGGACAACCAGCTGAGTGGATTTTGTTTTGTTCCTCTATTGTTAATGTTTTGCACAAATTATTTACAGACGAACAGTCTATTGTTACTTCTAACTTTCCTTTTCTTCTACAAATTCGGTCTATAATTTCAGCATAATTGTTATATTCTGGTACCTGTGCTTTAAAGGTTTCTAAGTCTAGATATCCTTGCTTCAATTTTATAATTGTTAATCCATCAAAATTGTTTTCTTCTAAGAAGTCCATAAATTCTTCTAAATCTTCCATATTGCTATTTGTAACCACAGTATCAACACCGACTATAAATCCATATTTTTTAAATAACTTAGCAGTTTTCATTGCTTTGTCAAAGCTTCCTTTGGTTCTATATTTTTCGTGAATTTCTTTTTTATGTGAGTCCAGCGAGATCTGTACTTGTGTTAAACCTGCATCTTTTAGTGCAATAACCAATTCTTCTGATACACTAAATCCATTTGTAGTTAGATTGCACGCTACATTTTTACTGGCAATATATTGCACAAGTTCCACTAAATCCTTTCTAGTAGTAGGTTCTCCACCAGTTAAGCCTATTTGAAATGTACCTATTTTTACTAATTTATCTATTATTTTTTTATATTCTTCTGTTGATAATCCATTTTTTATTTGACTATGTATATTCTTTACAGAGCAGTATTTGCAATTCATGTTGCAAGCATTGGTAATTGCTAAATGTGCGATTATCGGACCTTTATATACTGGTTTGTCGTCTTTGCTTTTAAGTATTGCATCATCAAAATAAAGTTGCTCTTTATTTGGATTATAATTCGTATATTCTAATAACCCAATATTAGCCAAATCGTATATAAATTCTGGTACAACTTCTGGTAATTTTTCTAATTCAGCATATTTGTATAATTCTTCTTCCAGCTCTAATGGTATCATTGCAACATGCCCTAATTTATTTAAAATATAAATTCCATCTTCTCTTTTTTCAATATTTCTTAATTCTTTAAACATATTATCCTTGTATGATATATTTAATAACTTAAATAACCATACACTCCTTTCTTTAAATTTTTTAATATTTTTCATTTTTCTATTGACTTTTCATAGTTGGTCTCCAATCTTATTTTATAAAACAATAAGGTTCTTCTGCTTTAAACTCTTTGTAATAATAATATTTATTAGCTATACAACCTCCATTGCAAAGGTTATTATTTTTGCATATCAAGCATTTTTCATTATCTTTATTAGACTCAAATAAATTTCTTAATTCATTTGCTTTTTCAGACTGCCATATTTCTTTTAAATTATTTCTTTTTACATTTCCAATTGGTACATTTAAAAAAGAGCAAGGTACCACATCACCATTAGGTTGTATTTCCATTGTATTTTTTAAAGCTTCACAACTATATTTCATACTAAGTGTTTCAAATGTTGTTTTTAAATTTTCAAATAATTCCCTAGCGCCAAATACCGGTCTTATTTGAAAATTTGTTTTACTTCCTTTTTCTAATATCTCTATTACTTTTTGATGCATTTTTATAATAAACCCTTTATATTCTTGACTTGAAAGCATCATTTCTTTATCAGCTCTTCCTATTGGGCAAACCGGAACAATAGTCTGATGGCTTATTTTCAAATCTGCCAATATTTCCATTAGTTCCAACAATTCTTGTTGATTAAATTTTGTTAATGTTGATTGAACTCTTACTTCTATACCATATTTTTGGAAATTCTTTATTGCTTTTATAGCTTTTTCATAAGCCCCTTCATAATTTCTAAATTTATTGTGAAACTTCTCTGTTCCATCTATTGATATTTTGGCCATATTTAGTCCAGCCTCTTTTAATTGTCTTGCCTTTTCACATGTTATTAAGCTTCCATTTGTAGTCATTGTAATTCTCGGAATTTTACCTTTTACATATCTTATATAACTAATTAAATTCGGATTAGTAGTTGGCTCTCCTCCTGTAAAATTTAGTTTTAATAATTTAATTTCCATCATTTGGTCTAGTATATTATAAATTTCATTTGGCTTTAAATCGCTTTTCTTGGCATTAGTCGAATCATTTCCACAATGGTTGCAATTATAATTACAACCAGAAGTAATTCCCAAGGTCATATAAATTGGTTCACTCGTGTATTTTTCACTTTTTCCCTCAAATTCTTCTTTATAATTTTTTAGTGGAACAATAAAATGCTTTTTTTGGAATTTATATATTGTATTGTTTTCTTCTACTTCGGCCGAATGAATTGCATTATAAAATTGTTGGCCTTCATTTTCTATATCTAATATTTTTTCTTTTGTCTGATATTTAGAATTCATAATATAAATTCCATCTTTTTCATACCTTACTTTGGTATTTTCTTCTTTTTGAAATTTCATACTTTCTCCTTTCTTTTTGCGTATTTTTTACGCATTGATATTATTTTTTTAAGAGAGTTATTCTCTCCTAAAAAATTTCTATATCATATTCGCCTTTTGTAACAAATTTATATAAATTTGCAGGTCTATGACCTTTTATTGATTGGGTTAATCCTGTATTTTCAATCAAATTTAATGTTAAAAACTTTTTTCTAAAATTTCTTCTATCAAATTTTTTATCCAAAATCGCTTCATATACCTTTTGCAATTCTGGCAAAGTAAAATATTTAGGCAATAACGATTTTACAATTGTACTTCTCATTATTTTGTGTTTAATTTTTTCTATTGCCTCTAATAATATTTCTCTATGGTCATAGGCTAAATCCTCTGGAACATCCCTTAAATTAAACCATGCTGAATTTTGTGTTTTTTCAGTTTTAGTTTTTATCTTTATATTATCACTATTTACAATTCCTATATATCCAACAGCAATCATTCTCATTAAAGGAGATCTATTCGGATTACTAAAAGTATGAAATTGTTCTACATATATACCTTCAATACCTGTTTTTTCTAGCATTTCTCTTTTTATTGCAGTTTCGCAATCCTCATTATTATACACCGCTCCGCTTGGAAGCATCCATTTGTCAGTATAAGGCTTATTGCTTCTTTGAACCAATAAAACTTTTACTTCTCCCTCTTTTACCGTAAACAATGTACATACAACATGTATTCCTTGATTCTTATATAAAGGATTATTTATATCCATATTATCCTCCGCTATCCATTCTTCATTGCGTACTTTATACGCATTATATATTAGTAATTTTACTTTGTCAATGGTTTGGATATAAAAAATAACAAATACTTTTTTATGGTATTCGTTATTTTTTATATTTCTATTAGATTTCTTATATATGTTAGATATTATTTCAATAACTATAATATTTTATTTTTTCTTTAAATCTTTTGAATAATATATCATATCAGTACAAACTAATTCTCCATCCTTTATTTCTTCTTCATAATTATCTATAAAAAAATTCTTAATTGTTTTTTCGTATTTATCAAAACCTTGTTTTACATAGAATGGAATATTATTTTCTGTTGTTCCAACTATCATCTTTTTATATTTTTGTTTATAGTTATCACATAAATATTTTAGCATTTTTTTAGCATAGCCTTTGCCTCTGTACTTTTCTTCTGTTGCAATATTTTTTAATTCACATGTATCATTATCTACTTTGGTTACAATAGCAACACAGGCAACTTCATTTTTGTAAGTTAAAACAAATAAATCGCCATCTACTAAATACTGTCTAATTAACTTTTCACTTGGATCTGCCTCAAGTAGTAAATTCATATATTGTTCTTTGTTTTCTCTTTCTTTTCTTATAACAATGCTTCGTTCAACAGGTAAGAATTCAAATCCTTCTGGTAATTTTAGTTCTACTTTATTGTGATCATCTTTTGGAATGCACTCCGAAAAAATGCATCCACAATATTTTTGCATATACAATCCAAGTTCTCTGGCTTTTGCTTGTCCTTCTCTAAATCCCACTCTAAAATCTCTATATAAGAATTTTATATTATATTTTTGAGCTAGTTGTTCACAAATTCTTTTTAATTCTTCATGTTTTTGATATGGGCTTACAAATAAAGTACTTGTAAAAGCATCATATCCATTTTCTTTTGCATATTTCACTGTTTTTTCTAACCTAACCTTATAGCAATAGTTTACACATCTATTTTTCAAGTCATTTATTACATTTTTGCAAAAATTATCTAGTCCATATTCTTCATTAAATATAGCCTGTACATTTATTATTTTTGAATATTCTTTTAGAGTGTCTCTTCTTGTTTTATATTCTATATATGGATGTATATTAGGATTGTACCAATATAGCACAGGCTCTATTCCTTCACTTCTTAAACTTTCTATGCAATATACACTGCATGGCGCACAACATGTATGCATTAATAATTTCATTTTTTATTCCTCTTTGTTATTATATTTTAATATTCCTCCTGCAGAATTTTCATAAATTATTTCTGCATTTTCAAATAATTTATCTTTCAATTTATTATATTCTTTACTTTTGTTAAAATATATAATGTAATCAACTTTATTTATATTTTTTGTCAGTAAATATCTCCTAATATTTAATTTATCTTGTCCCCAGGCCTTTTTACTAGCTCCTTCATCATTTATATATCTTAATAAAGCATATATCCAGTAGTTTGGTTGTTCGTCAGCAACAATTTCAATTTTTTTAGTATAATCTAGATTATTTCTAGCATATTTTATTATTTCTAGTTCGGCTTGGTTTAAATCTATTGGCTTGTTAAAGATTATCGTTTTATTTGCACCAAATATTTCATAAAAAGATAGTATATTTTCATTAAGATTTCTTAAAACATAGTACACTTCTGTATTTGAGAATGTCGTAAATATTATAGCACCTAAAGTATATGCTATTATAAGTAATCTGGTAACGTAGTTACTTTTTTCTGAAATTAGCAATAATGCTTTATAATTGCATAATCCTAATATAATCCATAAAGCAAAATAATTTTTAGATAAATAATACATTGATACTTTACCAAACTTATTTCCTATTAATAGTATTTCTATAAACATTATGCAAAATAAGACCATTAGCCCCATAAATAATTCGCTTTTCAAGTCTTTTTCCCTAGCCTTCTTTATAAAAAGATATATAGTTAATGGTATTAGTAACAACATATTTGAATATAAGTTTATATATATATATCCATTAACTGCTAAACCTGAATTAACTAGATATGATGAAAGTTCCATTGATTTATCAATGTTTGAAAAATTATTTATAAATATAGCATAAATGTTTGGAGCTAGATGATAAATGTATCCTAAAATAAATGGTACAAGTAGAGTAATTGTTAATATATAAATTAGTTCTTTTGTAACTACTCTTTTAGTTTTATAATAGTTGGTTACACAAAAGTAAATCCACATTGCTGGATAAACAAAAGGTACAAACATATAATAAGAGCAAAATAATCCAAAATTTAATAATGCCATAAGTATTGTAAAGTAATTTATATCTATTTTCTCATTTTGATAATGCCATATTAAGCAGAAGATAGCACATATAACTAATAATCCCATACTTAAGTATTCAAAACCAAATAAGAAACTATTTAAAGGATATCCTAACATGCATATAACTGATATAGCAAACGCCCACAACTTATGTTCTCTTTTCTTAGCATAATTTTCCATTATAGAATACAAAGTTATTCCAGTTAAGAATAATGTAAATATTCCAAAGCAAACAAAAATATTATAACATTCTATAGCATCCAGATCTGGGCATAAAGACTTCATTAGTAAGCCTGAATTAACATACGAAACTGTCTTTCTTGCACTAAAGTCTCCATAGACAGCATCATTATTCGTATTTGCTAATAGTGTTTCTGATTCAGCAAACTCTATTGAAGTTAGATAATGAACTGATGGATCTCCGGTTTCGTAATTAACATTAAATGGATATCCAAAATTCATGTAAGCAACTAATAGCGTAATTAAAAATATTAAAACTACATATATATAGTTTTCTTTACTAAATTTATATTTTTGTATTTTCTTACATTTTATAATTTTTACTATTAGAATACTTGATAAAGAAATGTTTATTATTCCTAATAGCCATAGTTTTGATAAGATTGTAAAAAAAGTCAGAATATAGCAAACAAATGTATTATAGCAAAACATTGCTACAATACTAATACATATCCAACTTAATAAGTTAAGCTCTTTATCGTTCTTTTTTATTAAGATAATACTTACTAATAATATAAGTTCAGTTGCTAAATACAAAATTCCCATTTTATTTTCTCCTTTTATTTATATATATCAAAAACTTCTATTTCTCCAATATTTTCTTTGTTTTCCTTAACATAGTCAATAATACTTGATGGTGTTTGCCAGTTTTTACTAAATTTATCTTTTAGAATGAGATATTTAGTATTTCTTGTACTCTTTATGCTGTTTCTTAGTCTGTTTTCCCCATCTATGCCAAAGTTTCCTTTATTAAACATATCATAATCTTTATTATACCTGTCTATAGGAATCATGTAAATTGCTGCAGATGAATCTAAAATTAATGTTTTCTGATCATTATTATTTTTTATATAATTACTAACTTTTTCTATTTGATTTTCTAATTTATTATCAATTATTATATATTTAAAATGTTTAAGTTCAGAAAAATCTCCTTTTGACTTGATGTATTTGCAATAATTATTTAAAGTATAAAAAGCTATAATAAAAATTATAAAAAATTTTATAAAATATAAAAAGAAAAAGTATATTTTTCTTTTTTGCTTGGTTTTACTATATATTTTATATAGTAAAATATACACATAATATAATAATACTGTCATCCATGGTAGCGATCCAATTAAAAAATGTATACAGTTTGATATAGGAAATGTAATTATAAATGTTCCTAATCCATATACTAATAAATAATAGATGTTCTTTTCTTTTTCTTTTACAATACAAATGTACCACGAATGAATAAATATTAAAGGGATAGATAAAGCTAAAATTGATATTATTTTGTCATATACTCCAGTAGAGTTCCAATTAATTAAATTATTATAAGAAATAAAATTATCAAATGAATTTATTCCTTGAATAGTATAACTCACAAAATCTTTAAAAGAATTATTTATTAATAAGTATACAATTGTAGTCAAAATTGGTATAAAAATTCCAATAATTCTTAGGAAAAAAGATTTCAGATAAGTTTTATAGTGTTCTTTTTTTCTCGCAAATAATAATTTATTTCCTAGTGCAACTATACATATAATAATTCCACTTGTTTGTTTTGTTATTAATGCAACTCCCGATAAAAAACCAATTAATATTTCTGTATTTTTATTAATTGAAAATATATTATTAGTTTTGTTATTTTGTTTTATCTCAATGTATATGATAATTATCGTAACTAATAATGTTACAAAATTATAATCTATGCAAAATAAATTCTTAAATAAGTAAAAAAATGATGCAGTAAAAATAAAAGCAATTTCACTTTTTAATTTTATTTTTAAAAAAATCTTATAAGTTAACAATAATATTAATGAGGCTAATATTGAAGCTATTATTCTCATCACAATTAGTTCATCAAAAGTAATTCTAAGTATTATTCCTGTAATAATCGCAGTAAAAGGAGTAACTACCATATTAAAATCTCTATATGGCACTAAACCATTTGCTATATTTCTAGCAAAATTATAATTCCAGATTTCATCTAAATCATTAATAGGCTTTATAATTATACTTGATAATATTACTGTAAAAAAAAATATAAATATGCAAACTTCCTTTGTTTTTTTCATCTTTTCCTCTAATTATATTTAACTTTAAATTTCTTCTTTTAATTTTGAAATTCAATTCCCATATGTTTATAAGCTGGTTCTAGTGCAATTCTTCCTCTTGGTGTTCTTGATATAAATCCTAATTGCATTAAAAATGGCTCGTATACATCTTCTATTGTTTCTACTTCTTCACCTATTGTTGCAGCTAATGTTTCAATTCCAACTGGTCCTCCAGAGTATTTTAAGATAATTGTTTCTAATATTCGTCTATCAATTTCATCTAATCCAAGTTCATCTATTTCTAGTCTATTAAGTGCTATTTTTGCAACTTTTAAGTTTATGTTTCCATCACCTAATACCGCTGCATAGTCTCTTACTCTTTTTAATATTCTATTTGCAATTCTTGGCGTTCCTCTTGAACGTCTTGCGATTTCGTATGCTGCTTCATCATCTATACTAATTTCTAGAATTCTACTAGATCTTTTAACTATTGTTTTTAAGTCTTCTGATTTGTATAGTTCTAATCTTTGCACTATTCCAAATCTATCACGAAGCGGAGTTGTTAGTGAACCAACTCTTGTAGTTGCGCCTATTAATGTGAATTTGGGTAAGTCTAGCCTTATTGACCTTGCACTTGGTCCTTTGCCAATTATTATGTCTAGTGTGTAGTCTTCTAAAGCTGGATAAAGTATTTCTTCAACGCTTTTATTTAGCCTATGAATTTCATCTATAAATAAAACATCAAATTCATTTAGATTTGTAAGTAGTGCCGCTAAATCTCCTGGTTTTTCAATCGCAGGTCCTGAAGTTATTTTTATATTTGAATTCATTTCATTTGAAATAATATTTGAAAGTGTAGTTTTTCCAAGGCCTGGAGGCCCATATAATAAAACATGATCTAATGGCTCTTCTCTTTTTTTAGCCGCCTCAATATATACTTTCATATTTTCTTTCACTTTATCTTGTCCAATATATTCATCTAACGTTTTGGGTCTTAAGGTTTTCTCAAATCTTTCTTCTTGTATATCTTCAATTTCTGGGCTAATCAACTTATTTTCTTCCAAAGTCTGTTCTCCTTTATTTTGATATTAAGTTATTTGTATTATAACAAAAAGATTTTTTTATAACAATAGTTTACATAGAAAAAACAGACATTTCTGTCTGTTTTTCTCTATATTTTTTTATTTAAAGCATTTCTTATTTTATCTGTTTCATTACTTCTTCAGCAAAGTTTTCTTCTTTTTTCTCTATACCTTCACCTTTTTCAAATCTAGCAAAGTTAATTACTTTAGCATTGCTAGATGCTAATAAATCTTTAACTTTCATATCTGGATTTTTAACAAATTCTTGGTCAACTAAGCAAATCTCACTATAGAATTTTCCTACTCTTCCTTGAACAATTTTTTCTGCAATTGCTTCTGGTTTTCCTTCATTCATAGCTTGAACTTTTAGGATTTCCATTTCTTTTTCTAATCTTTCTGCTGGAACATCTTCTCTATTAATAAATTCTGGTTTAGCAGCTGCTATTTGCATACATACATCTTTTGCAAGTTCTAAGTTTCCATTTTCAATTTCAACTAATACTCCTATTTTTCCTTCGCCATGTATATATTTTTCTACTAGATTTGTTTCGCTTTCAAATCTTTCAAATCTTCTTATACTAATATTTTCTCCAATTTTAGCTATTTTATCAGTTAAAACTTCACTAACAGTTTTTGCTTCATTTTTTATAAATTTTTGATTTAGCAATTCTTCTACTGTTGATGGTTTTTCTTTAGCTACTTGTTCTGCTATATCAGAAACAAACTCTTTAAATTCATCATTTTTTGCAACGAAGTCTGTTTCAGAGTTTACTTCTACTACTGCTCCAAATTTATTATCATTGCTAACGAATGCATTAACAAGTCCTTCTGCAGCAACTCTTCCAGATTTTTTAGCTGCCTTTGCGATTCCTCTTTCACGCAATAACTCTATTGCTTTTTCCATATTTCCATCTGTCTCTGTTAAAACTTTTTTACAGTCCATCATTCCTGCACCAGTTTTTTCTCTTAATTCTTTTACTAAACTAGCTGTAATCATTTTTTTTCCTCCTAATATGGTTATTTTATAGTAGCTATCTACTATTATTTTAAATTTAGAGCAAGTTCTAACTTGCCCTAATATAATTAATTATTCTTCAACTACTTCTTCTGCTGAATTTTCATCTTCGTTTGCTGCAACTTCTTCAATTGACTCTTTTTCTTTGTTTTCTCTTTCTGTATTTATTTCTAATGCCTCTCCTTGTTTTCCTTCTATTACAGCATTAGCTATAACTTGAGCAATTAATTTAACTGAACGAATTGCATCATCATTTCCTGGAATAACATAATCGATATTTTCTGGACTACAGTTTGTATCAACTAGTCCTACTACTGGAATTCCAAGCTTTTTTGCTTCTAAAATAGCTATATTTTCTTTCTTAGGATCAACTATAAATAGAATTCCTGGTAATTCATTCATTTCTTTTATTCCACCAAGATTTGTTTCTAATTTAGCCATTTCCTTTTTTAATTTAATAACTTCTTTTTTAGGTAGTACATCAAAAGTACCATCTTGTTCCATTAATTCTAATTTTTTAAGTCTTTCAACTCTTGTTCTAATTGTTTTAAAATTAGTTAGTGTTCCTCCTAACCATCTTTGATCAATATAGAACATTCCACAAGTTATTGCAGCTTCTTTCATGCATTCTTGTGCTTGTTTTTTAGTTCCAACAAATAGAACTGTTTTTCCTTCTTCAACTTGACCTTTTACAAAGCTATAAGCTTCGTCAATTTTTTTTGAAGTTTTTTGTAAATCGATAATGTGAATTCCATTTCTAGCTTGATATATGTACTCAGCCATTTTTGGATCCCATCTTCTTGTTTGATGTCCAAAATGAACACCTGCTTCTAGTAATTGTTTCATTGCAACTACTGCCATTTTAAATTCCCCCTTTAGTTATTCTTCCATAAAGCTTCTGCATTTATAGTAACAAATACATATGCATATTTGCACAACTACAAACTAACTTTATGTGTTTATTAACCATGATATTATATCATAATTAATTAAAAAATCAAGCTTTTTTTATATTTTTATTGATATTAACATAAAATTAGTTTATAATAGATGTTAGCATTAGTTTTGCGAAACCTTTCATAGACGTAAAGAGCATATACGGTCAATATATGTAGGCAAAATGATAATGACATTTCCAATTTGGAAGAAAGGAGGTTTCTTGTTGTTTAAGAAATTGCGTGAAAAACGTAAATTATCGTCTGCCAAAAATTTTTTATTTTTTTTGTATGATGTTGTATATGTCGACATTGAACAATATGAGAAAAAATCAGTTGGAGACATAATTGACGATTGCAAGAACTATGCTGAATCAATCACAACCTTATCTGACTCAGCTGAAAAGCAAGAAACTTTGTCTGCTCTTTTTAAGGCTCAAGAATACCTAAAAACATTTTTGTGATAAAAAAGCAGATAACCACATATCATGGTATATTAAACTATGATATGTGGCATTTTTATTTTAAAACTCTATAACCTCTTGTGGATTTATATTCTCTCCATTTTTAATAATTTCGAAATGTAAATGTGCTTCGTCAACTATTTCATAAGCTGCACTATCGCCTATACTTGCTATAACTTGGCCTTTAGTAACTTTTTGTCCCTCAGATACAAACTCAGTTGTTAGTAAATTTGAATATAATGTTTTATATCCATTTTCGTGTTCAATAATAATTGTAAGTCCATATCTTGGATCATTTTTTATTGACTGTACTTTTCCATCTTCAGCAGCTTTAACTTCTGTTCCTCTCTCCCCACTTATGTCTATCCCGTAGTGTGTAATCCATTCTTTTAACGTTTCAGAATAAACTAAATTGTTCTGTGTAAATTCCTTTATTATTTCTCCTTCAGTGGGTTTTTCAAATTTTAGCTGTGCTTTAACTTTTTGATTTTCATTTGTCTTTTTATTATTACTAGTAGAAGAAGAATTATTGCTTAATTTCGATTCTTCAACGTTATTTTTATAAATTTTCACATTAGTATTAGTTTCTTCTTCATTTATTTTTTCTTTTGAATCTTCTATCTTTTTCCCAATGCTTGTACTTGCTGAAGTAGTATTTTCTATGCTGCTTGTTTCAAATTGTGCTAAGTACTCAGAATCAGACTCTTTCATTGAGTTTCTATTTGA
Source organism: uncultured Clostridia bacterium (assembly GCA_934130435.1). Classification (GTDB taxonomy): domain Bacteria; phylum Bacillota; class Clostridia; order TANB77; family CAG-508; genus HGM13634. Next base: position 134,298 of record CAKOYB010000002.1, read on the forward strand.
ATATGTTACAAAAGTTATTCCAAAAACAATTAAAGTCAATAAAAATATTGCACCTGTCACATATAAAATAGTATTTAAACTATCTGAAGAATTAATTTTCTTTCTGTTATTTCTTCTCATAAAAACCTCCAATAATAACTTAATCTCTAAAATTGAGTTTCATTATTATGAAGTATTGCCTTTTTATGAAAAAATATACAAATTGTTCAGGATTTTCAATTTTTTATAATTCATTGATTTCAACATTACTATAAAAATGTTGAATAATTTCTTTATAATTATTACCTTGTTTTGCCATTGCGTCTGCACCTGTTTGGCTCATACCAACTCCATGTCCGTACCCAATAACATAGAATTTTACACTATCATCTAATATTTCTACCGTAAAGTTTGCTGACCTTAACTTTAAAATTGTTCTAATTTCTACTCCAGATAGTTCAAGGTTTCCGATTTTTATTTTTTTTACCCTGTTGCTTTCATCTCTTTCAGCAATTTCTATGCATTTTTCCTCTTCAAAATTTATTTTAAAATTATCATGTTTTTCTTTTATCTTTTCTTCTAATTCTTTTTTGCTCAATTCAACTTCTGATTTGTATTGTGAATAATTTTCTTCTCCAGCTGTTTCAACAACTTGCAAATATGGATATCCTGTTCCTCCCCATACGTATAGTGGAATTTGTGTTTTTCCGCCGCTATTCGCATGAAAAAAAGCATTTATTGGTTCATTATTATATGTTATTATTTGGCCATTTGTATCGTTTACGGCTGTTTCTATTTTCTGCCAATATTCATCCTTTTTATCATCATCCCATTTTTTTAATCGTTCTTCTTTAGAAATCCAAGCTTGGCAACAGTCTGATTTATCGCATATATCAGCATCTTTATGTTTTGACGATTTATTTATTTTGTATATAGTATATGTTCTTGCAACAACAGCTTGTGCTTTTAAAGCTTCTAAATCATATTTGGCAGGCATTTCAGCTGACACAACATTTTTTATATACTCTTCTAAATTTATTCTTTCAACGTTTCCTGTGTCTTTATGTAATAAACTTATTACATTATTTTTATATTCTTTTGTACTTTCTATGCTAGTGTCTATAGGTAAGACATTTTCATTCGATGATACTACTATGTTTTTTTTATTAGTGAAAATTAATGGTATTATAAAAAAAATAATAAAAACAATTATAAACTGTATTATGTACTTTTTCATACAGCCTCCAATTTTTCTTTCATTTTGTTTAAAACTCTTTTTTCTATTCTCGAAACCTGTACTTGTGTTATTCCAAGTATCCTTCCAACATTTGCCTGTGTCAATTCTTTATAATATCTCAGTATAATAATTTTTTTCTCTCTTGGTTCAAGCTTTTTTATAATTTCATTTAAAGAAATGTTGTTAAGTAACTTTTCGTAATCATCCTTATTTGTAATTATTTTATCAATTACTTTTCTGTTGTCATCACTTTGGCTTCCGTTCTGATGCGTAAATAGATTCAACTGGTATTGCTGAATCTATTGCCGCTGCAATTTCTTCTTTGTCAACTTTTAATGATTTTGCTATATCACTTATAGTCATTTCTTTTCCTGTTTTGTCTAAATTTTCTTTTTGAATTACCCTAATTTTAGTATATAGTTCTTTTGTTTGTCTGCTTATTTTTATTATTCCATCATCTCTTATAAATCTCTTAATTTCTCCTAAAATGTATGGAACTGCATAAGTAGAAAGTTGCACATCTAATGTAGTATCAAATCTCTTTATTGCTTTAATTAATCCCATGTTTCCGATTTGATATAAATCTTCTTTTTCATACCCTCTACTCGTAAATCTTTTGACAATATTCCATACTAAACCAGAATTGCTCAGCACAAGGTCTTCCATAATTTCCTTATTGTCTTGTTGAGCTAGAATTATCTTTTGAATATTATCATTATACATATTTTTTCCTTTCATGTATTATGCTCTGGCAACGATATTAAAATCATCTGTTTCTTCTTTCTGTTTTTTTATGTTTTTAGTCATTGTTATTTTTGTTCCAAGCCCAATTACTGACTCTACTTCCAATTTATCCATAAAGCTTTCCATTATTGTAAATCCCATTCCAGACCTTTCTAAATCTGGCTTAGAAGTATATAATGGTTCTTTTGCTTCATCTATATTTTCGATTCCTTTTCCTGTATCTGAAATTATTATAGTCAACACATCACCACTTATATAACAATTAATTTTTATTATTCCAATACTATTTTCATATCCATGTATTATAGAATTAGTTACAGCCTCTGATACTGCCGTTTTAATATCTGCAATCTCTTCAATAGTTGGATCTAATTGTGCTGCAAAAGCTGCTACGGAAATTCTTGCAAACGCTTCATTTGATGACTTACTTAAAAACTCAAGTTTCATTTCATTATCATATTTTTTAACCATTAGGCAATATTCTCCTCTCTTATTGGTATAATTTTTAATATTCCACTCATTTCAAGTATTTTTCTTACGCTTTTATTTACATTAATAATTTCAACTTTTCCACCTAGCATTACTGTGTTTTTATATCTTCCTAGTAGCATGCCTATACCCGCACTATCCATAAAAGAAACATTATTAAAGTCAAATATAACTTTTCTTGGAATATATCTTTCAATTTCATAATCAGCTCTCCTCCTTATTTTTTCTGTTGTATGATGATCAATCTCTTCATTAATATTGAAAATCAATGTTTTTTCTGAATTAATATATTTAGCATTCAAAACAACTCCTCCTTTGTATTTTATAATAAAATTATATTACTATTGTAAATATTTTCCAATAGCAAATTTTGAGAAGTTTTATCGATTTATAAAAAGTTTTCGACATTTTTTTTGAGCAAAAAAAAAAGAAAGCAAATGCTTTCCTTTTATATTTTTTTAGTAATTAATTCCCATATAATTGCTCAAATCAAATTTTTCATGTGTTTTTGGTTTGCCATAGTCTATTCCAAATGTTTCAACTTTTATTGACTTTATTATAGGTGCTTCTTCTGGCGTAGATTCTTCAGAACCCTCTTCTTCGCTTTGTTTCACTTTTACTTCAGCTAGTTTTTGTAAAACATCTAATCCTTCTATTACTTTTCCAAAACCAGCATAATTACCTGTTAATGATAGATTTTCATCTGTTGTCATAATAAAGAACTGTGAACTTGCTGAGTTATATCCTTGTTTTGTAATTGAAGATCCATAATATGAAGCATATGCCGAATAATCATTTCTAGCCATTGCAATAACACCTTTTCCAAGTTTTAATGTGTTATTTTTATAGTCATTTGCAATAAACTCTCCATCAATTGCGTATTCTTTATCATTTTCTGATCCTTTTTCAATTGAACTATCAACCTCGCTCATTTTAGCTCCACCAGTTCCATCTCCATTAGGATCTCCGCCTTGTATCATAAAATCTTTTATTATTCTATGAAATGTTTGACCGTCATAAAAACCATTATTTGCTAAATTTATAAAGTTTGTTACAGTATTTTTTGCCATATCTGGGTATAATTCAACTTTAATATTTCCAAAGTTTTCAACCTCAATTGTGGCAATTGGATTTTCTGTTTTAGTCGTAGTTTTTTTATAATATCCATAACACAATAAAATTATTATAAGTAAAATTAGTATTATTGCAATTATCAGAATGCTATCCTTTAAAATATTTTTTTTGTTTGATACTTTCTTTTTCATCTTTTACCTCCCCAAACTATAGTATCCTACTATTATTCATTTTCAATTTTTAATTCCTTTATTACTGAACTACCATTAAGTTTTTTGAGTAATATTTCATATGTTTCTCCATATTTTGCATCAAAATTTCTATCTTTTATTGGAGTCCAGTAATCTTCTCCCTTTATTCTATATCTTATATCAAAAAAAGTATTTTGATCATTTATTTTAACACTATAGTCTTGTTCTGTTAATTTCTCAGTTTTAAAAATTTCATCTGGTACTTCAATATTGTTTGTAGGGTTGTTTAAAATATATTTCTGATTTGTCGACATGTAGTATGTTTTATCTCCAATTTTTAGTCCATTAATACTTACGACTATTGCATTGTTAAAATCTATGCAAACATCCTGTTCAACACCTGAAATACCTAATTCATTTTCTAGTGCCTCCTTAGAAAAATATCTAAAATTATCTGATTGTAAGTTAGTATCATCATCTAATTTAATTTCACTAATAGTTTCTTTTTCTTCAGAGCTTAAATCTCTTCCTAAGTTTGCTAAAAATACATTTTCCCCATTTAAAATATAATTTTCATTATTGTTTTTAATTTCATTTACCCTGGTTTGAACTAAATCTAATTCGGAATTAAACTTTTGTAACTTTATCTGATTCGAATAGCCTGGAACAGTTCCTATTGAAACACCAGCTATAATGCATAATATCAGAATTGTTATTATAGTTAAAGTTAATGTTATTCCATTTTCAAAATTTTTATTTTTAATCATTTTTAGTATTAATCCTTTTATAAAAATTATGATAATATACTGTCAAATATAAATTGCTCTTGCATTCTCTTTAATGATTGTTTAATATTTTTAGCTCTGACTTCACCTATTCCTTCAACTTCGTCTAGCATAGGTATATCAGCTGCTAAAATATGTTGAAATGTTTTAAATGATTTGATTAAGTTTTCTACTATATTTGTCGGCATTCTTGGTATCTTGCTTAATATTCTATAACCTTTTGGATATACCGCCAATTCATCATAGTTTTCAAAATCTTCATATCCCAATAAATTTGCTACATTTTGTTGTTTCATTAAATCCTCATATTCAAGAGCTATTAATTGGTTATATACCTTGTCACTAGTTCTTTTTTTACCTGATGCAATGTAATCTTTTATAATAAGCTTTTCTTCTTTTACTAGCCCACCAACAAGTTCATCTAACTGAATCTTAACTAATCTTCCTTCTTCTCCAAGTTCAATTATTCTTTTTTTCACTTCTTCAGCCATTCTTAAGGTCATTTCAGCTCTTTGAATTGCTGTCAGAACATTATCTAATGTTACAATATCATTAAACTCATACTCATTAAGCAAATTTATTTTTGTGTCAAAAACCTTTTTATACTTTTCAACTGTTTGCAGTGCTTGATTTGCTTTTTCTAAAATTCTTGATGTTTCTTCTAGTACATACCTTAAATTTTCTTTATAAATTGTTATTATACTTCTTCTTTGTGAAATACTTATAACAAGTTGACCTGTTTGTTTTGCTGTTCTTTCTGCTGTTCTATGTCTTGTACCAGTCTCCTTAGTTTCAATTGTGTATAATGGAATTAATTGTGCATTGGCAAATAATATTTTCTTAAGGTCACTGCTTAAAATAATTGCTCCATCCATTTTTGCTAATTCATATAATCTTGACGGTGAATAATCAACATTTAAACTAAAACCACCATCAACAATATCTAGAACCTCTTTTGAATCGCCAACTACAATTAGTGCTCCCGTTTTTGCTTTTAGGATGTTATCTAATCCTTGTCTTATTTCTGTGCCTGGTGCAACTAGCTTTAAAAGATCTACAATTGCTTCATCCTTATTGGATATCATTTAGATTTCACGCACCTTTCTGTAAGAATACTATTGCATTCCAATTTTTCTTAATGCCTCGTTAATATTTCTAACACCAATTATATCTAATTTATACTTTTCTTTCAATAGCTTTTTACTACTTTCTGGAATTATACAAGTTTTAAAACCTAATCGTTCAATTTCTTTTAATCTTTTTTCCATCAAATTTACGCTTCTTACTTCGCCTGTTAAACCAACTTCACCAATAGCAACCAAGTCTTGTGGTATAGGAATATTTTTAAAACTAGAAGCTACTGCTAGAATAATCCCTAAATCAATTGCTGGTTCGTTAATTTTTATTCCGCTAACAACATTTAGGTATACATCTTGATTGCCCAATGGTATTCTAATCTTCTTTTCTAGTACAGCCATTAATAATGTTAATCTGTTAAAATCAAGTCCGTTTGCTGTTCTCCTTGGAATTCCAAACACACTTTGCGTAGTCAATGCTTGTAATTCAATTAAAAGTGGTCTTGTTCCTTCTATAGTTGCTACAATCACTGATCCAGCAGGATTATCTTCTCTTTCTGATATTAAAACAGATGATGGATTAGTAATTTCTATTAATCCTTCATTTTGCATTTCGAACATTCCTATCTCATTAGTTGATCCAAACCTATTTTTTACTCCTCTTAATATTCTATAAGTAAAATACCTTTCTCCTTCAATATACAATACTGTATCAACCATGTGTTCTAAGACTCTTGGTCCAGCAATATTACCATCTTTAGTAACATGTCCTACTATTATTGTTGTTATTGCATTAGCTTTACAAAGCTTCATTACTCTGGCTGTTATTTCTCTAACTTGACTAATGCTTCCTGCTGTTGACTGCACATCATTAGAATACATAGTTTGAATTGAATCTATAATAACAAGTTTTGGACATATATCTAAAATTGTTTGTTCAATAATGTCCATATCAGTCTCAGATATAAATAACAAGTTAGAGTTATTAATTCCTAGTCTATCAGCTCTTATTTTTATTTGTTCTCCTGATTCCTCTCCTGATATATAAAGAATTTTTTCATTAGTTTTTATTTTATTGCATATTTGCAATATTAATGTTGATTTTCCAATTCCTGGCTCTCCTCCAATAAGAACTAAAGATCCTTTAACAAGTCCTCCTCCAAGAACCCTATCAAGTTCACTTATTCCAGTTGATACTCTTGCTTCAAGCTTTCCTTCTATTTTATTTAATTCTATTGGAGAAATTTTCTTTGTTTCTCTAAAATTTAAAGTTCCTTTTGAATTTTGAAAAATTTTTTGTTCAAAGAAGGAATTCCATTCATTACATGCCGGACATTTTCCGAGCCACTTTTGTGATTCATATCCACAATTATTGCAGACAAATACACTTTTATTTTTTGTCATATTTCCCCCTATTTAAATAATCTTGAAAGCACTTCTATAAACATAGCATGTGACCATCCTAATCCGATTACCCAAGGTTCCATTGTTTTATTATTAATTTGTTCTGGTAAAAAACCATGCTTATTTGCAGACATTATTGTAAATTTAAAGCATTCTTTAGCTAATCTCTTATTTCCAATATCTAAATAATAATTTGCCATCCATAGATTAGCAATTATCCATGGGTTGTTTCCTCCTATATAATTATCTCCTTCATATCTTAAGTATCCTCCCGTATAAGTTCTTAATGTCATATTTATTTTTTCTACGGTATTTTGTATAGATTTTTCCTTTGGAGAAAAAACCTTGAATGGAGATGATAATCCAAGTAAACTTATATCAATTTTTTCATCACTAGTGTTACGTCTAAAGCATTTTTTTTCTTTATCATATAATTTTTCTATAATAAATTTTTTCACTTCTATTAAGTTGTTATTTAATAAGATTATTTCCTTATTAATCTTCTCTATTTTTAATCTGTTGTTTTCAAACAGTATTTTAATCTTTTCATATATTTTTATCATTGCATTAAACGCTGCAAATATAGATGCTAATGAATATGCATGAATAGATTCAATATTTTCCCATAAATCATAACTTAGTTGCATCTTATTTTTTTCATGTATTATGTCATCTATATACTTAATTAAAAATGAACATCCTTTTTCACACATTTTTAAATTATCTTTTAAAAAATTAATATTTTGACTATGTACATAATGGTCATATACACCGCAAATAACTGATGAAGTTTCATCAACTTGATATCCCCATGCTGGTGCTAAGACCCCATCTGTATAAAATCTTTGTTCCCACATTCCATTGGCTTCTTGTGTTTTGTTGCAAAACACTTTATAAAATTTTTCAATCTCTTTGTCCATACCAATAATTTCCATGGCCTTATTGATTTGAAGAGCGTCTCTTGGCCAACAGTATGAATATCTTCCACTTTTAGAATAATCTTCATCAATTTCTACAGCAGCTGATATTCCTCCTGTTTCGTAGTTTATAAGTAATGGATAAAGTAAAATTGTTCTTTTATAAATTTTTTCAATCTTATCTTTTAGTTCGCTTTTATTTTCCGGAAAAATAATCTTATTATGATTTGCAACATATTTTTTCCAATAGTTCTTAGTTTTTAATAGGTCCTGCTTAAAATCAATTTTCTTTATTCTTCTAATATCTTGGAGAATCTGATCTGAAGAATACTTTGAGTTATCATAAACAGCAATTATAATTTCAATTTCCTTTTCTTCTTCAGGATCTAATTTTCCTATATCATATGAAATACTTGAATCTCTACTTGTTCCAACATAATCTTTTCCAAAGATTTTTCCATCATCTATAGTTTCTTTAGAATTATTTATTTGGTAACTTAATGGTGCACTTTTTGAAAATATTGCTAAAGAATAATCATGCATATATTGTATTAGTGAATCTTCTTTAAAAATTCCACTTACATTATTGTTTGGACTAGATAATAATGTTGAATGTATTAGCAAATTTACATTTAATGAGATATTGTTTTTATTAATTATTCGATATTTTCTAACTAAAGCTTTTTCTTTTATAGAAACATAATCTGTTTGATGTATATCAATATTAAAGTAGGTATTTAATATTTCAGTATTTAAGATATTTGTATCTTCTATATATTTCTGCTCATACATATTGTTAATATCGTTATTAAGTTTTATTAGTCTTGAGTCATTAACTTTAATTCCTACCATAAATTCGTCAATGAATTGTCTAAAGTCTATATGTGGGTAGTAAAGTCTTAAAAGTTCTCCTTTTTCAGATAATGTTGCTTTTATATCTTTGCTACCGATTATTGCATCATTATAATACTTGTTTTTCATTTTTAATCCCCTATATTTGTTTATTCAATAATTTTAACAATTTGTTGTTCTAATTGTTTTATTTTTTGATTTAATTCTTCTATTTTTGAATCATCAACATCTTCTTTAAGTTTTTCATTAACAACTATATCTTCCATGTCAATTAATTCTTCTTTCAAAGTATTTATTCTTTCAATAACTTCTAATCTTAATGGCCTATATTTTCTAGGCAATTCTACTGTTCTTTCCATAGATAAGTTTTCGTCTAATGTATATGTCTCTCCAAATGCTGGAATAGTTACGGGTATATTTGTATTTTCAACGATTTTATCTTTTAATACAATTTGTCCTTCTTCTTCTCCATGAACTAGGAATATATGTTTTGGTTTGTCATAAAATGAATATACAAAATTTAAAAGTCCATTTTGATCTGCATGTCCAGAATATCCCTCTATATATTCTACTCGAGCATTTACATTTATTTCTTCTCCAAAAATTTTTACTCTTTTTTCTCCATCAACAATTCTTCTTCCTAGTGTTCCTGGTGCTTGATATCCAACAAAAAGAATAGTTGAGCTTGGATTCCATAAATTATGTTTTAGATGATGTTTTATTCTTCCGACCTCACACATTCCACTTGCAGATAAAATAATCATTGGTTCATTCATTTCATTTAAAGCCTTAGATTCCTCAGCAGTTTGAGTAAACTTTAATCCTGGGAATTCAAGTGGATTATCTCCTCTTGCCATTTCCTCTTTTACATCATCATCAAAAAGATCCATGTTCTTTCTAAATATTTCCGTAGCTGATACTGCAAGAGGACTGTCAACATAAACAGTGGCTTTCATTATTTTTTCATACTTATTCTTAAATTCTTCATCATCAGTATTTTCTTTTATTCTATTTAATTCATATAAAATTTCCTGAGTTCTTCCAACAGCAAATGATGGAATCACAACTGTTCCATCCTTTTCAAGTGTTTCATAAACTGTATTTAAAAACATTGTTGCTTTTTCATCATTTCTTATGTGTAATCTATTTCCATAAGTTGATTCCATTACAAGATAGTCCGCAGATTCAATCATCGTTGGTGGAGCTAATAATGGTAAATCATTATTTCCGATATCTCCTGTAAACACTGCCTTTGTTTTTTTACCATTTTCATCAGCCCATATTTCAATTATGCTTGAGCCTAGCATGTGTCCTGCATCATTAAATCTAACCTTTATGTTTTCGTCAATTTCTATAATTTCATCATATTTTACAGGTCTAAATATATCTAAACAATCAATTGCATCTTGTGCAGTATATAATGGTGTATATGGCATTTTTCCTTGTCTTATTCTTTTCTTATTTTTCCACTCAGATTCCATTTCTTGAATGTGTCCACTGTCTGGAAGCATTATTGTACATAAATCGCAAGTAGCTTTTTGTGCATAAATAGGTTTATTGTAACCGCACTTGTACAACTTAGGAATTCTTCCCGAATGATCTATATGAGCGTGTGTTAATAGCATAAAGTCAATTTCATTTACACTAAAAAGAAAATTATCATAGTTTTTTTCCTCTATTTCTCCATGTCCTTGATACATTCCACAATCAACTAAAAATTTTTTACCTGCTGCTTCTACTAAAAAATTGGAACCTGTTACTGTTTTTGTAGCTCCTAAAAATGTAATTTTCATTTTTCTTCTCCTTTTCATTTATATAAATAATTTTACTTTTTTGTTTAATCTTATTTTATCTTTTTTATTAAATTTAATATCATCTATCATTATTGATTTTTCAGGTGTTTCCTTATCCTCATAAATATTTAAAAAATACTTTTCGTTTTTTAAAATTAATTCCATATATATTTGCTCAAGAGATATAGTTTTTAAAGAAAAAACATTTTTAACAATTTTTATATCTGCTTCTTCATTAGTTGATAAAGTATTTATTATTTTATTTAAATACATTTTTCGAATTATCTCATCTTCTAATTTAGCTAATTCTGTATTAACTTCATCTTTTTCTGCAATTAGTGTGTTGCTATTATATGGTAAAAAAGCATAATATCTTACTTCATAGAATAAATTAATCAAATCCTGTTTTTGGTTAGTTTGGCTTAATTTAATATATAAAAGTTTTATAAACAGTATTTGTAACTTATAAATTAGGCTATATAATTGCTTAGTGTTATTTTCTTCAAAATCAATATTTTTTATTATTTCAAAGTCTCTTTTTAGTTTTTTCTTTTTTTCAATATAATTAATTGGTTGTAAATTATAATTGCAAATATCAATATTTCTTAAATATTTGTTTTTTTCTCTTCTTAATTTTTCTTCTAAATTGCTTATGCTAAATATCTTTTTACTCTCTGATAGGTTCTCATTTCTAATTTTAAATTCTTTCATCAATAAATCTTTTTCGTTAAGAGTAATATCTATATTTCTTACCTTGCCAATTAGTTCCTTTTTTTCTTGAGTTATCTTGTCTATATATGTTTTTTTGTCTTTAATTTCTTCTAGTTCTTCAATTAATTGTTTTTTTTCACTTCTTAATCTATCTCTTTCAATTTTGCTTTTTTCAATATATATAATTATTGATATTTTAAATACTAAATTAAGGAAATCATCTGTATTTTTTTGTCCATATAGTTGCATCATTTGTTGAGTTATATATTGTATAACATCGTCAGCTTGTATATCATTTTTTACAGTTTCAATAATATCAAAATTTAATAGTAATTTTATGTTTTCATAAATCAAATTGACTCTTATGTCAATAATATCTTTGGTTGATGTATTCCAAGACCAAGCATTGAAGTCTCTTAAAACTTCAACATTGTTCATATCATTGGCTAAATTTAATAAATATGGAAATGAATTTCTTATTAAGTTATATTTTTCATTTAAAAATATCTTAAAATCATTTAATTCAAATATTGAATATAATAGTTCCATTTCATTAGCAAAAGCTTTTATACTTTTATTGAAATAGTCTGTTTCATGTAAAATATTTTTGTTTTTAAATTCATCAAAAAGTTTGGTGTTTGGTAAAACTAGTTCTATTTTCTTGCACTTTTTTATATTTTCAACAATTTCATTTAAGTATTCTTGTTTAGTTTTTACTCTTCTTTTAACAGTTGCATAATCATTATATGACATTTCAATCTTATAGAACATACTTAATAAAAGATTTTTTGTACTTTGTGAAAAATCCTTGTCTTCTAATATTTTTTCTAGTTCATTATTATAATCCTTAAGTTTAGAAAAAATCTCTTCTTTCATTATATTCCTTTCTTTTGTTACTCCTCATTAACGTCTTGTGTCATATTTAGTTCTTGCCATCTCTCTTTTGACATTAAAACTTCTCTTGGTTTGCTTCCCTGATAGCCAGATATAATTCCTCTCTCTTCCATCTGGTCAATAATTCTTCCTGCTCTAGCATATCCAACTTTAAATCTTCTTTGGATAAAAGAAGTAGATGCCTGTTTAGTTTCTATTACAGTTTCAATAGCCTCTCCTAATAGTGGATCTGTATCATCATCTTCTTCTGCATTATCCAATTGTTTATCTGATGAATTTGAGTTTTCAATTTTTTGTATTATATCATCATTGTAAGTTGCTACTCCATTTGATTTTATAAAATCAACTACTTTTTCAACATCCTTATCAGATATAAATGCCCCCTGAATTCTTGTAGGTTTTGAAACGCCTGTTGGGTAAAATAGCATATCTCCTTTCCCAAGCAATTTTTCAGCTCCAGCCATATCTATAATAGTTCTTGAATCGACTTGTGATGAAACTGCAAAAGCTATTCTAGATGGTATATTAGCTTTAATCAAGCCAGTAATTACATCTACAGAAGGTCTTTGTGTTGCTATTACAAGGTGCATTCCTGCTGCTCTAGCCATCTGTGCTAATCTGCATATTGCATCTTCAACATCATTTTTTGCTACCATCATTAGATCAGCTAACTCATCTATAATTATAACTATTTTAGGCAATTTACCAGCTTCGTCATTTTTTTCTAATGCTTCATTATATCCCTTAAAATCTCTAACTCCTTTTTCTGCAAATAATTTGTATCTATTTACCATTTCTTGTACAGCCCATGATAATGCTCCTGCTGCTTTTTTAGGATCTGTTACTACTGGAATTAACAAATGTGGAATTCCATTATATACAGATAATTCTACAACTTTAGGATCTATCATAACAAGTTTTACTTCACTAGGTTTTGCCTTATATATTATGCTCGTAATAAGAGTGTTTATACAAACGCTTTTTCCTGATCCAGTACTTCCAGCAATTAATACATGTGGCATTTTGGCAATGTCAGTAACAACTTCTTCTCCTGCAACATTTTTTCCTAAAGCAAATGTAAGCTTTGATTTTGAATTATTAAACTCTGATGTTTCAATAATATCCCTTAAATGTACGATTTCATTTTCTTTGTTTGGTATTTCAATTCCAACAGCTTGTTTTCCTGGTATTGGTGCTTCAATTCTTATTGATTCGGCTGCTAAATTTAATGCAATATCATCAGCTAGGTTTGCAATTTTACTAACTCTAACTCCTTCTGCTGGTTTTAATTCGTATCTAGTAATGGCTGGTCCAACTGATACGTTTTCTACTTTAGCAGATACACCAAAATTATATAAAGTTTTTTGTAATCTTGCTGCATTATCCGCAATTGCTTTCTTACCACCTTTGACTATTCTTTCTTCGCTTTCTGTTAGTAATTCAATTGGTGGAAACTCATATGTTTCATCTTCTACGGTTTGTCCATGTTCTAAAACTAAAACTTCTTTTGTTTTATCTTCCTTAGTTTCTTCTTGCGTTTTAAATAAATTATCTTCTATTGTATTTGTTAGAAATTTTTCATTCTTTTCAATTTTTTTGTCTTTTTTTTCTTCTTTTATTTTCTTTTGTTTTTCGTTTAGGTTAATTTTTATTTGTTCATCAAGTATTTCTTCTTTGTCGTCTTGATTATATAATGTATGCACTTTTTTATTATTGTTTTTATCTTTTCTTCTATTTTCTCGTTCTAATAATTCCTTTTCTCTATATTCTGCAATTTTATCTTTTCTTTCATGTAGGTCATCAATATATTCCTTGATAATTTCAGAAACAGGTATCCCCAAGATAAATACTATTAATACTATACTAGCTCCAACAATAAAAACTGCTGCTCCAGCATTTCCGAGCATATTAATTAATGGTATAGCAACCATCGTTCCAATGGCTCCACCTCCAATGTTTTTCTTTCCTAACTCATAACCTTTTGCAATTGTTTTTCCAATATTTTTTTCTATTATTATATTATCATTAGCAATCTGAAAAACTGATAAAGCTGTACAAATGCATATAAGTAATACTATACATTGAAACAGTTTAACACTAACAAGTTCATTTTTATCACACGCTGTTGCTATTGCAACAATAAAAAACACTATTGGCACTAGATATTCAATAAATCCTAAAATTCCCCCTAATATTGGAGTTAGATTAGAACCTATATATCCAGTTTTTCCAAATATCAGCACTGCTAGTAAAATACTTATAAGCAGCATAATTATTACATATGTATTTTTATTAACACTCTTGCTTTTATTTTTTTTAGTATATCTTCTTTTTTTTGCCATAAATCCTCCATATTAGCTATTCAATAAAAAAATCAGAAATCAACCAACTTTATTATGCTGGTTGGCATTATTCTGACTTTTTAAATTTTTACTTTAATTCTTTTCTGTTATTTTCCACTGTTTTAATTGCATCTTGTAAAGCTGTTTGAACTCTCTCTAAAATGCCATCTGCATAATCTCTTGTTCCTTGAGAAATTTCCCTAGACATTTCATTAGCTGTTTCAATAATTTGAGCTTTTTGTTCATAAGCCTTTTTAGTTATTTCATGTTCATCAATCATGGAAATAATTCTATTCTCAGCTTCCTTAACAATTCCGTCTGCTTCTTTTTTAGCTTCTGCTAATATTCTTCCTCTTTCTTCCTTAACCCATTTAGCTTGTTTTAATTCATCAGGCAATTTTATTCTAATTTCTTTTATTAAATCAAATATTTCTTCCGTATCTACTATTCCTTTTTTGCTAAACGGTATTTTCTTTGATCTTTCTAGACACTCCTCCAATGTCTCTAATATTGTAAATATTTCCATTTTTACCCCTTTCGACTTAAGAACAATATTGTTACTCTTCCGTATTTTCTTAAATCATAGATTTTTATTGTTTCTAAAAGATTTATCTGACTAATTTCTCTGTCTACCTTATCTGTTTCAATAATTATAATTCCATCTTCCTTTAATATATTATTTTTAATTATTAGATTAGCAGCATCAACTGCAATGTTTTTTTCATATGGCGGATCAATAAAAATTATATCAATTTCTTCTTTGTTTATTAAAGGAATTACTTTTTTATAGTCGCAATTAAATACTTTCGTTTTGTTTTCAAAGTGAGTTTTTTCTATGTTCTTGTTAATAATATTAATTGCATTAAGCGAATTATCACATAAATATGAAAAAGATGCACCTCTGCTTAAGCTTTCTAGTGCCAATGCACCTGATCCCGAAAACAAATCTAATATAGTTGCATTTTTTAGTTTGTTTTGTATTATATTAAATAATGATTCCTTAATTCTGTCTAATGTGGGTCTTGTATTGTTGCCTTCTAAAGTGTATAATTTTGTTCCCCTTGCAATTCCAGCTATAATTCTCATATTAATTCCTCTACTTTATTACTCTTATATTTTATTTTAAAAACATTTAAAGTCAATATGCTTGTGTTAAATGTAACATATATTTAACAATTCTGTAATAGTAATGTTAAGTTCTTCCATAAATTACTATTTTATATTATAAATAAAAGTAAAAAATATATAAAAATATCTTTTTTTGAAAGAGTATACCATGAATCAAATATTAGTAACCAAAAAAATATACATGTGGAAGAAGCATCTATATTTATTTATACTTTCGTTTTCACTAATAGTAATATGCTTTATAATAATTTTTCAACTAATATTGCACTATAATCAAAAAAAATATAATAATATATCTAAAAATATCAAAAAAAATTTTAACATAGAAACGATCTATACAGTCAATCATTCAGATAGTTATAAGGCAATTAAAATATCTAATAACATTTTTGTTATAGGTGTAATTAGAATTCCCAAAATTAATATAGAATATCCCATAATCTCAGAAAGTTCCGACGATTTGTTAAAAATATCAGTATGTAAATTCTCAGGACCAAACGTTAATTGCATTGGGAACCTCTCTATAGTTCGGACACAATTATAAAAACACATTAATGTTCAGTAAACTGCATTTACTAGAGGAAAATGATAGTATATTTTTATATGATATATATGGAAATAAGTTAGAATACAAAGTTTATAATCAATATGTCGCAGAAAAGCAAGATACTAGCTATTTAGAAAACAGTAATAACATAGAATTAACTTTAATAACATGCAGTAATATTAATAACTCCAAAAAACTAATAATAAAAGCTAAAGCAAAATAAATGGTATGTTTTTTACATACCATTTATTCTTAAATTTATAATTAAATATTGTTATAATCTTTAACCTTTTTATAAGCATATATAGCTGCTGCAACAGCAATAATTAATAATATTCCTATATTATAATCTTGCACACCAGTTTGTGGAACTGTTTTATTAGTATTATTATATCTTTTAGCAGAATTTGTGTTGTTGCTTGTGTTATTGCTTAAATTATTGTCTGAAGAATTTGAATTTGAATTTGAATTTGAATTGTTGCTATCATTTCCATAATCTGTAATAGTTTGTGCATTATTGTAGTCATCACCAGTAATTGGAGTTATTATAGGTTCTGTTGCAAGAACTTTACTAGAAATTAGGATTATAGATACTATACATAAAAATAAAACTAGTATATTTTTTAACTTTAAATTTTTTTTCATATGAGTCTCCTTAATACATATTATTTAACATATATAATTTATTATACCATTTAAATTTTATTTTGCAATAATTTTTGATAATATTTCTCAATTTCTTTATCTAGCATTATACTTAATTCATAAGTTTCTGTACTATTAATGCCATTATTAATTATACTGTCATGCAATTTTTTTCTTAATTCATCAACCATATTACTACCATCTAACCTTATATAATTCTTCTATTTTAACATCTAATGCTTTTGCAATTCTAATCATTATTGATAAACTTGGTTCTTTTAGATTGTTTTCTATATCATTTATGTGAGTTTTTGATATTCCTGTTCTTTCTGCCAGTTGCATTAGAGTTAGATTTTTTTGTTTTCTTTTCTCTTTTAATAAAATTTCTATATGCATTTTTACCCCAATTTAGTATTTACATATTTTATTTTATTTAACCATAGAATCAATCCGCTTTGGCGGAACTTACAAATTTTGTAATTAAAATTTCATAATAAATTAAGTTTAAATTTGTGTTGTTATTTTGTCAATCTCCTACTGGGCAAAAAATAAAAGTAACAAGATTTTTTTTGGTTAGAATTTCTTACTACTTAAAGCATTAACTAATTATTCTTTTTATTGTTTTACATTCAAATGGAAAAAAGCAAACTTTATAAGTTTGCTTTTTTGTACTTCATTTTTTAAGTTGTTTACAATTTGTTTCCATTTTTTACTAATTTTGTATCATTTTATAAAATTGGTCCGAATCTTTATTTTTAAATGCAAATATTTCTTTGACAATATTTGTATTTTCTTCTAATACTACAGCATAAACTAAGAAATCTTCCCATAGTTCTATATCTTTTTTTTCCTTTTCTGATAATAAACTAAATTCATGTATATATCTTTGCATTGCCGCAATCTCTTCTGCCAACTTTTTCCCTGATTCTGTTCTAATATAGTTATTATTTTCTATACTCCTAAAATATATGGCTCTAAATACTTTATAAACTATTAAAGCAAATATTATCCCCATATTTATCATAATTGAAATAATGTCAATTATATATTTACCATATTGACCTCCTAGGATTATATTAACATAATTTAGAATCTCTTCATAACTCACTTTATTCCCATTATTCTTAAATTTTTGCACTAATTCCTCATAATCAATTGTATCAATTTCTTGTTGTTTATATAATTCTAGATTTTTTTCCTCTCCTAGTGATATCTTAGCAAAATCAGTTATTCCATTTACAATACCATATATTGAAAACAAAATTAATAAAGTACTAACCCAAAAATGTTTTTTCTTTTTATTAGTCTTGTCATTATGCATTATATATCCATCCTCTATGGCTTCTTGTAATGCAATTTTTTTCCATTTCATACGTTCTAATGTATGTAAGTTGCTATTAGACATTAATAAAAGCATAATTTGTTGTTCGCTCTTCTTTAATCCGGTTAGCTTCTCATTTTTAACAACTATTTTCTCATTTTCAAAGTCAATATATTTCTTTCCATATAATTTTAGAATTGTTGCAGCAATATCCTTATCTATTTCTATATCCAAGTCTGCAATAATGCTTATTTCGGCTGGTGAAAGATTTGAAAATTCATCTCTATAATATTCTATATTATTAATAACTTCATATCTTATATTTTTGCTAATCCTATTTTTTAATGCCATTCTAGCTGGTATATATATTATCCAAATAATAAATGTGCTTTTTAAAATTTCATAAATTAATAAAACTATTCCAAATATTGGATTTAATTTAATAACTGTTTTATATAATAATGCAATAATATAAAGATTTCCTGTTAGTAACAATCGTAAAAAGCTAATTACTAAGCATACTAGCGCAATAATAAAATCATTTTTTATTAATTTTTTAATCTTTTTAGTTTTTATTTTTCTTATTTTCATAAATTTTACCTATTCTCCAATACTACTATTTCATATTCTTTATGGTATTCAAGTTTTTCTTTTTATGTAAGTCCAGCATCAATAAAGCGTATGATTAAATGTATTTTTCATAAATGTATCCCTGCTTTTACTTCTTTCATAACCATAAAATTTATATCATAAAAAATCATTAAAAGCAATATTGGGTTAGCATTAATTTTTTCAGATTCTTGTTCTTTTTTCCTCTTATTTTTCTATGCATTTCATATGTAATAACAAAACCTCAAAGGCAATAGTGATTATAGCAATTTTTTATATATTAGGAAGCAAAAAATTTCCTAATATATAAAAAAATCATTCTTTTTCAGAATGATTTTTCTCTCTGTTCCAACTAGAACAGATTTATCAATGGCTGGGCTGGCTAGATTCGAACTAGCGCATGCCAGAGTCAAAGTCTGGTGCCTTACCGCTTGGCTACAGCCCATTATACTATATGGGGTGGAAGATGGGACTCGAACCCACGGTCTCCAGTGCCACAAACTGGCGCGTTAACCAACTACGCTACATCCACCATTATGCACTTTTGCAGTGCAATTAATATTTTAAATGTTTTGTTTTTTTTTGTCAAGTACTTTTTACTTTTTTATTAATATTATTCTTCCCTTGCCCATACTATAATTCTTGCCTTGCTATCATCTGTACAGGTAGATAAAGATATTTCTCTTTTCCCATTTGTATTTCTTGTCATGTATGTTGCATCATCTCCTGAAGTTCTATATATTTTATACATTTTATACTTTACTTTATTTCCATCACTATCTGTTATATAAATAGCTGCACCATTTTGCAATTTTTTTAGATTTGAAAACATTGTACCATTTCTGTAATTATGTCCAATTATAACATTATTTCCCACCTTGTTTAATCCTGGTCCATATAAAAATGCAACTGATGTTTCTAGTGATGACTTTGTAACTTTTTCTAAAATTGGATAACTTAAATTAATAGACGGAATTTTTATAGTTCCAATAACATAAAATCCATTAATTTTTGTTTTTTGTTTTTTACCTCCAGAATTATTTGTAGATGATTCTGTATTGTTACTTAAGTCTCCTATTCCTGTTATAGTATTAAATTCGGTTTGATTTTGAATTGTATTATTATTATTTCCAATTAAAGAATCTTCAAATTTAGCAACAGCTTGTGTTGCACTATTTTCAATATATTTCTTTTTATATATAGAATATCCTATAATTCCTAATATTACAATAATTCCTATTATCGCTATTATTAATATTACCGTTAAAACATTACCATATTTGCTTTGTTTAAACATATTATTTCCTCCTATGTAAAATATAATACAATTTATAGTTTAATTATATCATATTTTACATAATTTTGGTAGTCCTTTTATTAATTTATTGAATCTGTTCCTAACCTCTTTCCACCAATTAAATGAAAATGTATATGCATTACCTCTTGTCTTCCATCTTTTCCGCAATTATTTATAACTCTGTATCCATTTTCCAGGTTATTTTCCTTTGCTATTTTTTTAATAGTTGTAAAAATCTTTCCAATTAGTAACTCGTCATTTTCCTCTATTTCATTTAAACTTGAAATATGTTTTTTAGGCACTACAAGTATATGAACAGGTGCTATAGGATTGATATCTTTAAATGCAATAATGTCATTGTCCTCATATACTTTATTGCTTGGAATTTCTCCTTTTATAATTTTACAAAAGATACAGTCATCCATAAATTTACCTCCTATTTTTTATTTAACTAAATTAAAATTGCCTTTATTCTTCTAACTCCAGCTGATGAAGCTTCTTCCTTTTTTATTTTGAATGTTCCCAACTCACTTGTATTTTTCACATGTGGTCCGCCACATATTTCTAAAGACACATCCCCTATTTTATAAACAGTAACAATATCTGCGTATCTTTCAATAAACATAGCTTCAGCTCCCATTTTTACTGCATCTTCTTTTTTCATTTCTAGTTTTTCAACAGGAATACTAGCTTTTATATATTCATTAACTAGTTGCTCAACTTTTTCTTTTTCCTCATCAGTTAATTTTGCATTATGTGAAAAATCAAATCTCATTCTTTCTTGAGTAATATTGCTTCCCATTTGATGTACATGACTTCCAAGTACTTTCTTAAGTGCTGCATTTAGCAAATGTGTAGCTGTATGATATTTAGTTTCTATTTCTCCTGTTGAAGCTAGTCCACCTTTAAATTTTTGTCCTGCTCCTGCTCTAGATTTAGCTTGGTGTTCAGAAAACTTTTGATAAAAACCTTCTGTATCTACCTCAAATTCTTGTTCTTTTGCAAGTTCTGTTGTAAGTTCAATTGGAAAGCCAAACGTATCATAAAGCCTGAAGGCTAGGTCTTTATCAATTTTATTATCCTTTAAGTTTTTGGTTAACTTTTCAAATTCTTTTAAACCTTTTTCTAAGGTTTTATTAAACTTATTCTTTTCGTTAGTAATAACTTCTAAAATGCTATCTTTGTTTTTTCCTATCTCAATATAATAATCTTTATATTGATTTATTACAATTTCAGCAAGTTTTCTTTCCCAGTTGCTATTAATGTCAATATCTATTTTTTTTGCATGTCTTATCATTCTTCTAATAAGCCTTCTTAGTACATATCCTTGGTCTTTATTTGAAGGTTTTATTAATGAATTGTCTCCTGCTATCATAACAACAGCTCTAATGTGATCTGCAATAATTCTTATACTTTTTGTGTAAGCTTCATCTGAATAATCGTGATTAGAAAGCTCTTCAATTTTACTTATTATATTTTTCCAAATTGAAGATTTATAATTATCTGTATATCCTTCTAATATTGCTGTTACTCTTTCTACTCCAAGTCCTGTGTCTACATTTTTATTTTTTAATGGTGTAAATGTTCCATCTTGCTCATGATTATATTGCATAAAAACATTATTCCAAATTTCTACCCAATTTTCATTTTCTGTATCAAAATAGTCTGGTACTGGATCATCACTTCTCCAATAGAAAATCTCTGTATCTGGTCCACATGGTCCAAATAATTCCATATTTGGCCACCAATTATCCTCTTCTCCTAGAAATGCAATTTTATTTTTTTCAATTCCTAGACTTTCCCAAATTTTGGCTGATTCATTGTCAGGTGAAACCATGTCATTTCCTTTGAAAACAGTTACTGCAAGTCTTTCTTTAGGAATTTTTAAAATCCTAGTTAAAAATTCATAACTCCATTCAATTGATTCATTCTTAAAGTAATCTCCTAATGACCAATTTCCAAGCATTTCAAAGAAAGTATGGTGAACTTTGTCTCCAACTTCGTCTAAATCGTTAGTTCTAAAACATTTTTGAACATCTGCTAACCTTTTTCCCTCTGGATGTGCTTGTCCTTTTAGGTATGGAACAAGAGGTTGCATACCCGCAGTATTAAATAGACATGTTGGATCATTTTCTGGGATTATTGGTGCGCTAGGTATTATAACGTGTCCATGTTGTTCAAAAAAATTTAAAAATTTATCTTTTAGGTTTATTTCTTCCATATCTTTATATATATTATTAGATAATATATTTCTCCTTTCTTTTATGCATTTTAAAATTATATTACATATATTTAAAAAAATCAAATAAAGTTTGTTTTTATTGGTTGTTCGTAATTATTTCTGCTTATTCCATTCTGATTTCCAAAATGTAAACATTTTAATAAATATGACATATTTTCTCCAACATTTCTCATTGTTTGTAAACCCTCTAGATCCTGTTGAGCTTCTTGTTTATTGGTTCCATGTATTTGATTCCAATATGAACTTCCAACAACAAACATATTGCTCATTAAAGCATATTTATTTAAATCATCAAAAGCCGAACTTGCTCCGCCTCTTCTGCAACTAACAACACTTGCAAACGCTTTACCTGCAAATAGTTTTCCTCTTCCATAAAAAACTCTATCCATAAAAGGTTTAATAATTCCAGAAGGTGCTGCAAAATGAACAGGTGATCCAAACACAAACCCATCTGCATCTTTAATCTTGTTTATAAATGTATTAACAGTATCTTCATTCATAAAACACTGATTATTGTTCTTCATGCAATAATTGCACCCTATGCATCCAGAAATTCTTTCATTTCCAATCCATATTAATTCAGTCTCGATATTATTATTTTTTAAAACTTTTATAATCTCTTCAAGAGCTATATTAGTGCATCCATCTTTATGTGGGCTACCATTAACTAAAATCACTTTCATAAGCAAACTCCTTAATATAATTTATAAGTAAATTATATTCAAAACAGTTCAATTTATTCAAACTCCATTTTAGAATTAATTAATCTTAGAAACTATTTCTTGCACATTTAAATTTACTTTTACTTCTTCACCGTTACTCATATTTTTAATTTTTCCAATACCATTTTTAATTTCATTTTCTCCTATAACAAGTAAATTCTTTGCTTTAATTTTATTTGCATATTTTAATTGAGAATTAAAACTTCTTTCAGATATATCACTTTCAACACTAATGAATTCCCTTAGTTTTTCTTTTAGCTTTAAAACATATTCTATTTCAGCTTGACTCATATTAGCTATATATAGTTCAACTGTTTCATTTTTTATCAATTCGTTTGGCATAAGGTTTAATAATCTTTCTACACCAGCTGCGAATCCAACTGCAGGTGTATTAATTCCACCAAGTTCCTTTACTAAGCCATCATACCTTCCTCCTGCTAGAACTGTTAGTCCATCTTCTTTTGAAATAAACTCAAATACTGTTTTTGTATAATAATCTAGTCCTCTAACAATTGTTGGATCAACTTTATATTCTATATTAAGTTCACTTAGCATATTTTTTAAGTTCTCAAAGTGTTTTTTGCATTCATCACATAAGTAATCTAATATTTTAGGTGCACCCTCATTCATTTCTTTACATTTTTTTTCTTTGCAATCTAAAATTCTCATTGGATTTTTTTCGAATCTTGATTTACAAGTTTCACAGTATTTTTCTATATTATCTCCTATAAATTCTTTAAGTGCTTTTTGGTATTTGCTTCTACACTCTTTGCACCCAATAGAATTAATAGTTAATAAGATATTATTAATTCCTAGTTTATTTAACAAATTGTTTGCTATAGCAATTGCTTCAATATCAGCAAGATATGAAGCAGTTCCAATTATCTCTAAGCCGATTTGATTAAATTCTCTATATCTACCTTTTTGAACATTTTCATATCTAAACATTGGCATTTTATACCAAGCTTTAAATGGAGAAACGGTAGAAGATAATCCATTTTCAATATAGCTTCTTACAACACCTGCTGTTCCTTCTGGTCTTAATGTTATGCTTCTTCCTCCCTTATCATTAAATGTATACATTTCTTTTTGTACAACGTCAGTCGTATCTCCGACCCCTCTTTCAAAAAGTTCTGTATATTCAAAAGTTGGCACTCTTATCTCATCTATTCCAGCATTTTTAAATATTTCATTAGCAGTATTTTCTATAAAATTCCATTTAAAACTTTCTTCTGGTAAAACGTCCTTTGTTCCTTTTGGTTTTTGTATCATTTATCTCATCCTTTCTACTCAAATTTTGGTTTTAGTTCCAGATAAATAGGCTTTTCATCTTTAATTATTGTAGATTTTCCATGTCCAGGATACACTATTGTATCTTCGGGTAAAGTTAGTATTTTATTAGATATTGAATTCATAATACTGTTAAAATCTGATGTTGGTAAATCAGTTCTTCCCCACGTTCCATTAAACATTGTGTCTCCTGAAAATAGCATTTTATACTCTTCACAGTATAAAGATGTTGAATCATCTGTGTGCCCCGGCGTATATAAAACCTTTAATACTATATTTCCGATATGTAAGGTATCATTATCATCAATTTTTGAATCTGGTTCTAAAATTATAGGGGTAGTTCCTACAATTCCTGAGAGATTAATCTTTTCATCATTAAGATTTTTTTCTCCATTTCTATAGATTAAAATCTTTCCGCCAAGCTCTTTTTGAACTTTAATAGTTGCTCCTATATGATCTGCGTGGCAATGTGTTAAATAAATATATTTAACTTTTACATTAAGAATTTTTATCATTTCTATTATCTTTTCTGCTTCAGCTGCTGGGTCAATTATCATTGCCTCTTTTGCTATTTCATCTGCTATAATATAGCAATTTGTAGGTTCTGCAATATGTGTATTTATCTTTAGTCTTTTTAAAATCATTTTTTTTACCTTCTTTATTTTTTTCTTTTAACTTCATATACACTATCAACTTTTCTTAATGCCTTAATTGCCTTGTTTAATTCTTCTAAGTTTTCAACCTGTATGGTTAATTCTGTAATTGCAATTTTTTCTTTATTTGCTCTTGAATTTACTCCAATTAATTTTGTTTTTAGCACTGATACTTCTTTTATTATGTCTGCAAGTAATCCAGATCTATCATTTGCAAATATTTCTATTTCAACTGTATACTCTGTTTTTTTGTTTTCATCAAACCATTCTACATCTATTATTCTGTTTTCTTCGTTTAATAATTCGTTTACATTTACGCAATCTTTTCTATGAATTGATACTCCTCTTCCTTTTGTTATATATCCTATAATTTCATCTCCTGGTAGAGGATTACAACATTTAGATAGTTTTACTAAGCAATTATCTATGCCTTTAACAACAACTCCATTGTTAGATTGGTTTTTTACTACTTTTTTATTCTTTAACTCTTCAATTTTATCTTCTAAATCAGCATCTTTATGTTCTTTTCTATACTCTTCAAGCATTTTAGATATAACTTTTGAAGATGTATTTGCACCAAATCCAATTGCTGCATACATATCTTCTATAGAAGAGTATTTATATCTTTTAAGAGCTGCATTTACATAATCTTGTTTGAAAAGTTCTGTTTGCGTCATACCAATTCTTTTTATTTCTTTTTCAACTAGCTCTCTACCTTTTATAATGTTTTGCTCTCTATCTGCTTTCTTAAACCAACTAGCTATTCTATTTTTAGCTACTGTACTTTTTACATATTGAAGCCAATCTCTACTAGGTCCTTTTGTTGAATCAGAAGTTATTATTTCAATAATATCACCATTTTTTAATTTTGTAATAATTGGCACCATTTTGCTATTAACTTTGCATCCAGTCATTCTATTTCCAACTTGTTCATGAATACTATATGCAAAATCAATAGGAGTAGCTCCTTTAGGAAGTACCTTTATATCGCCTTTTGGAGTAAATACATAAACTTCGTCTTCAAACAACTCTGTTTTTAAAGTATTTAGAAATTCATCTGGATCTTGCATATCCTTTTGCCATTCTAATGATTCTCTAAGCCATGCTAGTTTGTCTTCTTGTGCAATTACAGTAGTCTTTTTGTTTTTATTTGCTTCTTTATATGCCCAATGTGCTGCAATACCAAATTCTGCTATTCTATGCATGTCCCATGTTCTTATTTGAATTTCAAAAGGTGTTCCTTTTGGTCCTATTAATGTATTATGTAAAGATTGATACATATTAGATTTTGGAACTGCTATATAGTCTTTAAATCTTCCAGGAATTGGTGTATATAGCTCATGAACAATTCCTAATGCTGCATAACAATCTTTTACTGAATTAACTAATATTCTAAGAGCAAATAAATCATAAATTTGATCAAGTGATTTATTGTCTCTTTTCATCTTTCTATAAATACTATATAAATGTTTTGCTCTACCTGTTACTTCTGCATCAATATGTTGCCTTTTAAGCTCTAAGCGTATTTTTTCCATTATTTTTTCAATAAAAATTAGTCTTTCATCTCTTTTTTTGTCAATTCCTTCAACTATTTCTCTATATTCTTCAGGATATAAATATTTGAAAGCTAAGTCTTCTAATTCCCATTTTAATGAATAAATACCTAATCTATTTGCAAGAGGTGCAAATAATTCCATTGTTTCTTTAGAAATTGCAATTTGTCTATCTCTTTTTAAGTACTTTAAAGTTCTCATGTTGTGAAGTCTATCAGAAAGTTTAATTAAAATTACACGAATGTCTCTTCCCATTGCAAGAAACATTTTTCTATAATCTTCTACTTGTCTTTCTTTTATTGTAATATTTTCTTGAAGTTTACTTAATTTAGTAACTCCATCAACCATTTCAGCAATTTCTTCTCCAAATTCGTCCTTTATGTTTTGAAGGGTTATTTCCGTGTCTTCAACAACATCATGTAATAATGCTGCACAAACAGATTCATCATCTAAGCCAATATCTGCAACAATATATGCAACTTGTAATGGATGTATAATATAAGGTTCACCAGATTTTCTAAGTTGCCCGTCATGGCTTTTATTTGCTAAATCATATGCTTTCATTATTAGTTTCACATTACATTTTCTTCTGCTCTTTTTTATTCTATTAATAATATCATTTATTTTTATATTATTCTCTGTATCAGCCATAGAAACTCCTCTCTTTCTATAATGATTTCATTATATCTTTTAAATTAAATTGTATAGTGTCTATACCATTAAAAGAATTAACTTCTAAAAGTCCAACTATATCAATTCTATTTCCTATTATAAACTGTTCTTCTCTATTTCCCATATTAAAACCAATTGCTGTAATAAGATTATTATTTTCTGTTTTTAATGTTAATTTTAAATGTCTTCCTTCTGTTAAAGTTCTAATTGAATCTATCTTTAGATTCTTATAGGCAAATAATGGGCATTTATTTCCTTCTCCAAAAGGTTCTAATAATTCTAGTTCTTTAATAAGATCTATCTTTAAATCATCATTACATAATAATTTGTCAATATTAACAATTGGAACAATTGATTTTATATCAGACTCGTCAGTATATTTTTCTATTGCTTCTTTAAAATTGTTAAAATTATCTTTCTTTAAACTTAGCCCTATAGCCATAGAATGTCCACCATATTTTTCTAAGTAGTCTGATGAATTGCATAATGCAGAATGTAAATCAAATCCAGGTATACTTCTTCCAGATCCTTTTCCTTCATCTCCTTCAAAACACACTAATATGCTTGGCTTAAAATATGATTCTGTAATTTTAGAAGACACAATTCCTATAACTCCATGATGCCAATTATCTCCCCCCACAACTATAATGCTTTTATTTTCTATTCCTTCTTTATTAATTTTTTCAAGTGCTTCATTGTATATTCTTTTTTCTATTTCTTGACGTTTTTTATTATGTTCATTTAATTCTTCTGTTAAATTAATTGCTTCTTTTTTATCTTCTGTAAGAAATAATTTTAATGCTTCATCCGCATGTCCCATTCTTCCACATGCATTAATTCTTGGAGCAACACCAAAAGAAATTGCACTAGAGTTAATCTTTTTATATCCTGAATATTCTATTAATGTTCGTAATCCAACATCTTTGGTTTGTTCAACTAATTTTAAACCAAGTTTTGCTATAACTCTATTTTCATCTACTAGTGGTACAATATCTGATATAGTACCTATACAAACTAAGTCTAAATATTTTAGATATTCTCTATCATCTAATTCTAACTTTTTTGATATTGCTTGAATAAGCTTAAATACAACTCCAACCCCTGCTAACTGAGAAAATGGATATATACTGCTTTTTATTTTAGGATCAATTACAGCAATAGCATCTGGAAGAGTTTCTAGTGGCTCATGATGGTCTGTGATAATGGTTTCTAATCCAAATGAATTCGCATATTCAACTTCATCTATTCCAGAAATACCACAATCAACTGTAATCATTAGGTTAATTTTATTTTTTACTATTTCATCAATTGCATTTTTATTTAGTCCATAGCCTTCATCTAATCTATTAGGAATATAATGTTTTGCATGTATACCTATATCATTTAGAAACTTTTTTAAAACTGCTATACTGGTAATTCCATCAACATCATAATCTCCATAAATGATAATTTTTTCTTCATTTGCCCTTGCTGTAATAATTCTATTTACTGCTTTTTCCATGTCAGGTAATAAATATGGATCATAAAAATCATTTCTTGTAGGTTTTAAAAACACTCTAATATCTTCATCTTTTATAATATTTCTATTAACTAAAATCTCTGCTAATGTTTTACTTATATTATGTTTTTTACTTATTTCATTTGATAAAACAGTATTTGTTTCTTTATATTCCCATTTTTTATTCATATAATTCTCCTAAAATATAACATTTTCCTTATTTTATAACAACTTTACAAATATTACAATAAAAATAAAAAAATTTTATTCCTATAAATAATAAATCACCAGAATATCTATTTTAAAGTGGTAAAATAGATATTTCTGGTGATTTATTTTATATACGCTTTATTTTAACTATTACTATAATATTTCGATTTTAAGTTTTTCTTCTTGTTCAACAATTTCAATATTATTTACTAATTTTGCTAATTTTTTTATCTTCTCTATAAACTGTTGTTCAAAATCTATTGAATTGTTTACAGTAATTTCTACTTTTTCATTTTTTTCAATTACTATGTTGATTTCTTTTTGGTCTTTTGAAATTATGTATTCAATTATATCCACTAATATATATATAATAGTTTTAGGGTCACACTCCAATGTTAAAAAATCTTCATTTGAATTAATATTTAAAGCAATTTGATTTGAATTTAACTTTATTTTAAATAATGAATTTAAAATTTCTTTTAGTTGCCCAACTGTAATCATGTCATATTTATCAATTTCAAGTGTTTCAACCATATTCATTAGCTTATCTAAAGCTTCTTTTATGTGACTTGAATACTTAGAAAGTTCTTCTTCAGAATAATTTTCTCTATCTGTTGTAATAGCATCTATTAGTCCTCCTATTATTATTCCTCTTTCTCTAACTTCTCCTAATAGTCTATACATAAACTTTCCAAAAAATTCATCTTTATACTGTTGTGCATCTATAATTTCTTCTTGTTTGTATATTGTTTTAAACAAATATGCTGTTTTTAATGCTGATTTTATAGAAAGCATAATATCTGCTGTGCTTTTAGATTTATCTATATATCCTTGGATATTTAACTTGTCCATCATCTCATCAGATGGAATTTCGTCTGCATAACCAGTATGTAAAATAACTATTGTTTTTTTATCAAATGTTCTTAATTTATTTATAAATTCTTCTCCTGTCATTTGTGGCATAAAAAAGTCAAGTAAAATTAAATCAACTGTATTATTTCTTAAATATTCTAAAGCCTCTTGAGGAATACTTTTTGTTACCGCTTCTACTCCAATAGTTTTTAAATTTCTCCTTGTAGTATCTAAAACTTCTTGTACATCATCAACAACTAATATTTTTGCGTTTTTATAATCAAATTTTTCCATATTTATCCTCCATTATAATTTAATTATATATTAAATATAACAAATAATCAATCAAAAAATTTTATTCTACTGGAATTTGAATAATAAATCTTGTTCCTTTTTGTCCATCCTTCTCAATATTTTCATATTCCATTTTTCCTCTAAAATCTCCTATTACTAACCTATATGTTGAATACAATCCAATTCCTGTTCCTCCAGAAGATTTTTTTGTTGTCTTTCTTTCTTTAAAAATAGTTTTTGCTATTTCTTCTGGTATTCCTCCTGCATAGTCTTCTATTGTTATCACGCAACTATTAGTTTCAGAATCAATAATAGCATTTACATTTATTTCCCCATATTTGTTATTTTGTGCATATGCTTCTATTGAATTTTTTACAAGGTTTGTAATTGTTCTGCTTAACTTATTATCTTCTCCATAAATATTTATGTTTTTATCAATGTATAAGTTTAATATACATTTGTTTCTTCTTAAATTTCCACCTAGTAATATTTTTACTCCTTCTGCTACACTTAAAAGGTTAAAATAATCCTTTTGCCTATCCCCTGTGTTTACCATTTGATCTTTAAATGTATTAATCATTTTTGACATATTGTTTATATTACTATCTAACGTTGAGAAAACTTCCTTTACGTCTTGTTTTATATCTTCTTTTACTTCTATGTTTCCAGAATTAAAATATACCTTTAAATTATATATATCACCGGCTATAGATCTAAGAGGTGAATTAAGGTCATGTGCAAATCCCCCTGCAATCTCACCTAAAGTATATAATTGTTCTTTACTTGCAATAAACTCTTGATCTCGTATATGTTGTGTAATATCTTTAAATAGTACTAATGAGCCAATGTATATTTTTTTTGAAAATATACTATTTACTTCTATATTAAAATATTTATCAATCTTTTTAAAATATGCTCTTATTACTATTGTTTCTGTATTGTTTTTTGTTTTTTTAATTGCATCTAATATCTTTTCTAAAATATTATCACTATTATCTGGATCAAAAACTCTTATTATTTCTTCTAAACTTTTATTTCTTATTTGCATGTTTTCTGCGCCAAACTTATGAGTCATTGTTTCGTTATAGTCTATAATAACTAGCTCATCATTAACAACAATAAATCCGTCTGATATTCTATTCACAATTTTTCCAAGTGCAATTGGTACTGAATTTAAAAATTTAAATTTTATTATAGCTAGTGAATAGAAGCACATTGCAATCGCAAATGACATTGGTGTTATGTATATAGTAGAGTTAAAATCAAAAAGTCCAAATGTGAAAATTACGTTTGCTCCAACAGGTATAAGAGTTCCAATTATTATTAAAAATGTCTGTTTTGAAAAGAAACCAGAATTCTTAATAGATGCAGAAAGTAGACAATATATTCCTAATCCTAGTAATGTATATGAATATATTGAATTAATTATTGGATACGGTCCTGTAATTGTATCTTTAATATATACTGAATATTTTTCATAAAACAAATTGTGATATTTATTAGTCCATAAAACTATTAGCGTTAAGGCTGGAATTATGTATAATAGCATATATTTTTTTGATATTTGTAATTTAGTATTCTTAAATGATAACCCCATAAGTAATATTGAAACTGGAAGAGTTGATGAAAAAATATACACAAAGTTCTCGAAGAAAATTGGTTCAATACTAAATGGTCTTGAACATGTAATTTGTGCAACTAAAAGTAAACACCACAAAATTAGTTCTCCAACAATCAGTAAGAATAACCTTTGCAGTTGAGTTTTGTTTTTTTGGTTTGATATAATCATAAATAAAGCATATGATATTAAAGCACTTATAATTAATCCAATTAGTGTCCATTTATCTGTTAACATTTTTTTCCTCTATTCTATAAATTTTATTTTTCTCAAATACATAAACATATTTTTTAGATATTCCTCATCAATTTCATTCCATTCAAATCCTACTTTTTTTAAGAAATGAGTTGTAAAATCGCAATTTAGCTTTATATTCGAGCCATAATTCACCGTTTCATTTTCATTTAAATCCGCTGCAATTCCTTGAAGTATAAGTTCATTTTTTTCTTTTAATAATTCTTTTAATTTTTTTGAAAATTCTTCATCTGAAAGTATATTTATTATTTTATTGTAATTTTTCTCAATAGCATTAATAAATCTTTTTACTTCAATAAACTTATTATTATATACATGAAAAATTCTATTCTTTTTATTTGCATACATTGTTAATAATACAATTACTTGTGCTGCTTTGTCAATAGGTGTCAATTCTAGGTATTCATTAGCTAGACTTACTGGTACATTTCCGATCTCAATAAATGACTTTAATCTATTCATAAATGCATTGTCATTAATATTTCTTTGAAACTTTCCATCATAATATCTACTAGTTAAATTTCCCATTCTTGCAATATAGGCATCAGTTCCATTTTTAATTGAATCTAAAACTATTGCTTCTGCTTCAAATTTAGTTCGAACATATTCGTTTTCTAAGGATTGTTTAATATAAAAATCTCCTTCTGTATATACATACTCTTTATTTTTATCTGTACTTAAGCTATATGTATCTGCAATACTATTGCCAGATACACTCATAGTTGAAATATGGAGTAGCTTTTTATTAAACTTACTGCAAAACTCTACTATGTTTCTTGTTCCTTTAACATTAATATCTTCAAATTCTTTATAATTTCCAAAGTGCGTTACTTTTGCAGCTGAATTTATTACCCAATTCACATTATTTGCTAATTTTTCATATTCTTCTTCCAGTAGTCCAAATCTTTCTTTTGAAAAATCTGCTTCAACTATAAAAATTCTTTTATTTATTAGTTCAACATACTTATTGTCAAAATAAAATTCAAGCGTTTTTATTAGCTTGTCTTTTGGCGTAATTCCAGCTTCTCTTCTTATAAGACAGTATATTTTTCCATTACTATTATTTATATAGTTTTCTAATATATGAGAGCCTAAAAAACCAGTAGTCCCAGTTATTAATACATTTCCAATTTCTTTTTTTCTTATTTCTTTTGGCATTTCTAGATTATTGTCTAGTATTTCTTTAAAATTATTATTTTCTATTTGTATATTATTTTTTCTAGTAATATTTGTATATATATCTGAGTTAATTATTATCTTTTCCATTTCCTGAATTGTTGGATTTGAAAAAATCTCTGCATATGTAATTTTTTTGCCTAAGTTTAATAACCTTATTTGAAGTTGCATTGCTAATAATGAATCTCCTCCTATTTCAAAGAAATTATCATTAATGCCTATTGGTCTTGTTGGAAGTATATCTTCAAATATTCTTACTAATTTTCTTTGAATCTTTGTAGTTGGTGGATTATATTCTATTTTGTCTGCATTTTCATTTGCTGGTTTAGGCAATGCCATTTTATCTATTTTTCCATTTGGAGTATATGGTAAATTTTCTAGCTGTACTAATTGAGTTGGTATCATGTAAATAGGCAAAGTTTTGCACAGCTGTTCTCTAACTTTTGAATATCTTATTCTTTCATTTGAAACAACGTATGCGCATAAATACTTTCTTCCTGATTTATCTGCTCTTGCAATTACAACAGCATTCTTAATGCTTTCTATCCTTTGTATTGCTTTTTCAATCTCTGATAATTCTACTCTGTTTCCTGAAACCTTTATTTGGTTGTCATTTCTTCCTAAGCACATTATTTCCCCATCTGGTAGCCACTTTCCTAAATCACCAGTTGCATAAATTGTTTCTTCTTTATTATATGGATTTATAGTAAACTTCTCATTTGTTAGTTCAATATTATTTAAGTAGCCTAATGAAACTCCCGCTCCGCCAATATATATCTCTCCAATTGCTCCAATCGGTAATAGTTTTTTATTTTTATTTAATATATATATATTAGTATTAATTATAGGTTTTCCGATTGTTATTTTATCCTCATGTGTTAGTTCTTTTAGTGTTGACCATACTGTTGTTTCTGTAGGTCCATATATGTTATAAATTTTGGCATTACTGATTTTCTTAAGTCTGCTTAATAATTGTTCAGTTATTGGTTCTCCTCCAGATATAATGTCAGACATTTTGCTTAAATATTCTGAATTTTTTTCATCACTCAAAAGCAATCCATACCTTGAAGGAGTTGTTTGAATTACATTAGCACAATTTTCTATGCATAATTTATTTAGGAGTTCTGGTATATTTTGTTCTTCTTCATTTGCCAGTATAATTTTTGAACCATAAAGCAACGTTGCTAGACTTTCAACCACAAAAATATCAAACGACATTGTAGTTACAGATACAACATTCTTTTTATTAAGATTAATACTTTTTTCTAACCCTTTAATAAAATTACTTACATTTAAATGAGATACAACAACACCCTTAGGTTTTCCAGTTGAGCCTGATGTATAAATCACATAGCATCCGTTATGTGGATTTCCCAAGCTTAGTTCTCTATTATATTTGTTATTATATACTTGATCATTTGTTATTTTAATGTTTAATGTGTCGCATTCAGTATATGCATTTTTATTATTTTCTAAATTAGTAAGAATTAATTTAGAACTACTATTTTTTAATATATATTCAATTCTATCATTTGGATAATTAGGATCAATTGGCAAATATGCTGCTCCAGTTTTTAAAATTGCAATCTGGCCTATTATAAGTTCTATTGTTCTTTGGGTCATTAATACTACTACGTCATTTTCTTTTATATTATATTTTTCTTTTATATAATTTGCAAGTTGATTTGCTTTTTCATTTAGCTCTTTATATGTTAATTCTACTCCATTTGCAATAACAGCAATACTATTAGGATTCTTTTGTACTTGTTCTTCAAACTGTTTATGTATTGTTTTGTCTTTTGTATAATTACATTTATTATTATTAAAGTCATATAATATTTTTTTCTTTTCTGTTTCTGATAGAATTTCAATGTCCCCAATTGTAATATTAGGGTTACTAATTATATCTTCGATAATATTAATAAAGTGTGATTTCATTGTATCTATTGTTGATGTTTTAAATAAATCAGTACAATACTCAAAATTTAATATATAACTTCTTTCTTTTGGCACAATTTCTAATGTCAAGTCAAATTTTGAATATCCATCATTTAGGTATTCTAAAGTTGCTTCTATATCTTTGAATTTTAATTCTATTTCTCCAGTATTTTGATATACAAACATTACATCATAAAGAGGATTTCTACTAGCATCCTTATTTATGTTTATTTTTTCTACAATTTTATTAAATGGATATTCCCCATTTTTTATTGATTCAATTGATATTGACTTGACTTTTTCTATGTATTGACGAAATGTCATACTACTATCAGCTATTATTCTTATTGGCATTTCATTTATAAAAGCTCCTAGTAATTCTTGAAATTCTGTTTGATTTCTATTAGCAATTGGCACCCCTATAATTATATCTTCTTGTCCTGAATATCTTGATAGCAATATATAATAAACTGATAAGAAAAACATAAATGGTGTTATATTATACTTTTCACATATCTTCTGAATTTTTCTATATTTTTCTTCATTTAATTCAGCATTAATTCGATTTCCATTAAAGCTTTTAACAATAGGTCTAGTAAAATCAGTTGGTAAAGATAATATTGGTATTTCATTATTTGTAAAGTTACTTAACCAATATTCTTCTTGTTTTTGTAATTTATCATTCTCTAGTCTGTTATTTTCCCAATAGCAATAATCTTTATATGTAATCTCAGTTTCTTTTATATCATTATTGTTATAAATTTCAACAAGCCTATTTACAAATATTTGCATTGAACTTCCATCAGAAATTATATGATGCATATCAAATAATAAAATACTTTTTTCTTTTGAAATTTGCAAAAGTTTAACTCTAAATAAAGGCAATTTACTTAAATCAAATGGTTTAACAAATTCTTTTTCGTATTTTTGTATTTCATTTTCATCACATTTTTGTATGTCAAGATTAATTGTATACTTGCTCACTATTTGTTGCATTATTTTTCCGTCTTCTGATATATTAAAGCATGTTCTTAAGATTTCTTGTTCATGTATAATTGTATTTAATGCTGTTTCAAGTTTATTTATATCTAAATTTCCTTTAAATATAACCTTTCCCGGCATGTTATAAGCTAAACTTAGTTCATCAAGTTTTGAAGCAAGGTAGATTCTTTGCTCAGCAGTTGAACTAATATATTGCTTTTTTTCATCAATTTTTTGAATTTTATCAAGTTCTACATTATTTTTAGTTTTTATAAAATCTGCTAATTCTTTTATTGTTGGTAGACTAAATATATCTTGTACTGATACTTGAGCATTTAGCTTTTCTTGAATTTCACATGATAATCTTATAGCCATTAAGGAGTCTCCACCTATATCAAAAAAAGAGTCTTCAATACTTATTTCACCAATTTCAAATATTTTTTGAAATATATTTATCAGTATATCGTCCAAATTATCCCTAGGCTTAATTATTTTAATATTTGTTTTTAACTCTGGAAATGGTAAGGATTTTCTGTCAACTTTTCCATTAGGAAGGTAGGTAAACTGTTTTAAAACAACAAAGTATTGGGGTATCATATAATATGGTAAACTACTTGCATTTAGAAACTTTCTTAATTCTTTTATATTTATATTATTTCCAACAATATATGCACATAAGAACTCTCTACCCTCATTTTCTATTTTTGATACTATACAACTTGCTATATTCGGAAACTCCATTACTTTGTTTTCAATTTCTCCTAGTTCAATTCTTAATCCTCTAAGTTTTATCTGATTATCATTTCTTCCTAAGTAATCAACATTGCCATCATTATCAAATAATGCTATATCACCTGTTTTATATAATTTGTATCCATTCCAATTAACAGTTTTTTCTTCTGTCAATTTTTTATTATTTATATATCCCTTAAACAGTCCAGGTCCTCCAATATATAATTCTCCTGGTATTCCTATTGGTTGTAGTTGCATGTTTTTGTCAAAAATAAACTCTACAACATTTAGTAGTGGTTTTCCTATAACAGATACGCAATTCTTTGATTTAACCTTTGCGACATTTGATGCTACTGTAATTTCTGTTGGTCCATATGCATTATATATTTCTGCTTCTGAAACAGATTTTATTTTTTCATATAATTTTCCTGAGAAAGCCTCTCCCCCAAGTAGTATTTTTTTTAAGCTATTTATTTCCTTGCAATTCTCATTTAATAGCATTTCCATTCTTGATGGAACTATTGCAATCATTTCTATGCTATGCTTTTTAATTAATTTGTCCAGCTCAGTTGGTAGCATTTTTTGATTATTATTTGCAACAATTACTTTCATTCCAAACATTAATGGTATAATAATTTCTAATATTGTAATATCGAAAGATATGGTTCCTACTGCCACAATGCTTTTTACCTCATTGTACTTAACAACTTTATTCATTGCAAAAATTAAATTTTTAAGTCCAATTCGTTTTAGCATTGCTCCCTTTGGTACACCTGTTGAGCCAGAAGTATATATCAAATATGCCAGATTATCTTCATTGTCTTTTTTGTTTAAGTTTTCTTTACTGTAATTATATATTTCTTGATTATTTATATCTTCTTTTCTTCCATTAAACTCAAATTTTTCAGCTATATTTTTTTCTACAAATATTAATTTACAATTTGAATTATTAGCCATATATTCTATTCTATCTTTTGGGTATTCAGGGTCAATTGGTAAATATGCAGCTCCAGCTTTTAATGTTCCGATCATTGCAACAACTACCTCAATTGATCTATTTAGGCATAATCCTACTATATCATTATTTGAAATTCCTTTAGATATTAGGTAATTTGCAAAACAATTTGCCTTCTCATTCAATTGCTTATATGTTAATTTTTGTTCTTCAAATACTAAAGCTATACTATTAGGTGTTTTGTTTACTTGTTCTTCAAATATTTCGTTTATTGACTTTGGTTCATTGCCTATTCCTTTATTAATTCCTAATAATATCTTATCTTTTTCTTTTTTAGTAATTGCTTCTATTTTACTAAGTTTACAATCTCTTGCTATTACTTGATCCAGTATATGCATAATTCTCAAGTGAATACCTTTTATCTCTTCCTCTGTAAATTTATTCTCTTGATAATCATAATATATTTGTAATTCTCCGCTATTATCCATATCATAAATATGAATCTCCATGCTATCAGCTATATTTTTATTAAATGTCCATCTTGTGCAATATTTAATCTTCGATTCATTGCTATCATCCCTTGCATTTTGGTATGATATTACGATATCATATAAATTCCTAGTTATTCCTTTTTCTTTTCTTACTTTTTCTAATAATTTATTATAAGGATATCTTTGGTGTCTTAGAATAGACATTTGTATTTTCGATACCTCTTTCACGAATTCACTAAAATTTATATCCCATTTAATTTTTATTCTATTTGGTAGTGTGTTTATAAACATACCTATTGTATTTTTTTCTTTGGAATTTGTGCGATTTAAAAATGGTGTACCTATAATTACATCATCATTGCTTGATACTTTAGATAGGTATATAGAATATAAAGCCATGAACAGGCTATATGTTGAAACTCTATTTACCTTTGCAAAATTATTTATTCTTTCAGTTTCTTTTTTACTAAGTTTAATTTTTTTTCTGATTGCTTGTGTTTTTGTTTCATTATTTTTATATAGCTTTATTGTTGCTAGATCTGGAATTTCAGAAAAAGCATTTTCCCAGTATTCTTTATCTTTTAAAAATCTATTACTTAATTCATATTCCTTTTCTGCTTTAATGTAGTCTGTATATAATGGTTTATTTTCTGGCATATCAGTTTTAAAAATTAAACTTTCATATATTTCTTTTATTCCATTTGCTATTAAACTATAGCTCCATGCATCAGAAATTATGTGATGTAAAATTGGAATTACACCACCCGTTCCATCAGGAAGTTGAAACATTACAAATCTAAATAAAACCGATTCTATAATTTCTATAGGTTTATCAGCTTCATCTTCTTCCAACCTTTTTAATTCTTCAATACTCTTTATTTCTTTTCTTTCAATTTTGTAGTCGCTAAGTTTATCACATATGTATTGCTCTGGATATGTGCCTTTATTACTTATTTTAATACTTAGAGCCTGATTCTTTTGTATAAAAATTTTTAATGCTCTTTCTAGTATATCTAAATCAATTTTTTCTTTAAAAAATAATGTACCACAAACATTATTTATGTTTGTATTTTTATAGTACTGCTCTGTAAGCCATATAGACTTTTGAGGAGCAGTTAATTCATAAAATTTTTTTTCCATAATAGCGCCTCATTTCACTCTATGTATAAATAAAACAATACATAGTGATTATATAAATATAAAATTTAAAAATAAATATTTTTTGATTATTTGTAACAAAAAAATTATATTTGTGTTACAAATATGTAATATACCACAAATATAATAAATTTTATGTCGAAAATTGAAAAAAGTAAAAATTTTTACAAAGAATTTACAATTACTTTTTTATTTAAAGCAACCCTCCTTTTCGAATCCATCTCATATATTTCTAATAACAAAAAAGAAGTAGATTCTAATTTTTCTACTTCTTGGTGGGCAGGGATGGATTCGAACCATCGTACTCGAATGAGAACAGATTTACAGTCTGCCGCCTTTAGCCACTCGGCCACCTACCCTTATATATAAAATGGTGCTCCCTCAAGGATTCGAACCTTGGACCCACCGGTTATGAGCCGGTTGCTCTGACCAACTGAGCTAAGGGAGCATAAAAAAAATTATCTATATATAACTCATGTTATATATAGTTATTTTATTGGAGCAGGTAGCGGGAATCGAACCCGCGTCATCAGCTTGGAAGGCTGAGGTTCTACCATTGAACTACACCTGCATTTTTCCTCTGACAAGTATAGATTATAAATGTTATTATGATTTTTGTCAATACATTTTTTAAATTTTTTTATTTTTTTACGATTATTAAATGAATAAGTCTACAAAAGTGTTGTATTTGTGCATAAAAATGTTTTAAAAATTTTAATCTGTCGATTTCCTTAAAACTTTAATTTTAAACCCAACTATTTTAGAATTTATTAAGTTTTGTTTATCGAAAAATTTTACTAAATGCTTTCACAAGTTCATCTTTACTATAAGCAAATGTGTTATTTAAGACATCTTTACTATTCCATAATTCATCAATATTATTGTATATTAATTTGTCTATAACCTCTACAATTAAATATTTATTTTCATTATTTATTACTGAAAATTTTATTTTGTTTCCAATCTGTATATTGTATGACTTTTCATTTAATAATCTAAATTCAATCGTTTTTTTGCCTGATATTATGTCGTTATATACCTCTTCATAAATTCTATATTGAAATTCCATATAGTTATTCCTTTTCAATTTATTATTTATCACTTTCTATTTTTTCAAATCTAATTCTTCTCATTATTTTGTTAGCTTCTATTACTCTAATATTTATTTTGTCACCTATTTTGTAAATTTTTCTACTTTGTTCTCCTATTAGTTGTTTTCTTTCTTCATCATAAATAAAGTACTCTCTACCAAGGTTTTCAAATTTTATTAATCCTTCAACTGTATTTTCTAATTCTACGAATAGTCCAAAGTTTGTCACTCCACTTATTATTCCTTGGTATTCTTCTCCTATTTTATTTTGCATATATTCAGCTTTTTTCATGCTTTCTGCATCTCTTTCAGCTTTTTGAGCTGTTCTTTCTCTTTCTGATGAAGTTTCTGCATATTCAACACTTAATTCATTATGTTTTTCTATAAATTCTTCACTAACAACATATTTATTTTCTAAATATTTTGAAATAATTCTGTGAATATACAAATCTGGATATCTTCTAATTGGTGAAGTAAAATGGCAATAATAATTACTTGCTATTCCAAAGTGTCCCTTATTTATAGCTTCGTATCTAGCAATTTTTAATGTTCTTAATATTAAATTTGATATTACTTTTTCTTCTTCTTTTCCTTTTATATCATCTAATATTTTAGCAAATTCCATTGGGTGAAAATTCTCTTTCTTGCCCTTAATTTTGTATCCAAAATTTGATAATATCTTGTTTAATTCTTGTATTTTTTCTAAATCTGGTACCTCATGTACTCTATAAATAAATGGAGCTCCTAGCCAATAAAATTTTTCGGCTACTGTTTCGTTTGTTGTTAGCATAAATTGTTCTATTATTGTATTAGAAAATTTGCTTTCATATTTTTCAACATTTGTAGTATGTCCATTTTTATCAAAGGTTAGTTTACTTTCAGGAATATCTAAGTCAAGTCCTCCTTGACTTTTTCTTTTTCTTTCTAGTATTAAAGCTAATTCTTCCATTATTTTGAACTGCTTTAAATATTTTAAGTATGATTCATAGCCTTTTTTTATTTTATTTTCTTTTGGATTTTCTGAATAATCTAAAATGTTTTGTACTATGTTATATGATAGCCTTTTTTGAACGTTTATTATTCCTTTGCATATATCTGATGATATAACATTTCCTTGTTTATCTATTTCCATAATAGTAGAAAGGGTTAATCTATCTTCTCCTTCATTTAAGCTACATACGCCATTTGATAATTCTTTGGGTAACATTGGAATAACTGTATTTAGTAAATATATACTTGTGCCTCTTAGTACTGCTTCTTTATCTAAAGAACTATCTTCTTCCACAAAAAAACTTACGTCTGCAATATGGACTTTTAGTATATACGTATCATCATTTGTTTTTTCTACACTGATAGCATCATCTAAATCTTTAGCATCTTCACCATCTATTGTAAAAACTATATCTTTTCTAAAATCTGTTCTTTTTTTTATCTCATTCTTACTAATTTTTAAGTTTGTTATTGCTTTAGCATTATTTATAACATTAATAGGAAATTCAAATGGTAGCTTATATTCTTTAACAATAGAAATTAAGTCAACTCCAGCTTGGTTAATCTTTCCTAAAATCTCAACAATTTTCCCCTCAGCTTTTCTATTTTCTGTTTTTTCTTTTAATATCTCAACAACAACCTTGCAATTGTCTTTAGCACCATTAAAATCTTTTTTGGATATAAAAATATCGCTATTCTCTTTTTTATTGTCTGGAATTACAAATCCAAAATTTTTATAATTTTTAAATGTTCCAACTAGAGTATTAGTTGGGTTATATTTAATTTTATTTTCTCTTTTCATACTTTTTTCCTTTACATGCAAAAATGGAGCAACTTTCAGTGCTCCATTTACTTTTTTTACTATAATGCGTATACTATATTTAAAATAATTGATAATACAGCAAAACTAATACCTAAAATTATTGTTAATCTTTTTAATCTTCCTTCTTTAGTTCTACCCTTATTCTTATCTAAAAAATTATTTGCAGATGTTCCTGTAATTGTACTTGATGCACCTTGATCTTCTTTATGTTGTATCATAACTATTGTAATTAATAGGAATGAAACTATAACATCTAT
The DNA here is from genome assembly GCA_934130435.1 of uncultured Clostridia bacterium. Classification (GTDB taxonomy): domain Bacteria; phylum Bacillota; class Clostridia; order TANB77; family CAG-508; genus HGM13634. The sequence goes on from CAKOYB010000002.1 coordinate 176,783, forward strand.
TACTACTAAAATATATTTTAATGTTTGCATCTTAACCTCCATATATGTTTTATTAAAGACTAATTAGTATTGTAGCACATTATTTATTTAATTGCAAATAATTTATTATATTTTATATAAATTTCAAAAATGATATTTATATACTATGTTTTTCTATATTCTTTACTGTCTTGTAAATACATTTCCATCTATTGTAATTTTATTCGCTTTATTGTAACTTTCCCACTGATCAATCAAAACTTTTATTGCATCTTCATTTTGAGCAAATTCTCCCAAAAATATACAATAATTTTCATTAACTAAAATTATATATCCATTATTTCCTTCCATTCCAAATAGCTTGTATGTTGCATTTGGAAAGGTTTCCTTACCGCTTATTGTATATGTCTTTCCATCAGTAATAGTTTTAAACGTTCCTTCTCCGCTAAGTAAAACGTTCATTTCGTCAAAATTCATCGTTATAGTATCATCATTCTTATAAGTAATTATGCCTTTTAGCTCTCCTTTGCTATTTCCTGCATATATATCCATTGCATCTGAATATTCATTTAGTTTGCCTTCTTCTTCTACTTTGGCTTCTTCATATTTATTTTTTCCCACTTCCGCTTTTTCTAATATGCTATCTCCTGTTATTGCTCTTATACTTACTACTGCTAATATCAAAAGTATTATTATAGTTATTATCAGTGCAACTAATGTTATTCCTTTTTCGTTTTTTGTTAATTTTTTCTCCATATTTCTTCCTCCTTTATTTTTTTACAACGCAAAAAGAGATGAACTTTTATCCATCTCTTTTAATATACCCAAAATAAAGCAGTTTTATTTTCTGCTTTATTATTATCTTTTAGATTACCGTGTGTGTGTGTGTGTGTGTGTGTGTGTGTGTGTGTGTGTTACAGTACCAATGGTTACAAGGTTTTTCATTTGTAATTCTCCTTTTATACTTTCTTGCGTTGTCTTTTGCTTTAATTAACTGTTTTTATTATTACATAAGCAAATTTAATTTTCAAGAGTTTTTTATACAAAATTTTTCTATGCCAACTTTCTTAATTCTTTTGCATGGTTTAATGCAATTTCTGTTACTTCCCCACTAGCTATTCTTGCTATTTCATTTATTGTTTCATCTTCATTAAGTAATCTTATATTAGTATTTGTTGTATTATTAATTACTTTTTTATTTATAAAGTAATTATAATCTCCTTTTGCTGCAATATTAGCCAAATGTGTTACACATAGTACTTGGTGCATTTTTGAAATTGATTTTAATTTTTCTCCAACACTTTTTGCTGCTACTCCACTTATTCCCGTGTCTATTTCATCAAAAACTAAAATTGGTACAATATCTACATTTGCCAATATATTTTTTATAGCTAACATAATTCTTGACATTTCTCCCCCTGAAGCAATTTTTGTAAGTGGTTTAAAATCTTCTCCTGTATTTGTTGAAATTAAGAACTCTACTTCATCTAAACCATTTTTATTATATTGTTCATTTTGGCTAAACTCAATTTTTATACTAAATTTTGCATTTTTCATTTCTAAGTCATATAATTCACTATTAATTTTTTTCTCAAGTTCAATTCCATTCTTTTTTCTTACTTTATTAATTTCTTTTGATTTTTCTTGCATCTTAAATTTAATTTCTTTTAATTCTTGTTTAAGCTTATTATTATGTTGTTCTAAGTTTTCAATTTTGTTTATTCTTATATATAGCTCATCCTTATAGTTTAATATCTCTTCGAGTGTATTTCCATATTTTCTTTTTAATGAGAATATAGTATCAAGTCTGTTTTCTATATTTGCTCTTTCGTCTTCATCAAAAAACATATCTTCTCTTAAGTTTGATATATCTCTTGCCACTTCCTGTAAATCGTAATAAATACTTTTTAACGTATTTAATTTTTGCGAATAATTATTATCTAAATATTCTATTTTTTCTAATGCTTTTATTCCTTTAGTAATTGAATCTATAGTATTTTCTGATATCTCTAAATCTGCAACATTTAAGCTCTCTTTTATTTTCTCTGAATTAAGTAGGATTGTTCTTTTCTCTTCTAATTCTTTATCTTCACCAATTTTCAAATTTGCTTTTTGAATTTCATTAAACTGGTATTGTAATAAATCTAATTCTCTTTGTTTTTCTTTGTCATCGCCGAAATTGTTTTTTAGTTCTATATTCATACTATTGTACTGTTTATATAGCTCTTTATATTCTTCTTTTATAGCATTAATCTCTTTATATGAGAAATTATCTAAATATTCAATATGAGTTTTGCTATCTAACAATGATTGATTATCATGTTGTCCATGAATATCTATTATATTTTTCATAAACTCTTTTAATTCATTTACTGTAACCATTCTTCCGTTTATCTTGCATAAATTTCTGCCATTGCTGTATATCTCTCTTGAAACTATAATATTTCCGTCTATAGAGTTTTTGTTTTCTGGCAAATATATACATGCTTCAACATACGATATTTCTTTGCCTTTTCTTATCATTTCCTTTGAAAATCTTCCTCCAGAAATAATACCTAGTGAATCAATGATTAAAGTTTTCCCGTGCTCCTGTTTCTCCAGTTAAAATATTTAATCCTTTATTTAAATTTATTGTTATATCATCAATAATTCCAATATTTTTTATATGTAATGTACTTATCATTTTATTTCTCCTCAAACGTATGTTTGTAATTATTATATAACAAAAATTTGTTTTGTCAATAGAAATAAGAAAAGAATTAATCTAAATTAATTCTTCTCTTATTTGATTCATATATTCTGTTAGTATTTCACAACTTTCATTTAATTTCTTTTGATTTTCTAGAGATAAATCTAATTCAAGTAATTCTCGTGCACCGTTGCTATTTATTATAGCAGGTACCCCAATATAAATATCTTTATGTCCATACTCTCCATTTAAGTAAGCAGAAACTGTTAAAATTTCATTTGTATTATTTAATATATTCTTAACTATTCTTGCTAATCCAATGCCTATACCATAATATGTAGCTTTCTTTCTGTTTATTATTTCATATGCTGAATCTCTAACTTCTACATATATTTTGTCTAAATCTGCAAAATCTTTTCCACTGTCTTTCATTATATCTATCATTCTTTTGCATCCAACATATGCATGTTCCCATGGAACAAATGAAGAATCGCCATGTTCTCCCATTACATATGCATGAATATTTTTACTTGATACATCTAAATATTTACCTATTTGATATCTTAGTCTTGAAGTATCTAGTGCTGTTCCTGAACCTATTACTCTATTTGTCGGAAATTTTGAAACTTCTTGTACAACTTTTGTCATTATATCTACTGGGTTTGATGCAATTAAAAATATTCCATTAAATCCACTTGCTACAACTTGTGTAGTTATATCTTTCATTATTTTAGCATTTGCTGTTGACAATTCTAATCTTGTCTGTCCAGGTTTTTGGTTTAAACCTGCAGTAATAACAACAATATCCGCATCACTACAATCTGCATATTCTCCTGATTTAACTGTCATATGGCTTGGTGAACATGGAATTCCATCTGATAAATCCATAGCCTCTCCTATTGCTTTATCTTTTAATACATCTATTAGCACTAATTCATTAACACCTATGCCTTGGTTAACAATTGCATATGCCATACTCATTCCAACAAATCCTGTTCCTACTAATACTACCTTTCTTTTATCTATCATTTTTTTCACCTTCCTTTATATTTTCCAAATATTTATTATAATACTATTCTATATTAATTTCAATGTTTTTAGTGAAAGAATAATAATTTTATTATTTATGTTACTCCTATATACATAAAAATAGAGTTGCATTTTATTTTTTTGCAACTCTATTTATTTTTGCCATACAACAAGGTTAAGTTATCTTAGTCAGTATATATTTGCGAAGCAAATTTCACATTTTCTTATTTCATTGCTTCTTCTACTGCAACTGCAACTGCAACTGTTGCACCTACCATTGGGTTGTTACCCATTCCTATTAATCCCATCATTTCAACATGTGCTGGTACTGAAGAGCTTCCTGCAAATTGTGCATCTGAATGCATTCTTCCCATTGTATCTGTCATACCATATGAAGCAGGTCCAGCAGCCATATTATCTGGATGTAATGTTCTACCTGTTCCACCACCTGATGCAACTGAGAAGTATTTCTTTCCAGCTTCTAGTCTTTCTTTTTTATATGTTCCTGCTACTGGATGTTGGAATCTCGTTGGGTTTGTAGAGTTACCTGTTATAGAAACATCTACATCTTCTAACCACATTATTGCTACACCTTCTCTAACATCATTTGCTCCATAGCATCTTACTTTGCTTCTTTCCCCATCTGAGTAAGGTATTTCTTCTACAACTTTAACTTTTCCTGTAAAGAAATCGAAGTCTGTTTTTACATATGTAAATCCATTTATTCTTGATATTACTTGTGCTGCATCTTTTCCTAAACCATTTAATATAACTCTTAATGGTTCTTTTCTAACTTTGTTTGCAGATTTTGCAATTCCTATTGCTCCTTCTGCTGCCGCAAAGCTTTCATGCCCTGCTAAAAATGCAAAGCATTTTGTTTCTTCTGATAAAAGCATTGATGCTAAATTTCCATGTCCTAATCCTACTTTTCTATCATCTGCAACAGAACCTGGTATACAGAATGATTGTAATCCCTCTCCTATTGCTTTAGCTGCTTCATGAGCTTTTGTGCAACCTTTTTTAATTGCTATAGCTGCTCCTAATGTATATGCCCAAGCAGCATTATCAAAACATATTGGTTGAACTCCTTTTACTATTTCATAAGGATTAAATCCTTTATCTGTACATATCTTTAATGCATCTTCAAAATCTTTTATTCCATATTTTTGCATTACTGGTTTTATTTGATCAATTCTTCTTTCATAACTTTCAAAAGTTACTGCCATAATTTTATTCCTCCTTAATAATTTCAATTCAGTATTTCTTTATCTATTATTTCTTTATCTATTATTTCTTAAACAAAGCAAATGTGGTATTTAGCGTTTATTCTTTACGTGGGTCAATAACCTTAACTGCTTCATCAAATCTTCCATATTTTCCTGAAGCTTTTTCTATTGCTTCCATAGGTTCTATTCCAGCTTTGATATTATCCATCATTTTTCCTAGATTTACATATTTGTAACCGATTATTTGATTATCTTTATCTAGAGCTATATCTGTTATATATCCTTCTGCAAGTTCTAAGTATCTTGGTCCTTTTACAGTTGTACTATAAATTGTACCAACTTGACTTCTATGTCCCTTTCCTAAGTCTTCTAATCCTGCTCCAATAGATAATCCACCTTCAGAGAAAGCTGATTGACTTCTACCATAAACTATTTGTAAGAATAATTCTCTCATAGCAGTATTTATTGCATCGCAAACTAAATCTGTGTTTAAAGCTTCTAATATTGTTTTTCCAACTAATATTTCTCCAGCCATAGCTGCTGAGTGTGTCATTCCACTACATCCAACTGTTTCTACTAATGCTTCTTGTATTATTCCTTCCTTTATATTTAATGTTAATTTACATGCTCCTTGTTGTGGTGCACACCAACCAATTCCATGTGTAAATCCAGATATATCTTTTATATCTTTTGCTTTTACCCATTTACCTTCTTCTGGTATTGGGGCTGGTCCATGGTCTACTCCTTTTGCAACTGGACACATATTTTCTACTTCTTTTGAATAAATCATTTTGATTGCTCCTTTCAAATTTATATTTATTTTTATAATTTTGCTTTTAATATTTGATTTTTAATTTCTATTTTTTCTTCTATTTTATTACTTTCTATAGAATCTTCTTTTACATATTGTATGTTGCTTTCTTTGCTATTAGAAGTAATAGTTTTAAATGGTGCATTATACATAGGCTCGTAATATATTTCAACATCCGGTTTATAATTTGAAATATTTAAAAGATAGTTTTCAATTATTTTTTTATCTTTTTTATTAAAGCTAGATATTGGAGTCTTTAAATATTTATACCTAAAAATCTGGTGTTTTGCATAACTTGAATATGTTGAATTAAAGTATTCATCATAATTGTATTCAACTGTAAATCTAAAATTTTCAATTAATACTATTATATTATTGCAAAGTTTATTATTTTCTTTAAATACCTGCATTCTTAGTAGTTTTAATACTTTAAATAATTCATTTACATACTTTAAATATTCATTTTCATCAATATTAAATCTAGCTGGTATCTCATACACATTTATAGCTTTTTTCTTTAACACGCCTTTAGGAAAATAATAAAAATAAAGTTCACCTGTTTCTAGGTTATTTGGGCGTTCCAAAATAGCAAAATAAAGATAAACTTTACTCCATTTTTCTGGAATTATATAAAATATTTTTTTTTGTATTTCACGATATATCTCTTTAACCTTTGCTGAGGTCATATAACATCTATTCCTATCTATAATATACTATTTTACTATTAAACTTTCTCCTAACATTTCTTCTGGTTTTTCTATATCCATGATATCTAGCATTGTTGGGGCTAGATCTGCAAGTCTTCCTTCTTTAAGTTTAGCTTCTTTATCTCCCACTAAAATTAATGGTACTGGGTTTGTAGTATGTGCAGTATGAGGTTCACCTGTTTTATAATCTATCATTTGTTCTGCATTTCCATGATCTGCTGTTATTAATAAAACTCCATTCACCTCATTTATAGCACTTACAACTTTTCCAACACATTCATCTATTGTTTCAATGGCTTTTATTGCTGCTTCTAGGTTTCCTGTATGTCCTACCATATCTGGATTAGCATAGTTTAATATAATTGAATTATATTTTTTACTATTTATTGCTTCAATTACATTTTTAGTTACTTCGTATGCACTCATTTCAGGTTTTAAATCATATGTTTCAACTTTTGGTGAAGGAACTAATATTCTATCTTCACCTTCGTATTGTTTTTCATTTCCACCATTAAAGAAAAATGTAACATGTGCATATTTTTCTGTTTCTGCAATTCTTAATTGCTTTAATCCTAGTTTACTAATATATTCTCCAAATGTATTTACTAATACTGTAGGCTTAAATGCTATTTGAACATTTGGCATTGTTTCATCATATTGAGTAAAACAAACAAAATATAAGTTATCTATTTTTTCTGTTTCGAACTCTTTGAAGTCTTTATCTACTAATGTTCTTGTTATTTCTCTTGCTCTATCAGGTCTAAAGTTAAAGAATATAACAGCATCATTATCTTCTATTTTTGCAATTGGATTTTCTCCATTGCAAATAACTGTTGGTTCAACAAATTCATCAAATACTTCTTTTTGGTATGAGCTTTCTATTGCCATAACAGCAGAAGATGATTTTATTCCTTCTCCTTTTACCATTGCATCATATGCTTTTTGTATTCTTTGCCATCTTTTGTCTCTATCCATAGCATAAAATCTACCTGATATTGTAGCAATTTTTCCAATCTCTTTTTCCTTCATTTTTTCTTCTAGCTTTAATATATAATTTTCTGCTGAAGCCGGTGGTGTGTCTCTACCGTCTAGAAAACAATGAACAAATACATCCTCAAATCCTTTTCTTTTTGCTAATTCTAGTATTGCAAAAAGATGTCTCATATGACTGTGAACTCCTCCATCAGATAGCAATCCCATTATATGCAATTTTGAATTATTCTTTTTGCAATGTTCAATTGCTGCACATAATTCTGGTATGCTAAAAAAATCTCCATCTTCTATTGATTTAGTTATTCTCGTAAGTTCTTGATAAACAATTCTTCCTGCTCCAATATTAGTATGACCTACTTCAGAGTTTCCCATTTGTCCTTCTGGTAATCCTACTGCTAATCCACTTGTATATATTGTTGTGTTTGGATTGTTTTTCATTAGTTCATCAATATTAGGCGTATTGGCTAATGCTACAGCATTTCCTGACTTATTAGGATTTTTTCCAAATCCGTCTAATATCATTAGCATTGTTAATTTGTTATTCATCTTGTTTTTTACCTCTTTTCTATCATTTGGCATTATTTAAATTGTTAAACGCTAGTTACAATTTTTGCAAATTCATCTGGTTTTAAACTTGCTCCTCCAACTAATCCTCCATCTATGTCTGATGTACTAAATAGTTCTTTTGCATTTGATGATTTTACACTTCCGCCATATTGTATTATAACACAATCTGCTACTTCTTTTCCATATATTTTTTCAATTTCTTCTCTAATTTCTTTAATACTATTATTTGCGTCCTCAGAAGTTGCTGTTTTTCCTGTTCCTATTGCCCAAATTGGTTCATATGCAATTATAGTATTCTTTATTTGTTCCTTGTCTAGTCCCTCTAAAGCTAATCTTGTTTGGCTTGTTATAACTTCTGTTGTTTTGCCGCTCTCTCTTTGCTCTAAAGTCTCTCCAACGCAAACAATTGGTTTTAGTCCATTTTCAAATGCTGCTTTTACTTTTTTATTAACAGATTCATCAGTTTCATTAAAATATTGTCTTCTTTCTGAATGACCTATTATAACATACTCTACACCAATTGATTTTAACATTTGTGCTGAAACTTCTCCTGTATATGCTCCTTTTTCGGCAAAGTGCATATTTTCTGCACCAACTTTTATATTTGTTCCTTGTGTATTTAAAAGCACATAAAACAAATCTGTATATGGTACACATAATATCACTTCATTTTTTGTATCTTTAACAAGTGGTGCAAACTCCTCAATGTATTTTATTGCTTCATTTGGAAGCATATTCATTTTCCAGTTTCCTGCAATTACTTTTTTTCTCATTTTCTACCTCCTAGAATATTTAGTATTTAAAAATTTTGGATGAGCAAATGCGTTATCTATCCATACATTTATATTATTCAATGCTTCATTTATTTAGTCTTTATTTTGTAAGCACTCTATTCCTGGAAGTTTTTTTCCTTCTAAGAATTCCAGTGAAGCTCCTCCACCTGTTGAAATATGCGAAAATTTATCTGATATTCCTATTCTTTCTATTGCGGCTGCAGAATCTCCTCCACCAATTATTGTTATTGCATCAGAATCTGCAAGTGCTTTAGCTATTGTATCAGTTCCTATAGCAAACTGTTCAAATTCTGAAAGTCCTAAAGGTCCATTCCATACAACTGTTTTTGCCTTTTTTAACTCTTCAACATACATTTTTATTGTCTCTGGTCCAATATCAAATCCTTCCCAACCATCTGGAATCTCAGAAAACTTTACTACTTTGCTTTCTGTATTAGGGTCAAATTCTTTTCCAACTTTAGTGTCTACTGGTAACATAAATTTAACACCTTTGTCTTTTGCTTTTTTCATTATTTCTTGTGCTAAATCAAGTTTATCTAATTCGCAGATAGAGTTTCCAACATTATGTCCCATAGATTTAAAAAATGTATATGCCATTGCTCCACCTATTAATAGTGTATCTACCTTTTCAAGTAATGCTTCAATTACACCAATTTTGTCTGAAACTTTTTTTCCTCCTAAAATCGCCATAAATGGTCTTTCTGGATTATTTAATTTTTCTCCCATAAAGTCTAATTCTTTTTCAATTAAAAAGCCTGAAACCGCTGGTAGATATGCTGCTACTCCTGCTGTTGAAGCATGTGCTCTATGTGCAGTTCCAAATGCATCATTTACAAAAACGTCTGCAAATGATGCCAATTTTTTAGCAAATTCTGGATCGTTGTCTGTTTCTTCTCTATGAAATCTAACATTTTCTAATAGTACAACATCTCCATCCTTCATATTAGCTACTAGTTCTTTTGCACTGTCTCCTATAACGTCTTTTGCAAGTTTAACTTCTTTTCCTAATAATTTGCTTAATTCTTGTGCTATTGGTTGTAAAGAGAATTCTTTTTTAAATTCTCCTTTTGGTCTTCCTAAATGAGAGCATAAAATTACCTTTGCATTATTTTCAATCAAGTAATTTATAGTATCTAATGCTGCTACAATTCTTCTATTGTCTGTGATATTTCCATTTTCATCTTGTGGAACATTGAAGTCACATCTTACTAATACTTTTTTTCCATGTACATCAATGTCTTTTACTGTTTTTTTGTTCATAAAAACCTCCAATTTTATTTATAAAATTAGAGGTTAGAATTTAGTATTTGGTATTTTGCGTTTTGATTAAATTTCAAAACATTAAATTTAAAAACCAAACACGAAACCCCAACCCCATTCTTTCTTATATTTTCACTTGTTTATCTAGTCTAATTCAGCAAAATATTTAATAGTTCTAACCATTTGGCTAGTATAAGAATTTTCATTATCATACCAAGAAACAACTTGAACTTGGTACAAATCTTCATCTATTTTTGTAACCATTGTTTGTGTAGCATCAAATAATGATCCATATTTTATTCCAATTATATCTGAAGAAACTAATAATTCTTCTGTATATCCAAATGAATCACTTGATTGTGCTTTCATAGCATTGTTTATTGAATCAACTGTAATGTCTTTTCCTTTTACTACTGCTACTAATATTGTTGTAGATCCTGTTGGAACTGGAACTCTTTGAGCAGAACCAATTAGTTTTCCATTTAGTCCTGGTATAACTAATCCTATAGCTTTTGCTGCACCTGTTGAGTTTGGAACAATATTAACAGCTGCTGCTCTAGCTCTTCTTAAATCTTCTTTTCTGTGTGGTCCATCTAATAACATTTGATCTCCAGTATAAGCATGTACTGTTGTCATTATTCCAGATTGAATTGGTGCGTAATCATTTAATGCTTTTGCCATTGGTGCTAAGCAGTTTGTAGTACATGATGCTGCTGAAATAACTTTATCTTCTGCTGTAAGTTTATTTTCATTAACTCCAAATACTATTGTTGGTAAATCATTACCTGCTGGTGCAGATATAACAACTTTCTTTGCTCCAGCATTTATATGTGCCATTGATTTTTCTTTACTTGTGTAGAAACCTGTACATTCAAGTACAACATCAACTCCAATTTCTCCCCAAGGTAAATTATTTGCATCTTTTTCTGCATATATTTTTATTGTTTTTCCATCTACAGTTATAGAATCCTCTCCTGCAACAACTGTATCTGCTTTTTCATATCTTTTTTGTGCTGAATCATATTTCAACAAATGTGCTAACATTTTAGGACTTGTTAAATCGTTTATAGCTACGATTTCATATCCTTCTGCTCCAAACATTTGTCTAAATGCTAGACGTCCTATACGTCCAAATCCATTGATTGCAACTTTAACTGACATATTATATTCCTCCATCCTGGTACTATATGAGTACCATAAAAAAAATTAGTCATTTTAAGACAATGTTATTTTATATCAAAAAATATAAGTTGTAAAGTATTCTTTCCAAATTTCATATAGTAATTCGTATTATTTATTATCGCAAAAAAGAAAATACAAAAATGTATTTTCTTTTTTTTATATTATTTTACATAATATTTTAATTGAAGATTATCTTTTTCTAGATAATTTGTTAGGTCAAACGTTAGCTTATATTTTCCTCCACTTAAACTATATGTTAGAGGACCTTTTGTTCCAACTCCATCAAATTTATATTCTTCTTTTCCTCCATCATATGTTATTACTATGTTTCTGCTTGAATCTATTTGTTTTGTTCCTAAATCGAATTTTTTTACTTTATTTTTAAGTTTTATAGTTTCTGGTTGAGTTGATGAATATATAATTTCATTAAAATTGCCTATTAACTCTTCTGTTTCATTAGATGTAAGAACTTTTCCATTATTAGATATTTTAGCTAATGCCTTATATGCATCTCCGCTTGGTTTGTTTGCATCTTTTCCAAATCCTATGCAGTATATGTTTGTATTGTTGTCTGATTCTATTCTTCTAGCAACTTTTGCAATATTATCTGGATTTGTTTCTACATCATAGTGTGGATATCCTATAAGTCCTAATGGATATTCATATGGTGCACCATCTGAAAGTAGTATCATAACATTTTTAGTAGTATTTACCTTATATTCCGCTCCTTTTTCTAGTCCTGCTTTTATATCTGTATTCATTGGATACATCTTTATTTTAATGTCATTTAAATTTGAGTCTTTATTATATCTTCCAACTAAATCAGCTTTATATCCAAATCTAACAATTGTAACTGTTGAATCTGGTGTTTCTTCAAATACTTTTCTCATAAATGATTTTACTGCTGTTTTTGCTCTTCCAATTCTATCATCCAATCCATTATATGCAGGATACATACTGCTAGATGCATCAATCATTATTATATAATTTAATCCTTTTTCTTTAACAACTCCTACATTTGCTGTAACTTTTAATTGTTTTGTTATATCATCAGTTACAACTTCATCAGTTGGATTTCCATCAAAGAAAGCTTTGTTCTTTATTGTTTTACCTATTGCACTAGGTAGAATTTTCACACTAAACTCAACTTTAGAAGTTTTTCCTGCTTGAATATTTAAAACTATTCCTTTATTTAGCATATCTTCTGTTATGTTTTCAGTTACTCCAGTTGCAGTTATTTTTCCACTTAATTCAGTATAATCTGGTATTTTATCTGTTATTGTTATTTTGCCTACTGCTTCGCCTTTGTTTTCTGCTTTAATTGTGTATTTTATTATATCTCCAACTTGTAGATTATTCTTTTTGTCAACATCCTTTGTTACAATTATATTTGACTTTTTAGATATATAGTATACCTTTATTATTCCATTTTCTTTTATCTTATTTGGCAATATACTTGGATTTGTGTGATCAAATTTGTAACCAGCATACTTATCTGTGATGTTTATTTTACTTGCATCTACATTTATTTGTGTATCGTTTACCCATACTGTTTCTGTTATTGTTTCTGTGTCTGACAATACTGCATCTTTATAGTATTCTACTTTATAACTTGCTTCTC
>CAKOYB010000003.1 GCA_934130435.1 uncultured Clostridia bacterium
CTTGTTTTTGTGCTGTCTTTTATGTAGTATACTTTTATTGTTCCATTTTCTTCTATTTCTGTTGGTATTGTTGTTGGGTCTGTAGAATCAAATTTGTAGCCAATATACTTATCTGTGATATTTATTTTACTTGCATCTACATTTATTTGTGTATCGTTTACCCATACTGTTTCTGTTATTGTTTCTGTGTCTGATAATACCACATCTTTATAGTATTCTACTTTATAACTTGCTTCCTTTGTCTGGGTATCATCCTTTGCATAGTATACTTTTATTACATTTTTTTCTTCTTCCTCTGAAATTATTAATGGGAAGTTCTCAACTTTTTCAAATTTATAACCATTTTTTATCTTGTCTGTGTATGTAGATATCTCTTTACCTTTTTTATTTTTTTCCACTGTATCTGTTAACTCTTCATCAACTTTATAATCAAAATAATATTCTACAGTGTATTTCAAGTTATTATAATTTATTAATAAATCCTCTAAATTTTCTTCACCATTCAATTGTGTATTAGTCCATCCTAAAGTAGTTGTTTCGGCAATTGTCCTTTCTCTCTCAACTATAGATGGATTTGGCTCTGTTTCAATTGTTGTAGTTTGCGTATTATTATTTGTTGTTCTATCTAGTTCTTCATTCTCATCTTGATTTAAAACTTTGTCTATATTGTCTGTTTCTTGTTTTTCGGAATCCAATATATCTGTTGACATATCTGAGCCAGTATTAGGTAAAGTTTTAACTTCTTGTTCTTCTACAGCAGCTTGTGTCTTTCCTGAATCTTTTAAGAAGATAACAGTTCCTATTGTTGCTGTTGATAAAAGTAATATTGCTATAATAATCATTATTATAGTTTTAGTACTTAGTTTTTCTTTCATTTTTACCTCCATTTTATTATTTAGTTTCTCTCGCTTTTACAATAAATCTGTTTTTTCCTCCTGTTGTACATGTAATTAATGTTACTTCTCTAGTCTTTTCATCTTCTGGTAATATACATGAAATATCATTTGGGTCAATTACATATGTTTTAAACACTTGATATTTTATAGTTACCCCTTGTTTATCTGTTAGTTCAATGAGATCACCATCTTTTAATTTTTTAATTTTTCCAAACATAATTCCACTTAAGTTGTTGTGCCCTGCAAGAGTTATATTTCCTATCTCATTAACTTTATTTCCCCAAAATTTAGTAATAGAAATATTTAATGCTTCTGCATTTGTAGTTTCTAGTATTGGGTATTTCAAATTTATTTTAGGTATATTTATTATTCCAATAACTTTATATCCTTTAATTTCTTCATCAATCTCAAAATTTGAGTCATTATTATTTTTTATTATGTTTTCTATATTGGATGTTATGTCTCGATTGTTTTTATCTAATTTTAAATTATTATAATATTTTGCAATAACTAATCCAGATATTATTATAATTGCTATTATTATAATGTAAAAGATTATTTTATACACTCTAATTTTACTCATGTTATTAAACCTTTTTTTCTTTATCTTTTAATGTTTTTATTCTTACAGAAATTATGATTGCTCCCACAACTAAAATTGCTAATACAAATAGCAATACATTATTATCATATGTAACAGGTAATTTAGTAGTTATTTTTTCTTTTACTTTTTCAATATTTTCTTCTTTATATGAAGTCAAAAATTGAATATCTTCTTTTGAATTATTACCATTTTCTTCTTTAATCCATAAAATATATTCATCTTTGTCTATTGTATCAGTTGGTTGAGTAATTTCATTTCCTTGTAATGTTATCCAATTATTATTGTTAGTTTTAAATTGTTGAATCAATTCAGTAGCAGTTTTGTATGTATTTATTTTTTCATATATATTTGTATTAACATTAAATTTTGAGATTCTTGTTATTAAATTAATCAAGTTATTATACTTATTTGATTCAGTTGCTTTTACAAGTATAAATTCATATTTTCCATTAGTTTTAGGTAATATAACATTTCCTATTTTCTTTGTAACTGTTTTTCCATTCTCATCTGTTGTACTAGATGTTGTCTGTTTAATGTCTATTGGTATTATTTTCGTTATGTTAGAAATAGCCTTTAATTCTTCTTCCTTTATTGAGTCTTTTAAATTAACTTCTATACCATTAACAACAGTTTTGCCATGTTCATCTTTTATCCACATATAAGTAGTTTTATTAAATAATTGAATCGTTGTTTTATTTACATATGCAATTTTATTTGCATTTTCTTTAGATGAATCTGTTTCTGCTTTTTTAAATTTTAGGTTTTCTAGACTTTCATTTTTGTTATTAGAAAATGAAAATTGAAAATCTTTATCTAAATAATCTTTTACATATATTATGTAATCACTTGTATTCTTTTGTATTATTTCAATATTTTCATTTGATGCATTAGACGATGTTTGGAATGTAAATATTCCTATAACAATTGCTAATATCATAGATATAAAAAATTTTAATCTTAGTTTAACCATTTTTCCCCCTTATTTAATAAATGTTTTTTAGCTATGTTATTATATTACATTTATATATTCTTGTAAAGTAAAATAGTCTTTTATTTAATCGTTCTTTTTCGATAAAAATTTGCTTTTTTTTTGCTCAAATGCTATAATGAAATTAAATTTTTAGATATTCTAACAGAAGATAATTTTAGGATGTGTTAATTATGGATATTCATAACCTAATAGATAAGTTAAATGCCGAATTAGATAAATTAAATAGATTAAAATCTGAAAGTATTGATACTAGTTCTTTTTTTACTAATAACGAACATTTTAATGATACTATATCTGAGGAAGATTTGCATTCCGAAGATAATGTTAATAATGTTTTAAATGATTCTCAGGTTAATAATGCTTCAATTGTTCAGAATGATACTTATTCTAATATAACACCGGATAACGAAACCAAGTCAATTATTGTTGCAAAGGAAACTGGTTTGGTTCTTGCTAAAAATATTTTTAAACGAAGTATTAAATTTTCTTTAAAATCTTTTTTAATTACTATTTCATTGAGTTTTTTAAACTTATTTATATAACTTTATATAATTGTAAAAGTGCAGTGCATTTTTAAATGCGCTGCACTTTTATTATTGTATTATTCCAAATTTATTAAATGGCCAATATCTTATTTTAACTATTCCATCTATTTTGTCAGTAGGTATACATCCAAATCTTCTACTATCTAAACTTTCTTTTCTATTGTCTCCCATAACAAAAACATAACCTTCTGGTACAATAATACTTTGATAACCATTATTATAATTTGTATTAGACTCTAAATAGCCTTCCTCAACTTTTGTTTCGTTTACATATATTTCTCCATTATCTAATATTTGAATTTTATCACCTGAAATTCCTATAATTCTCTTGACATATGTTTTTCTATTTATTTCTAGTACATCATATACAAATTTTTCAAATAATCCTTTTTTGTTTCTATTATACTCAGCCTTTATATTGTCAGTGTTATTTAATTTATTAACATTATCCGGAGTCTCAAAAGTAATTATTTGTCCTCTTTCATATTTTCTGTTTTTTGTCCTGTAAGTTCTATTTATTAATATTCTGTCTCCTTCTTCTAATGTTGGTTCCATTGATTTCTGGTTAACAACTGATGGAGTAAAAATATAATATCTTATTAGTAATGCCATTATTACTGCAAATATTATGCATAAAGACCATTCTACCGTTTTTTTTAACAATACATTATTCATTCGTGTTACCTCAAATTTTTATATTTATTACATACTAACTTAGTGAACTTAATCTATCATCTAGTTTCTCTAATATTTTTTTATATTCTGTCAAATTCTCTTTTTCTTCTTTTATTTTACTTTCTGGTGCTTTGCTCATGAAGCCTGGATTAGACAGCATTCCTTCACTTCTTTTAATACTAAATTCAACCTTTTCTTTTTCTTTTTTTAGTCTTGCAATTTCTTCATTTATATCTACTAAATCTTCAAATGGTATATATACTTCAATACCTTTTGATAATATACTTATTGCGTTATTTGGTATTCCTTCTTTATTCTCTTGAAGTTTCATTTCTTTTCCAAAGCCCAGCTTTAATAAGAAATCTTTTGACTCTTCTATTTCTTTTGCATAATCTTTTGTTACAAATATTAGCTCTGCTTTTTTACTTGGATGTATATTCATATTCGCTCTTATATTTCTTATTCCAACAATTATTTCTTTAAAATTCTCTATAACATCTTTTTCTTCGTTATATTTTACACTATTTTTTATCTCTGGCCACTCCTCTATCATTAATTCCTTTTTATCAAATCTTACTAGGTTTTCATAAATTTCTGATGTTACAAAAGGCATAAATGGATGTAACAATTTTAATGCATTACTGAACACATAATTTAAAACAAAACTTACTCTTGCTTTTTCTTTTTTATCATTACTATATATTCTAGGCTTTACTATTTCTATATACCAGTCGCAAAATTCATTCCATATAAAGCTATAAATATTGTCTAATGCAATTCCTAATTCATACTCTTCTATGTTTTTTGTAACTGTTGCAATTAATTTATCTAGTTTATTTATAATCCATCTATCTTCTATTTTTAATGACTCTGTTTTATATTCTCCATTACTATCTTTGGCATTTTTTTCAAAACTGTATATTTCTTCTTTTGAAGATAAATTATTAATTACAAATTTAGATGCATTCCATATTTTATTTGCAAAGTTTGAAGCTTGTTCTAGCTTTTCTGGCATATATTTTATATCGTTTCCAACTGTTGTTCCAGATATAACAGAGAATCTTAAAGCATCTGCTCCATATTTTTCTATTACTTCTATTGGATCTACTCCATTGCCTAAAGTTTTAGACATTTTTCTTCCTTGTGAGTCTCTTACTAAACCATGAATTACTACATCTTTAAATGGTATATCTTTCATTTGGTATAATCCACATGTAACCATTCTAGATACCCAAAATGTAATAATATCATACCCTGTAATTAATGTATTTGTTGGATAGAATGTCTTTAAATCTTCTGTATTTTCTGGCCAACCCAAAGTTGAAAATGGCCATAGAGCAGAACTAAACCATGTATCTAAAGTATTTTCATCTTGATGGATATGTGTGCTTCCACATTTTTCACATTTGCCTGGATTTTCTTTTGCAACTGTTATATGATTGCAATCTTCACAATAATATGCAGGTATTCTATGTCCCCACCATAGTTGACGTGAAATACACCAGTCTCTAATATTTTCTACCCAGTTCAAATATGTTTTCTCATATTTTCGTGGAACAAATCTTACCTTGCCAGATTTTACAGCTTCAATTGCTGGTTCTGTTATTTTTTTCATACTTATAAACCATTGCTCTGAAATTTTAGGCTCTATTGTAGATTTACATCTTTCACATTTTGCAACATTATGTGTATAATCTTCTATACTAACCAATGCTCCTAATTCTTTTAGTCTTTCTACTATAATTGGTCTTGCATCTATTGCCTTCATGCCTTTAACTTCTGGCATTAAATCAAGCATTATACAATTATCATCAAATACTTCGATTATTTCTAAATTATGGTCTAAACCTGCTTGATAATCATTTGGATCATGTGCTGGTGTAATTTTAACACAACCAGTTCCAAATTCTTTTTCTACAAATTCATCTGCTATTATTGGTATTTCTCTATTTACTATTGGAAGTATACAAGTTTTTCCAACTAGATTTGTATATCTTTCATCAGATGGGTGAACTGCAACTGCTGTATCTCCAAGCATTGTTTCTGGCCTTGTTGTTGCAACTTCTACATATTTGTCTTCATCTTTAATTTTATATCTTAAATGCCATAGATGTGATGATTCTTCTTTATATTCAACTTCTGCATCTGAAATTGCTGTATGACAACTTGGACACCAATTTATCATTCTTTTTCCTTTATAAATTAATCCATCATTATATAATTTAACAAATTGTTCTAAAACTGCAGCAGACATTCCCTCATCTAATGTAAATCTATTTCTTTCCCAATCGCAGGAGCAACCAAGCATTCTTTGTTGTTTTTGAATTGTACTTCCATATAAGTGAGTCCAATCCCAAGCCTCTTTTAAAAAGCCGTCTCTACCCAATTCTTGTTTGGTTTTTCCTTCCTCTTTCAATTTTTGAACTACTTTCATTTCTGTAGAAATTGCAGCATGGTCTGTGCCTGGAAGCCATAATGTGTTGTATCCTTGCATTCTTTTAAATCTAATTAAAATATCTTGCATTGTGTCATCTAATGCATGTCCCATGTGTAATTTACCAGTTACGTTTGGTGGAGGCATCATAATGCAATAGCTTTCTTTTGTTTTGTCCATACTAGGCTTAAAATAGCCTTTGTTTTCCCACTCCTCATATAGTTTTTCTTCAAAATCTTTTGGATTATACTTATCGTTCATTTTTTCTCCTTTCCAAATAATCAAAAAGAGTCTACCCATGTATAAGGGCAAACTCTAGTTTACGGTACCACCTTAATTTTATATATAATTTAATTATTATATACATCTTAGTTAGCTTTTAACACAGCCTACGCGGATATACTTACTTTTTTCAATATATCAACTCTAAAGCTACATTCAGTTTATCTTTCTATAAGAAGCTTTCAGCCTATGACTTCTTTTCTCTAAAATAGTAGTTTTAAACTTACTCCTCTTTTTCATAGTTTTTAAATATATTTCTATTTTAATGTCTTTTTACTTAAATGTCAATGCTTATTTAATAAAAATGATTCTGTTAGATTTCATTATTAGAAAATTGTACTTAAACGAGCATTATTACTAGTTGCTGTACTAGCTACGCTTAAGTAATTCATACTAATGTAAATATAATATGCTCTAGCATTTCCTTGGTTAATTGAAGAAGCCCAATACTGTTTACTAAGACCATAACCGGCTATAATTTTTACTAGATATTCCAAGTTGCCCTGCAAATGCTGCTAATTCTTCACTAGATGGCAAAAACCATTGTACATCATCCGCATTTGTATATTTATCATGTAAAAATTTCCATACATCATTGCTTTTATGTGCACCATATTTTTTAGTATCTCTATCATAATTTGTAATCATTAATTTTGTGTTGTCAAGCCCTTTTCCAAATTCTGTAGATATATTCTCATCTTCTATGTCTCCAACTGCATTGTAATACCAATAATAATTTTCTTTATTTGTTTGGTTATCTATATCTGCTAATGCCATTACATAAAACCTTCCTGTTCCTTGTCCTACAGGAGATAGTACATCTTTTGTTCCAAATTTATCAGTATAATTTTCTTTGCTAACATAATATGCTTTTAATCCTTCTGTGACTTTTGGAATTGTATATGCACCTCTTGAATCACTAGACCACTGTCCACTGCCTCCTTGTGCTAAATCTGCATATATTACTCCATCTACAGTTCCATCTTTATCTATGTCTGCATAGTATCCAACTTTTGATTCTTGCTTAGATACTAACGGTATTCTTTTTGTTTCCTCTGCTTGACACACTTTACAAGTTCTTTTATCTGTTATTAAGTAATCACCATCTATTATTTCAACTGTTTCCCATTCTCCCCATTGATGATCTGTAAGTGGAATTGATTGTTCCATTTCTTTTTTACACTTTTTACATGTTCTTATCTGTATACCTTCTTCTTTACATGTTGCCTGTTTTTTTATAGTCCATTCTCCCCATTCATGTTCAACAGGTTGAATTTCCTGTTCTTTTTCTGTTCCACATTTTTCACATGTTCTTATATTTTTTCCTGTATCTGTACAATATATTTTTTCTTGTTTTGTGCTCCATGCTCTCCATTTATGGGTTAGTTTAAATTTTATTAAGCTTGTACTTCCAAGTTTAATTTCATAATATCCTGCATCTGATAATTCTTTTATTCCTGGTTCTATGCTTTCTTTTAATGTTGTTATGTTATCATTAGTTTCTCCGTAATATATATCAACCTTTAGATTATCATTATTTAATTTATTTTTTACAATTTTATATCTAACTTTTACTGTGCAATAGTATGAATCTATTCCATCTTCATAATAATTTATATTTGTTTCTTCGTCTTTTCCGGTTTCTGTTTGATCAATTTTTTCTCCTTTTACATCTAGTACTATTTTATCATCTCCAGAAGTTAATATTTGTACATCTCTATTATCTTTGGTATAATATGTTATTTTATTTGCAGTTATACCTTTACTATAAAATATTTGTTGAGTTTGTTCATTTATTACATATACATTATAATCAGTATTTTCTATCTTTGTTTCGTTTTTTAGTTTTTCAAAATCTTGTCCAAAATTTAAAGATAGATTTCCTAATTTTGACAAATCTATAATTTTTAGATTTATTGCATTTTCTCCTGCTGCTGATATATTAGGATAATCAATATTAGTTAATATTGGTAATTCACCATTTGCCACGTAATATTCTAAGGTTTTATCCTCTAAGAATTCGATATCATTAAATAACTTATTTACGTTGTTGCCTTTTAGTCTTTCTAATGATGTATGTACTCCTACCGTTGTTATTATTACTAATACAATTATTGTTATAACTAGTGCAATAAGCGTTATTCCCTTTTCTTCTTTTAATATGTTCTTTTTAGTATTCATTTGTGTTATTCTCCTTATTGTTTCATATGTTAAAGAAAATATTCTTCATTTATAATTTTACAAATAATTAGCTTCTTTGTCAATTACTTGGTAAATTTTATAGTATATATTATACTTTTTATTTTCTCTAATATTCATTGTCCAAAGTACTGCTAAAATCAATAATATTGCAATATTTTTATAATAATATATTCCAATGCTTGATATAAGTGTTAATAAAACAATAAATATGTTAGAAATAGTATTTGAATATGTATAAGCTTTCTCATTTTTTATAAATAATTTTAATAAATTTAAAACTATTCTTCCTCCATCTAACGGATATATAGGAATTAAATTAAATAACATAATAATTAAGTTTGAGTAAATCAGATTTAAATTAGAAGTTTTGGTAATTATTAGAATTAATATTATTATCAAGTTTGTAATTGGTCCAGCTGCTGATATTAATAATTTATCTAAAATTATTTTTTTTGATTTCAATACTTTTATATTATAATCTTCTATTTTTTCTTTAAATTCAATTGAGAATCCTAGAGGCATTATTCTAAAAGTGTCTATTTTATGTTTTAAAAATATCCCCATTAATAGATGTCCTATTTCATGTATTAATGCAAACAACATTGACAGCGCATATATTTCAATTTGGTTAGTTAATATAAATAAAATACAAAATAAAAAAATATTAATGTTTATTTTTATTTTCATTTAAATATCCCTCCTTTAGAAATCTATTATATATCGCGGGTTTATATACCTATCTGATAATCTAATTTCAAAATGGAGATGTGGTCCTGTAGAGTTCCCTGTTGAACCTACGGTTGCTATCACATCTCCCTTTTGAACATTATCACCTTTTTTTGTCTTTAGTTTTTTGCAATGTGCATATACTGTCATTACATCTTCATGTAGTATTTTTACAAATTTTCCGTATTCACTATTTTGTGAAGCTTCTATTACCTCTCCAGATATTGACGCTTTAATTTCTGTTCCTTGCCTAGTTGCTATATCTATTCCTTTATGATCTGTACTTACTATTTTAGATGTGCTTTCTCTCTCTCCAAATTCTGATGTTATTTTTCCTTCAATTGGTTTTATAAACTCACATTTTTTTTTTGCTTCTTCTGCATCTTTTTCCATTTGTGTTCTTTCTTTTATTTTAGGCTTTGTATCACTTATTATTCTATTTGATATTTTCTGTGTATTTGCATTCGTACTTTCCTTCATTGACTCCAATGTACTTTGTGTTATCTCGCTATTATTTTGAAAATATTTTTGGATAATCTGCTCTATTGTTTCTTTTGAATAATTATATACTTGGTTTATATTAATATCGTAGTTTAAGATAGTTTGTGTTTTGTTTAAAAAATCTTCTGAAAATATGTAATTAGTTGTGCTTATCAAATAGAAAATTATATATATTAATGCACAAATTGTTGCTTGAATTATCATTCTTTTAAATATGTTTATTTCAACTTTATTTTTTTCTCTTCCAACCGAAATTCTTTGTGCATTTATATTGTTATTCCTTCTTTGAGATATTTCTATTGCTCTTTTAATCTTATCCTCTTCAGACAATATTGTTCTTTCCAAAATAAAACATCTCCTCCTAAGTTATAGTTTATAAAACTATATGCTTGGACGAGATGTTTTATTCTTATTTTAATATTATATTAACTAATATCATTATACTCTGTGCTATGGCTATTCCGATTGTTAAAACTTTTAATCTTTCATATTTTTCTTTCCAAATTTCGTTTTCGCCGTCATTCTCTTCTTTTCTTTTTACATAATCCTCTATTACATTTTGAGCTTCTTTAATTATATAGCTTTCAGACTTAGGGCTCTTTTCCATCGTTTCCCTCCAAATTGGATTTATATAAATTTTTTCCATATTATTTTAAAATATACTTATTTATTTAAAATGCTTTTAAAATCTGATAAGCTAATTTCGTTACTATCTTATTTATAAAATCTTCTGGAACTTTTGTTAATATTTCATTATTCTTTATTGTATTATTGAAATCTTCTCCAATTATAGCTTTTATGTTTATATCTCCTAAAATATATTTTTCTTTTTTTAATGCTTTTCCTAAATGTAAATGTTCTTTATTAACAATAATTCTTCCTATAAATTCTGAGTTTGCTAGTGCTGAATCAATTGTTATTACAAATGGATTCTCAAACTTTCTTATTATATTTTCTAAAGACTTATTAATTGTAATATAGTTTATTTCATTACTTGTAGTACCTAGTACAATAGTCTTGTTGTTCTTTAATTTTTCTTTAAGAATACTTCCTATTTTAGGTCCAACTGAATCTCCTATTATACTATTAGTTCCAATACACAAGAATATAATTTTGTTATGACTTTCTTTTTTTAATTCTTTTTTTATTACTGTTGTTACTAAATCCATTGACATATATTTCTCCTTTTTAAGCTATACTACTATATTTTATTCTATAGTTTAAAGTTATAATTATTCGTCAAGGTTGCTATTTTTTTTAAAATGTTATAAAATATTAATACTTTTATTTTAAAAGGAGGTTATTATGGGCAAAAATAAGGAAATATTATATAAATCAGAAAGATTATATAACTTTAAAGAGTTAATTAATTATTCAGCAAAACTTTATTCAAGTAAAACTGCTTTTAAATATAAAGATGCTAATAAAGAAAATATAATAGAAAAATCATACAGTCAATTTAAAAACGATATTGACTGCCTTGGAACTTCGCTAATAAATTTAGGATTACAAGATAAAAAAATAATATTAATTTCTCCAAACAGATATGAGTGGTGTGTAAGTTATTTAGCAATTACTACTGGAAATATGGTTGTAATTCCTTTGGATAGATCTCTTCCTCAAAAAGAACTAATAGATAGCGTTATCAGAAGTGAAGCAGAAGTTGTAATTTTTGATTCTAAATATCTTGAAACTTTTATAGATATAAAAAATAATAATATCAGTTCTTTAAAAACATACATATGTATGGACGAAATTAATATTAATGATTTTTATACCATTCCCAAACTTTTAGAAACAGGAAAAAAATTATTAGATAATGGAAATACAGATTTTACAGAAATCCTTGTTGATGGATATAAGACTTCAGTTCTTCTTTTTACATCTGGCACGACTTCTCTTTCTAAAATTGTAATGTTATCTCAGTTTAATATTTGTTCAAATATATATGCATTGAGTTGTATGGCAAAAGTTACAAGTGATGATACTTTTTTATCATTTTTACCGTTGCATCATACATATGAATCTACAACAACATTTCTTTATGGAATTTATTGTGGTATTACTATTGCTTTTTGCGATGGTTTAAGGCATATTTCTAAAAACTTAAAAGAATACAAAGTTACTGGATTTGTTTGTGTTCCAGCTGTCTTAGAAGCCATTTATAAAAAAATAATTAAACAAGCTGAGAAACAAGGTAAATTAGGTGTTTTAAAAGCTTTAATGACTTTTTCTAATTTTTTATACTCAATAGGAATAGATGTTAGAAGAAAGTTATTTAAATCCGTACTTGCACAAATAGATGAACATTTACGTGTTGTTGTCTATGGTGCTGCAAGTATGGATAAAAACGCAATAAAATTTTTATCTGGTTTAGGTATTAATATGCTTAATGGATATGGCTTGACAGAAACTTCTCCAGTTCTTTCTGCAGAAAATGATAAATATAAGAAGCCAGGTTCTGTTGCATTTCCAATGGCAAATATGCAAATTAAAATTGATAATCCAGATGAAAATGGAATTGGTGAGATTTGTGCTAAAGGTCCATGCTTAATGCTAGGATACTATAATGATATAGAAGCAACAAAAGAAGTTATAAAAGATGGATGGTTTCATACTGGCGATCTAGGATATTATGATAAACAAGGATATCTTTTTATTACTGGTAGAAAGAAAAATGTTATAGTATTAAAAAACGGAAAAAATGTATTTCCAGAAGAATTGGAATTATTAATTTCAAAACTGCCATTTGTTCTTGAAAATATGGTATATGCTAGGCCTTCTAATGACAATGACATATTATTAGCTGTTAAAATTGTTTATAATGAAGAAATTTTAAAGTCTATGTTTCCAAGTGTAAAAAAAGAAGATTATCACGATATTATTTGGAAGGAAATAAAAGAAATTAATAAGCAATTACCTAAGTATAAATATATAAAACATTTAATAGTAACAGATGAACCTATGATAAAAACTACAACACAAAAAATAAAAAGATTTGAAGAAATAAAAAGAATTCTAAACTAAATTTTTTAATTTCAAAGTTATATACAACAAAACAATAAAAATGCTAGGAATTTGCAATGTTCCTAGCTTTATTCTTTTTCGCTATTATTTGTAACAACTTGTAGACTTCCTTTTTCCATTATTTCAACAAATGTAATTCCGTTTAGATGATCTATTTCATGGCATAATGCCTGTGCAAGTAATTCTGTAGCTTTTATTTTTATTTTTTCACCTTTTTCATTTAAAGCTTCTACTTCTACTGATACTGGTCTTTTTACTTTTGCAAATTTGTTTGGAAAACTTAGGCATCCTTCTTCTACTAGTCTTTCGCCTTTTTGTTTTATTATTTTAGGATTAACTAGTTTTAATATTGGTGTTTTTTCATCATATATGTCTATAACTATAATTCTTTTTAAAATTCCAACTTGAACTGCTGCCAAACCGACACCATCAAATTTATGCATAGTTTCTACCATATCGTCCATTAGCTCAATTATTTTTTCGTCAATTTTTTCAACTTCTTTTGATTTTTTATTTAAAATTTCGTCTCCTTCTTGTCTTATATTTCTTATTGCCATATTTATCCCCCTTTTTATGATAAATTTGTTGGATTTGTATCTACATTAATTCTAACTTTACTATTTTTTGTTTCTATAGAATTGTTTATTATGTTTATTAACTTATTATTAATTTTTCCTTTTAATATTATTCTCCATCTATATTTGTTTTTTATTTTATCTATTGGTGATGGTAAAGGTTTGTATATTTGCAATTGTATATTTTCTTCTTTTGCTAATTTACATATATTTCTATATACTTTAGTAGCAGACTTAGTAACATCTTCCTCTATTTCACTTGTAAAACCTATTATTATTATATCGCAAAATGGTGGATAGTTCAATTGTTCTCTTAAATATATCTCTTTTTCATAGAAAATGTCATAATTTTGTTTTTGTGCACATTCGATTGCAAAGTTTTCTGGATTATATGTCTGAATAACCACTCTGCCTGGATATTTATCTCTTCCTGCTCTTCCTGCAACTTGTGTTAAAATTTGAAAAGTTCTTTCGTTTGCTCTATAGTCTTCTATATATAAGCTGCTATCTGCTGCTATTACTCCAACTAGTGTAACATTTGGAAAATGATGACCTTTTACAACCATTTGAGTTCCTATCAAAATATCTACATTTTCATTTTTAAACTGTTCTAATATTTTTTCATGAGAATTCTTTTTACTTACAGTATCAATGTCCATTCTTAAAGTTGTCGCTTTGGGAAATATTTTTTGAATCTCTTGTTCTAGTTTTTGTGTTCCTGTTCCAAAATATTTTATATTATGACTTTTACATTCTGGACATACGCTTATATTATTTTGCTCATATCCACAATAGTGACATTTTAACTTATTTGTTTTTAGATGATATGTCATTGTAATATTGCAGTTTTTACATTTTAAAGTATAACCGCAATCTCTGCACATAACAAACGTAGAGTATCCTCTTCTGTTTAAGAACAAAATGGTCTGTTTCTTATTTTTTAAGTTTTCTTCTATTTCATCATATAGCTTTCTGCTTAGTATACTTCTGTTTCCATTTGCTAATTCTTGTCTTAAATCAATTATATTAACTCTTGGAAGAGATGAATTATTGGCTCTGTGAGTTAGTTTTAATAGTTTTATTTCTCCTTCATTAGCTTTATAAAAGGAATTTATATCTGGAGTTGCACTTCCTAATACAATTGGTATATTTTCTTTTTGTGCTATGTATTTTCCTATCTCTTTAGCATTGAATCTAGGGTTTGTTTCTGATTTGTAAGAACTATCATGTTCTTCATCTATTATTATTATTCCTATATTATTTAGTGGAGCCAAAATTGCAGAACGTGCTCCTATAACTATTTTGCTTTCTCCGTTTTTTATTTTAACCCATTGATCAAATCTTTCTCCAATAGATAACTTACTATGCAAAACTGCTATATCATCTTGTCCAAATCGAGATATAAATCTATTAACCATTTGCGGTGTTAACGATATTTCTGGTACTAACAAAATTGCTGTCTTATTTTTTGCTAGTACCTTTTCAATTAACTGTAAATATATTTCAGTTTTTCCTGATCCAGTCACACCATAAAGAAGAAATTCTTTAAAAGTATTTTTTTCTATTTCTTTGTTAATTTCATTAAAGGCCTTTTCTTGTTCTTCTGTTAATTTTAACTTAGTACTTCTATCTATGTTTTTATTTATAAATGGATTTCTCTCTACTTGTTTTTCTATTATATCAATATATCCGTTTTTTTGTAATGTTTTTAATATGTTGCTAGATACATCTGTATATAATATTAAATCATTTATTTGAATTTCATCATTTGACATTAAAAAATTAAGTACTCGAATTTGCTTTTCAGATTTTATAATTCTATTTTCTATATCGCTATTAATTTCATCTTCATCTTTTTGTAGAAAAACAAACTTTGTAGTTTTTTCCTTTATTCTTTTTTCTATTTTTTTTGTTAATGTTCCAGGAGGTAACATTAATTTTATGCAATCTGAAATATTACAAAAATATCTTCTGGCCATTAATTTTGCAAGTTTAATGTTCTCTTCCGTCAGTCCAATTCCTTCTTCTATTTTTATAATATCCTTCACCTTGTATTCGGATTTTTCTTTTATAGAAATAACAAAAGCTTCTTCTAAATCTTTCTTATTTCCGAATTGAACAAGAACCCTACTGCCAACACTAACACTATTTTCTAAATTGCTTGGTATATTATAGTCAAATACTTTATTTAAATTTTTAACATTGCTATTAATTATAACTTCTGCTATCATTTTTTCTCCAAAATACTCATTGTTTTCTTAACTAGTATAACAAATTTTATTAAAATAAACAATACTAAAAAAACCATTCTGAAAACGAATGGTTTTGGTAGCGAGAAGTGGATTCGAACCACCGACCTGTCGGGTATGAACCGAATGCTCTAGCCAACTGAGCTATCTCGCCATAAAATAGTGGTGCCTTGAAGTGGAATCGAACCACTGACACAAGGATTTTCAGTCCTTTGCTCTACCGACTGAGCTATCAAGGCATTTTTTATTATATAAAAAAATGGCGACCTGGAACGGGCTCGAACCGTCGACCTCTAGCGTGACAGGCTAGCGTTCTAACCAACTGAACTACCAGGCCGTAAAAAAATGGTGGGCACAACAGGGCTCGAACCTGTGACCCCCTGCTTGTAAGGCAGATGCTCTTCCAGCTGAGCTATGCGCCCATTTCTTTCCGACGAAATCTAGTATACTAAAATTATAATAATATGTCAATAGATTTTTTATTTTTTTTTTATTTTTAGAGTATTTTTTATCAAATAGAACAAAGCGACTTTAGTCGCCCTTTGGACTCGCCGCTTTGAGTTTCCGAATGTAATGAAGAAATCTCAAAGGCAATAGCGATGCAACGCAAAAAGAAATGAATTTTTATCCATCTCTTTTAGTATAACCAAAACAAAGCAGTTTTATTTTCTGCTTTATTGTTATTCTTTAAATTACCGTGTGTGCGTATATATTACAGTTCCATTTTTATACAAATTCATATTTTTTTCTTCTAACATGTGTTGTATTTCTTTTAATATATAATTTACCTAACAGCAATTTTTTATATTTTTATCATTTATAAAAAAGTTTCGTTTAGTGATCTAATTTTAAAATATACTTTGAACTGAAAATTTTTCTTTGTCTGCTATATGTTGTAAAATAAATGATGTCTCTTCCAGCTCTACATATGTGTCTTTATATTCTTCTTGTTCTATATATCCATTAATTCTAGTTATTTTTGTTTTTACTTTTTCCAATTCATCATGTTCTAAATAATAAGCTAATTTTTTGTAGTGGTTTGTCCATTCTTCTTGTAATTGGTTTACTTGCTTTTTTAAATTATTTTTTTCAGTTCTTTCATTTAATATATCTTCCTTTATTGCTTCTATTTTTTGAGAAAGTATATATATTGCATGTTCAGTATAATTGGTAGTTATAATATCTAATATTATTATTGCAACTATTACAGCTATACTAATTAATAATTCTTTATTCATTTTTATCTCCTTTTTTCTGACAAAAAATTTGCCCTTTGCCATCTAATGTTGCAATTAAAACATCTCTTACATTTGTTTTAAATCCTTTTAATTGTCTTTGCAACCATATTTCATCTTTTCCTAATGTCTTCAAATTATCATACATAATTTTTCCATCTATTACTAAATCATATGGTATTCCCTCATATTCTGCATTGATATTCAAATCTTCTGTTACAACATTTCGCTTGTTTGGTTTTGGTATTACTGTAACTTGGCCATTTGTTTCTAATATTGCATATTCTACATCACTTATATTAAATATATTATCTCCTCTTAATCTTTCTTGAAGTTCATTTATTGTAAATCTTTCTTTTTGTAATACTTTTTCATCTATTCTGCCTCTATATATTAGTATTGCCGGTCTGCCGCATATTATCTCTCTTGCTTTTATGCTTTTTATATTTAAAACAGAAATAATTAAATGCATTACAAGTAATCCTAAAATTGGAATTATCCCATTAGATATTGGTATTCCTAACTCTGTCATTGGAATTGAAGCCAAATCTGCAATCATTATTGATATTGCAAGTTCAAAAGGTTGTAACTGTCCAATTTCTCTCTTTCCCATTAATCTCATTACTACAAGTACAATTATGTATAATATAATTGCTCTTACAAATGTAATTAGCATTAGCATCACCCTAAAATTTTATTTTTGTTATTTTTATCTTTTTTTAATTTTATTATTCAAAAATTTGAATATTTATTATTTTTTAGTGCAAAATATATATTGACTAAATGTTACAAATAATTTTAGCATAATTATTTTGTCTTAAATTATGGAATGGAGGTTATTATGTCTAACAATCAAGATAACATTAGTTCACAAAACCACACTTCAACATTTGGACAAATTGTTGGAAGATTAGTGGCTGCTGCAATTGTGTTAGCTATAACTGCATTTTTTACTCCTGGATTTACAATAAATAATATATGGTCTTTAGCTTTGGCTGCCATAGTTTTAACTGTAATTGATTATTTGATAGTAAAATTCACAGGATTACAAGCAAGTCCTTTTGGTAAAGGATTCGTAGGATTTGTTTTAGCTGCAGTAACTTTATATATAACACAATTCTTTGTAGCTGGTTATACAATTTCTTGGATGGCAGCAATAATTGGAGCTGTTATTTATGGTGTAGTTGATTATATAATTCCTGGTGAACAAGAAATGTAACTAAAAAAACTCATTAGTTAAAACTAATGAGTTTTTTTAGTTCTTTTATTTTATCTCTCAATTCTGCTGCTTTTTCAAATTCCATATTTGCTGCATGTTTTAGCATTTCGTCTGTAAGTCTAGTTATTATTTCTTCAACTGTTTCATCTTTTGATATTTTATAGTCACTTTCTATTTTTTCTATTTTTGTTGCTTTAATACTATCTCTAATTGATTTGTTTATCGTTGTTGGAGTAATTCCATGTTCTCTATTGTATTCTTGTTGTAGTTTTCTTCTTCTATTCGTTTCTGTTATTGCTTTTTCCATGCTCTCTGTAAGTTCATCTGCATACATTATAACTTTTCCATCTGCATTTCTAGCAGCACGTCCAATAGTTTGAATTAAAGAACGTTCTGAACGAAGAAATCCTTCTTTGTCTGCATCTAGTATTGCTACTAATGAAACCTCTGGTATGTCTAATCCTTCTCTTAATAGGTTTATCCCAACTAAAACATCAAATTCTCCCAGTCTTAAATCTCTTATTATTTCCATTCTTTCAAGAGCTTTTATATCTGAATGCATGTATCTAACTTTAATATCTATTCCTGCTAGATATGATGTTAAATCTTCTGCCATTTTTTTAGTTAAAGTTGTAACCAAAACTCTTTCTTTTTTTTCTGTTCTTTTTCTAATTTGTGTTATTAAGTCGTCTATCTGATTTTCTATTGGTTTTACTTCTATTTGTGGATCTAATAGTCCTGTAGGACGAATAATTTGTTCAATAACATTTTCTTTGCTATGTTCTTTTTCATAATCTGCTGGAGTTGCACTTACAAATATGCACTGATTAATTCTTTCTTCAAATTCTTTGAATGTTAGTGGTCTATTATCAAATGCAGATGGAAGCCTAAACCCATATTTTACCAAAGATTCTTTTCTTGCTCTGTCACCATTATACATGGCTCTTACCTGTGGAATAGTAGCATGTGATTCATCTATTAATAGTAAAAAATCT
This sequence comes from uncultured Clostridia bacterium, assembly GCA_934130435.1. GTDB lineage: Bacteria > Bacillota > Clostridia > TANB77 > CAG-508 > HGM13634. The sequence continues at coordinate 19,157 of CAKOYB010000003.1, forward strand.
TTTGGAAAATAATCAAATAAAGTAAACGGTGGTGAACCTGTCTCTCTGCCACTTATATGTCTTGAATAATTTTCTATTCCTTGACAAAATCCGGTTTCTTTCATCATTTCAATGTCAAAGTTTGTTCTTTCTTTTATTCTTTGTGCTTCTATTAATTTGTTTTGAGATTTAAAATATTCAATCTGTTCCTCAAGTTCTTTTTCAATTGTTCCTATTGCTCTTTCCATTTTTTCTGAAGTTGTTACGTAATGTGAATTAGGAAATATCATTACATGCTGTCTAGTTCCTATAGATTTTCCTGTTAGTGGATTAATTTCGAAAATTTTCTCAATTTCATCTCCCCACATTTCTACTCTTATTGCACTTTCTCCCTTATCAGATGGGTAAATTTCTATTATATCACCTTTTGCCCTAAATGTTCCCCTTTTAAAATCTAATTCATTTCTTGTATATTGCATTTTTACTAATTTTTTTAGTATCTCATCTCTAGTTTTCTGCATTCCCGGTCTTAATGAAACAATCATATTTTCATAGTCTATTGGGTCACCTAAACCATATATACAAGAAACTGATGCAACAATTATTACATCTCTTGTTTCAAACAAAGAGGCTGTTGCAGAATGGCGAAGTTTATCTATTTCATCATTAACTGATGAATCTTTTTCTATATATGTGTCTGAAGAAGCAATATATGCTTCTGGCTGATAATAGTCATAATATGACACAAAATATTCAACATGGTTTTCTGGGAATAATTCTTTAAATTCACTATAAAGCTGTCCTGCAAGTGTTTTGTTATGTGCTAATACAAGAGTTGGTCTTTGTGTTTTTTCTATTATATTCGCCATAGTAAAAGTTTTACCTGAACCTGTAACTCCAAGAAGTGTCTGGAACTTTTTTCCTTCTTTTATTCCCTTTGATAGGTATTCTATTGCTTCTGGTTGATCGCCTGTTGGTTTATATTCTGAATGTAATTTAAACATTTTTTCCTCCCTTTATTGCCTAAGAAATATTTTATTAGCCTCCAAAAACTTTTTATTAATTATAATTTTTACCAATTCTTTATTTTTTCTAACTAAATAAAAATTAGATAATACTAATATATATTTATAACATTTTTTTTGCAAAAAAACAAGGTTAGCTTTTATTAGCTAACCTTATATTTTATTTATTTTGTTTTTTTCTATTGGCAACTATTATCATAACTATCCCGGTTACACTTGCAGTAAATATTGCAACATATATAATTATATTATCCCCTGTTTTTGGATTAGATACATTATTTGTATCTTCTTGTTGTTCTTCTTTTAGTGTATCTTTATTTTCTTCTATTTTTTGTTGTTCTTTAATTGTAAATTTTGTAGTAGTTTTTCCGCCATCAGCAAAAGTAACCTTTAAAGTGTGTTCTCCAACAGATAATGTTTTTAAATAAGCATCTTTTAAAGCTATTATTGTACTGCCTGATTTTGAAGTATAATTATTGCTATCTAACAAAATACTGTCAACATATACTTTTCCACCGTTTTCAAATAAATTAAAGTCTGCATTAATCTTGAATGTTGCATTTTTTGCTTTATCAATAGTATATATTTGATTAGCACCTTCAATAACTTTATATTCTTTAGGACTAATTTCTTCTTTTTCATATTGGAATGTGAATTCATAAGTACACCTAGTATAATAATCATATCTTGTTTCAAGTATAATTCCTCCATCATGGTCATCAAAATCAATTGCAGAACCTGTATATTGCATGTGAAATCCTTTAAAAACTTCGCTTTTTTTAGTTCCGACATTTACTGCAGTTAATATTGCTTTATTTTCTGATTTATTTCCAACTATTTTTATAGCAGCTTCACTTTCGTTGTCTGTTACTAATAGACCATCATTGTTTCTCTTATAATATAGTGTTTTATCTAAATCTGCAAATGATTTTAATCCTTCTGTTAATTCATCAGTTTTAGAAAAATCTATTACATATTCTTGCCCATTAGTTAAATCAATTACACCTTTTGATGTTATATTTTCATAAACATTTTCAACCTTTGTATTAATAGCTGTTATTATTTTTACAAGTTTAACATCTAATGTTCCGCTAAATTTACTTGATTCTAATTTGAATGTAGATTTAGCTTCACCCACTATTGTTGTTATAGGGTAATACCAATTGTTAATGTTTAATTTTATAGGTATATTAGCACCAGAAACACTTGTATCTTCAATTTCTTCAATTACAAACTTGTACTCTGCTTCATTTAAATCAATCACCATATTATTTGAAATATTAGTAACTAGTTCATCACCTTTAAATAATTGTAATTTTCCTATTTTGCTATATTCTACATAACCATCATGAATTGTTCCACCTTTAAAATTTAATGTTACTTCTTTTTTGCTTTCTGCATATACTGTGGTTATTGGAATTATTAAACTAACTAATAAGCAAAATATAAATAATATTGATAGTATTTTTGTTTTTTTCATAATCTTTCCTCTTTCTTTAAATTTTATTATATTTATTATACTATCATAAATACATTTATGTTTTATGTTTTTTACCATTTTTTCAATGAATTTTTGGTAATCTTCTATACTATTTGCATATAAAAAAAAACTTACAAGGTCATAGTTTATTTAATATATTCAATAGCAATAATTCTATTTAATTATTTCCTTTTCTTCATCTTCGGTTAAATATCCATACTCAACCATCTTTTTAGCTACTTGTCTTTGCCTTTGTTTGCTAAGTTCTGGATTTTTGGTTGGTGAATATACTGATGGTGCATTTGGTATTCCTGCCAACATGATGCTTTCACTACTTGTCATTTTTAGAGGTTGTTTTTTAAAATATCCCAAAGCCGCTTCTTTTACTGTATTATATCCATCTCCAAAATAGCTTGAATTTAGATATAACTCTAATATTTCTTCTTTGCTATATTTTTTTTCAATATTTAAAGCCATAAAAACTTCTGCAACTTTTCTTGTTATTTCTTTCTTTTGAGTGAAATATATATTCTTTGAAAGTTGCTGAGTAATTGTACTTCCACCTTCAACAAACTCCATAGCTTTAATATCATTTACAAGTGCTCGTCCTAATGATATTAAATCTATTCCTTTATGTTTATAAAATCTATGATCCTCAACTGATATAACTGCATCTTTATATATCTGTGGCATTTCAGAAAGCTTTGTATAGTTCTTTTTGCTTCTAATAACTGCTACTTTCTTTTCAAGAGGTTCTGAAGTTATTGCATCTTTATACATTTTATATCCTGTACCAATTATTACAATACTTAAAATGAATATTACTGTTACTACAAATATTATTATTTTTTTTATTACTTTTTTCATATTTCTTCTCCTGTATTTATTATATCTTTAATAAATGACTTTTTTGTGACTTCTTATTATAATATAACTATAACATAAAAAAATCCTAGTAACTAGGATTTTTTATATGTTTTTTTAGTTTTCTAATTATTCTTATGACTAGGTATATGCATATTAAAAATATAAATGTAATTGCATATACTTTTATGCAAGTCTTCCAATCTCCAACTGCTAAGTTTGCTCCTGCATAAGTTGAAGTAATTATTGATGGTATTCTTGCAATTGTAGACATTAATATAAACCTTTTATGATTAATTGGTAGTATACCTGCTAAGTATACTAATAAATCTTTTGGTGTTCCTGGTATTAGAAAAAGAAACATCATTATCATTTCTATTTTCTTTTGATCATTAAATAATTTGCTTTTTTCTATTTTCTCTATTTTTTCTTTATCATTAAATTCATATATAAACTTTCTTCCATATTTTTTTACTAGTACAATTATAATAGAAGATATTATGGCTGCTGAGATATCTATAAAAATGCAACCTTTAATTGTTCCATAGCACATTCCTGCTAATACTTCTATAGGTTCACCTGGAAGAATAAACAGAAAAATTTGTGCAAATTGTAATCCAAAGAGCATTAATAAGCCTAGTATTCCAGATTGTTCAACTTTGGTTTTAAATTCAATCTGTCCTTCAGTTGTTGATATATTTTTAATTACTGGTATTAGATATATTGTAATTATAATAATTAGCATTATACTTATAATAGTTAATACTGTTTTAAAAAGTTTAATTTTTTTTCCATTCATACTATATTTGTTACTCCTTGTATTATTATATCATATATTACTATTTATTGGTTAACTATATTAATAAAATTTATTCATATTAGAATAATTGTTAAAATTTTGATAACTAGGCATTCCTGCATATGTAGCAGAAATAGTTATAAATTTTATTGAATATATATCTGCATATATTAAACTATCACCTTCAAAGGATCTTAGTAGTATGTAACTTGCTCCAACGTCTTCTAAAAAACCTATTCTATCTACCATATTATTTGTACCTATTAAAAACTCTACTCTCATTAGCTTACCAATTTGTTCTTTTAAAAATGCTGGTGTATAAATAGGATTAGTTAAGATTTCTGGTATGTCTTGTTCATTATTTTGTCTATTAGTTTCGTTTCTTAAGTTTACTTCTCTTTTTTCAGAAAAATTCATTTCTTCTTGTGTTCTTGCCCTTCTATTATTATTTAATTCGTCTGAATTCATTATTACCCTCCTTTTCTAGGTATTTGCATACAATTCAGTTGGTCTATAAAAGCAATGATCGCCTAATCTTGTATGAAATGTACCTGAACCATTATACGGGAAAGTTTCACTACATGTTGGTTTAAATGGATTTAAATACCATAAGCAAATGCCTATTTCTGCAAGTCTATTTCCTGAAAGTGCCCAATCTGCTATATCATAATGTATTTGTGTTGGGTTCATGTTATAAATATTTTGTGGATTATATTTTCCAAATAAATTGTCTGTAGCACAATCGAACTGTCCATTTTGAAAGATTATATTTCTTATGTTCCCGCCCTTGTGATATTCTAGAATATTCTCCTTCACTTGAATTTGTTCTATTCATTATCACGCTTGCAACAGCTTTCATTCCATTATCGCCTTCTCCTCCTGCTTCACATTGTATTATTCTAGCAAGGAGCTCTCTTTCTGAATATGCCATAATGATTTCCCCCATATATTCTTTTTATAAATATATGTTTATTTTTTTTTATTATTAAAATATTTTTTGGTTTTTTATAGACTTTTTTACAATTTTTGTGTATTATATTATTATAATTTTAAAAACATTAGAAATACTATGGAGGTAAATTATATGTCAAAAAAAATTTTTTTAGTTTTTTTAATTATGTTTTTAGTTGTTTTTAATTCAATTTGTTTTGCTACTGATAGCATTAATATGGATTTGTCTAACACTTCTAATTCAAATAATTCTTCAAATTTTGTAGATACTACAACAGTTGATGGAGCAGCAGCTCTAGATAGATCTTCTACTGATGAATCTAGTTCTTCAGATGCTTCAATGCCTTCAGTTTCTACTACAACTGATTATGATGATTCTGGTGAAATGTCTATCACTAATATTATAAATATTATTCTTATTGTTGTTGGAATTGTTATTATATTTCTAGGAATAGCAATTATCATAAAAATTAAATAACTTTTTTAAATTATGTATAAAAAATCTCTAAAAAAAAATACTAAGTATATAAATTTTTTTTGGAGGTTTTTTATTATGAATAAAAAAATAATTATAATCTCATTAATTATCTGTTTAGTTTCTATCCTACTATGTTGTAATATTTATGCTAGTAACCTAAAGTCTGATATAAAAAGCAGTGGAAATAAGGCTGGTACTGCTTTGAAAAATGCTGAAAATCATATTGAAAATGGTGTTAAAAGTACTGCAAACGGAATTAAAGATGCCGGTAGTAGTATGATGTCAGGTGCAACGAATTTAGGTGATAATATGAAATCAAAAATGGATACAGCTTCTAATAGTGGTTATACTGCTGAAAGAACAGCAGCAAATAACAATAACGTTTTAGGTATGTCAACAACAGCTTGGATTTGGATGATTTTTGCAGTAGTTACAATTGCAATAGTTGCTTTAGTTTGGTATTATGGTTCTCAGTATGAACATAGAAATTATGATAATAATTAATTCATTATAAGTAAGATTAAAAAAAATAATCTTACTTATTTTTTGACTTTTTTTAATAATATGTTATAATTTTTATATTAATATATTATAGGTGATAAAGATGAAAATTATTGCTTCAAATCCTACTGCCTTTCATAATTATTCTATTAATGATAAACTGGAATGTGGTATTGTTTTAACCGGAACAGAAATAAAATCAATTAGAAATAATAAAGTAAATATAAAAGATACATATGCAACAATAAAGAATGGTGAAGTATTTATAATTGGTATGCATATTAGTCCATATGAACATGGAAACATTTTTAATAAAGACCCCTTGAGAACTAGGAAACTATTACTTACTAGGAGAGAAATTAATAAATTAACTGGTTTAGTTTCTCAAAAGGGTTATTCATTAGTTCCATTAAATTTGTACTTTAAAAATAATCTTGTTAAAGTAGAGTTAGGAATTGCTAAAGGTAAAAAATTATTTGATAAAAGACAGGAACTTGCTAAAAAAGATGCTAATTTAAGAATTCAAAAGGCTTTAAAAAATAACTATTAAAGAACAAAGCACATTAGAGAATGTGCTTTGTTTTTTAATAATATAGATTATTTACATTAATATTTCTTTTACCCGGAGAGAACAATTCTCTTATTACAAGTATTTTTATCAAATCTCTTAATAAAGAATTTCTATATTGATTATTATAGTCTTGTTTTATTCTTTGGTTATTATATCTTCTAACATTATTCATTTCTTCAGAAATTTCTGTACTTTCAAAATTAATATAGATTTCTTCTGTTATTTTATTTACTATTTCTATATTAACATTTGTATTAATATTCATACATGCTTTGCATATCATTGGATAGATTATTTTATATATTTCTGGATAAAACTCCTCAATTTCGTTATTATATGTATTAATCATATTGCTATTTTGTTCAATAATGCAGCACTTTTCTTGCATTTGATTTACATTATATTCTAAAATTTCTTTCATATATTCTTCATATGATTTTAGCATAAAAAGAACCTCCTATTATTTACAACTTTTTCTTTTATAAATAATATGAGGTTTATTATTTATTAGTTACAAATTATTAACTAATTCCTTAAATTTATTTCCTCTCTCTTCAAAGTTTTTAAACATGTCGAAACTTGCACTGGCAGGTGAAAATAAAACTACTTCTCCTGGTTTAGCAATTTTATAAGCTGTTTCCACAATTTCTTTAAATTCACTACACATATATATTTTTATTTTTTTGTTTTCTTTTTCTTCCTCTTCTTTTACTGCATCAAAAATCTTAGTTGCAGTATCTCCAATTAGTATTAATGCATCTACTCTATCTAAAATTGGTTTTGCTATTGGCGTATAATCAAGTTTTTTATCATAACCTCCAGCTATTAAAACTATTCTCTCTTTAAATGAATTTATTCCTGCTATAGTTCTTGTAGGGCTAGTTCCAATTGAATCATTATACCATTTTACTCCATTAATTTCTCTTACTAGTTCTATTCTATGTTCTACTCCTTTAAAACTTTTTATTGCTTTTACTATATTGTCAATATCAACTAATCCTTCTGTTGCAGCAATTGCAGCACAAATATTCTCATAATTATGATTTCCTCTAATAATTATGTCTTCAGTATTTATAATGTGTCTTCTTAACTTATCTTTACAGATTTTTATTATATTATTGTCTAGAATAACTCCATCTTCTAGTTTTTCCTTACTACTAAAAAAAACAACTTTGCCCGGAGCTTTTGATGCTAACATCTTTGTTATTGTATTATCATGATTCAAGACTAATTTACCATTTTCAGTTTGATATTTAAATATATTAGATTTTGCATCTATGTATTCTTCATATGAGCTATGAACATTTAAATGATTTGGTGTAATATTTGTTATTACAGAGATTTCTGGGCTTATATTCATTTTCATTAATTGAAAACTGCTCAGTTCAAGCACTACAAAATCTTCAGGAGTTATTTCGTTAAGTTTGGTAAATAATGGTGTTCCTATATTTCCACCAAGAAAGCAATTATATCCACCTTGTTTTAATATTGAATATATTAAACTTGTAGTAGTTGTTTTTCCATCACTTCCAGTTACTCCAATTATTTTAGCTGGACATAATTTCATAAACATTTCTATTTCTGTTGTAACAATTGCTCCTCTTTCCTTTTCCTCTCTTAATTCTTTTCTTGTTGGCATACAACTAGGAGATCTAAATATAATGTCAAATCCTTTTAATTCTTTTAGACTGTCTGCACCTAAATTAATCTTTACATTATATTTTCTTATATTTTCTTTTACTTCTTTAGGTATTTTTTCTTCGCTTCTCTCATCAAATACAGTAATATCTAATCCACTTTTTTCAAAATACTCAATTATTGGTATATTGCTAACTCCAATTCCTATTATGGCAATCTTTTTACTTTTTATATCAGAGTTAAATTTTTCAAGTTTTTTATTAATGTATTTCATATTTCCTCCATATTATTCTTTTATTTAATTTTTTACTGTTCATTATAATTATTAAGCATGTTATATACTATATCAGTTGATTCTTTTACAGATTTACAATTAGTTAAATCAACTTTAATGGTATTAGGATATATTTTATAAAACCCTGCCATTTTTTGAAGTAAATCTCTTACAATTATATTTAATTTTATCTTTATGTTATTATTTTTTTCTCTATATTGTATGCATTTTCTTTTTATACGTTCTTTAAGACTAGCTGTTATAAAAAAATGATAGTCTATATCAGGATATATTTTCATTATACTTCTTCCTGAAACTATTACAACCTTATCTTTTTTTAGCTCATCTATAATTTCTTTTGCATATTTAAATAATTGTGTATTGTCAGCAGTTCCTCCTATTAATGAAACTGCTAAAGAAGAAGTTTTAGATTGTAAAACTTCTTCTGATGCATGAATATTTCCTATGTATATTTCAGTTTCTTGGTTCTCAATTTTTATTTTTACACCTAGTTCTTCCATAACTTTTCTAATGTCTGCATTTTTCATTTTTCTTTTTAGCTTTAGCATATTAGGTTCTGTTTGTAACATTGTATAAACAATTGCTCTATATAGGTTTCCTCCATTTAGTAATACTGAATTAGGTATCTTTTTTAATAATTCTCTACAGATGCTTGTTTTTCCTGCACCAACTAATCCTTCTATTCCAATAACAAGGTCCTTTTTTTTCATAATTTTTTATCCTTAATGTATTTATAATATTAATCTATCTTATTCTTCATCTTTTGTTGTGTTAATTTTAAGTAATTTTAATAACTCAACTATTATTATAGGACTTAGAATCAATATAACTAATTCCATAACATTTTCTTTTGGTAATATTGGTATACTAAATATTGTTCTTAATCCAGGTATTAATAAAATTATTACCATTAGCATTGCTGAAGCAACTATGGCTAATATCAACTTTTTATTATTTAGTATAGATGTTTTAAATATTGACTTTTTATTATTTCTAATATTAAACACATGTACTAATTCAGAAAATGCCAAAGTAATGAATGCCATTGTTTGTCCAACTTCAATTTTTGATTGTTCTAATGTTAAACCATCTATTGGCGAAGTAGTAGTTGCAAGTCCAATAATAAATGCAATTAATGTAATTAATCCTATCATAATTCCTTGATAAACTATTCTCCATGTCATTCCTTTAGTAAAAATACCTTTTCCAGGTTTTATAGGTTTCTTTGTCATGATGTCCTTATCTGCTGGATCAAATGCTAGTGCTAATGCTGGTAAAGAATCTGTTACTAAGTTAATCCATAAAATATGCATAGGCAATAGTATTTCTAATTTTCCAATATTCTGTATTCCAAACCATTTAGCAAGTAAAGGAGTTATTAATGTTGCTAAAAACAGCATTATAATCTCTCCAACATTGCTTGAAAGTAAGAATTGTATAGCCTTTAAAATATTATTATATATTCTTCTGCCTTCTTCAACTGCTGTTACAATAGTTGCGAAATTATCATCTGTTAATATAACATCTGCTGCTTCTTTTGCTACATCTGTTCCTACAATTCCCATTGCACAACCAATATCAGCAGTTTTTAAAGCAGGACTGTCATTAACTCCATCTCCAGTCATTGCAACTATTTGTCCATTTTTTTGCCAAGCTTTAACTATTCTAACTTTATGTTCTGGAGAAACTCTTGCGTAAACAGAATATTTTCTCACATTTCTTTCTAAGTCTTCATCAGTCATCTTCTCAAGTTCTTGTCCTGTTATAGCTTCATCTTCTTTTTCTAATATTCCTAATTGCTTTGCTATTGCTGTAGCTGTAATTTTATGATCCCCTGTTATCATTACTGTTTTAATTCCTGCATTTTTACATTTTTTTACTGCTTTTTTTGCTTCTTCTCTTGGCGGATCTATCATTCCAACCATTCCAATAAACGTTAGGTCTTTTTCTATATCTTTCATTTCTTGGCTTGTAGGTTTATGGTCTAACTCTTTAAATGCACATGCAAGTACTCTTAGTGCATCTTTTGCCATGAATTCATTATTCTCTATTATCTTAACTTTATAATCTTCTAAGTTCTTCTCAATACTTTCATTTAATAAGTATGTTGTACATCTTTTTAATAGTTCGTCTACTCCACCCTTAGTATAAACAATATATTTATCACCTAATTCATTAATCGTTGTCATTAATTTTCTTTCAGAATCAAATGGTATCTCGTCAACTCTTTTCATTGTTTCATAAAAACTTGGATCAAAGTCTAGTTTAAATCCCATATCAATTAATGCAGTTTCTGTAGGATCTCCATTTAATGTATTATCTGGTGATATTTTTGTATCATTGCATAGCATATTTGCAAAAACAAGTTTTTCTAAATCTTTATCAATATTTTTTATTTCATTTATATTTCTTATATTATTATTCCAATATACTTTTTCAACTGTCATTTTGTTTTGAGTTAATGTTCCCGTTTTATCAGAGCATATAACTGTACTACTTCCAAGGGTTTCTACTGCTGGTAATCTTTTTATTATTGCATTTTTACTTGCCATTTTTTGTACTCCTATAGCAAGTACAATAGTTGAAACTGCAGCCAACCCTTCTGGAATTGCTGCAACTGCAAGACTCACTGCTGTCATGAACATATCAATAACTGGCTTTCCCTGTAATAGACCTATTCCAAAAATAAAAACACATATTATTATTGCAGCAATTCCTAGTGTTTTTCCAAGCTTATTTAATTTATTTTGTAATGGTGTTTCTTGCTTTTCTGTATTATTTATAATTGTTGCAATCCTTCCAACTTCAGTGTTCATTCCTGTTTCTACTACAATGCCTTTTCCTCTACCATATGTTATTAAACTTGAAGAAAATAACATATTAGTTCTGTCTCCAATTGATACTTCCACATCTTCGATTTTTTCATTGTTTTTTTCTACTGGTACAGATTCTCCTGTTAAAGATGACTCTTGTGATTTTAAGTTTACTGCTTCTATTATTCTTAAATCAGCTGGTACAAAATCTCCTGTATCTAATATTACAATATCACCTGGTACAAGTTCTCTTGCTGGAATAACTTGTACTTTTCCATCTCTTAATACCTTTGAAGCATGTGCACTCATTTTTTGAAGTGCCTCTAGTGATTTTTCTGCTTTACTTTCTTGAGCTACACCTATAATAGCATTCATAACTACTACTATTAATATTATTATAGAATCAGTAATTCCATCCCCTTGTATATATCCTACAATTCCAGAAACAATTGCTGCAATTATTAATATAATAATCATAAAATCTTTAAATTGTTCTAAAAATCTTAATATTAGTGGTTTCTTTTTCTTAGATTGTATTTCGTTATATCCGTATTTATCAATTTTTTCTTCAATCTTCGTTGAATTTAATCCATTATTTATATTAGATTCTAATTCATTTTCAACTTCTTTGTATTCTTTATTAAACCAGCTATCTTTCATTATTTTCTCCTTTTAGTGTTTTTTTGTTGTTTAAAGCTTAATTATCTTTTCCCATGGTAAATCATTTTTTCCAAAATGTCCATAATTTGTTGTTTTTGTATAAATTGGTTCTTTTAATCTCAAATACTCAATAATTCCATTTGGAGTCAAATCAAATCTTTCTTTTATTAGTTTAGCAATATCATCTTCTGTCATAGTTTGGCTTGTCCCAAATGTGTTAACACATACAGATAATGGTTCTTTCATTCCTATTGCATAAGAAACTTGTATTTCACATTTCTTAGCTAAGCCATTAGCTACTATATTTTTCGCAATATGTCTAAGCATATATGCTGCAGATCTATCAACTTTACTTGCATCTTTGCCAGAAAAGGCTCCTCCACCATGTCTTGCATATCCTCCATATGTATCAACAATAATCTTTCTTCCAGTTAATCCTGTATCTCCAAGTGGTCCTCCTATTACAAATCTTCCAGTTGGATTAATATATATATTAGTTTTATCATCTAACATATTTGTTGGTATAACTTTTTTTATTACTTTGTCAATTATTTCTTTTTTTAATTCTGCTAGTTCTATGTCCGAATCATGTTGCGTAGATATTAAAATATTTTCTATTCTCTTTGGCTTATCGTTTTCATATTCTACTGTTACTTGTGTTTTTCCGTCTGGCCTTAGAAATGGTATTTCTTTACTCTTTCTTACATCTGTAAGTTTTTTTGCTAGTTTGTGAGCCATGTCAATAGCAAATGGCATGTAGTTTTCTGTTTCATCACAAGCAAATCCAAACATAATTCCTTGGTCTCCAGCACCTCCTATGTCAACTCCGCATTGCTATATCTGGGCTTTGTTGTGTAATATCAATATTTATATTACATGTTCTATAGTCCATATCTAATTTAGCATTATCAAAACCTATCTCTTTTATTTTATCTCTTACTAGATCTTCAACATTAATTTTAGCTAGAGTAGTTATTTGTCCTGCTATTGTTATAGTGTTATTAGCAGCAAAAGTTTCAACTGCAACTCTTGAATTTGGATCTTGTTTTAAACATTCGTCTAATATTGTATCTGATATATAATCACATAGCTTGTCCGGATGTCCTTCTGTTACACTTTCTGATGTAAAAAAATAATTTTTCATTTATTTTGCTCTCCTCATTACTATATTTTTTGGCGTTTATTTAAAATAAACAAAAGTGAAAAAATCACTTTTGTTTATTATTATCTTATTTTTACTTTTGTTAAATCTACTACAGTTGGATCGTAATTTTCTATATAGCTTAACATTTTATCTATATTCTTTGTAATTCTATATAGTTTTCTGCAATCATCTGTAATAAAGTGTTTATCAACTGAAACTTGCATCATATTTTCTAGATTATCATAATAATTATTTAAGTTCCACATAACTATTGGTTTATTATGTCTACCTAATTGTTTTAATGTTAGTATTTCAAAAAACTCATCAAAAGTTCCAATTCCACCTGGTGCAATAATAAAAGCATCTGATTTTTCATCTAACAATTTTTTTCTTTCTCTCATATCAGCTGTGTGAATAAATTCTGTACAGTTTTTAAAAGAAATCTCAGCATTTGAGTCCTCAAAAAATTTAGGTGCAATTCCTAGTATATTTCCGTTTCCTTCTTCTACTCCTCTTGCAACTGCTCCCATCATTCCATTTCTTCCTCCACCGAATACAAGCCCATGTCCACGTTTTGCCATTTCTTTTCCTAGTTCAACTCCGGCTTCCATAAAGCTTGATTCAATTTCGCTACTTGCTGCTCCATATACACAAATATTCATAAATAACCTCCATCTATTTTTGTATTTCTACAATATTAAATTATATTACAACATTTTTATATTATACCATTGGTATTATTTTATTGCAAGAATTTTATATAAAATCAATCATAAAAAACTATTAATAAATTTGTTTAATTATTTATAATATAAGTAGAAAATCAGAACCTTAAAAAATGTGTGCTACAGTATATTAAATTAATGTTTAATAATAAAAACCTTTCTATTCAAATTTCATGTTATAAGCACTTAGAACATGAACCAATGAATATGAAAGGTTTGTTTGTTTAAAATTATTTTATTTGTGGCCTAGTTGCAGATTTTTTATTTAATTTAAGAATATTTTATTCTCTTTTTTTACTAAGCTTTATGCTGTTTTTAGTTCTAGTCTTAATTTATCTGCTATCATCGCAATGAATTCAGAATTTGTAGGCTTTCCTTTTGCTGCTGATATTGTATATCCAAATATATTTTCAACTGTCTCTGCTTGTCCTCTTCCCCAAGCTACTTCTATTGCATGACGGATTGCTCTTTCAACTCTACTTGGTGTTGTATGATATTTTACTGCAATGTCTGGATATAATTGTTTTGTTATTTGATTAATAATATCAATATTATTTATTACCATCATTATGGCTTCTCTTAAATATTGATAACCTTTAATATGAGCTGGTACTCCAACCTCGTGAATCACATTAGTAACAAGTGCCTCTAGATTTTCTTCTGCTTTCTTTTTATCTGGTGATATTTCTATGTATTGAGCTTTTATTTCTCTATTATTTATACTATTTACATTATTACTTTTAAACTGTGTTGGTTGATATAATTTTATCTCTTTAATTCTTTGTAGCAATACTGTTATATCAAATGGTTTTATTGCATAGTACTCTGCTCCCAAATCCATTGCTCTTTGTGTTATTTTATCTTGTCCAACAGCTGAAAGCATTATACATACGGGTGGTTTTTTCATCTTTGCTTCTTTAATTTTCTCTAACACTCCTAATCCATCTAAATGTGGCATTATAACATCCAATAATACAACATCAGGTTCAGTATTTAGAATCATTTCTACAGCTTGTTTTCCATCCCTTGCAATCGCAATTATTTCTAATTCCTCATCTTCTTCAATATAACCTGTTAGTGTTTTAGCAAAATCAGGATTATCGTCAGCTATTAATATTGTAATTTTATCTTTCACTTTTCTCCTCCTATAAAATAAAATTATAAAATGTAAAATATTTACATTTGTAATTATATTATGTTTTCTTATAGTTTGCAAGTCTTTTTTGGAAATTTTTTCAAATTATTCCAAAAACGCCTACTACTCATGCTTTATAAATAAAAACTTTTTTTATTTTCTCAATTTTTATTGTTTCAAACTCAATATTATTACATTTTTCTATAAGCTTTATTTTTTCATTTGTTAATTCTACATTTAATTCAATATTTTCTAAATAGCTTTCTTTAGTGATATTTATTGTATTTAAGTCACAAAAGTGCTTAAATCTGCCTATTTCTTTATATTGTAATATTATTTTATATAAGTATCCACTTTCTATATTTATAATTTTTGAAATCTGTAAAGCTTTATTACATGCTTCAGAATATGCCTTTACCAGTCCTCCTGTTCCTAATAAAATTCCTCCAAAATATCTAGTTACTATTACAAGAACATTTACTATATTTCCTTTAGCTAATATATTTAATATAGGTGCACCAGCAGTTCCTGATGGTTCTCCATCATCACTTGATTTTTCTATAATTCCTGATTCATTATAAATTCGATAAGCATAACAATTATGTCTAGCATCATGATATTTTTTGTTCATATTTTTTATTATGCCTTCTGCTTCTTCTCTTGTTTCTACATAAAATATGTTCCCTATGAATTTAGATTTTTTTTCAACAATTTCAGCTGAAACATTCTCTTTTATTGTTTTAAACATCTTTTCTCTCTTTCTAACTTATTTTGAAACAGTTTATTTTCCAGCAGTATATCCTGTTGAATATGCTATTTGCAAATTAAATCCTCCTGTATATGCATCTACATCTATTATTTCTCCTGCAAAGTATAGTCCTTTTACTAATTTTGATTCCATTGTTGATGGATTTATTTCTTTTATGTTTATTCCACCTGAAGTTATTATTCCTTCTTCAATTGGTCTTGTTCTTTTTATACTAAATTCTATTTGTTTTATTAGTTTTACTAAATTTAATCTTTCTTGTTTTGTTATTTCATTTATTTTTTTATTTGGGTTTATCTTAGATTTCAAGATAACATAATCTATCATTTTTCTTGGTAGTAAATCAAATAATGAATTTTTAAACTCTTTATTCTTTTCTTTTTCAAAGTCTCTTAAAATTCTTAAGTTTAACTGTTCTTCTGTTAATGCTGGTTTTAAGTCAATTGTTATTTTAACTTTTTTATTTTTTAATAATCCATCCACATTTTTGTATCGTATTAAATGTGCAGAGCCGCTTAAAATTGTTGGTCCAGATATTCCAAAATGCGTAAATAGCATTTCTCCAAAGTCTTCATAAATCAACTTATTTTTTTCTATATCTTTAATTTTTATCTCGACATTTCTTAGACTTAATCCTTGCATCATTTTACATTCATCTATTTCATATATCTCTAACGGTACTAATGATGGTCTAATTTCTGTAACTGTATGTCCAAAAAATTTTGCAAACAAATATCCATCACCAGTGGATCCAGTTAAAGGATATGATTTTCCACCTGTTGCAATTATTAATTTATCTGCTTTTATTTGTGTATTGCCTGTATCTATATAAAAAATGCCTTTTATTTTATTTATCTTTTTTACTTCACATTGTAATTTTATATTTACTTTTAATCTTTTAAGTTCTTTTTCAAGCGCATTCAAAACATCTCTTGATTTATCTGATACTGGAAATACTCTGTTTCCTCTTTCTTCTTTTGTTGGTACTCCATTTTTTTCTAAAAGATTAATTATGTCTTCATTTGTATAATTTTTTAATGCACTAAACATAAACATACCATTACCTGGTATGTTTTTTATAAATTCATCCATATTTAGGCTACTAGTTATGTTGCATCTTCCTTTTCCTGTGATTAGTAATTTTTTTCCTAAAATATTGTTTTTTTCTAGTATAGTTACTTCATCTTCTGGATGATTTTCTTTAGCTGATATCCCAGCCATCATTCCAGCTGGTCCTCCACCAATAACTACAATTTTCATTTTTTCACCTTTAACTTATAGTTTATTTATTCATATTTGAAATTGCCTTTAATACCGCAATTTTGCCATATTCATATGTTAACCCGCCTTGCATATATGCAATGTATGGTGGTCTTATAGGTCCATCACAGCTTATTTCTATTGAAGATCCCTGTGTAAAACTTCCACTTGCCATTATTACTTTATCTGCATATCCTGGCATATCCCATGGTTCTGGTATTGAATTTGAATCTATTGCTGAACCCATTTGTATACCTTGACAATATTTAATCAATTTATCTGCTGTTCCGAATTCTATATTCTGAACTATATCTGCTCTTTTTTCATTATACCTTGGTGAAACTTTATATCCTAATTTTTCTAGCATACAACTTGCAAATATATCTGTTTTTATACTACTTGCGACTACACTTGGAGCCATATATAATCCCTGAAGAAGACTTTTATTAATTCCAAGTGTTGGACCAACCTCTTTTCCTTGTCCCGGAGATGTTAATCTTTCTGCCGCAAGATCAACTAAGTCCTTTCTTCCTGCAATATATGCCCCATTAGGCGCTATTCCACCTCCAAGATTTTTTATTAAAGAACCAACTATAACATCTGCGCCAACCTCTAAAGGTGTTTTTGTTTCTACAAATTCGCAATAACAATTATCTATCATTATTATTATATCTTTATTTATGCTTTTAATTAGCTTAATAACTTTTTCAACTTTATCTATGCATAAGCTTTCTCTTGTTGAATAACCTTTTGATCTTTGAATCTCTATTAGTCTAATATTTCCTTGATTTACTCTTCTTTTTATTTGTTCATAGTCAAAATCATTTTCTACCAAATCTATTTGTTCATAATTAATTTTATATGATTTTAGTGAGCTTTTGTTTTCTTTTATTCCAATTACCTCATCTAATGTGTCATATGGCTTACCACATATGCTAAGCATTGTATCTCCAGGCCTTAAAAACGCAAATAGTGCAACTGTTAATGCATGTGTTCCAGAAATAAATTGGCTTCTAACTAAACTGTCTTCTGCTCCCAATACTTCTGAAAATACTTGCTCTATTGTATCTCTTCCTATATCTCCATACCCATATCCTGTTGTACTTCCAAAATGTACATCAGATATTCTATTTCTTTGGAAAGCATTTAATACTTTTATACTATTTTGCATTGCACTTTTATCTACTTTTTTTATTTCTTCTTCAATTTCATTTTCAACTTCTGAACATAATTTAATTAGATCTTTACTAATATTTAAACTTTCGTACATTTTAATTCTCCTTTTATTTATCAGTATAATATATTATGTTATCTTCTTTTACTTTATAATACTTGCCAATAAACTCTAAATCTTCTTCATTTTCTATTTCATATTTAGGTTCTTGAATAATATTTCCATTCTTATCTATTGAACCCCATTTTCCATTTATTTTGACTCCTGCAAAACCAAATTTATTAAATTGTGTTGCATCATCATATTCATAATTAACTATAACGTTGGAATTTTTATCTATAAACCCAACCTTTCCGTCTTCTTCATCTCTGATAAGTTCATAATTTTGATTAGTATTCTCTACTTCGTCTTCTGAACTTTCCTCAGTTTCTTCCTTAATTGTTCCCTTATCTATTCTGTTTCCGTTTAAATTAAAATACGCTTCTTCTTTTCCTGATTTTGTATATATGTATGAGTCTTTAACTTGAATTTCATCATATTTTGTTTGAAGTATTTTTTCTCCGTTAGACTTACATACTCCCATTTTTTTATTTCTTGTAACTATAAATAAATTATTACAACCACTATAGTCTATTGATTGATATTTAAATTCTATCATTGTCTTTTTATTTTTAGTTAAACCACATTGTCCATTTTTGTTTAATACTAAAAATATATCTTTGTCTGTATTTTCAGCACTTATTCCACCTAGTCTAATAATTTCTCCATATTCAGGTTTATATAATAGTTTTCTTTTTGATGTTATATATCCATATCTAAAGCCTTCTTCTTCTTTATTACCTATTATGTATCCAGAGTATTTATATCCGTCCTTTTCTGTATAATATTCATCTCCAGAAATATAGTCATATTCAAATTTAATTATTTCTGCGCCTTTATTGTTTATTACTCCAAATTTTCCCTCTTTCTTTGCTAATAATTCTCCTTCTTTGCAAGATAAACCTTCTATTGAATCATAGTCAGCTGTTGTAACAACTTTTCCTTCTAAATTAATTAGTCCATATTTTCCATTATTCTTATATTTTAACAAGCTTTTTTCGTATAACATTGTTGTAGTAATATTAGATAAGCTAATCGTGTCTAAATTTGGATATTTAGTAAATATTTCAGTTCCATTTGCATTTATAACCTTTGTTTTATAGTCTGTATCACTATTATAGTTATAATAGCAAACAAATATAGGCTTTGAAGGATTCGGTATATGTATACTGTAATACTTTGGTTCAATTATAATATTTCCTTCTGCGTCTATTACCCCAAACTTATTATCGCTTGATAATAAAAAATATCTTTCTTCCTCCACTTTTTCTATACTATAGCTTGATTTGACTTCTAGATATATTTTTCTTCCAATTAGTGCTAATATTGATATAATTACAATTAATGCTAATACTATTCTTATTTTTTTTGACATTTTATTCTTCCCCCGATTGATAGTTATTCATACTCTTGCATTGTTTTTGGTTGGTTTTTATAATAAAAATATGTAGTAACAGTTGTATAAAGCTTAGGAATATACATTGTTATAATAATAAAAATACATATTGTTATTATTAGTGAAATAATATTTATTTGTTTGTCTGAATAAAAACTCATTTTTTCTCCTTTTTTTACATAATAAGTATAGCAAAAAACAATAAAAAACTCAAGAAAATTATAAATTTCTTGAGTTTTTATCATACTTTTTATTTGTTAGTTTACTAACCATTTTATCAAATTTAAGTTCTTAGAATTTAATAACATTTTATGCTTTGGAATAACCCTAAAGGTATATCCATAATTTCCTCCTGTTGTAAGCTGTAAATTTGCTTTATAATAATATTCTTTATTTTCATCATCAGATCTTACTAGCTTCATTGGAATAATTTTTATATCTTCCATTGTTCCATTTTCATTTATTTTTCCTGAATAAGTTTCTACTTCTATATTTTCTTCTGAAATATCTGGTAATTTCACTTTGCAATTTACTTCTATTTCGTTTCCAGCATCAATAGAGATATCCTCCAAATTATTAAACTGTTCAATAGATATTTTATCCCAACTTGCAAGTATTTTATTTTTCCAATCACTAAATTCTCCAACAGTAGATAAATCAGTATAGTATTTGTTGTACACTTTTGCAAGTGGCATATATAAATTATTTGTATAATCACATAGCATTCTAGATGTACTATATTTTGCTCCTGTTGAAACTATAGAATTTTTCATTATTTCCATCCATTTATCTGATATGCCATTTCTATTTTTTTCATAGTAAGCTGGTATTATCTTATTTTCTAAAGTTTGATACATACTTGCTGAGTCAGCGTTATCTTGTATCTCATAAGAGTCATATTCTGCATTTGTTCCTATTATCCAACCATTTTTTGTGTTATATCCTTCGGCCCACCAACCATCTAAAACACTAAAGTTAATAACTCCATTTATAGATGCCTTTTGTCCACTAGTTCCAGATGCCTCCATTGGTCTTCTTGGGTTATTTAACCATACATCTACACCACTAACTAAATATCTTGCTAAATAAATGTTATAGTTTTCTAGTAAGAATACTTTTCCTTTAAATTGAGGTTTCATAGAAATCTCATTTATGAATCTAATTAAATTTTGTCCTTCTTTGTCGGCTGGGTGTGCCTTTCCTGCAAATATTAATTGTACTGGTTTAGATTCATCATTTAAAATTTGAGTTATTCTTTCTAAGTCTTTAAAGATTAATGTTGCTCTTTTATATGTTGCAAATCTTCTAGCAAATCCAATAGTAAGTGCATTTGGATTTAATTTTGATGTTATCTCATTTATTTGATCATAACCAATTCCATTATTTCTTAATCTTGTTGTAATATTTTGTTTTACTAATTGTAAAAGCTTTTCTTTTCTTTTTTGATGTTCCTGCCATAATTTATCATTTGGAATATTATATATCTTCTTCCATGTATCTTCCTCTTGAATGCTATCTTGCCAATATGGAGTTAAATATTTATTGTATAATTCTTTTAAATTTGGTGCTAACCATGTGCATGTATGTACACCATTTGTTACATATGTAATAGGAGATTCATTTGCAGCAATATCAGGCCATACATCACTAAATAATTCTCTTGATACTGCACCATGCAATTTACTTACACCATTTTTTTGACCTGCAATCTTTAGTGCAAGAATTCCCATATTGAATCCACTGTCTATTGTATCATTTGGTTTCATACCTAATTTTAAGAAAGTTTCTTTGTCTATTCCTAATTTTGTCCAATATCCCTTTAAGTGTTTTTCTACTAATGGCATTGGAAATATATCATTTCCAGCTGGTACTGGTGTATGTGTTGTAAATACAGTTTGAGCTGATGTAATATCTCTTGCTATATCAAATGAAACTTTCTTTTCTTTTATTATGTTTTTCATTACTTCTAATAATAAGAAAGCTGAATGTCCCTCGTTCATATGATATACTGTAGGCTTAATACCCAATGTTGTTAATAAATTTACTCCACCTATTCCAAGAACTATCTCTTGTTTTATTCTCATTTCTTGATCTCCGCCATATAGTCTTAATGTTATTTCTCTATATGAGCTATCTTCATTTTCTGGTATGTCTGAATCAAGTAAATATAGTTTTATTCTTCCAACAAGTATTTGCCAAACTTTTAAGTATAAATTTTTTCCTGGCAATTTTAGTAAAATTTTTAAGTCTTCCCCTTTATCATCTTTAACAGGATTAATAGGAAGATTCATTAGTTCTATATCTTTATATATGCTTTGTTGATTTCCATATTCATCTATCTTTTGATGAAAATATCCATTTTTATAAAGTAATCCAACAGCTACAAGAGGCAATCCTAAATCACTTGCTGATTTTAAATGATCTCCTGATAATATTCCTAGCCCTCCAGAATATATTGGCAAAGTTTCATCTAAGCCATACTCTGCAGAAAAGTATGCAATTAAATCACTTTTATTTTCTGGATACTTTTTGTTAAACCATGTATTTTTGCTGTTCATATATCCATCGAAATCATTTACTATTTTGTCATACATTTTTATAACTGTAGTATTTTGTTCTGCTTGTTCCAGCTTTTCTTGTGATACAAGTTTTAAAAATTTTACTGGATTCTTTTCAACTCTTTCCCATAAATCTATATCAATTTCTTTAAATATCTTTAAAAATTCTGTATTCCATGACCACCATAAGTTATTAGCAATTTCTGAAAGTCTTCCTATTCTTTTTGGAAGTTGTGGATTAACTGTAATTCTATTAAACATGTACATTTTAATATTTCCTCCCTAGTACCTTAAATTTTTTATCTAAAAGTATAAACTTATTATCTATTAAAATAAAAAAAAAGTCAAATAATTTAAGAACAAATAAGAAATTTTTTTAATTATTCTTATTTGTTCTTTTAATAATTATATTTAAATCACATAAAATAATATACAGAAAAAATGAAATAAGCTTCCTGCTAGACATGTTAGATGGAAAATTGAATGCATCCATTTTCGCTTCTTTCCGACTCCATATAGTATCGCTCCTATTGTATAAAAAATTCCTCCTGCTACTAGTAAGATAAATCCATTCATTTTAATTTTTTCAACTAATAACGGCATTTTTAGCACAATAAACCATCCCATAATTAAATAGCATATCATTGAAAATACTTTGTATTTTTTTAAATCTATTGAATTTAATGTTGTTCCAAGAATAGCTAGCCCCCATATTATACCAAATATAGTCCATCCAACTTGTGGGTTTTGTTCTCTTAGTGAACACAAACAAAATGGCGTATATGTACCTGCAATTAATATAAATATAGAACAATGATCAATTATTTGAAATACTTTTTTAGCCAGTAGCTTACTGCTTAGTCCATGATATATACTTGACATTGTGTATAATACTAGCAATGTTACTCCAAATATTACCCCACTAACAACTCCATAGGCATTGCCATGTTTGGCCGCAAATATGCTACATAGCACTATTGCAACTATTCCTAATACAGCTCCTACTATATGAGATACCATATTAAAAATTTCTTCTCCTTTAGTGTATGTAGGTAGAACTCTGTCTGCTAATTTCGTTCTTTTCATATTTCCTCCATATTATTCATTAAATTGGCTATTATATAAGTTTGCATAGAATCCGCCTTTAGCTAAAAGATTCTCATGTGTACCTTGTTCTACAATATCCCCATGATCAATAACTAAAATTATATCGGCGTTTTTTATTGTTGATAGTCTATGTGCAATTATAAATGATGTCCTTCCTTTCATAAGGTTATCCATTGCAGATTGTATTTGTATCTCTGTTCTTGTATCAATTGAACTTGTTGCTTCATCCAATATTAATATTTTTGGATTTGCTAGAATAACTCTTGCTATTGTAAGCAATTGCTTTTGTCCTGCTGAAACATTGCTAGATTCTTCATTTAATACAGAATTATACCCCTTTGGAAGAGTTTTTATAAAATGATGTACATGAGCTGCTTTGGCTGCTTCTATTACTTCAGAATCTGATGCTTGTTCATTTCCATATTTAATGTTTTCCTTTACAGTTCCAGAAAATAGCCATGTATCTTGAAGAACCATTCCAAATATTTTTCTTAAATCGCTTCTTTTAAATTCCTTTGAGCTTTTTCCATCTATTAATATTTCTCCACTGTCAATTTCGTAGAATCTCATTAATAGTTTTACTATTGTGGTTTTTCCTGCACCAGTAGGCCCAACAATTGCAATCTTTTGTCCTGCTTTTACTTTTGCACTAAAGTCTTTAATTATTGTTTTTTCCTTGTCATAGCCAAATTTCACATTTTTAAATTCTACATTTCCATCTATTTGACTTACATCTGTGTTAGTTAAACACGTTTCTATTTCTTCCTCTTCTTCCAAAAATTCAAAAATTCTTTCTGCTGCAGCTATCATTGCTTGAATTGTTCCTGATATTTGTGCAATTTGCCCTATAGGTTGTGTAAATTGTTTATTATAACTAATAAAACTTTGAATATCTCCTACAGCAATTTTACCTTGGATTGTAAAATATCCACCAACAATTGCAATGGCTACATATCCAATATTACCTATAAAATTCATTATAGGATGCATTAGCCCTGATAAGAATTGTGATTTCCATGCTGATGATTCTAATTCTTTATTTGCTTTTTTAAACTCATCTAATGTACTTTTCTCACTATTAAAAGCTTTTACTATTGTTAATCCGCCATATATTTCTTCAACTTGACCATTTACATGTCCTAAATAATCTTGTTGCTTTTTAAAATATTTCTGAGATTTTCCTGCAATTTGTTTTACTATTACTCCAGAAATAGGAAGTATTATAAGTGATATTAATGTCATCTGCCAATTTATTGTAAACATCATTATTAGTATTCCTATTATTGTACAGATTGATGTTATTATTTGTGTAATACTTTGACTAAGATTCATTCCCACTGTATCAATATCATTTGTAATAATTGACAAGACCTCACCATTAGTTTTCTTATCGAAATAATTCATTGGCAATTTATTAATTTTAGCTATTAGGTCTCTTCTTAATTTATATGCTAATTTTTGTGATACTCCAGACATTATAAAGCCTTGTATAAAAGAGCAAACTGCACTTATTCCATATAAAGATAAGACTGTAAGTATAATTTTACCTAATTTAGTAAAATCAATTCCACCATTTCCTGAAATTTTACCAACTATTCCATTATATATCTCAGTTGTTGCATTTCCTAAAACTTTAGGTCCTACAATTACAAACACTGTACTTGCAACAGCAAATATAAGTACCACTAGTACTGCTAATTTATATTTTGCTAAATAGTTATTAATAAGTTTTTTAGTTGTTCCTTTAAAATCTTTGGCTTTTTCTGTATTTTGTTTTCTCATTTCCATTGGTCCAGGCATTATCTATCACCTCCTAATTCTTTTTCAGAAAGTTGAGATAGTGCAATTTGTCTATATACTTCATTATCTTTTAGTAATTGTTTATGAGTTCCTTTTCCTACCACTTTTCCTTCTTCTAATACTATAATTTGGTCTGCATTTAAAATAGTACTTATTCTTTGTGCAACAATAATCACTGTTTTATTCTTTACTTTTTGTGATAGAGCTTCCCTTAACTTTGCATCAGTTTCAAAGTCTAAAGCAGAAAAACTATCATCAAATATTAAGATTTCTGGATTTTTAGCAAGTGCTCTTGCTATTGATATTCTCTGTTTTTGTCCTCCACTTACATTAGTTCCACCCTGTGAAATCTCTGAATTATATTTATTTTCTTTTTCATTAATAAACTCTGTAGCTTGTGCTATTTGTGCTGCTTCTACCATTGCTTCATCTGATATATCTTTGCTGCTATACTTAATATTACTTTCAATTGTTCCAGAAAATAAGATTCCTTTTTGTGGAACAAATCCTATAATATCTCTTAAATCCTTTTGTTTTATATCTTTTACATTTACTCCATCAACTTTTAGTTCTCCGCCTGTTACATCATAAAACCTAGGTATTAAATTCACAACTGTTGATTTTCCACTTCCAGTACTTCCTATAATAGCTGTAACTTTTCCTGGTTCAGCAACGAAATTTACATCTTCTAATATTTCTGTATCTGCATCTGGGTATCTAAATGAGACATTTTTAAATTCTACTAAGCCTTTTTTGCTTTCATCTAATTTTTTTGTTTCTTTTTTATCTTTAATGCTTGGATCTTTTTCAAGTACTTCCATAATACGTTTTGCAGAAACTGATGCTCTAGGTAACATTATAGACATAGCAGAAATAACTAAGAATGATATAACAATTTGCATCATATATTGAATAAAAGCCATCATGTCTCCAACTTGCATTGTTCCATTTTCTATGTGGTGTCCACCTACCCATATTACTAGAACTGACGCTCCATTCATAATAAGCATCATAAGTGGCATCATCATAGACATAGCTCTATTAACAAAAATATTTACTTTCATTAATGTATTATTATTAACTTCAAATTTTTCTTCTTCTCTTTGTTCTTTATTAAATGCTCTTATAACTTGTATTCCAGTTAAAATTTCTCTTGCTCTTCCATTTAATTTATCTATTAGTTCTTGTAACTTTTTAAATCTTGGCATTGCAATTATAAACAATGTTCCAACTACTAACAGAATTAAAAATACTGCTAAACCTATAATCCACACCATTGAACTATTTGTGTTAAATACCTTAAATAGTCCACCAATTGCTATTATTGGTGCATAAACTAATACTCTAAATAGCATTGCCATTAGTTGTTGAATTTGCTGAACATCATTTGTTGTACGTGTAATTAAAGAAGATGTTGAAAATTCTCTAAATTCTTTATTAGAAAAGCTCAATACTTTTTTAAATACTTTTTCTCTCAATGTTCTTCCAAGTTTTGCTGCAACTTTTGATGATAATAGCATTATTATAACAGCTGAAGCCATTGATACGAATGCAACTATTAGCATCTTTATTCCTGTTAAAAATAAATAGTGTTTCTGTATTTTTTCTGTATTGATTCCTGCGCTTTTATAAATTTCTTTAATTCCGTTTGTAACTGATTGTTCTTTTATTGAGTCTGGCATTTTGGTTAATGTATCTGAGTACTTGGTTAAAACAGCTTTTAATTGGTCTTCTGGCATTTTTAGAAAAATTGATATAATGTTTGCATCTTTAAATATCTCTCTTTGTTCTTCTGGTAAATTTGCTATAAAGCTTTCCTTAATTTTGTCACTTACATTTTCGTTTGATAAAGCTCCATATTGAATAATTGGGTTCATTATGGCACGTTTTAATTGTTCATCTTCTGTATTTTTTAATATATATACATTTTTATCTTTAAAGTCATCTCCAATATATTTTTTAGCTATTTTTTCTTGTTCAATATTAAGGTCTTCTTTTGAAGAAATATAAGAGTTTTCTATTAATTCTTTTTCTTCAGCTACTTTTAATAAATATTTATAGTCTGTTTCGTTTATAACTTTTGGTACTTTTTCTTCTATTCCACCTGCTTGTATTCCTATATTAACAATTTTTGATGTATATTCTGGTAAGTTTAAATCTGCAGAAGCTTGTAAACATAGCAAAATTATGATAATTATTACTTTTCCCCAAGATTCTTTTAGATTTCTTAGAACTTTTAACATTTATTAATACTCCTTTCACTGCTATTTATTTTCGCATTTAAAATATCCTTTATCATACTAAACATTCGTTCTTTTGTCAACCCATTTAAATATTTTTTTAATGGTATTTTTATAAAACAAGAATAAAAAACAGGGACTACATTTAATTGTAGTCCCTATAAGCTAAATTTTCTTATATTGCCGATATTTATAGTTATCTTCAAAACATATAGTTTATCTTTTAAATTTAAATTGTAATGTATTTTT
Organism: uncultured Clostridia bacterium; assembly: GCA_934130435.1. Classification (GTDB taxonomy): domain Bacteria; phylum Bacillota; class Clostridia; order TANB77; family CAG-508; genus HGM13634. Next base: position 46,864 of record CAKOYB010000003.1, read on the forward strand.
AAGGATTATTAATGCACCATTTATCTTTTAAACTTTGAAATTTAATTTTATTATTTTCCAATAAACATTTGTACATATATTTTTCCGTATTTCGGGCTACTTACAACTCCTACTCCAGTATAATTGTAGCTACTGTTTAGAATATTTGCCTTATGTCCTGATGAATTCATCCATGCTGTTACAGCTGCACTATTGCTTGAGTTTCCTGCTATGTTTTCACCAGCTGTCTTATACGAAACTTTAAAACTCTTTAACATGTCAAATGGAGAACCATATGTTGGTGAATTATGAGAAAAATAATTGTTGTTTACCATGTCTTGAGCCTTTATTTTAGCAACTCTTTGTACTTCACTATCAACTTTTAATGCTTTAAGTCCATTATTAGTTCTTTGTTTATTTATTAAATCAAACACTTCTTTTTCATCATTTGTCATATTTTCGTTATTTGAACTAGATTGTGAACTATTGTTGTTTTTGTTCGACCCCGAATTAGAGTATATCGGCTTAACATACTTTTTACTAACTGCTCCTATATGATCTCCCTCAACTTGAACAATATACCACTCTCCAACACCAGCAAATACTCTTATGTATTGATTTTTCTTTACAGATGTAACAACACCATATTTTGTTCCTGGACCACTTCTTACATTTAGTACAGTTGCTGTTACTATTCCTGTTGAAAAATCAACCTTGTAGTAATCTTGCATTCCAAACACACTTGAAATACTAAATAAAGCAACTATAAGAACCAAAAAAATTGCTGCTTTAATAATATTATTTTTTTTAATTGTAATAAATCTCATAATTTTCCTCCTATTTAAACATATGAATTTTTTATTTTATTTATTCAATTTTTATTTTATTTTACTAAAACAGAGTATATATATAACAGTTTTAGGAGATACTTTTTATATAAATATTTTAGCAAATTGCTGGAATGGAGGTTTTTATATGACTAACAAAGAACTTTTATATGTTGAAGATGCTTTAGGACACGAATGCTTTATGAAGACTGCTGCTGAAAATACAGCTAATCAATTAACTGACATCAATCTTTCAAATTATGTGAAAGAATTAAGTAGAGAACACAATGATCTATTTAACAAATTTTTAAATTTATTATAGGAGGAATTTTTAATGAATGATAAAGAATTAATGGAAAAAGAATTACTTGTAGTTAAAGGTGTTACAGACTTATATCTTCACGGAACAATTGAATCTTCAACAGCTGAAGTGCATACAGCTTTTAAAGAAGCATTGAATAAATCTTTAGATATTCAAAACAAATTATATAACTTAATGGCAGAAAAAGGTTGGTATAATACTGAGATTGCTGATCAACAAAAAATTAATAATGCAAAGCAAAAATTTCAAAACAAATAAGAATTTAATTTTTTATTTTCTTCAATTTATATTATTGAAAAAAATTTTGAATTTTCAACTACAATGAGAAAATCTTAAAAAAACATAAGCAATTGTATCTTTTATAAAACAAAAAAAAGCAAGTTATCTTGCTTTTTTTTGTTTTAATTCTTTTGGACCTAACTATTGAAAGTCTATAACATTTATCCAATTTTCTAAAAATTCATGTTCCTCTTTATTTTCTTTACTCATTTGAGCTGCTGCAACTATTGGAATCCATCTTTGAATATTTGCTTTTGAAATTCCACTTTTTTCTGAAAATAAATTAACATATTTTTCTGCTAATTCTTTCTTTCCTGCAAGTGAGAATAGTAAAAATGTTTTTGCCACATCTGCTGATGCATTTCCTATTGTCACGTGTGCCCAGTCTATTACATAACTACTGCCATCTTCTTTTATTATTATATTGCTTGGATTAAAATCTCCATGACATATTTTGGTATGATTCTTCATTCCTTCTAATCTTTGTAATAATTCATATTTCGTTGTATTATCAATATTTTCTGTACATTCAATTTTTCTTTTATATTTATCTTTTATTCTATTTAATAAAGGTACTGTATTAGATAATATTTGCATTTGTATATCTACAAATAAATTTAAATACTCATCTTCTTTTTCTGGATGTTCTTCCATTAGTTTATTAAGTGGTGTTCCTTCTATATGTTCAGATACAAGAGCCCATCTATTGTCTATTTTTGTAACTTCTAATAGTTTTGGAACATTCAATGTTGTTCCCTCTTCGACTCTTGCTTGGTTTAGTGCTTCGTTAAGTATATCTGCTTTTGAATAATTCTCAATAAATAGCTTTATTGTTTTGTCTTCATCTTTATAAACAGTTTTTGTACTTCTTTGTGCTATCGGTTTTTCTAAATTGTATTTCATATTTTTTTCATCCTTTCTTATAATATTAAAATTATTATTCTCCGTAATATGCTTTTAAATACATTTCTTTTATTTCACTAATTAATGGATATCTTGGGTTAGCACCTGTACATTGATCGTCAAATGCTTGTTCAGACATCTCATCAAGTCTATCTAAGAAATTCTTTTCATCTATCCCATAGTCTTTAATAGTTTTCTTTATTCCTATTTTTTCTTTTAATTCATCAATAGCTTTTATTAAATTATTCAAACTTTCTTCATCATTTGCTCCACCAAATCCCAAAGCTTCTGCAACTTCTGCATATCTTCTTAATGTATGTGGATGGTCATATTGTGGGAATGTTCCCATTTTATTTGGTACTTCTTCACTATTAAATCTTAAAACATAGTCTATCATCAATGCATTTGCAACTCCGTGTGGTATATGGTGAAATGCTCCAAGTTTATGTGCCATTGAGTGGCAAACTCCTAGGAATGCATTTGCAAAAGCCATACCTGCCATAGTTGCTGCATTAGCCATTTTTTCTCTTGCTTCTGGATCATTCGCTCCATTTTCATATGCTCTTGGTAAATATTTAAATATATTTTTTAATGCTTCTATTGCTAAACCGTCTGTATATTCTGTAGCCATCATTGATGCATATGCTTCTAAACAGTGTGTTACCGCATCTATACCTGATGCTGAAGTTAAGCCTTTTGGTGCATTCATCATCATATTGCAGTCTACAATAGCCATTTTAGGTAATAATTCATAATCTGCTAATGGATATTTTGTTCCTGTTTTTTCATCTGTTATAACTGCAAATGGTGTAACTTCTGAACCTGTACCTGCTGATGTTGGAACTGCTATAAAGTAAGCTTTTTCTCCCATTTTAGGGAATGTGTATACTCTTTTTCTTATATCCATAAATCTCATTGCCATATCTAAGAAATCAACTTCTGGATGTTCATACATAACCCACATTATTTTACCTGCATCCATTGCAGAACCACCACCAACTGCAATTATTGCATCTGGTTTAAAAGCGTTCATTGCTTTTGTTCCTTCTATTGCACATGCAAGTGTTGGATCTGGTTCAACATTTGAAAATGTTGTATGTTCAATTCCTAGTTCATCTAATTTATTTGTTATTGGTTTTGTATAACCATTTTCAAATAAAAATGTATCTGTTACTATAAATACTTTCTTTTTATTCATTACATTTTTTAGTTCTTCTAAAGCCACAGGTAAGCAGCCTCTTTTTATATATACCTTTTCAGGTGCTCTAAACCAAAGCATATTTTCTCTCCTTTCAGCAACTGTTTTTATATTTAACAATTGTTTTATTCCTACATTTTCTGATACTGAGTTTCCACCCCATGAACCACATCCAAGTGTTAATGATGGTGTAAGCTTAAAATTATATAAATCTCCAATTCCTCCTTGAGAAGATGGTGTATTTATAAGCACCCTACAAGTTTTCATATTATTATAAAACTCTTCTATCTTTTCTTTTTCTGTAATTGTATTTATATATAATGATGAAGTATGTCCTAACCCTCCATCTTCAATTAATCTTCTTGCTTTGCTAATTGCATCTTCAAAATCATTTGCCCTATACATTGCTAAAACTGGTGATAGTTTTTCGTGTGCAAACTCTTCTGATAATTCAACACTTTCAACTTCTCCTATTAATATTTTAGTGTTTTCTGGCACTTCAACTCCTGCTAAAGTAGCAATTGTATGAGCTTTTTGTCCAACTATTTTAGCATTTAATGCTCCATTTATGATTATAGTTTTTCTAACTTTCTCTGTTTCTTCTGGATTTAATAAATAGCATCCTCTTTTTATAAATTCTTCTCTTACTTTGTTATATACCTTATCTAGGACTATTACAGATTGTTCAGATGCACATATCATACCATTATCAAAAGTTTTTGAATGAATTATTGAATTAACTGCTAAAACAATATCTGCTGTTTCATCTATTATTGCTGGTGTGTTTCCTGCGCCAACTCCAAGTGCTGGTTTTCCACTTGAATATGCAGCTTTAACCATTCCTGGTCCACCAGTTGCTAATATTGTATCTGCTGATTGCATTAATGTATTTGTAAGTTCAAGAGATGGAACATCAATCCAAGCAATTATATTCTCTGGTGCTCCTGCTTTTACAGCAGCTTCTAAAACTACTTTTGCAGCCTCTATTGTTGATTTCTTTGCTCTAGGATGTGGGCTTATAATAATTCCATTTCTAGTTTTTAAACATATTAAAGTTTTAAAGATTGCTGTTGAAGTTGGATTTGTTGTTGGTATAACAGCTCCAATTATTCCAATTGGTTCTAAAACTTTTTTTATTCCATATGAATTGTCCTCTTCTACAACACCACATGTTTTTTCATTTCTGTATTTGTTGTAAATATACTCTGCTGCATAATGGTTTTTTATTACCTTATCCTCTACAATTCCCATCCCTGTTTCTTCTACTGCCATTTTTGCAAGTGGGATTCTTGCACTATTTGCAGCAATTGCTGCTGCTTTGAATATTTGGTCAACCTTCTCTTGTGAAAATTTTGAAAACTCTTCTTGAGCTTTCTTAACTTTCTCAATAGCTTGTAGTAGTTTTTCTACACTGTCTATAACTTCATACTCTTTGCTCATCTTTATCCTCCTTTTTTTTAGTTAAATTATATAAATTAATTGAATTTTTAATGTCTTGCTCTTTTGCTTTTTTTCCAAATTTGTCTATTTCTAGTACATTTTTGGGTCCATGGTGTATACATAAAGCCCCATTTAAGCATCCTCCATCACAAGCCATTCCTTCAAAAAAATTATCTAAAGACTTACCCATTTTTAATTTTAATAGATTTATTTTACATTCTGAAATTCCATTCATTGCAACTGGTTTTATATTATCTATATTAAAATACTCTTTAGCAACGTTTTTTATTCCTTGGGTTATTCCTCCTGTTTTTGCAAATATTCTGCCATAAAAAGATGCATTATTTAGAACTGTTTCATTAAGTTTTTCCATTTCAATTTCTTTTGCATCAAATAATGCTTGTAATTCTTCAAACGATATAACTGAATCAATTGCACCTTTTGTTTTTTCTAATTTATATTCCATTTTCTTACTTGTGCAAGGTCCAATAAATATAACTTTTCCAGTTGGATCAGAATTTTTTATAAGTTGTGCAGCATATATCATAGGTGATACTGAATTTGATATATATTTTGTAAGTTCTGGAAAGTTTTTTTCTACGTACATCACAAAAGACGGGCAACATGAAGTAGTTAATATTTGTTTTTCTTTAAACTCCTTTGCTTCATTATACAATGCTATATCTGCACCTATTGCTGCTTCAACAACTTGGTGAAATCCTAATTTCATTATTCCTGTTACAATTTGTTCAGGTGTAACATTATCAAATTGTCCAGCTATAGATGGAGCTATAACTGCATAAACTTTGTATTTTTTGTTATTATCTGATTTCTTTAATATATCAATTGTTTCTAATATATATGATTTGTCTGATATTGCTCCAAATGGGCACTGATATACACATGCTCCACAAGATATACATTTATTATTGTCAATTTTTGCTTTTTTATTTTCATCTATTGAAATTGCATTAACTTTACAAGATTTAACACATGGCCTTTCTTGTTTTATTATAGCTGAATATGGACATACTGTTGTACATTTTCCGCACTCAACACATTTTTCCTTATCTACACTTGCCTTGTGATTTATTATTGAAATTGCTCCTCTTGGGCAAACTTCTACGCATCTATGTACTAAACATCCTCTACATGCTGGTGTAACATATACTCCTTCAGCTGGGCACTCATCACATGCTATATCTATAACTTCAACTGAATTTGGATTTTCTTTATTTTCTCCTAAAGCTAATGCTATTCTGTCTTCAATAATAGCTCTATCCTTATAAACACAGCAACGTGCAATTGGTTTTGGTCCCGGAGAAATTATTTTCGGAATGTCTTTATAACAAGAAACTATATCATCAGCATATGCTTTTTTTATTACCTCTTTTAATACTTCATATTTTAATTGTTGTACATAAGTGTCAAATTTATTCATTATTTAACCTTCCTTTTTAGTAATATTTAATACTAACTCTTTTTCCCATTAGTTCTAAGTTTTTTGAAAGTCTTTCTACTAATTTAAATTTTAACGTACTATCTATTGGTAATCCGCTATGTGCTTCGTTTACTGCTTGACCCACAAAAAAGTTAACATCAGTTGCTTGTTCAAATAAAAAGTTTGCAAGTTGTGAAGCTCCATCCTTTTTCAAGAAATTCTTTGGTATATTACTATCTATTTTTAAATACTCTTCTGAAAGTTCTATTAGTTTTCTTAAAGTTAATACCCCTTCTGTAGTTAAGTCTATACCTTTTATATACCCAATAGGTGGGATTTGGCTATCTATATAGTTCATATCGGTTTCTACTTTTTCATTTAAATAATTGGCTACAATTTGTGATGTTGTTCCCCCACATACAATCCTTATTCCGTCATTTCTTAGGAAATCTTCTACATATTTGTCACATTCTTCTCTTTTTACAGGCGGCCCAATCATAATATTCACTTTGCTTTCTTTTCTAATTTTTATTGCTGCTACTGTTGTATCATCACCAGGCTCTCCCATATATAAAGCTTGACTAGAAGTTGCAAGTATATTTGCAACACATCTTGCTGACATTTGCGGTTTTATATTTTCCCTTAGGTAATCTATAATATCTTCTCTTTGCCACCCTAAATTTAATGTCTTTCCAATTCCGTGCATGTGGAACACCATCAGACATTAAAAGTATTATATCTTGATCATCTAATCTTAAATTTGTCTTATATATTTTTTTATTTAAAATGTTTAACTCTTTTCTTTCTAGTTCTTTTGGTTCTCCATTTGTAAAGAATATACACTTAGGATTATCAAATTCAAACATATATCCTTCTCCATCATTATTTATATGAATTACAGAGAATGTTGAATATGCCACTCCTCTTTCCCTACAGACAGGCAATGTTTGTACAATTGTTTCTATGCATTCTTCCATTGGAATATCATTTGATACCATAGTACTTAAAATTTTAGAAGTTAGAGTTGCTAAAATATTTGCTTTAACCCCGGCTTCCCATTCCATCTGCAAGCACTAATGTGGTATATCCATCCTTTTTTACAATAGAAACTTTATCTCCACAAAGCTCTTCTCCATATTTATTAAATGATGTATAGCCATATTCAAGGAAAAGTCCCATTATTTTTCTCCTTCATTATCTTCTTTTAATGTTTTTCTTAAATTAACTAATGCAACTTTAGCCTCTGCCGTTGTTTCTCCTAGAAGTGATGCAATTTCTTGCGCTACCCTCATTTGTTTTTTTATCACTTCGTCGGTTGTTGCAATAGTTTCTAGTTTCACTTCTTTTATTTTTTCATTATAATTAACTTTATCTGTAATGTCCTTCATAATTGCAAAAATCATATTATGTTCCTTCATATAATTAACTGATAATTCAATATATAAGTTTGTTTTTGAAATTTTAATTTGTTTTGAAAATACGTTTCTTTTTTCTGTAAGTGCTTCAATAAACTCAATATTTTCATCCATACAGTCAAGTATTGAAGTTTCCTTTGGCTTAAATCTTTTAATTCCAATTAGATTCTTAGCTTTATTATTCATGTCTATTATGTTAAAATCTTTATCTATAACAATAATTCCATTTGGACTATTTTTTATTATTTCATTAGACATATTCTCTGCTCTTTCTCGCATATATGGCAAACACATTTCTATATCTGCATATCCATTAATAACTGCCCATGCTTTTTCTCTGCATGTTGAATATCCACATGCCCCACAGTTAAGTTCATCTTCTTTTGTATACTTTCCTGTTTTTGCTAATACTTCTTTTATTTGCTCTTCTGTAGGTTCTATATCATTAATGTTTTGTTTTTTATGATCATGTATAATGTTTATGCTTTTTTCTTCACTTAACTCTGTTTTTTTATCTATGCAAGAATTATTTTTAACATAATTACGTATTTTAGAATTTGCAATTATTGCCGTATTATCTTTATTTAAACTACATGGACCATTAATGCAAGACCCTTGGCATGTATTTAACTCAAGAAATACATTCTCTAGATTTTCTATACCTTTCAATGCTTCTTTACATCTTTCTACTCCATCTATAGCTATATATTCATATCCATCTATTAATTTATCAAATGACTTGATTATTCCTCTGCTTATTGGAAAGAATCTTTCCTTGTTCCAGCTTACTTCTTCATTACTAGTTTTTTCTTCTATATTAATATTTTCTTCTTTAAATAGTTCAAGTAAATCTTCAAAAGTTAATACCCCATCTATTAATCCTGATTCTTTACATTCTTTTTTCTTTGCTATGCATGGTCCAATGAACACAATTTTGCAATCTGGATTTTCTTCTTTTAAAATCTTTGCATGTGCAATTGCCGGAGAGTCAACTGGTGCCAAATATTTTAATGCATTTGGATAATATATACTAATCATATTATTTACAGCTGGACAACAAGAAGTTATAAAGTTTTTATATTTTTTGCCTTTAAGCAGTTTTTCATATTCTTTAATAACTTTCTGTGCACCTCTTGCTGTTTCTTCGCCAAAAATAAAACCTATTTTTTTTAATGCTTCATTTATACTTGAAAAGTTTTTAATGTTAAAACTAGATACGAAAGATGGAGCAATACTTGCTATTACTTTGTTTTCTTTTAGTAAATTTTTAACTTCTTCTAATTCGCTATGAACTCTCTTGGCGTTCTGAGGACAAATTAATGTACATTTTCCGCACAATATGCAGCGTTCTTCAATTATTTTTGCTTGATTTTTTTCTATTTTTATAGCCTTAACTGGACAATTTTTTAGACATTTATAACAATTTTTACATTTTGCTTCCTTAAACTCTAAATACTTTAACATAAGAACCTCTTTTAAATTTTATTTATTACTTGTTTTTCAAAAATTTCTTCTATGGTTTCTGGACTAACATTTGATATAAGTTTTCCATCTATTTCCATTGATACACCATTTGAGCAATTTCCTAGACAAAAACTTGCTTTAAGTTCTACCTTATCTCCTACATTTTTTTCTTCAATTAGTTTTTTTAATTTTTGTACTACATCATATGATCCTTTTAAATGGCATGAACTTCCAACACATACCTTAATCTCCATTTTTACACTTCCTTTTCTTTTAAATTCTTTAATAATATTGATAATGAAGCTGATAAATCTTCATTTTTAATTGCTATATTTTATGGCACCTTAAGTTCTATAGGTGCAAAATTCCAAATTGCTTTTATTCCACATTCAACCATTTTATTGCAAACTTCTTGTGCTGCATTTTGTGGAACAGTAATTATTCCTATATGAATATTCATTCTCTTAATTAAATCTTCCATCTTGCTTATATAAAATATTTTTCTATTATCACATATTTTTTCATTAGTATCAAAAGCAATTAAAATATTTATATCATTTTCAAATCCATTGTAATTCATTAATGCTTGCCCTAGTTTTCCTGCACCTACTATCACTGCGTCTGTAGCATTGTTAAGATTTAAAAATTCCTCAATATCTTTAATTAAATCATCTATTTTAAAACCAATACCTGGTTTTCCTTCATTTTTACTTACTAGTGCTAAGTCTTTTCTTACCTGAATTGAATTTAAGTTAAGAAAATTAGACATTGTTGTAGAAGAAATAAATTTTATATTTTCTTCCTTCTTTTCTTTTAATATTCTAAGATATTTTGGTAATCGCTTAAGAGTTGCTTGTGATATATATACTTCTTTCATAATTGCTCCTCGATATTATTTTATCGATTTTATATTAACATACCGTTTTTTATTTTTCAATATATTTTTTTAAATTTTTATACAGTGTAAAATGTATAAAAAGATTGGCTTTTATTCTTGCCCATTTGAGTTTCCAAATGTAATGAAAAAACTTAACATTATTGTATAGAAAAAAGCCAAGCTTTAGATCTCTCTTACACTTGACTCTTTTATTAGTTAGCCCAATTTTTTATAATTTCAGTTGGTATTTTCATATTTCCTTTTCCAATGGCCATTTCAATTCCACGTTTATTTTTACCATGATAATCTGATCCACCACTCATTAAATAATTTCTTTCTTTGCAAATCTTTTTTAAGTATTGAATATTATCACTATTAAATTCACTGTGATAGCATTCTATGCCATCAACTTTATATGTTGATAATATTTCCTCTATTAATGCATCTATATCATCTGCCCATTTATATATAAATAGATGAGGCAGAAAGACCAAACCATCACATTTTTTTACTGCTTCAATTGCCTCTTTTACACTTGGATAATCAGCACTTTTGTCTATGTATAAAGTATGTGTTTTGTCCCCGCAATACTTTTTAGAAAATGTATTAAAATCATTCCAAAAGTCTTCTGGTACCTTATTTTTATTTTCTAAATGTTTCTTTATTTCTTTATATATTGCTATACTTGCCCAATCTTTTTTATTATCAAATTCTACCATTTCTTTTGGGCTTAAATATAGTCCTATTTCTAAACACTTGTTATAAAGCATATCAAAATATTTTTGTTGAAGTATATCCTTTGTTTTGTTTGCATAGAATTCGTCGCACCATTTTTTCATCTTGTCAACATCTATTTTGTAACCTAATATTTCTATTAATCTTCCATTATGTGCACATTTAATTTCAATTCCTGGAATTATTTTTCCTGTATAATATTCCTTTACGTCGATTTTTTTCATTTCCATATATCCGTTACAATTATCATGATCTGTAATTGAAATATACTCTAATTTATTTTGTTCTGCCTTTTTAAGAACTTCAATCAGGCTGTCTGCTCCATCTGAGTATGTTGTATGTATATGTAAATCTATCATATATACCTCCAAAACTATTTCTCTTGTTGAAGTAAGCGTTCCTTTTTAAATTCTACTTCTAATTCATCTAATCTAACTAATTGTGCATTAATTCCGTTTTTTCTAACTCTTTCTCTTAGTATTTCTATTCTTTTAAGATATGCTTCAGGATTACTTAATAGCTCTTGCCTATTTCTAGTTCTCTGTGTTACAACAGCTTCTACTGCTGAAGAATATCTACCATCTCCTGCTACGCAAATTAATTCTGGTTTGTCTATTGAATATCCTCTTTTAAATACTCTGATAGTATTAAATAATTCCTTGTTTTCAATTACTTTTAATGTATCTAAAAGTTTTTCATATGCATAGTCATGATTTTGTGGTGTAACAACTCTTGGAGGTAAGTCGTTTTCTCTAAAATATTGCTCTCTTTCATAGCATGATAATAAACTTTCAAATCTATCAACAGCTAAAACATTTATTTCTATATTATAATTTCCCTCTATTGTTTTTCTTTCTCTTGTTCCATCTTTTTTTATATGTCCAATATCTGCTTCTCCGCCATTTTTTTGAAAATCTAATATTTTTATATATCCATCTGTATTTCCAAAAGTTCCTTCTTGAACAAGATTATTTCGTAGTTCAACGGCTCTTTGTCTTAAAAAAGTATCTAATGCTGGTTGAACAAATCGTTGCAAAATTTTATATGATGAATCTGGAAATTCTTCTAATATCTCTCTATAATACTTATGGTAAACTGCAATTTCATCTGGATTAAACTCTGTATATCCAGTAATATCGCCCTTATCTTGAGCTTCATTTATTAAAAAACTTTTTAACCCTGTTTTACCAGCTCCAGCCTGAGCAACAGCAAATATTGAATATGGTTTTTCTACTTTCTCGCTTTTCATAAATGTTGCAATTTCAGCCATCATTAGACACCTGTTATACTCATCATTTGTTAGATCATATTTAGTATCATTATTTTCCACTTTTTTCTCCTTTAACTTCTTCCAAATAAACAGTTAAAACTTTATTAATAATATTTTCATCCTTTTTATATATCATTTCTTTTTCATTAGTTAGCTTATTTAGTTCTTCTTTAAATTTATTGTAATCTTTTTCTTTGTTATTCTTTATTGTATCTGCAATTTTTAAATTAATTACATATAAAGCTAAATCAAATCTGTTATCTTCTATTTTTATCACTCCTTATTTTTTATAATTATATTACTATTTTGTTGTTATTTCAATAGGATTGCAATATTATTCTACACTTTTTAAACTTTCTATCATGTCTATTTTCTTTAATACAAAATGTATTATAAAGTTTACAACAAATGAAAATGCTACTGTTATTATTGCAGAGTATACATAGCTCATAATATTTATATTTCTCATAAATCTTAATGAATCTATTTCTATACTAGATATTATTCCACTCGTTAGGAATGTCCCAAATACTAATCCTATTCCAACTCCTAATAAAGTAAATATTATATTTTCTTTATTTATATAATTATCAACCTCTTTATCATAAAAGCCTAATACTTTCAGTGTTGCAATTTCTCTTTGTCTTTCTGCAATATTAACATTTGCCAAATTATATAATACAACAAAATCAAGTAATGCAGATGCAACTATTAATATTACCACAACATAATTCATGGTTTTTAACATGTCTTGTACAGAATTCATTAGATTTTCAATTATAGATACAGATGCAATGCCCTCTATGTTTAAAATATCTTTTGATATATTATTTTGTGTTTCTTCATTTATTTTATTTGTATTAATATATATCATATTAGTTTTAAAGCTTTTAATATTCTCTTCATAAAAATCTTTAGACATAAAAACGCAATGTCCTACATAGTTTTTAGTTATATTTTCAACTTTAAATTCGTAACTTATGTCATCTCCATCTATAAATGTTATTTTATCTCCATAAGTAACACCTAACATATCTGCAATTTTATCTGTTATTACTATGCCATTATTGTTTAAATTTATTTTTTCATTTGTTTCATAATTTGTTAGATTACATACCATGCTAAAATCTTCTGTGTTTTCTGGTACAAATATAGTTGCATTATGTTTTTTACTATTATTAGTTAACTTACCTGTAACTGCATTAATTGTAGAGTATTCTTTAATATTTTCGTTATTTTGTAAATAATCTGTTAGTTCATTTAATCCATCTGTATTTGCCAATGTAATAGCTAAATCATATTTAAAAATCTGTTTGAATTGTACATTTGGAATATCATTTGATACCATAGTACTTAAAATTTTAGAAGTTAGAGTTGCTAAAATATTTGCTTTAACCCCGGCTTCCCATTCCATCTGCAAGCACTAATGTGGTATATCCATCCTTTTTTACAATAGAAACTTTATCTCCACAAAGCTCTTCTCCATATTTATTAAATGATGTATAGCCATATTCAAGGAAAAGTCCCATTATTTTTCTCCTTCATTATCTTCTTTTAATGTTTTTCTTAAATTAACTAATGCAACTTTAGCCTCTGCCGTTGTTTCTCCTAGAAGTGATGCAATTTCTTGCGCTACCCTCATTTGTTTTTTTATCACTTCGTCGGTTGTTGCAATAGTTTCTAGTTTCACTTCTTTTATTTTTTCATTATAATTAACTTTATCTGTAATGTCCTTCATAATTGCAAAAATCATATTATGTTCCTTCATATAATTAACTGATAATTCAATATATAAGTTTGTTTTTGAAATTTTAATTTGTTTTGAAAATACGTTTCTTTTTTCTGTAAGTGCTTCAATAAACTCAATATTTTCATCCATACAGTCAAGTATTGAAGTTTCCTTTGGCTTAAATCTTTTAATTCCAATTAGATTCTTAGCTTTATTATTCATGTCTATTATGTTAAAATCTTTATCTATAACAATAATTCCATTTGGACTATTTTTTATTATTTCATTAGACATATTCTCTGCTCTTTCTCGCATATATGGCAAACACATTTCTATATCTGCATATCCATTAATAACTGCCCATGCTTTTTCTCTGCATGTTGAATATCCACATGCCCCACAGTTAAGTTCATCTTCTTTTGTATACTTTCCTGTTTTTGCTAATACTTCTTTTATTTGCTCTTCTGTAGGTTCTATATCATTAATGTTTTGTTTTTTATGATCATGTATAATGTTTATGCTTTTTTCTTCACTTAACTCTGTTTTTTTATCTATGCAAGAATTATTTTTAACATAATTACGTATTTTAGAATTTGCAATTATTGCCGTATTATCTTTATTTAAACTACATGGACCATTAATGCAAGACCCTTGGCATGTATTTAACTCAAGAAATACATTCTCTAGATTTTCTATACCTTTCAATGCTTCTTTACATCTTTCTACTCCATCTATAGCTATATATTCATATCCATCTATTAATTTATCAAATGACTTGATTATTCCTCTGCTTATTGGAAAGAATCTTTCCTTGTTCCAGCTTACTTCTTCATTACTAGTTTTTTCTTCTATATTAATATTTTCTTCTTTAAATAGTTCAAGTAAATCTTCAAAAGTTAATACCCCATCTATTAATCCTGATTCTTTACATTCTTTTTTCTTTGCTATGCATGGTCCAATGAACACAATTTTGCAATCTGGATTTTCTTCTTTTAAAATCTTTGCATGTGCAATTGCCGGAGAGTCAACTGGTGCCAAATATTTTAATGCATTTGGATAATATATACTAATCATATTATTTACAGCTGGACAACAAGAAGTTATAAAGTTTTTATATTTTTTGCCTTTAAGCAGTTTTTCATATTCTTTAATAACTTTCTGTGCACCTCTTGCTGTTTCTTCGCCAAAAATAAAACCTATTTTTTTTAATGCTTCATTTATACTTGAAAAGTTTTTAATGTTAAAACTAGATACGAAAGATGGAGCAATACTTGCTATTACTTTGTTTTCTTTTAGTAAATTTTTAACTTCTTCTAATTCGCTATGAACTCTCTTGGCGTTCTGAGGACAAATTAATGTACATTTTCCGCACAATATGCAGCGTTCTTCAATTATTTTTGCTTGATTTTTTTCTATTTTTATAGCCTTAACTGGACAATTTTTTAGACATTTATAACAATTTTTACATTTTGCTTCCTTAAACTCTAAATACTTTAACATAAGAACCTCTTTTAAATTTTATTTATTACTTGTTTTTCAAAAATTTCTTCTATGGTTTCTGGACTAACATTTGATATAAGTTTTCCATCTATTTCCATTGATACACCATTTGAGCAATTTCCTAGACAAAAACTTGCTTTAAGTTCTACCTTATCTCCTACATTTTTTTCTTCAATTAGTTTTTTTAATTTTTGTACTACATCATATGATCCTTTTAAATGGCATGAACTTCCAACACATACCTTAATCTCCATTTTTACACTTCCTTTTCTTTTAAATTCTTTAATAATATTGATAATGAAGCTGATAAATCTTCATTTTTAATTGCTATATTTTATGGCACCTTAAGTTCTATAGGTGCAAAATTCCAAATTGCTTTTATTCCACATTCAACCATTTTATTGCAAACTTCTTGTGCTGCATTTTGTGGAACAGTAATTATTCCTATATGAATATTCATTCTCTTAATTAAATCTTCCATCTTGCTTATATAAAATATTTTTCTATTATCACATATTTTTTCATTAGTATCAAAAGCAATTAAAATATTTATATCATTTTCAAATCCATTGTAATTCATTAATGCTTGCCCTAGTTTTCCTGCACCTACTATCACTGCGTCTGTAGCATTGTTAAGATTTAAAAATTCCTCAATATCTTTAATTAAATCATCTATTTTAAAACCAATACCTGGTTTTCCTTCATTTTTACTTACTAGTGCTAAGTCTTTTCTTACCTGAATTGAATTTAAGTTAAGAAAATTAGACATTGTTGTAGAAGAAATAAATTTTATATTTTCTTCCTTCTTTTCTTTTAATATTCTAAGATATTTTGGTAATCGCTTAAGAGTTGCTTGTGATATATATACTTCTTTCATAATTGCTCCTCGATATTATTTTATCGATTTTATATTAACATACCGTTTTTTATTTTTCAATATATTTTTTTAAATTTTTATACAGTGTAAAATGTATAAAAAGATTGGCTTTTATTCTTGCCCATTTGAGTTTCCAAATGTAATGAAAAAACTTAACATTGTTGTATAGAAAAAAGCCAAGCTTTAGATCTCTCTTACACTTGACTCTTTTATTAGTTAGCCTAATTTTTTATAATTTCAGTTGGTATTTTCTTTTTTTATGGCTATTTCACATTTATTTTTACCATTATATTCTGGCATTTTATCCATATTTTCTAGCTGTTCCTCTTTTGGTATATTTTTCTATTAATCTAAGAACAACAATTTTTACAGTTATGCTCTTTTAAATTGCACTTTATTTTAATTTCTTCTTCAGTTAACTTCCCTTCTTTTCTATAGTAGTCTGCAATTGCCTCATGTATAGCCTCTTCTGCTAGAACTGAACAATGTAGCTTTACAGGAGGTAATCCGTCTAGGGCTTTTACTACATCTTGATTTTTTAAAACTAAAGCTTCTTCTAATGTTTTGTTTTTTATCATTTCTGTAGATATGCTACTTGTAGCTATTGCAGCACCACACCCAAATGTTTTAAATTTTACATCTGTTATAATGTTATTTTTTACTTTTATATACATTTTCATAATGTCTCCGCAAACAGGGTTACCTACTTCTCCCATTCCTGATGGTTCTTCAATTTTTCCAACATTTCTTGGATTTGTATAATGTTCTATAACTTTATCTGAATAATCCATTTTATTTTTCCTCCTTTTCTATGAATTCTTCCCACAAAGGTGACATCTCTCTTAATTTATTAACTATTTCTACCAAGTTATCTATTAAGTAATCTACTTCTTCCTTAGTATTGTATTTTCCTATTGATATTCTTAGTGATCCATGTGCTATTTCGTGTGGTAAGCCTATTGCTAATAATACATGTGATGGATCAAGTGATCCTGATGTACATGCACTACCACTTGATGCACAAATTCCTTTTAAATCTAAATTTAATAGCAATCCTTCTCCTTCAATGAATCTAAATGAAATATTACTATTTCCTGGAAGTCTGTTATCCATATCTCCATTTATTTTTATGTATGGTATTCTTTCTTTTACTTGTTCTACATAGTAATCTCTTAATTCTTTTATTTGTTTATTATGTTCATCTAGATTTTGATAAGCAAGATCCATAGCTTTTCCTATTCCAACTATTCCTGCGACATTTTCTGTCCCTGCTCTTTTGTTTCTTTCTTGATGTCCACCAGAAATAAGTTTTTCAAATTGCACTCCTGATTTTACATATAATGCTCCTATTCCTTTTGGTCCATAAAACTTGTGTCCTGATAAAGATAAGCTATCAATATTTAATTTTTGTACATCTATTCTTATATTCCCGATAGCTTGTACTGCATCTGTATGAAAATATATGTTATTTTCTTTTGCAATTTTTCCTATTTCTTCTATTGGTTGTATTGTACCTATTTCATTATTTGCAAACATTATTGATATTAGAATAGTTGATGGTCTTATTTCTTTTTTTAATTCCTCTAGGTCAATTATCCCTTTTTCATTTACTGAAATGTAGCTTACTTCAAAGCCTTCCTTTTCTAGTTGTCTGCATGTCTCTAGAACAGCAGGATGTTCTATTTTTGAAGTTATTATATGATTTCCTTTTTTCGTATTTGCTTTTGCAATTCCTTTTATAGCTGTATTATCGCTTTCACTTCCTCCTGCTGTGAAATAAATTTCATTAGGCTTACAATTTAATATTCTAGCAATTTTTTCTCTTGATTCTTCAACCACTTTTCTTGACTCTCTGCCTAATTTATATATTGATGATGCATTTCCGTAGTTATCTTTTAAATAAGGTAACATTTCATTGAATACTTCATCATCTAGTTTGGTTGTTGCTGCGTTATCAAAATATATACTTTTCATATTTTTCTCCTTCTCATACTAATATAGTAGGAATTATACAACGGTTTTCCTACTATGTCAATAGGAATTAAAAATAAAATAATAGAAGTCATATTTTGACTCCTATTATTTTAATAAATCTTCTAGAGTTTTGCTATCTATATATTCGTTGATTACATTATCTAGCCCCTTCCAAAATGAATATGTTTTACAATTTTTTTGCCTATTACATTCTCCTTGTTCAGTTAAGCAATATATTGGGGCTAAGTCTCCTTCAGTTGCTCTTAATATGTCTCCCACTTTATAATCTCTTGGCTGCTTAGACAATTTGTAACCACCCGTATTTCCTCTTGCGGTTTTTAAGTAACCTGCCTTATTTAGCAATGCTATTATCTGTTCTAAGTATTTATTTGAAATCTCCTGCCTTTTTGCAATATCTTTTAAAGATGTATACTTCTCATTACTATTTTGTGCTAGGTCTATCATTACTCGTAATGCATATCTGCCTTTTGTAGATATTTTCATATTTATTTCCTCCATTTAGTTATTATACTACTAATCAAGTAGGATTTTCAAGTTATATTCGTTATCTTTATCTTAACTTTGTCTTGTAAAATTTTATACTATTTAATTAGTTCATCACTATCCATAATAATCGTAACAGGTCCATCATTGATTAAATTTACCTTCATATCTGCTCTAAAAATTCCTGTTTGTATTTCTAAATTTTCTTCCTTGCATTTACTAATCACATATTCATATAAATTATTAGCATATTCAGGTTTTGCTGCATTAATAAAATCTGGTCTATTACATCCTTTGCAATTAGCATATAATGTAAATTGAGGTATTAATAAAATTTTTCCTCTGATATCATTTATAGACAAATTCATTTTTCCTTGTTCGTCATCAAATATTCTAAGCTTAGATATTTTTTTTACCATAAAATCTGCTATTTCTTTAGTATCGCTTTGTTTTATACCTATTAAAATCATAAAACCATTATCTATTTCTCCCACTATTTTATTATCCACTTTAACATTTGCTTTACTCACTCTCTGAATTACTAATTTCATTTTTTTCTTCCTCCATACACGACTTTTAGATGTTTTTTCTTTCAAATTTATATCGTACTAACCACTTTTTTTACTCTTTTAATAAACTCTTCTTTATTTGATAATGCTTGTCTCAATTTTTTGATTGCTTCATCAAATTCTCTATCTTCCAGATATATCTTTGCATACCCATTTTCACCGTATTTTTCTGTTAAATGTTCATATACTCTTTCTACTTGTTCTTCTTCAGGTAATTCTGCATAATTTTTCTTTCCATAAGAATATGTTCTTTTTATTGTATTATCTATGTCTATAATTGTTCTATCTGCAGTACTAATAATCATTCCATATATACTTCTAGGTTTATGATTGCTTGAGGCTCTGTGATCTTCTATTGCTTCTTTTATTATGTTTGTTTTTTCATCTGTAAACCATTGTTTAACTTTCTCATCTTTCATAAAAATTTCTGCAGATATCAATTCATGTGTTTTCCTATCTATATAATGTCCTAAATCATGATATGCTGCTATTGTATAAACCATATCTAAATTAACATCATATTTTTTTGCTAGTTCTAAACTTCTTTTTATTACTGTTTTTATATGTCCTATTCCATGTCCTTCCTCATTTCTGTCATATAATGGAAATATTTCGTCTTCTATGTATCTTACTAATTCTTTATTTATATTATTGCTTTCTATAGTTATATTCATAATTTTAAACTCTCTCCTTCTTTTTATTTATAGGATCCCTATGTTTCATTTTCTATTTTATTTATTATTTTAGGTAATTCATTGAAACTCTTTATCTTATATTTAACATCTGATATATTTCCAAATCCATATTCTGCAAAAATAAAAACTGTATTTGCTTCCAAAGAAGATTTCTTATCTAATAATGTATCACCCACATATATAGCTTTTTTTACATTATTTCTTTTCATAATTTCTTTTATTGCATCGGCTTTTGATATATTTAAGGCCGAAGCAGCTATGTAATCATCTACATAATCCTTAATTTCTATTTTAGGAAGAATTGTTTCTATGTAACCATAGCCACAATTACTTGCGATTGATATTAAATATTTTTTTGATAATTCTTTTATGGTTTCTTTTACGTTAGGATAAACATTTAAGGAAGATTCGTTTATTCTTTCATATTTTAGTTCATCCGCTTCTGCTAATACTTTTTCTCTTAATTCTTTATCTAAAAAGCTCATACATCTTTCTGCAAAATTTACTCTATTCAATCCTTGACTCATTTTAATATCTTTTAATTTAACTTTTCTATCAATCCCTTTGTTTTTTAAAATTGTATTAATACTTTCATATACAATATCAACCGTATCACATATTGTTCCATCAACATCAAATATTATCATTTCATACTTTTTCATGTATTGTATCAACTCCTAATTAATTTTTAGTTAATATATGTTTCGAAATAATGAGCCATGTATTATAAAATAATTTCCATATCTTAGATTCTTCTAAAATTATAGCTTTAAAGTATATTTTCATTTTTGTTTACTATGGTTATTTCATCTTTATCTTTTGATACCATAAAATGAATATCTGGTTTCTCCAAAATATCAGTTTTTACATAAACATATGTACCTTTCATATTATTATATTTATATCACAGATTAAAAATTCTTCTATAATTGTCATCTATACACATATTGTCTAATTCTGCAAAAGTTTCTGTTACATAATTTATTTGTTCACAAATGCTACCTGCTAAATATCCTACTATTCTATCTTTGTCTTGTGCAACAAAAACCATTTCATCATTTATCATATATTCAAAATATTCTTTTCCTTCCTTTTGAAAAGGCCATTCTTTTTTTAATGTGTCATCAAAATTTTCATATTCTAACTCAAATAAACTATTATTTAATTCTTGAATTGAAACTAAATCTTCTATAGTTGCCTTCCTTATTATAATTTTTTCCATATAATCACAAATTTCCTCTTAATCTTTACTGTACATAATGTATCATAAATTCCTTAATTTTACAATTAAATTGCCAATATTTCCAAACATATTTATCCTTTTTACTTAATTACCACAAAATTTCCAATAAGAATAATATCAAGAGCGAACAAGGTGAATTCATATACTCTTGATATTATTTCTATATATTGAGTAGTATTCATATTAAATGTACTTTTGTATATCTCATCTGTTAATATTGCATAACTATCTTTTGCGCCTCTTTCTTTCCATGTATCAGTTAATTCTTTTCTGTTATCTATTGCTTTTAATCTTTGTGCAATCCATGTATCTTCATATCCTTTTCTTATGTATGTTTCATTTGCTCTATTAATAGCAAGTTCTGGGTTTACAATTTCTTCTAGTCTTTCACTTCCTACTTGTGCTAACCACAATTTAAATGGTTCTGCTTTTGGTGAAGGTATAGATTGTATAATTCTTAATATTCCTTTTGTATTTGATGTTCTTATCTTTCTTATTTTTCCATCTTTAGCTTTCATTTCAACTAGGGTACAAATTGTACCCCAGTTATTATTTAATTCTTTATCTCTAGCTTTCAACTTTTTTATGTATTGTTTTACATCTACAGAGTCTGTTAAGATTTGAACAACATCTTCTACTGAAAAATACCAATCTTCATTGTACCATTTCCTTCTTATTTCTTTTTCCTCAAATAAAGCCAATTTATTTTCTTGCATAATACCACTTCCTTATTTATTTTTTGATATTATATAACATTTTTTTATTATCGTCAAACATTTGTTTTTGGCTTTTATAAAAATTAGCAGTTACTTAAAATCAAATAACTGCTTTAATTATCTATCTCCTATTTCTTATTATTCTTATTCAGATTAATTTTCTTTACCATATCTCCTGGATAGTCAAATAATGCTACAGTATTAAATTCTAAAAAGAAAGATTTAAAGTTTTCTTTTAGTGTCTTTTGCAAATTCAAAACTTTATTATAGTCTTTATCAATATCTAAAGTCATATGAAAATTAAAATCATCTGGATTATATTTTTCTTTTGGAAATTCTCTATAAAATATTCTTTGCAATTCCATAATTTGTTGATTTTCTTCTATTGATAAGTATAAACAATAACTATTATGTTTTACATTCATAATTTTTATATCATTTACTTTTAATTGTATTTTATCAATATTTATACTTTCTGCTATTTTTAATATTTCATCTTGATTTTCCTTATTAGTAGCAAAAATAGTAAAATGATATGGTAAATTATCTATTTCATATCTCTTTTCATCATTAATTTCATATGGCACTTTACAAGTATTTTCTTTGATATTACTCATTAATTCTTCTACTTTTTTAATTTCATTTTTTTCTATACAGCTTATTAAAGTTATTCTCTTACTCTTTTTGTGTTTTTTCCACCCTTCTTAAATGAATTAAATAATATGCTAGTCCTATTTGAAAAATCATAAATATTGCAGATAATCCAAACATATATTTAATTCCCATTTCATACATTATTCCACAGAAGAATACTCCTATTGCTTCACCTAAAAATCTTATTATATATCTTATATTAGCAAATGATAATTGATGTTCGTTTTCTACACGATTTATATACACTCCATCACATATATTCTCATATGCAGTTGAAATAAGAAGTGACCATGTTATTGCTATTAAAGTTACATTTAAGTTGTTAGATATAAAAGCAATTACATATCCCATAAATCTTATTCCAAACTTTATTGTTATTGTTAAATAATCATTTTTAGGTGTTAAATATTTAAGTGCTAATATTCCTATTCCATCTGCAATTAACCCAACAATTAGTAAATAGTTTGTAGCAATACTGTCAGAAAATCTAAAGTAATTCGTTAGTGTTAGCATTTTCAATCCTAATACTGTTGACATTGCTATCGTTCCCACAAACATATCTAACAAATATAATGATAATATTTTCCTTTTCAAGATGTACTTAAACATTGAATTTTTTTTCTTTTTTCTTTCTTTCATGTGATTAATTTTTATATTCATCATAGTAATTATTGAAATTACTAAAAATATATTTGAAATGATTAAGCAAATATTATAGTTTACTAATATTCCTGCAATATTTTTTCCTATAAATATTCCACCAAATAAAATACCTATATCTCTAAATAAATATTCTGTTAATTTTCTTTTACTATATATTGTATCACTCTTTACTATTGTAGTTATTAGTGGATATATACTTGTTATTATTATATATTCCATTATTATATCTATTATTATAGTTAAATTTATCAATTTCGTTTGACTTGTTCCATTCAAATAATATAATGCTAACATATTGATAAATTTTATAACTAAAATAAAAGTTAATGTATTTTTTAGTTTATTTAATGTTACATATTTTCCAATTAAAGCTATTCCTATAACACTTATAAAAGTTCCTATACTTATAATATTGCTTATCTGTGTTACAGATAAGTTATTATCTTGTAACCAAAGTTGTCTAAAATTCCCCCATAGTCCAATTGATATACTAAAAAATGCTAACATTATTAATATTTTATTTTCATCTTTTATCTTCTTCATTTTGTTTCGTCTAATTCTCCTATATATTCATATATTTTAGTCCAATTATTTAAATCAACAATATTTTTATTATTACAAATTTCATTACTAATTCTTATTACTTTTATGCCTTGTTTTAAAACATCTAAACAATTATTTAATTGGTCGTCTATAAACAAATCAATATTTTCATTCTTACATACTGTTCCTTTTTCTCTAGCATTTACTATTAATTTATCATATTCTATATTATTTTTATCTAACCAATTTTTACTTAAAAGATATGGATCATCATGAAACTCACTATCTCTTGCTGTTATTATAATTATTTTATGACCTTGTTTTCTTAATCTATTAATTGTTTCTACTGCATTAAATCTAGGCTTCGCCAT
The DNA here is from genome assembly GCA_934130435.1 of uncultured Clostridia bacterium. Lineage (GTDB taxonomy): Bacteria > Bacillota > Clostridia > TANB77 > CAG-508 > HGM13634. The sequence goes on from CAKOYB010000003.1 coordinate 71,052, forward strand.
ATTTGTTATTTCTTCTTGAATATTCTTTAAAAAATATTTTAGTTCTTCATAAGAAAATTGAAATTTCTTTTTGTATGTATCTCCATTATTTTTTATATCTTCAAAAGGATTTTCAGCATTCTTAATATTCTTGCCTAGTTTTACTGCATATTCATACGCTGCATTATTTAATTCTTCTTGAACTTCTGTTATTGTATTGTCTATATCAATTCCTATATTCACTTTTTACTCCTTATGATATTTATTTATGGTTACTATACTATAAATAGTCAAAAAAATAAAGCATATAACAAATTAAATTGTTATATGCTTTACATTTTAAGTTTTATCTCCAAACATTCTTATTTTTTGTTGACAAATCGTTGACATTTTTTTAATTCAATTATACTGCTCCGCACACCATATTAACCTCTATCGTTACTTTAATTTTATGATTTTCTACTCTTTTAATCTTATTTTTGCCTTTTTTATCAAAGCTAATAAAATCTTCAAATGCAGTAAATTCAACTATTGTATCGAATCTTTCAGATATAGCACCGAGCAACATTCAACATGGCTTGTATATGGAAACATGTCTACTGGTTGTATTTTTTTTATTTCATATTTACCTTCTAGTTTTGATAAATCTCTCATTAGTGTTGCTGGATTACAACTTACATAGACCACTTTGTTTGGTTTTATTTTTAATATATTTTCTGTTGTTGTATTGTCTAACCCTTTTCTTGGTGGATCAACTACTATTACATCTGGTTTTATTTTTCTATTTTCTATTAAATCTGTAAGTAATCTTTCTGTATCACCTGCAAAATATTCTGCATTTGTTATGTTGTTTATTTTACAATTTTCTATAGCATCCTTTATTGCTTCTTCTACTATTTCTATTCCATATATTTTTTTAGCTTTATTAGCCATAAAAATTCCAATTGTACCAATTCCACAATATAAATCAAATACTACTTCTTTTCCTGTTAAATTTGCTCCTTGTAGTGCTATATTGTATAGTTTTTCTGTTTGTATTGGATTTATCTGATAAAATGATAATGGTGATATTTTAAATGTGTAATTTTCTAGTTTATCAAATATATAACCATCACCATACAAATTAACATTTTTACTTCCTAGTATTACATTTGTATTTTGGTTGTTTATATTTTTAACTATAGTTTTTATATTATTGAATTTACTTATTAAATATTGTACTAGCTCCATTTCTTTTGGAAAATCAGTATTATTAACCACTAATATACACATAATTTCATTTGTTTTTATTCCAACTTTTATAACTATATGTCTTAATGTTCCTTTTTGTTTTGTCTCATTATAAATACTAATATTATTGTTTTTTGCAAACTCACATATGGCTTTTGCAATTTTTTGCGCTTCTTTTGTTTGTATTAAGCATTCATTTATTGGTATGATTTCATGTGTCCTATTTGCAAATACACCAATTATAGGATCTCCGTTTTTATCTATGCCTACCGGAAATTGAGCTTTATTTCTATAATAAAATGGATAATCTATTCCTATAGTATCTTTAACTATAATCTTATTTTTTAAATTTTTATCTACTAAATTTTGTACAATGTTTCTCTTCATTTCTAAAGTTGTTTTATAGTTTACATGTCTTAAATTGCATCCACCACATCTTTTATATGTATTGCAATCAATTTGCTCATTTCTATTTTTTGATTTACTTATTATTTCTATTACCTTGCCATAAGCATAAGAAGTTAAAACTTTTACAATTACGATTTTAACTCTTTCTCCCTTAATTGCCCCAGGTATAAAAATAGCAAAATTGTTTAATTTTGCTATTCCTTCTCCTTCAAATCCATTATCTATTATATCTACAACATATTCTTCATTTTTCTTCATATTTTTATTCCTGATTAATTTCTTTTTTATTTATTTTATTTTCATTGTTTTTCATATTTTCAAGCTGATTTATTAAATTCTGAAGTTTTGTTATATCTTTTCCTATCATTTCAAGATTTCCAGATTTTGTTGATTCATTTAAATCTTTATTTGCTTCGATTATTGTGCTTATTAAGTCATTTATTGTGTCTGTATTTTCAACTTTTATATTAACTGCATATTGAGATACTAAATTTTCCAATGCTTGTTGTAAGTTATTTCCTATTGCTACCTTATTTCCAGATGCCACAATAACTTTTTTTAATATTGGTATTGCATTTTCTTCATTAAGTTGTTGTTGGTATATAGGTTCAACATATAGTATTGTGTTATTAATTGGAACAATTAATACACTTTTTGTTATTTTAGTTCCTGTAACACTAATGCTTTGTATCTCTTTTGATATTGTTTCATCCTGTTCAATTTCTTTGTCTAGCTGTAATGGTCCAACTATGTTGCTTCCTTGTGCATAGTTATATAATTTTAGGTTTCCGCTTCCATCATTATTTGCTGTTGCAACAATGTATGCGGTAAGATTCTGTTTATTATATATTGTATATGGCATGATTAAGCCTATTTCTTTCTTTCCATCATTTTCTACCATTGTATAATATGGTTGAATTTTTTTAGTTGTTGTTGAACTATTATTAGCAGAATATGTAGCTTGTCCCCATATATCATTGCCTCTATATAAAATATCTTCTGTTACATTGTGATATGTTTTCAATATATCAGATTGAACATTGAATAAATACTTAGGATATACAAAATGTTTTGATATATCTTCTGGTATATCACTTGCCTCTTTAAATACTCCACTATATGCTTTATTATATGCCATTATTATAGGATCAGTTTTATCTGTTATATAGAATTTTACAGTTCCATCATATGCATTAACTAATACTTTTACTGAGTTTCTTATATAATTTATTTCTTTTTTGTATCCCTTTGTTATTTCTAATGTGCTTTTTTGAGAGTAAGGATATTGATCTGATATTGTATATGCATCTATAACCCATACCTGTTCTCCTGAATCTGTTACTACAATATATGGCTCTTCATCATATATTAGATATGGCATAACTTTTTTTGCTCTTTTTATAATGTTCCTATTTATTAATACCTTGCTATTGTCGTTCATGTTATTAGCAAATGCTATGTTTATATCTTTATTCATAATGCTTAAAATAAATCTGTCTAACAAGTTTAGTTTTATACCTCCGTCTCCATCATAAGTGTATGTTGCACTTTGTGTTGATGTGATTGGGTAGTCAAATTCTTTTTTATCATTTGTATTTGTAATAATTGTACTATTAGTTTCTAATCCATAATAAATTCTTGGCTCTTTAATTCCTATTTCATCATTTTTTGAATTGAAGTCTTTTTGTATATAATCTACATTTCCATTATCTGTTGTTTTATTTGAATTTGAAATAACACTGCCAAAACCGTGAGTATATTCAAAAGTTTTATTATTGTATGTACTTGAATCTGAAGATGATATTTCTCTTGGTGATACATATACCAAAGTTTCTTTAGAATTAATTATATATTGTTGTAATTTAGCATTTCTATAAGTATAATATCCTGAATTTGTTTGTAATGAGTTAAGATTTTTTAATGTAACTTCTTCATCAACTATTGGTATATTGTTTAATAAATCTGCATTCTCTTTTAAATCATTTTCAGATATTGCTGGTGCATTTTCTAGTGTAATATCTTCGGTGTTAATTCCATAAGCTTTTTTAGTATTTTCTATATTATATCCAATATATTTCTTTTCTTTGTCCAGTTTATTTGAATTAACAAATATGGTATTAAACAATACCATTACAAAACATAAAATAATTAAATATGCTGGAACTATTAATATATATCTAAGAATTTTCTTCCACGAATCTTTTAAAACACTTTTTGCTATTAGTATTACAGATATAACAATTATTATAGCTAAAAGCCTATACCCCCATAATCTAATAGTTACTTCGGAAATTCCTGCTCCTATAATTTTTGTATTTAAAGAATTTTTAAGAGTTAAAAATTCACTAAATACTATATCATATGTATTTAATAAAACGATAGCAGCAACACATAAAGAAATAAATACTGCATTGATTCTTAGTATTTTAACGAAGTTGCTCTTTTTTAATATTTCTTTATCAACTCCTGATAAAAGTTGATTAAATACAATTATATAATATACTGCAACATATAAGCTTAGCATAATAAACAGTCTCATTATGTAGTTTATTGTTAGTAATATAAATGGTTTTTGGAAAAAGTAAAAACCTATATCCATATTAAATATCGGATCAGATGTCCCAAACCAAATTGTATTTATAAATAATATGAACTTTTCTAAAAATACATTACTAACTATCATTCCAAATATTACTGCCAATGTAAATGCTAAGGATTTATTAGGTAACTTTGGAACTTCTTTTTTTTCATCTGCAAAAAATGGTTTTAGTCCCTTTTTTATTAGTTTATTTGTAATGTAAATAGAAATAAATATAACAATAAAATTAAATGTAAATAGTTGCATCTTGTATTTAAAGTTGTTTTCTATTATTTCTAAATATTGTTCGCCAATTTCTAAAGTTTGCAGATAATTTGCTCTATAAGACATATATGTATAAATTGTAAATATAATAATTACTGCTATTACTATTAATATCTTTAGTCTACTTTTATTTGCTTTTAACATTCTATTCCTCCACCTTTTATATTATTGCATTTATAAAGTCGTCACTATTAAATATTTCCATATCTTCAATTTGTTCACCAACTCCTATAAATTTTACAGGAATCTTATTTTCGTTAACTATTCCTACGACTACTCCACCCTTTGCTGTTCCATCAAGTTTTGTTAACACTAATCCTGTTATTGGTGCTACTTCTTTAAATGCTTTTACTTGTGATATTGCATTTTGACCAGTTGTAGCATCTATTACTAGTAGCACTTCTTTATCTGCATTTGGTAGTTCCTTATCAATTACTTTTTGAATTTTAAATAGCTCGTCCATTAAATATTTTTTATTATGTAATCTTCCTGCTGTATCACATATTAGAACATCTATATTATTTTGTTTAGCTTTTTGAATTGCCTCATAGACTACTGAAGCTGGATCTGCGCCTTCATTCTTTTTAACAATTTCACAATTGCTTCTATTGGCCCATATTTCTAATTGTTCTACAGCTGCTGCCCTAAATGTATCTGCTGCAGCAAGCATAACTTTTTTTCCATCTTTTTTTAATCTATTAGCTATTTTTCCAATTGATGTAGTTTTTCCTACACCATTTACACCTATAACCAATATAACTGATGGTGTTGTATTTATTTTTAAGTCTTTTGTTTCAACGTTTAAAATTTCTTTCATTAATTCTCTTAATGCATTTTTTACATCTTCTGTGTTTTTAATATTTTCTTTTTTAACTTTTTGTCTTAGATTATTTATTATTTCTACTGAAGTATCAACTCCAATATCTGACATTATTAATGCTTCTTCTAGCTCATCTAGAAGATCTTCATCAACTTTTCTAAAATTACTAAAGACATTATTTAGTTTTTCATCCATATTTGTTTTGGTCTTCGTAAGACCATTTTTTAATTTATCAAAAAATCCCATTTTTTCCTCCATTTGTTAACTATTATATTTTAACACATATTCCACAATTTTTCTATAGATAAGTAAAAAAAATCAATTGAGCTGTTTAATTCAATTGATTTTATTTTCTATCTAGTATTGTTTTCATTACGCCTTTGTTTAATAATTCTTCAAATATGTTTTTAAGAATTATTAAAATTATTGGGCCTAATATCATGCCTATGATTCCAAGTACTTTAAATCCTGTGTACATTGCAATTAATGTAAATATTGGGTGTATTCCTATATGATTACTTACTATTTTCGGTTCCAATAATTGCTTTACTACTACAGTTACAGTATATAAAACAAGTAAAGAAATTCCAAGCTTTAAATCTCCATTTAATCCACTTATAATTGCCCACGGTACTATTACTGTTCCTGATCCCAAAATTGGCAATGCGTCTACAAATCCTATTCCTAGTGCCATAAGAAATGGATATTCAATTTTTAATCCTATAAACTTAAAAATATATAGTCCTATTAGCACAATTACAAAACTAATTAATATTAAGATTACTTCCGCCTTTAAAAAATCACCTAAACTTGTAATTATTTTTCTTACATGTACTCCCATTTTATTAACCCAATTTTGAGGTAAATGATGTTCAAACTGATCTAAAATGTATATTTTATCTGCGCATACAAAATATGTTGCTACAACTGTTATTGCAATGTAAATCATTATTCTAGGAATATTTTTAATATACAGCAGAATGTTGTTTAGATTATTTTTTAATATTTGCATAGCTTTATTAGTTACATCCATAAAGTTGTTTTGAATTATATTTTGTACCTGCTGTGATATCTTAATTTTATTTAGGTCAATTCTATTTATTAGATTAAATGCTTTATCCTGAATTCCTTGCAGACTAAATCCTGCAATTATGTTATCTACTTCAGATAGTAACACTGTTATTCCTAATATTAATAGTGAAATTATTATTGTAAAAAAAAATAGTAATGTAATAATTGCACTTGTTCTTCTTGTAAAATTTGTAATTTTAGAGACTATTCTTATTATTGGCTCTATAAGCAAACTTATAATAAATGCTATTAAAAAAGGAATATAAAAAACAGCAAGTTTAAATATAATGAATAATCCTATAATTGTAAACAATATTGTACATATTCTTTTGCAAACATTTTTATAATAATTCATTTTCAAATCCTTATTAATGTTTTTATGTATAATTAGCTAAATTGGTATTTAGCTAATTATAATTTTACTCAGCATTTTTTTCTTGACACTTACATATACATTCTATTGTTTGTCCTACTAAATTATTCTCAATTTTTTCATTTTTTGCAATGTCTCCTAATGTTAAAATACCTACTAATTTTCCGTTTTCGGTTACCGGAATTCTTCTTATCTGGCTTTGAGACATTTGTTTTAATGCATCTTTAACTGTTGAATTACAGTCACAACATGTTGCATTACAAGTCATAATTTCACTTGCTTTTGTAGTATGAGAATCCTTACAACAAGCAGTACTTCTTAAAGTTATATCTCTATCTGTTAATATTCCAACAACGTTCTTGTTGTTATCACATACTGGTACACAACCTACATGGTTTTCATTCATCATTTTAGCAATTTCAGCAACTGTTGTATCTGGTTTGCAATAACAAACTTCTCCGCACATACATTCTTTAACTTTCATAAAAATACCTTCCTTTCAAAATGTTTATTTTTATTTTTAACATTTGATATAAAAAATATGCTAAAAAATAACTTTTTTATTCATTAATCATATTTTTAATTTTTTCTATATTTTTAATTGCAATGTCATATCCACTCTTATAGCAAATATCAATTTTATCAACATCTAGTAAACCTGTTTTTTCTATATCAATATTTAAAATATAATCTCCTTTATTTAAGTTTATATTTGTAATTTTTGTAGTCATTATGTCTATTGTTTTCATTACATAATCTGTTATATTACTGGTATCGTCTACCCCATCACTGTTAAATTTTACTCCAATAACTTTATCTGCTCCTTGTTTTTTTACTTCAGTTATTGGAATATTATCTAGAGCTCCTCCATCAACAAATTTATGTGTTTTAAATTTACATGGGCTAAATACTGCCGTAAAGCTACTACTTGCTCTAACTGCTTTTCCAACAGATATATCTGTAATATATCTATCTTCTTTTGTATTATCAAATGGTATAAAATTTGTAAAAACATATTCTTTCGAATCTATCAGATCAACTGTTGGAATAACTAATGGCATTTGTATATCACTAATTTTTTTTATTCCAATATTTTCAGAAATTCTATTAAATACTTTCTCAATGCTTTCTCCAGTTTTTAATCCAGTTAGAGTAATTTTTTTGCTAATCATAAAATTCTTAATTCCAGAAACTATTTTTCCATTGTTTATTTGCACAAGTTCTTTAGAATGTTTTTTAAATAATGTATATATGTAGTATGGTGAATATCCCATTGCATATAATGAAGCAACCAAGCTTCCTGAGCTTGTTCCTCCTATTATGTCTACTTTTATATCATTTTCTTCTAATGCTTTTAAAACTCCAGCATGTGCAATTCCTTTAATTCCTCCACCTGATAAAGCAATTCCTAATTTCATTTTTTCTCCTTGTATAAAGTATTTATATATATTATTCACAATGATTTATTTGTTTAAACATTTAATAAACAAATAGAAAGAAATTAAAACGTATTTTTACTTAATCTTGTTATATGGAACAAAGCGACTTTAGTCGCCCTTTGTTCTCGCCGATTTGAGTTTCCGAATGGAATGAGGAAATCTCAAAGGCAATAGCGATTATAGCATTTTTTATATAGTAGGAAATGAAAAATTTCCTACTATATAAAAAAATCAGAAGATTTAATCTTCTGATTTTTTTATTTTTATTAATTATTTATTAGTTTTGTGTATATGGTAAAACTGCAATATGTCTAGCTCTTTTTACTGCTAAAGTTATATCTCTTTGATGTTTTGCACATGCTCCTGTTGCTCTTCTTGGTAATATTTTACCTTTTTCACTTATGAATTTTTTTAGTTGTTCACCATTTTTATAGTCTAACACTAAATCTTTGTTAGCACATAATGCACATACTTTTTTTCTCATTTTTTTGAATTTTGGATTATAATCATCATCATTATTTCTAAAATTCTTTTTATTTTGCTTTTTATCAGCCATTTAATTTTCCTCCCTTTAGAATGGTAGGTCATCATTTGAAGTTACTTCAAAATCTGAACTTGCTGAAGATGCAACACTTCCAAAAGTATTTTCAAAACTTGCTGAATCACCATTTTCTCTTTTTGAATCTGCAAAGTATGCTTCTTCAGCAACAACTTCTGTTATATATCTTTTTTGACCTTGTTCATCTTCCCATGTTCTTGTTTGTAATCTTCCAATTATTCCTACTTGTTGACCCTTTTTAAAATATTTACTGCAAAATTCCCCTAATTTGCTCCAAGCAACAATGTTAATAAAATCTGCTTGTCTTTCTTCTCCTTGTCTTGCAAATCTTCTATTAACTGCTATGCTGAAACTTGCAACTAGGGTATTATTTGTTTGAGTATATCTAACTTCTGGATCTCTTGTTAATCTTCCCATTAAAATTACTTTATTCATTATTTTACCTAAACCTTTCTTATATTTAAGGCCCCTAATATTTCAGATTAGTCTTCTTTTCTTACAGAAATAAACTTCATTACATGGTCATCTATTCTATAATTTCTTTCAAGTTCTGAAATTAATTCTGGTTTTGCTTCAAAGTCGAATACAATATAGTATCCTTCTTTGTTTTTGTTAATTTCGTAAGCTAATCTTTTTTTACCAACTTCATTAACATTTTCGACTTTACCATCATTATTAATAATATCTGTGAATTTAGTTATTAAGGCTTTAATTCCTTCTTCATCAACAGATGGATTAATAATGATAACACTCTCGTATTTATTCATTATTTTCACCTCCTTTTGGATATATAACCCATTTATTATTAAATGAGTAAGGCACAAAAAAACAATGTTTTTTGAACATTGTTTATTGTAACATAGTATCGTAGAAATTGCAATACCTGTAAAGTACATTTTATGCATTTTTAGCTGTTTCAGCAATTTTTTTGAATGCTTCTGGATCTGTAACAGCTATTTCAGCTAACATTTTTCTATTTATAGTAACATTAGCTTTCTTTAATCCAGATATTAATGAGCTGTATGTTATACCATTCATTCTAGCAGCTGCATTGATTCTTGCTATCCATAGTTTTCTGAAATTGCTCTTTTTATCTTTTCTTCCTATGTATGCATACATTCCAGATTTCATAACTGCTTGTTTAGCCATTCTAAATCTGTAACCTTTTGCTCCATAATATCCTTTAGCTTGTTTTAATATTTTTTTATGTTTTTTACGAGTAATTCTCGCTGTTTTAACTCTTGCCATTAGTTTTTTCACTCCTTTTTCTATTTTAACTTCTATTTATTGTTATTATCCACCATAAGGCATTAATTTTTTTATTCCTGCTTTGCAAGTTTTATCTGCATAAGCATTTTGAATTTTTCCAGATTTTTTTTGTCTTGATGTTTTATTTGCTAAAAGATGTCTTCTATTAGCTTTTGTTCTTTTAACTTCTCCTGTAGCAGTTAATTTATATCTTTTTTTTGCTGCTTTGTTAGTTTTTAATTTTCCCATTTTAAAGTAACTCCCCTTTCTTTATTTTGTTTTTGATAATATAATAAACATATTTTTTCCTTCTAATACTGCTTTTTTCTCTGAAGAAGCAATATCAGATAGTTCTTCTGCAAATTTTTTAAGTAACTCTTCTCCTGCCTTAGAATAATTTAGTTCTCTACCTCTAAATCTAACTGTTATTTTTACTTTGCAGCCGTCTTCTATAAATTTTCTTGCATTTTTTACTTTAAAATTAAAATCATGTTCTTCTGTATTTGGTGTACATCTAATTTCTTTAACTTCGGTAACTTTTTGCTTTTTCTTTGCTTCTTTTTCTCTTTTTGCTTGTTCAAATTTGTACTTTCCATAATCCATTATTTTACAAACAGGTGGATTTCCATTTGGTGCAACTAATACTAAATCAAGATTTTTTTCAATTGCAATATTTAAAGCATCATTTGAAGACATAATTCCTAATTTTTGGCCTTTATCATCTATTAATTGAAGTGAACTTAATCTTATTCTTTCATTAATTAGTAATTCTTGTTTTATACTAACACCTCCAATAAAAAAAAATTGACTAAAGTTAGCCAATCCACAATTAATAAATATATCTATAAATTATATATTGTATTTCTAACCTTTTCCTGCATTAGTTAAGGTGAGAAGTGGATGACTTCTTCTTTTTACAATAAATATAATAAAGCATTTCTCTTGAAAAGTCAAGTTTTTTTTGTGAAATTCTTGACTTTTTTTAATTTATATATTAGAATAGTTAAGTATTTTGTACGATTGCAATATAAGTAAAGCTTCTCCCCGGTAGTTTTATTTGTATTCATATAAATAATTTAATGAATGGAGGGTATCTATTACCATGAATAATACTACATATAGTATAAAGAAAAATGAAATAGAAAAAAAATGGTATGTAATTGACGCAGCAAACAAACCTTTAGGTAGAGTTGCAACTGAAGCTGCAAAATTATTAAGAGGAAAACATAAACCAACTTTCACACCTAACTTAGATGTTGGTGATCATGTTATAATCATTAATTGTAAAGATGTTATCTTAACAGGTAATAAATTAAATCAAAAGGTTTACAGACATCATTCTGGCTATATTGGAGGAATGAAAGAAGTTTCTGCTAAAGATATGTTAGCAAATAATCCTGAAAAAGCTATGATGTTAGCTATAAAAGGAATGCTTCCTCATAATAGCTTAGGTCGTCAACAATTAAAAAAATTAAGAGTATATGCTGGTAATGAGCATGATAATATTGCTCAAAAGCCTGAGAATTGGAATTTTTAAAAATATTAAAGGAGGAAATTTAAATGCCTAAAGCAAGTGCAGAAAAAATAGTTTTTTATGGAACTGGTAGAAGAAAAAGTTCTATTGCTAGAGTTAGATTAGTTGAAGGTACTGGAAAAATAACTATAAATGATAAAGATATTAATGATTATCTTAGTTTAGAAACATTAAAAGTTATTGTAAAACAACCATTAGTTGTTACAAATACTTTATCTAAATATGATGTAATCGTTAAAGTTATAGGTGGAGGATTCACAGGTCAAGCTGGAGCAATTCGCCATGGTATATCTAGAGCTCTATTAGAAGCTAATAGCGAATATAGATCAATTTTAAAATCTAATGGATTCTTAACAAGAGATCCAAGAATGAAAGAAAGAAAAAAATACGGTCTTAAAAAAGCTAGACGTGCACCACAATTCAGCAAGAGATAATATTATTTATATATCAAAAAGAGAACCAATCTGGTTCTCTTTTTATATAGTAAAGAATTTCTCATTTTCTACTATATAAAAAATGCTATAATCACTATTGCCTTTGAGATTTCCTCATTCCATTCGGAAATTCAAATCTGCAAGAACAAATGGCGACTAAAGTCGCTTTGTTCATATATAACTTTTATTCTCCTGTTCTTGGCAATTTTTTAATTATTTCTTTTTTATAAATTCTGGTTAAATGTTTTGCCTCATTTGAAACAAGATATTCAAAATCAAATCCTTCTACTTTTGTTCTATTCTCTATTATTTCGCCCTCTTTCATTTTATTATTAGTTATAGCGTATAGTACTGGACTTTGTATTGACGAAAATCCTTCTTTTACAGTTCCAAACTCAGCTTTTATTTCTGTTATCTTTTCATTCTTCTCTAATTCTATCTTTTTTAAATCTATATACTCATTCTTGGTGCTGCTTACTTCTTGTAAAAATACATATTCTTTTTTATTGGTTTTATAAAAAATCTTGTATTTCATTTTTTCATTATATATTCCTGTCTGTAGTTTAGTTACGTTTATATCTTCATATGGTAAAAACTCTGTCCATGTGAATTTATTTAATTTAACATTACCAGTATTTTTAATAATAAATCTATAGTTTATTTCTTGTCCTGCTTCTGCATTTTCTGTTCCGTTTTTTTCAATTACAGTTTTGGGCATATGTGGCATATTTTCTATATTAAGTTCTACTATTTCATTATTATTTTTTATGTTTATTATGTAATCATTTTCATTTAATAAAAAATATTTTGTAGCATATTTTTCTTTTACTTTATATATTCCTCTCTCTAAATCAGTAGTAACTGCAATTCCATCTTTGTTTGTTATTATTTCATCAACTTTTTCATTGTTTATGTTAAAAATCTCAAATATTACACCTTCAATTGGATCATTTTGTTTTATTTTTCTTATTAAGTTTTCTGCTTTACTTGTCTTTTTTATTTTAATTTTTCCCTTAATTTTTTTATTTGTTATATTATATGTTAATTTTTCTTTGCTTTTTATTTCAAATTCTATATTTTGATTATTCAATACATAATTTGGATTTGTTTTTGTTTCTATAATTGTATATTTGCCTATTGGAAGTTTTTTACTAATTGCATATCCCCTTTGATTTGTAATTATTCTATCAACCTCTATTTTATTTTTATCTAATATTTTAAACTCTACTCCTTGAATTCCTATCTTTTGATCTTCTTCGTCTACCTTATATATTTCAACTTGTCCTTTTATCATTTCATTTTCTATTTTGATATGGCTTTTCTCATTATGTTTTATTTTAAGATTAATTTCATTCTCCATTAATTCATATTCTTTTTGTGTTTCTATCTCCTTTATTTTTATATTTCCTATTCTTAAGTTATTAATAGCAGCTATTCCATATTCATTTGTTGTAATAATTTGCTTATTCCCAATTTTATCTGTCACTTCAAACTTAACATTTTCAATTGGCTTTTGTGTATCTTTATCAACTTTCAGTATTTCTAAGCTTCCTGTTTTGTGTTTGTTTTTAGCAATAACTGTTGATATTTCGTCATTATTTATAGTCACTTTTATTTCATTGTTATTAATTAAATATTCTTTATTATTTCCTAAATCAACTTCTTTTACTGTATAGTCTCCTATTGGAAGTTTTATAGACTCTCCTTCTCCATTCTTATTTGTTATTATTTCATCAACTATTTTATTATCCTTATTAAAAATAATAAATTTTACCCCAGCAAGTTTTATTTCATCTATTTCTTCATCCTGCTTAATTATTCTAACTTTTCCTTTCTTTTTTTCATTTTTAATGACGTATTCTGAAAGGCTATTCCAATTTACTTTTAAGTTTTTATCTATGCAAATATTATATTCTTTTTTAGTTCTTGTTTCCTTTAATATATAGTTTCCTGTGTTAATGTTTTCTACTACTGCAATTCCATCTGCATCTGTGGTTAAATGCGCTACTACCTTTCCATTGTCTGCATTAATCAAGTCAAATTCAATTGCACCTAAGGTTACATCGGTGTTGTCAGCATCTACTTTAATTATTTTTATTCCTCCTTTTTTGTGTTTGTTTGTTATTATTTTTTCAACTGTTTGCTCATACTCTAATTTCAATTTAATTTCTTCCATATTCTGTATATATTCATCTTTTGCTTTAACTTCTTTTAGTATGTAATTGTCACTCGCGTATAGGTTTTTAAACTCTATTTTTCCATTTTTATCAGTTTTATTTTTTCCTACTACTATATCGTTTTTAAGCAAGTTGAATTCGACTCCTTCAATCGGTTCAAGTGTTTCCTCATCTTTTTTTATTACCTTTATTGCAGAATTGTTTGTTTTTATATCTATTTTAAACTCATTTTCAAAATCTTGATATGCATCAGCAGTAATGGCATAATTCTGAATACCATCCTTTGGTGCTTCTCCATAGTATACTGGAAATGTTTCGCATTTACTTTTAATTATTATATTTCCACTTATATTGTTCTCTAAAAGTCTTTTAGGAAAAACAAGTCTAAACTTTTCTTTTTTATTAAATTCATTCTTTTTATTATTTTTTTCATCTGTAAAGAATGCACCTTCAGGAATGTCACTATTTTCTTTAATAAAAAATTCTGACATATTTGTATCAGAGCTTATTGAGTATTCTGTATAATAATAATTTTCATTTAGTTTATTAATTTTTTCACTTCTATTTAAATATATACTAGCAGTTTTATATTTTTGTGTTCCATTTTTTCCTTTTTCTGATATGCTATATATTGCGTCTATTATTTTTTGACCTTTTTCATCTTTAGCTTTATAGAAGTTTTTCACATCTCTATTTTCCATTACACTAAATACTGCTTGTTTTGTTGCTACATACGCTTCTTCTTTTGTTTCAAGTCCTAAACTTGCTGGTGTTACATATGGATATCCATTTATAATTGTTCTCCATACTATTTCATTTTCTAGAGTTTTCGAAATATTTACTGTATACGCTCCTTCTTCATCAACTCCATTTAATCCGTGATTAATACAATATGCCGGATATTTATTATCTCCATTATTATAATTAATATAATTACATACCACATTAGTCCAAACATTGTTTTTCTTAAATTGGATGTGTGTATTTATTTTATTTCCTTTTTCTAAATCAGCCTTTTTTATTAATATTGCAGCTGAATATACTGTTAATGTATTTTGCAGTATTATAATAATTATTAAAAGTATAAAAATAATTCTTGTTTTTATTTTCTTCATTCTCTTTCCTTTCTATATTATTCTTTTATTTCTACAGCTTGTACACTTAATCTTTGGTTTCTCTTACCAGATATACACGTTATCATTGTTATTCTATTATCTTCTGTATTTTTCAAAGTACCCCAGTCTGTTTCATATATTACTTCAATTTTATCTATTTTATAATCTCTTTTATAGTATTTAGTTTCATATGTTACTGTATCACCTTTTTTTAATTCATTTATTCTTGCAAAGTAAGAGTACTTATTATTTCTATTGTGTGCAGCTAATCCTACGTTTCCATCAAATTTTGATGTTTCTTTAATATGTCCAATATATTCTTTTAGTACATCACTTGTGCTTCCATCTTTTACAGTTGCTTTAAGTCCAATTTTGGGGATTATTAGTATTCCTAATACGTCACTTTTATTTATGCTTTCTACTTTATCGTAAGTTATATTTATATAGTTTATATCAGTTTTTATGTCTTTAACTTTTGTTAAATCATAATCATGTTCTGACCACAAATAAACCGCACTAAAAATAAACAGTATACAACATACTGAAATTATTAATATTTTGTATTTATTCAAAGTTTCCCTCCCTTCCTTAAAAAATTATTTTTTATATTTGGAAATTTTAAGAAAAAAATATTAGTTTTGGCTAAAAAATTGCCTATTAGATAAAAACTAATTTATATATACTACTTTTTTTATGTATTTGCAAGGAAAATCGTGATACAAATTTCGACAAAAAAGAAGTAAACTCAGTATATTTTTATAGTTTACTTCTCTTATAATTCCTATTTTAGAGCTTCAGATATTGTCTTCCATATATTTTCAGTTTCTCTATCTTTTTCCCATGCAGCACATCCAGCCAAGTTGTATGTTTTAATTAGCGAAACCTTATTTCTTATTGATGTTTCATCTTCTATCCACATTTTATATGTGGCATTATTCTTAATATATTCAACATAGTATTGTTTTAAATCATCATTCCATATTCTATTTGCTTCTTGCGGAATTGTCTTATTTATATTATTCATATTTACAACTTTACTAGTAACTTTATCATTCTCTTCTTTCCATAATCTTGTATATAATGGAATACCTAGTATTATTTTTTCAGGTTTTACTTCTTCTCTGTCAATAAACTTTTTTAGATTTGTTTCAACCCAGTTAAATCCAGCTGTTGTTCCTGCTTTGTTTGAACCTGTTCCATATTGGTCATATGCCATAAACACTGTATAATCAGCCACGTCTCCAATAACATTTCTATTAAAGCACATTGACCACGTTTCTCCTCCATCTGGTGCCGTTACATCAACTGATATCTTTCTTCCATGCTCTTTTAATCTAGGTGTTAATTCTATTATAAATCTTGAGTATGCATCTTTATCTTTTTCATACATATTTTCAAAATCTATATTTATTCCATCTAACTCATATTCTGTTGCTAATTTTACTATATTATTTATTAGTTCAGTTCTTAGCTGATATGAATTTAAAATTTTTGAAGTAGTTTCTTTATATGAATTATTTGAAACCATTGCCCAAACCTTATAATTATTTGATTTTGCCCAATTAATGTACGCTTTTCCACTTGTTCCGGCATTATCATAAATCTTACCATTTCCTTCTTTTACTAGTGAAAAGAAGGATGGTGAAACTACGTTTATTCCTTCTATTGTGGTACCACTTCTTTCCGGTGTTTTTGCATATTCAGAATAGTAATCCCACACCATATTAATTTTCTCCTCATTTTGTTTTTGGATTGCACTGTTCCTTACTGTTATTTCATTGTCAATCCTTGATGTTTTTACATATCCAATATAACCTTCTTGTGTTCTAATTTTGCTCCACTCTTTGTCTTTCTTTATTAATACAACTTTTTCTCCCTTTTTAAGCTTAGTAACTGTCCCTGCGAAAAATCTATCTCTATTCTTTAGTTTTGAATTCTTACTTATATCAACTTTTATAAGTTGTCTGTCTAGAGAATCTAATAATAAAATATTTGAACTTTCTATATATTTAATATCTAAATTATACACATTAGACATTTGTGTAATTGGCAAAAATACTTTACCTTCTTTTTTTATAGTTTCTGAATTTATTTCTTTATTTACTCCGTTAATAATTATCTCTTTTTTTCCTATAGGAAATACTGCTATTTTTTTGTCATATGTTGTAATAATTTGATTATTTAATTCATCTAAATAAATATATTTATCAAAATAGTTTTTTAAATCATCAAATGACATATATATATCATTTTTTTCATTTTTAAATGCATCATACTTTAGCTTTTTTGTAACATTGTTATTATTTATTGTAATATTAATCTTTGAATTATCATCATTCTTTACAAAATTAGGTGCAATTTTAAAAACAACAATAATTAATGTCAACAGTAATACTACTGCTATAATTTTAATTATTATATGTAATGTATTTTTTTTCATAAGTTTCCTCCATTTTTTATTTAGTGAAAGTATATCATAAAAAAATTTATTAGTGAATATAATTTTATATATTTTTAACTTTTTTAATTATAATATGGGGCAAGTTCTGTTACGATTATTTGTTAATTTACATACATTATTTTTTTAATTTATTAATTTCAATACAAAAATTGACATTTTTTATTAATATTGTTTATTTTTTTCATTATTTATGCTATAATCAGTTTGTTAGTATTAAAAAACTTGTTAAATTGAGAGGTTATATTATGTGGCTTTTTTGGTTAATTGTTTCTGGAATTTTTTTTGCACTTGAAATAGTAACTATAGGTTTTTTACTTTTTTGGTTTGCAATAGGTTCTCTTATTGCAATGATCGTAAGTTTCTTTGTTTCAAGTATTTATATTCAAGCAGTTGTTTTTTTAGTTTCTTCAACTATTTTACTATTCTTCACACGACCTTTTGCTAAAAAAATAACAAAAAGTTCAGATTCTGTTAATACAAATGCCTTTTCAATTGTAGGAAAACGTGGAGTCGTACTAAAAGATATAAATTCTATTACTGGTACAGGTCAAGTAAAAATCGGTACTGAAGTATGGTCTGCCAAGAGTTATACTGGTATACCTATTTCCACTGGTTCTGAAGTTGAAGTAATTGAAATAGATGGCGTAAAAGCCGTTGTTAAATAAGTTTTTAATGTTATATATATTTTAAAAGGAGGATTTTATGATATTCTTAATCATATTATTAGTAATAATTATCTTTATTGCAGTAAAAACAATTAAAGTAGTAAAACAATCTGAAGTATATATCATAGAAAGATTAGGTAAATTTTATAAAATTGCAGATGCGGGTTTAACTATAATAATCCCATTTGTTGATCAAGTTCGTTCTGTTGTAAGCTTGAAGCAACAAACTATGGATATACCTCCACAAGGAGTAATTACTCAGGATAACGTTACAATTACAATTGATACTGTTGTTTTCTACAAAATTACTGATCCAGCAAAAGCTGTATACGAAATTCAAAATTTAAAGAAAGGTATAGAATATTTAGCTATCACTACTATACGTGATATTGTTGGTAAAATGGATTTAGATCAAACATTTAGTTCAAGAGATGCTATTAATGATAAGCTTAGAGTTATCCTTGATGAAGCAACAGACCAATGGGGTTGTAAAGTAGATAGAGTTGAAATTAAAGACATTACACCTCCTGCAGATATACGTGATGCTATGGAGAAGCAAATGAATGCTGAGAGAAATAAAAGGGCTTTAATATTACAAGCTGAAGGAGAAAGACAATCAGCAATTACTATTGCCGAAGGACAAAAAGAAGCTGCTATATTACAAGCTGATGCTGATAGAGAATCAAAAATGAGAATAGCTGCCGGTGAAGCTGATGCAATAAAAAAAGTAGCTGAAGCTAAGGCTAAAGAAATTGAAATGGTATATTCTGCATTAAAAGAAGTAGGTTTGAATGAAAAAATGGTTCAAATAAAATCTTTAGAAGCTCTAAAAGAGATTGCTAGTGGTGAAGCTAATAAAATATTTATTCCATTTGAAGCTACTTCAACACTAAGTAGTTTAGGTGCAGTTAAAGACGTAATGAAAAATGAAAGCAAATAATTTAAATAAATAAAAATCTCAAGATTAAATCTTGAGATTTTTATTTATTTATACCTATTATTCCTCCAATTATCCCTGCTATAATTCCCAGTATTATCATCATTATAGAATAAAGATTTAGGCTAAAGCCAGTTCCTGATAAACTAGAAATTAAATATAAACTTAATATATATGTTGCTCCTAGTATTGCTCCATTCAATAAACCATTTCTTTTAAGACTTCTAGTCATAATTATACTACCTATTAGTATTCCTACAATTGTAATCATCACTATAACAATTGGAATTATACTTTCTGGTATATTTGTATATGTCAATAATAATGAGAAAATTGTCAGACTTATTATACTAAATATAATCGCTATCATTAATCCTTTAATAAAATTAGGTACCCTATTAGTATTAGTTATATTTTCGTTCATATTCTATCACCTCTTATAAATGATAATATTCCATACTGTGATAAAATAGAACTAAAATAAATATTATTGTTTTACTCTTTTATTAACATATTCTATCAGATCTATCTGTTTGCCTTCATATGTTACATAATACTTGACTTTTCCTTCACTTGTTAAACTGTATACATTCTTTAATGCTATAGGAATTAATTCATTTCCATCTTTTGAAACAACTCCATAGTTCTCACCGTTTTTTTATTACAATTCCATTTATTTCTTCTATTTCAACTACTGAGTCTCCTCCTGAAGATGTTGCGTTTTCAGTACACCCAAATCCACTATAAGAATTTGTTAAAATCATTTTTCCATTTTTGTCAAATGCTCCCCAATTTTCATTTTTACATACAGGAATAAAATTATCCAAAAGTATATATTGATTCTTAACATTTCTATATGCACTTGTATCAATACCTATTTTGTCATATTCAGGATGTATTATATATTGTCCATTATTAGATACAACTCCAAATTTTGATCCATAAGATACTAAATAAATCTGGCTTTCTTTATCGATTAATTTTATTGATTCATATATTTGGTTTATTTTGTTTTTTCCTTCTGAATCAACTATTCCTACTTTATTTTCATTTGTTGTAACTATAAATTCTTTACTATTTTCAATAAATTCAATATTAGAGTACCTTGCAGAAATTATTTCATTATATTTTGTATCATATATTCCATATAATCCCTTGTCACTCTTTTTAGCTATTAAATACCCATATAATATTGCTTTTTGATTTTTAAAATCATTTGAAATTTCGTAACCTGCTGTCTTTGCATTTTCTGACCATCCTTTTACTAAACTACTTAATGTTGATATGCTCATGCTTTTTTCTGTATTGTTAATAGCTACGTTAAATCCAATTTTAATTGCTTCAGTTGAAGCATATAGCTTACCATTTATTTCTTTAACATTATCTTTTACTTCATATACTTCGTAATCTTCCTCTATATTTTTTGTAGATAATTTGCAGACTTTATTTGAGTTTAAAAAGAAAGATGCAGTTTCCTCTTCTGAATCCACATATGCTTTTGTAGGGTCCTGAGAGTATTCCTTATATTCGCCACTATGATAACCATATCCAACAATTTGTGCAAAATCTTTTAATGAAACATATTGTATTCCATTATCATTTACAATTAAATCTTCAGGATATTTACTTATTTGTTTACCATCTACAATTATCCTAAAAGTATTACTATTAACATATAATAATGTCATTGCTATTATAACAATCATTACTATGGTGATTCCTATAAGAACAAACAACATCTTAGTTATTTTTGAATCTTTATTTTTTTTATTACTTTCTTCACTATTTGTTTCTAAATCCCAATCCATTTACATTTCTCCTTTATATCCATAATCTTTGTAAAATTCTTTTTTGAAATTTGTCAAATTATCTGCTTCAATTTCTATTCTAACCCTTTCCATTAGTTTAGTCAAGAATCTTAAATTATGGATTGATAATAGTCGTACTCCTAAAATTTCTTTATTTTTTATTAAGTGATTAACATATGCTCTTGTATAGTTTTTACAAGCATAGCAATCACATTTTTCATCTATAGGTTTCCAGTCTCTTTGATATATAGCATTTCTTATTACTTTCTTTCCTGACCATGTCATTGCTGTTCCATTTCTTGCTATTCTCGTTGGAAGAACACAATCGCACATATCAATTCCAGCTAGTGCAGCTTCTATTAAATAGTCTGGTGTTCCAACTCCCATTAGATATCTTGGTTTATTAGTTGGCATTAATGGAACTGTATATCTTAATATATCCAAAAACTCTTCTTTGGGCTCTCCTACACTTATTCCACCTATAGCATAACCAGGAAAATCTAGTTTTATTAAATCCTCTGCAGATTTTTTTCTTAAATCTTTATAAAATCCACCTTGTATAATTCCAAATAAACCTTGTTCTTCTTGTCTCAAATGTGCTTTTTTACATCTTTCGGCCCATCTAGTTGTTCTTTCCATTGAGTTTTTTGTGTATTCATATGTTGATGGATATGGGCAACATTCATCAAAAGCCATCATAATATCTGCACCTAAATCGTTCTCAATTTCCATTACAGCTTCTGGTGATAAGAAATGTCTGCTTCCATCTAAGTACGATTTAAATTCAACGCCTTCTTCTGTTATCTTTCTTAAAGGTCCTAAACTAAATACTTGAAATCCGCCACTATCTGTAAGAATAGGTCTGTCCCATCTCATAAATTCATGAAGTCCACCTGCTTCTTTAACAAGTTTATTCCCCGGTCTTAAATATAGATGATATGTATTAGATAATATAATTTGAGCCTCTATTTCTTTTAATTCTTCTGGAGTCATTGATTTAACCGTTGCTTGTGTTCCAACTGGCATAAATACTGGTGTTTGTATATCTCCATGTGGTGTATGTATAACCCCTCTTCTCGCACCTGAATTTTTATCTACATGTAATAATTCATAAGTAATTGGTTGTTTCATTTTATTCTCCTTATATTAATATATAAACATTGCATCTCCAAAGCTGAAAAACCTATATTTTTGTTCTACTGCTTCTTTATATGCTTTCATAACATAATCTTTTCCTGCTAATGCTGAAACTAGCATTAATAATGTTGATTCTGGCAAGTGAAAATTAGTAATTAGTGCATCTATGCATTTAAATTTATACCCTGGGTATATAAATATACTTGTATCTCCTTCTATTTCTTTTACAAATCCATTTTCATCTGCTATACTTTCCAGTACTCTACAAGAAGTTGTCCCAACACTAATTATCCTTCCACCATTTTTCTTTGCATTATTTATTTTTTCAGCATCTTCCTTCTTTATATAATAGTGTTCTGAATGCATATGATGTTCCTCTATTTTTTCAACTTTAACTGGTCTAAATGTACCTATTCCAACATGCAAAGTTACATTTGCAATTTCTACGCCTTTTTCTTTTATTCTTTCTAAGAGTTCTTCTGTAAAATGCAATCCAGCTGTTGGTGCTGCAGCAGACCCCTGATATTTTGCATATACTGTTTGGTATCTGTCTTTTTCTTTTAATTCTTCATGTATATATGGTGGAAGTGGCATTAAACCGATTTTTTCTAATATTTCATTAAAAATACCGTTATATGTAAATTTAACTTTTCTCGTTCCACCTTCCATAACTTCTATTATTTCTGCATTAAGCAAACCTTCTCCAAATGTTACTTTTGTACCAACATGAAGTTTATTTCCAGGCCTAACTATTGCTTCCCATATATCTCCTTCTATATTGTTTAATAGCAAAAATTCAACATTAGCACCTGTTTCTTTTTTTCCATAAATTCTTGCAGGTATAACTTTTGTATTATTTCTTACCAAGCAGTCTCCTGGTTTTAAGTAATCTATTATATCTTTAAATATTTTATTTTCTATTGTTTTATTCTTTCTATCCAGAATCATTAACCTTGATTCATCTCTTTTTTGAATTGGTACTTGTGCTATTAATTCTTCTGGCAAATCATAATAAAATTCCGTTAAATTCATCCTATACTCCCTTTTCTATATTAAAAAATTCTACTTATTTTTTCACTTAATCTTTGTACAAAATTTGCATCATCAAAAAATACATTTTTTAGTTCATATGATGCTTTAAAGTTCTTTTCATTTACTGGTTGAGTATTGTAAACTTCATCATTTAATGCTATTTTACTTTCTGATACATTAGAATTCATGTAGTCATAATACCAAGCCTTTAATCCTTCTCTACTTTTATTTTTATAATTATATTTTTCATTATCGTGTAATGCTATTGGATCATATCCAAGATCTTCCATGTTGTGTTCAAGGGTGTGTAAAAATTCATGTAAAAATACTTCTTCTGAGAATGTATTATAACTACTTGTATGATAAGACTTTAAAGTATCTCCAGAAATTCTAATATTAGAAAAACCTATATTATCATAAAGAGTTCCACCAAGACCAAGCCAGTCTATCTTTTCTTTACTTATTTTATCTCCAATATTTGCAACTATGAATATATGATCAAAGTTCTTATTTTGATTATATAAATAATCATTAATAATATTATAAACATCCTTTTGCGTAATTGCATAGCCAGTATTTTTATCATATGAAAGACTTGTTAATGTTTCATCTAAATCAAAGATTTCATATTCTACTTCCATTCTACCATTTGAAAAACTTTCACATGTATTTTTAAAATTGCTCATGCATCTTACTACAGAATTTTTTTGTGAAGATGTCATTTTTTGCTCTATTTTTTCATTTCCAATTGTTATATCTGTATTATCAATAATAAAAGTTGCAAAGTTCCATTTTTTTCTTCTAGAAAAAGCTCCTTGTTCAATTTTCATGTCGCAAATCCATACTGTTCCTTTACAATCTCCAGTATTTTCTCCTAGTCTGAATCCTATATCTACACTTTCATTATTATATGAATTAAAATAAAATTTAACTTCAGTCCAGTCATTTGTCCCAGATATACTTTGTGATTTATTAACTTTATCTTTTAGACAAATATTAAATCCTCCATAGTTTCCATCAATACATTTAACGTCTTCTGTTTTTACTTTGCAGCTCACCTTATAAACAGAATTCTTTTCTGTTTTTATTTTCTTAAAAAACATTGCGTCTCTATAATCATCAGATTGGATTTTGTAGCTTACTTCTCCATTAAATTTTTCCTTGCTATCTCTAGAAAATGAGCTGGTTCCTGTTGCCCCATTTCCCAGTTGTAAACCATTAAAATTCATCTTTTGTATTAACTTAAAGCCTATAAATATAATTACTATTGTTATAATTACTCTTATAATTTGTTTTTTTGAACATTGCATATTATTTTTCCTTTTATTATTTACTTTTACATTTATTATACAGGATTAAATACTAATTAATCAATATATTATCTTGATTTTTATCTAATTTATGATATTATATATGTTAATAAATTACATGACCATATGGTCTAATGAAAGGAATGAAATTTTGTATGGAAAATATTTTAATTTTTGGTCATAAAAGTCCAGACACAGATACTATAATGTCTTCATTAATTATGGAAGATTTAGAAAAATCCTTTGGCGAAAGCTCTACTGCATGTAGACTAGGAAATATAAATAAGGAAACAGAATATGCTTTAAATTACTTTAATGTTCAAGCTCCTATGCTTATAGATAAAGTTGAGGCTAATACTCCTGTAATTTTAGTTGATCATAATGAATTTTCTCAAAGTGCTCTTGGTATAGAAAATGCTAAAATTATAAAAGTTGTTGATCATCATAGAATAAATGATTTTAAAACTTCTGAACCACTATTTTATATGGCTGAACCAGTTGGATGCACATGTACAATACTTTATAATTTGTATAAAATAAACAATGTTACTATTACTCCTACAATTGCTGGTTTAATGCTTAGTGCTATAATTTCAGATACATTACTTTTAAAATCTCCAACAACAACAATAAAAGATAAAAAAGCCTTAGAAGAACTTTCAAAAATCGCAAATGTTGATGCAAATACATATGGGTTAGATATGTTAAAAGCAGGTACAGATCTTTCATCTTTTTCTGCTAAGGATTTAATAAATCTTGATGCAAAAACTGTTGATTTAAATGGATCAAAAGTAAAAGTTGCTCAGGTTAATTCTGTTGATATAAATTCTGTATTGGAAAATCAAAAAGATATAGAAGAAGAGATATCAGCATCAATACAAGAAGAAAACTTAGATTTATTTGTATTTGCTATAACAGACATTTTAAATAGTAATTCTGAAGCCATTGTTTTAGGAAAAAGAAGTGACATAGTAGAAAATGCATACAAGAAAAAAATAGAAAATAATAGAGTCTTTCTTCCTGGGGTTGTTTCCAGAAAAAAACAAATGCTTCCAATCATGCAAGAAAATGCATAAAGAAACTAATAAGAAAGGGTTCACTTCATCTGAAGTGAACCCTTTTTAAAACTCTATCTCTTTTAAATCTCTTTCTTCTAATTCATCTATTTTTATTCTTATTTGTTTCATTGAATCTCTATCTCTTATTGTAACTGTATTATCTTCTAGTGAATCAAAATCTACTGTTATGCAATATGGTGTTCCAATTTCATCTTGTCTTCTATATCTTTTTCCTATACTTCCTGTTTCATCATAGTCACACATATATTTTCTTGATAACTTTTCAAAAACCTCAGTTGCCTTATCTGACAATTTTTTAGATAATGGTAATACAGCAGCTTTATAAGGTGCAATTGATGGATGTAAGTGTAATACTGTTCTGCTATCATCATCTCCAATTTTTTCTTCTTCATAAGCATCACACAAAACAGTTAAGAATATTCTATCCACTCCAACAGCTGGTTCAATACAATATGGTATATATTTTTCATTTGTATCTGGATCTAAATATGTTAAATCTGTCTTTGATGCTTCCATATGTCTTTTTAAGTCATAATCTGTTCTATCTGCAATTCCCCAAACTTCACCCCAACCAAATGGAAATAGATACTCTATATCCGTTGTTCCTTTGCTATAAAAACTTAGCTCTTCTTTTGAGTGTTCTCGTAATCTTAAATTTTCTTCCTTTATTCCAATTGCAAGTAACCATTCTTTACAAAACTTCTTCCAATACTCATACCATTCTAAGTCTGTTCCTGGTTTACAGAAAAACTCCAATTCCATTTGTTCAAATTCTCTTGTTCTAAATGTAAAATTTCCTGGAGTAATTTCATTTCTAAATGAGCGGCCCATTTGTCCAATTCCCATTGGTAGTTTTCTTCTTGTAGTTCTTTGTACATTTTTAAAATTTACAAACATTCCGTTGAGCTGTTTCTGGTCTTAAATACACTTCGGATTTTGCATCTTCTGTAACCCCTATGAATGTTTTAAACATTAAATTAAACTTTCTTATTTCTGTAAAATTTGTTTTTCCACAGTTAGGACATTTAATATTATTTTCCTTGATATATGATACCAACTGTTCATTTGTCCATCCATCTAGTCCTGTTATATCATTTCCTCTTTTAAATTCCCATTCTTCAATTAGTTTATCTGCTCTATGCCTAGTTTTACATTCTTTACAGTCAATCAATGGATCACTAAATCCTCCAACATGTCCTGTAGTTACCCATACTTCTGGGTTCATTATTATGGCAGCGTCAATTCCTACATTATATTTTGATTCATTTATAAATTTCTTCCACCATAAATCCTTTATATTTTTTTTAAGCTCTGCTCCAAGTGGGCCATAATCCCATGAATTTGCTAGTCCTCCATAAATTTCTGACCCAGGGTATATAAATCCTCTGTTTTTGCATAAATTTACTATTTTTTCCATTGATTCTACCATGCTTTCCTCCTATTATGTTTCTATATGTTTATTATCTAATTATAACAAGTCCTAGTATTATTAATCCAAATATTATTCTATATATAGCAAATACTTTAAAGCTACCTTTTCTAAGATAATCCAATAAAAATTTAATTACAAAAATTCCAACTATAAAACTTGCTAAAATACCCAAAATTATTTGAAGATTAAAATCGAATTTCATTAGGTCAAATACCACTGCTGCAAATGTTATTGGAGTAGCAAGCATAAAAGATATTTTTGCTGCACCTTCTTTATCTATTTTTAGTCCTCTTGCTACTGTCATAGTTATTCCACTTCTAGAGACACCTGGAAAAGCTGCTGCAATTGCTTGAGATATTCCAACCAAAACAGTTTGTTTAAGAGATATTTTTTCATATGTAACTTCAGATTTTGATTTCTTATCAACAATATATAAGATAATTCCCATAACAATTAAAGTACATGCTATAACAGCCATTTGAACATTTATATTATCTCCTATTATCTTTTCAGAAACTTTATCTAGTATAACGCTTAAAATTCCTGCAGGTATTGTTGCTGCAACAATATACCAAAATAGATTTCCATCTCGTGAGTCTTCTTTTTTTATAGCTTTCTTGTATCCTGCTACAATTAAATTAATCCAATCTTTAAAAAAGAAAATTACAAGTGCTAGTAGCGTTCCAATATGTAGAGCCACGTCCATCCCATCTGAAAGCATTGGCCAATTGAAGATCCATGGAAAAACATTTAAGTGTGCTGAACTTGAAATTGGTAAAAATTCTGTTAATCCTTGTACAATTCCTAAAATTATTGCTTGAAATATAGTCATTTTTTTCTCCTTCTTTCCATATTATATAGAATAATTAATTCATTTCATTAAATATATTATATAATGTTTCTTTTATAAATTCTGCTGATGTAACTGGTGCAATTTTTCCTGGTAAAGATAAAGCCCAAATAAACTTAATGTTCTTTTGTTTCACTGCTTTTCTGTCAACTCCACCTGGGTTTGATGCCAAATCAATTATTAAAACATCATTTTTTACATTGTTAAGATTTTTTTCATCTAAAACAACATATGGTATTGTATTTATAATTATATCAAATTTTCCTAAATTGTTTTCAATGTTTTCAAGAGGTATTGGCTCATATCCATAGGCCTTTATCCATGCCAAATCCGTATTCTTTCTGGCTTCACAATATACATTTGCACCTATTCCGAGTTAGCATTTTAGCTAAGATCTTACCTATTCTTCCAAATCCCATAATAAGTATATTGCTTCCATGTAAAGTTTTTGAGGTTTCTTCAATTGCAATTTTTATTGTTCCTTCAGCTGTTGAAATTGCATTTAGAATGCATAATTCTTCTCTTTTTATTAAGTCAATTATCTCTACATTATTTTGATTAGCTAATTCATATACATTGTTTTTAATTGCTCCTGCAATTAAAGTTTTTCCTTTTGTTTTTTTTATTAAATCTTCAATAAATATTTTTTCTTTACTAAATGGTGCATTAATTGTTTGTGAGTCACTAGAAAAAGGAACTGGTCCTAAAATTACTTCTGCGTTTTGAATAGCTTCTTCTAGTGTTTTACACTTTATAGTTTCAAGTTGTTCTTCTGTATTCTCCATTCCATATGTAAATACTTCTGCTCCTTCATTTAAAAGCATTTCAGATAATTTAACTATCCTTAAGTCTCCTCCAATTATAGATATCTTTTTTATCATCTATAAACCTCCATATATTTGTTTTATATTAAATTTATATTTTAGTTTTCCTCTTTTATGTTTTTTATTATCGTTGTATTTCAAATCCTTCTTTCATTTTTGGCTTTTCTTCGTCTTTATATCGTATAGCCATATTTTTTGTATTTAATTTTCCAACAATATTATAGGTTTCTGCAAGATGTTCTATAACTTTTATTTCTTTTTCTTTTAGATTCATTTCCTTTGGTTCTATATCTTCTTCATCAATTTTTGGATAGTTTATAAGTCCCTTTATAGGGATAAATAATGATTCGTCCATTGCTACTTTGTATAGATTATTATCTAGTTCTATTGCTAAATTTAAAAATTGAGCACTAGTTTCTTTTTCTCCTTGTATAATAAATATTTTAGCTAAATAATAGTATGCTAGAGGGCTAAGTTCTTCATCATTTATACACTTATTAAAATATACTTGAGCCTCTTCTAATTCTCCTAAAATCATCTCAATCATTGCAATGTAGTAATCTGTATTGTGTTGAATTGAATTAATTGTTGCTGCCTTTTCATAGGCAATTTTTGCATTAGAAAAATCATTTAATAAAGTATATATCATTCCAAGGCTATAATAAATATCATAATTATTAGGATTATATTTTAAAGCTTCATTAACCAGGCTAAGTGCTTCTTTGTATCTTTCCTCTTGGCATAGCATATCACTTAATTCTATTGTTGCTTCTAAATAATCTGGCTTTTTATTTACAAGTTTCTTTAGCATATCCATTGAATCTTCTTTATTTCCGAATTCTTTCAATAGTACTGCTATTTTAAAATAAGAATCATAAGCATTTGGTTCTAAATCAACAACCTTTACATATTCATCTATTGCTTTTCTTAGCCCACCCTCATTTTCATAAACCTGAGCTAAAAGTTTATGAGCTTCCTTGCATTCTGAATTTTCTTCTATTATTTTTAAAAGTACTTTTTTTGCTTCCTTATTTTTTCTTATAGAAATAAGAAATTTAGCAATAGCTAAATTAAATATCTCTTTTAGATTAATTTTTTTATAATCACAAATCAATATCCCTATAGGTATTACTATTGCTAAAACATAAATAAATATCTTTAAAAATGAATTTAACTGCAATTTACAAAACAATTCCACAAAATTTATTGCAATTCCAATTGTTTCTGCTCCTAGTATAATTAAATAGCTTGTATCATTCTTTCGTATCATCTTTAAGAATATTATAACAAATAAAGAAAATGCTACAATATTAAAAAATAACTTTTCAAACAATTTATATATCTCCAATCAAACATATTAATTAAACTTAAAAGTGTTTTCCACCTCTTTTGTATTTTTTATTGTCTTCATCTGTTCTTGGAATATCATTTAAATTTTTAATTTCCTCATTATAATCATCTTTAGATAAGTCTTGTTCATTCAAATTTTTTAATCTTTTGTTTTCGCCTACCAATAAAACTGTAATAATTATTATAAGTATAATAATTGCTGCAATTGTAATAATTATTATTTTAGCAGCTTTTTTACCAAAATTCAATGTTGTATCATTTTTTTCTTCATTTTTTGTTAAATCTGTTGCCACTTTATTTAAAGTAATTTGATATGTTACTGTACTTTGTCCATCTTTAGATGTAACTGTAACTTTTATTACATTTTCTCCATCAATTAAATTTGTGTTTCCTGTAACTTCAATTTTAGCGTCTGATTCACTAGCCACACCATTTACTGTAACTTCTGATAAGTCTTCTTCTAAATTTGCTGTATAAGAGTATATATCAGATGAGAACTCTGGTGACAACGTAATTCCACCTATTGTCAATGATTTTAAAACTAGTTTTTCTTCTTCGTTTATCACATTTCCTGGTTTTTCTTCTTCTGTTGCTAGTTTAGTTACTTTTATATTATATGTTTTTGTTGTTCCATCTTCTGCAGTTACTGTAACTTTTATTTTATTACCTGATCCAACTTCAAATCCAGAGTTTCCAGATATGCTAACCTTTGCTTTTTTAGAATCTTCAGCTATTGCAGTTACCTTTAAAGAATCAACTGTTGAAGGAACTGTTACACTATAATCAGTTTTATTTTTGTTAAACCCAGAGAAATCATATTCTTTAGGTGTAACTCCTAAAGTTTTTAAATTTGCATTACTTGATTTCTTAGTATTTGTTGTGTTATTGGTTGTAGATTTGTTATCTGAAGAAGTCTTTGATGAATCTGTAACATTTATTTTAAATGTTTTGCTTCCTTTTACAGATACTTTGCTGTTATCTAAATCCGTCATATCTAATGATGTTGCAGTAATATTAGCCGTTCCAGTTTTCTTCGCTTTAAAGACTATTTTAGTGCTGCTATTTTCTAAAAATTCTGACGCAGAACCGCTTGAAATAGCTAACACACTAGTGTTATCTGAGCTTACTTTATACATTCCTGCAGCATTATTTGCTTTTACCGTTATTGTTACAGTATCGCCAACTTTAATATTAGTGCTTGAAGCTGTTGCGGTAAAAGAAGCCGCGTAAGTCAAATTAGTTAGTAGCATAAAAAGAAATGCAACTAATAATAATATAAATTTTTTCTTGTTTGTTAATTTCATTTTTTAAATTCCCCTTTAATTTAAATTAATCTTTTCTTTTCCTCTAATTACATTTTTAATTTTTACATAATCAGCTGAGGTTATTTTTCCATCGCCATTTACATCTGCTGCTTTATCTTCAACCTTTGAATTTTCTTCTTTTCCTCTAATTACATTTTTAACTTTTACATAATCTGATGAACTTATTTTTCCGTCTCCATTCGTATCTCCTAGAACAACAGCTGTATAGTTTTTTCCGTTTATAGTTATTTTAGCTCCTGTTTTTACTTCTCCAACTGCTCCTGATATCTTATCAATAGTTATGCCCATTAACATAATTATTATGTTTTCTTCATCTTCATATCTAAAATTTTCTTCATCATCTTTTTCGTCATCTTGAGTTGCTTTTTCCTTTAGTGTTAAATATTTACTTGCTGCATAGCCTTCTGTTCCATTTGCAAGTTTAATCTTATCCCACTTGTATCCATTTGTTTCTTTAAATTCTCTATCTAGCACAACAACAACTGTGTTCTTATTTAATGATGTTAATATCTTTGATGATGTTGAAGGACTACTCCTTACTCTTAACCCATCTGTGCAATTTACATAGTATAAATCACCATCTTTTGTAGTTAATCCTGAAGGCATTGAATTTTCTTCTGGCATGTCCTCATAAACTGGAATTATAAAGTTTAATGATGCGTCTAATATTTTATTTGATCCATATGTATTAAATAATGATTTTGATTGGCTTGTAGGATCTTGTACATTTGTCATATATTGATGCCAGTACATATCTGAACTAGAAACATCTTTTGTTCCTTCACCAGCTTTTAATATTTTGGTTCCAACAACATCCCATTTGTAAAAATATGCTGTATTTTGACCTGCATTAGTGTATGAGTTTGCAATTTCCATTGCTCCCTCAATTATTGCACTATATTGATTGTCCCACTTTTTTTTCTGAGCATATTTTAGCGCATTTACTATTGCATTTCCTGTATCATATGCCCCTAAATTATAGAAATTGTAATATCCTTTATATCCAGAATACGTTCCACTTACAGAATCACTGCCCTTTGTTCCAACTTCTTGAATTATTTTAGTAACAATACTATATGGGCTCATGTTACTTTTTTTAGCTGCCTCTAATATTATTTCTGAATACGTTTTAGTATATTCATTATTATTATATGTATACGTTATTTTTGAGTCTAAAAATGTATTTTTAACTGATTTTTTTATTCCATCTAGAGTATGGATTTTTGAATTATATGATATTTCCAAAAATTGAAAGATATTTATTTCATTTAAAAAATTTCTTGGATCAAGGTAATACTTTACAATTCCTTCTGAAGCACATGCATATCCACTAGCTATATTTTTGCATGAGCATTTCCAAGATGATTCACTGCTTTTTATTACTCTATTTCTTTCGTGAACTGTTTCGTTTAATACTACTGTTTTCCATGGTATTCCTGTATAGTACGCATCAAAAGTCCAATTAGGGTGTAATTTTTGTATTTCTTTTAGTTTTTCTTGGTATTCTTTTGGGAAACTATCAATACCACTCTTTACCGTTTGTTTGTATGTAGTAGCAGCAAAAGTAACATTACAACATGATAAACTTATCATTATTATAATTATAAAAAATATTATAATCTTATTTATAAATTTCATATAATATTACTCTCCTTTTTTCTGCATAATCACCAATTTAATTATATCATTCCCCAAAAATAAGGTCAACAAAAGTTGTCATTTGTAATAAAAATGTAAAAAAAACTAATAACTTTAAATTGATTTTTCAAAATCCACTTTAAAGTTATCAGTTTTTTATTATGTCATAATTTTAATAATTATTTAAGTTTAAACTTTACTTATGTCTTTAAGTACTTATCTGTTACAACATCCAAAATTCGTGAATAATAGTAAAAATACTATTAAAAAGAATAGTACCGTGCTGTCATTATTACATCCGCCAAATAAATTGCTTAAAGGATTGTTGTTGCATCCACAATTTCTAACCTCTTCTTGCATATTTTTTCCCCCTTCTATTAATATTTGTTATAGTATAGTATGAAATATTAAATATTTATGTTACAATATAAATGTAGAAAAATAGAAAGAAGGTATTATAATAATGCATAATAAAATTGAATTGCTTGCACCAGTTCAAAATTTTGATTGCTTAAAGGCTGCTGTTCAAAATGGAGCGGATGCAATATATCTTGGTAGTAAAGATTTTAATGCAAGAAATAGTGCAACAAACTTTAATATAGAAGAATTAGAAGCCGCTATTGACTATGCTCATTTAAGAAATTTAAAAGTATACTTGACTTTAAATACGTTAATAAAAAATAATGAATTTGAGGATGCTATAAACCTTGCTCTAAGAGCATATTCTTTTGGAATTGATGGAATAATCGTGCAGGATTTAGGACTTGCAAGTTATTTAATTAATCACTATCCATATATCCCATTACATGCAAGTACTCAGATGACATGTCATAGTTTATCCGGAGTAAAATATTTAGAAGGAATGGGGTTTAAAAGGATAGTCCTTGCTAGAGAATTACCATTAAGCAATATAGAATATATTAAATCAAATTGTTCATGTGAATTAGAAGTATTTATCCATGGTGCTCTATGTATTTCCTATTCTGGTTCGTGTTTATATTCTAGTATTGTTGGTGGTCGTTCTGGTAACAGAGGAAAATGTGCACAAGCCTGTAGATTACCATATAAGCTTTTTAAAAATAATGCTCAAATTGATGAGGGTTACTTATTAAGTCCTCGTGACTTATCAAGTTTAGATATTTTACCCCAGTTAATAAATACTGGTGTTAGTTCTTTAAAAATTGAAGGCAGAATGAAAAGCCCAGAATATGTTGGAACAGTTGTAAGAATTTATAAAAAATACATTAATCAGATTTGTGAAAACAAACAATATTATATTGAACCAGAAGATAAAAAAACTCTATTGCAAGTATTTAATAGAGGTAATTTTTCTATTGGACACTTTGATAATAAGCCAAACCTCAATTTAGTATTTAAAGAAAAACCTAATAATACTGGAGTATACTTGGGCCATGTTTCGAATTATAATAAGGATAAAGGCATTATTACAGTAAATTTAAATGCCTCTATATCTATTGGAGATAGTATAAGTTTTGAAAAAGAGAACACAAAATACCATGTTTCTGAATTGATGAAAAAAAATGAAAATATCAAATCTGCTAATATTAGCGAAACTGTTAGATTAGGCAGGATGAAAGGAAATATTAACATTGGTGATAAAGTTTTCAAATTAGAAAGCAAATCTCTTATAGATACAGTAAGACAAAGTATTAATTCAGAAAACATTAAAATTCCACTTCATTGTAGTATAAATTTGGCTTTAAATCAGAAAATATCATTAACTCTTTCTGATGATAGTGATAATAAAGTAACACTATTTTCAGATGAAATCCCAATAGTTGCCCAAAACTTTCCAATTACTAAAGAACGTCTAATTTATCAATTGAATAAAACAACTAATACCCCATTTTATTTTAAAAATATTAAAGTAAATATGGAAGATAATTTATTTGTTCCACATATAAGCAATATAAATAAGTTAAGAAGAAATGCTATTGCCGAGCTCTCTAATATTATAGTTAATAAATATAAGAAAACAATTAATAAATATTCAATTAAAGCATTTCAAAATTCAAAAATTAGCTCTAACAATTCTTCGCACAAA
The DNA here is from genome assembly GCA_934130435.1 of uncultured Clostridia bacterium. Lineage (GTDB taxonomy): Bacteria > Bacillota > Clostridia > TANB77 > CAG-508 > HGM13634. The sequence goes on from CAKOYB010000003.1 coordinate 106,215, forward strand.
TTATGCCTATTACTATCTAATTTAAATATTAATTACGATTATTCAAAGCTTTGCAATATTGATAAATTATATATTCCTTTAGCTTTCTTTATAAAAAAAGATTATTCTAAAATAATTAATGAATTATCAGATAAGTTTAATACATATATTTATATGCCAATAATAATGAAAGATAATTTTAGAAATATTTTCAGTTCAGCTATAGAAAATGCCGTTGAAAACTATAATATAAAAGGATTTGTAATTTCAAATATTGGAAATTTAGTTTTTTTAGAAAACTACAAGAATTTAGAATTTATAGCTAATTATAGCTTTAACATTTTTAATAATGAAACTATAAATTCATTAGAAAATGTAAATACTGTTACAATATCTCCAGAACTAAACATAAATGAGATTAATGATATTGCAAAAAATTCATCAAAAGAAACTGAATTTATTGTCTATGGAAATTTACCTTTAATGACTTTAAATTACTGTTTACTAGGAAATACTAATAAATGTTATCCAACTTGTTCTTCTAAATGTACCAGCTCTGATGTATACTCATTAAAGGACAGATTAAACTATAAATTTAAAATTGTTCCTGATAACTTTCAAACAATTACTACTATCTATAATAGTAAAACTACATCTATCTTACCTTCTAGTTTAAGTACTAATAACTATAGAATTGATATTTTAGATGAAACTATTGAAGAAATAAATAATATAATTCACTTAGTAAAAATCGATCAAAAATTAGAAGGAACCAAATACACTAATGGTAATTTAAATAAAATTGTTTAATAGATAAATGAGCATTAATTAGTTTTATAACCAATTAATGCTCACTTTTTTAGTTTTTTAATTCATTATTAATTTCTATTATAGCTTTTGAAAACTCTTTAAGCATTACAATCTTAATGCTGTTTTCTTTTTCAGACACATAATCATCTATTATCTGTCTTATATTATCTAAATTTTCTAATTCTAATCGTGCTATTTCTTTATTCTTAATTGCTCGATTTATTAATTTTTCTTTTATTGTCATTATATCTTCATTACTTGCACATGATAATCTTTGAAAAAATTGAAAAGGATCATAATACTTTAATATTGGTACTGTTGTACAGTCCTTATCAAGTTTCTCATAGAATATTTCCATTTTCATTGGAATACATTTAAATATTTCTTCTGCTTTTTCAATATATAGTTTTTCTTTAAGTTTTTCATTTAATTGTTCAAAATGTTTTATTATCTCTGTTGTATCGCTATCCTCTTCTAGAAATTCGATACTTTTAATTTCTTCATTCGCATTTTCGTGGTATTTTGAAGTTAATGAAGACACATTCATTCCATCAAAGAACATCATTTTTACAGTTTTTAAATCATATTTTATAAGTTTCTTTTTAGAAAAATAACTAAAATATCCAAATAGTTTAACCATATCAAATAAATCTATTTTTCCTGTCTTTAAGTTTGAAATAATTTCTTCTATTACTCCATCAAACTCATCATCTGGTATCTTCCAGTATTCTTCTGTAAGAAGTCTTTTATATCCAGGCAACTTAGCAACATCAACAGTGTTTATTATTGTCTCCATGTTTTCCTTAAATACTTTCATATCAAATATTCTTGTTCTTACATATATTTCTATAAACTTAAAAAATCTATAATCAGACTTTATATTATAATAATAATTATTATCAAATTCTTTTATATAGAATTGCCTATTATCCATTAGTACCCTTGATGATACTAATAAAGACTTATATTCATCATTATCCTTTATATTTTTAAATTTATCTTTTGTAACTTTTCCCGCTTTAATTTCAAAAGATACTGCAATAGTAAATATAAGCATCGTTCTTAAAACTTTTTGACTTGTATTTGGATAATTTCTATTTACCATGTCAAAAACCTTTTTGAAATCATTTAATGCATGTTTTAAAATTCTTAGGTTTCTAGTTCCACTTTTATTAAATGTATTTGTAATAATCCTTGTGTTTTCTCTTAAAAATCTAATTAGATCAGTTTCATTCTCGTATCTCATTAGTATTCCATTAATTATATAATTAAACTCTGGTGCATATTCAAAAGTCTCACCAATTAGTTTTTCTTTTATTCTTTCATAGTCATTAGCTTTATCAAATACATACTCAATTTTGTCTTGTATTTTTTCAACCATTGGTTTGTCTGTATTTTTTGTTAAGTCGCCTTGTTTGTCCAAAAGATATGTTGCAATAAATGTCTTCATTTCTAGATTACTACTTTTAAGTTTTGTTGCAAGTTCCTTTTCGTTGCAAATTATGATAGTTTTTATATGATCATGTTCTACGAAATTATTAATATATCCTAATATGTCAATAACGTCAACATTTGCTCTTTCTAAGTCGTCAAAGCATAATATTTTGTCATCTGTTGAAAAGAAATCTCCATAATTAATTTTGTCTCCATTTTGGGTTACTCCAAAAAAGTTTGCCATGTCAAGTCCTGTTTTTGCATATTCAGGTATTGTTGTTTGATTGTTGTTGTTCATAAATTTTTTTAAATTTTTATCCATTAATTGAGTAGTTTCAATAAATATTTTTTTGCTTATATCCTCTAAATTAGATATTCCATATAAAGACATATAAATAGTTGTAAACTGTTTTCCATTTATATGCATTGTTTCAATTTTATTTCTAATTTTATGATTCCAAAAATATGTTTTTCCGCTTCCCCACTCGCCATTTATCATTATTGCATAGTCTGTGTAGTCAGACCTGATATAGTCTAATATGCTTTCTACCAAATCGTCCATAAATACCTCCTTTTTTAAGAATATTATTGATTTATTAGTCTTTAGCCAATGTAAAAACATCAATAATTTTTGCACCAGCTTCTTTTAGCACTTTTGCACATTCGTTTACAGTATTTCCTGTTGTATAGATATCATCAAATAATAATACTTTTTTATTTTCTATTTTTTCTTTGTTTTTTATTTTATATGCTCCTATAACATTTTTTCTTCTTTCAAACAAATTCAACGAACTTTGCATTTTATTATTTTTACACTTGATCATACATTTACTTTCAAGTTTTAATTTTTCTATGCTATCAGTTAATTGTTTTGCAATTAGAGTACTTTGATTGTATCCCCTTAGTCTATTTCTTTTTTTATGAATAGGAACTGGTATTATTATATCATAGCTTTCAAGAAAATCGCATATTTTTTTATTTTTTAAAATAAATGTAGTAAATGATTTATATATATAAGGTTTGTCATTAAATTTATAGTCAATTATTTTTTCTCTTATTATTCCTTTATATTTAAACAAATATAAATGTTTTTTAAAATACTTATTACTATATATATTTATTTTTTCTTCCAATTCTTCATTTAATTTTAACTCACATTTTTTGCAGATATTATTTTCACACAGCTTATCGCACATTCCGCATACATTTGGATAAATTAAATTTATAAAGTTAAACATAAACCTCTATTCCCATTTATATATTTGATAATTTATATTCTAATCCGCTATTTCTATTTTTGCTATCGGTATTATTAATCATAAAATCAATTGTTTTATCATTACTAATTATTATCAGTAATTTTTTAGCTCTTGTTATAGCAGTATAAAGTAAGTTTCTTGTTAATAGCATTGGTGGAACATTTAAAATCGGAAGTATAACAACATCAAATTCACTTCCTTGAGACTTATGTACAGTTATTGCATATGCATGTTCTATCTGTTCTAAGTCTTGATACATATACCAACATACTTTTTCATCATCAAATTTAACCTTTATGTTTTTTTCTTCCTCATTTATTTCTACTATGCTTCCCATCTCACCATTAAAAATTCCGCTTCCATATTCGCTGCTTTCTGTATGTCTTTCCCAATATATATCATAATTATTTTTAGTTTGCATTATTCTGTCACCAACTCTGTATATATTGCTACCATTATGTCTTTCTTTCTTTTTTTCACTTTTAGGATTTAATTCTTCTTGCAAGTATTTATTAAGTTCTTTAGTTCCAAGAATTCCTTTTTTACTTGGCGTGATTACTTGTATGTTTTTAAAAAAATCATAATTTCCAAACTTTTTTAATCTTTCTTTACACAAACTTAAGATTTGATACAATGCCTTTTCTTTATTAACTTCTTTTATATAAAAAAAGTCTTGTTTAAGTTCCGCATCATCACTTGTAATAAAACTCATACCATGATTTACATTATGTGCATTTAGTATTATTTTACTTTTAGCAGCTTGTCTAAATATTTTATCTAATCTTATAGTTATAAATTTTTCGGATTTAATTAAGCTTTTTAGGACTGTTCCTGGTCCTACAGAAGGTAATTGGTCTATATCTCCAACTAAGACTAGCTTTGTTCCCAAATAAACTGCTTTTAATAGGTAGTTCATAAGCAATGTATCTACCATAGACATTTCATCTATAATTATTATATCTGCATCTATAGGCGTAATACTTCTTTCGGCATCATTTAATTGAAGTTCTTCTTTAAATTTTCCAATTTCTAGTAATCTATGTAATGTTTGTGCTTTTCTTCCTGTTGCTTCTGTCATTCGTTTTGCTGCCCTTCCTGTTGGTGCACATAGTACCACTTTCTTTCCATAAGTGTTGTATATTTCAATTATCGATCTAATAATTGTTGTTTTTCCTGTTCCAGGACCACCAGTTATAATGCAAACATTATTTTCGTTTACTGTCTGAACTGCTTCAACCTGTTTCTCAGATAAAATTATATTTGATTTTTCTTCTTGTATTTTTATTTCCTTTTTTATATTTTTTATTTTTTTCGTGTTATCTGCTTTATCTAGTGCCAAAAGTTTTTGTGCAATATACTCTTCTGCTTTATAAAATAGCTCCAAATATACCCAAGTGCTTTTATCCCTTTCTTCTGTGTATATTTCTTCGTTTACTTTTAGATTAATAAATTCACTTTCAATTAAATCTTCACTAACATTTAATAAATTGTGTACAAACTCTATAAGATTTTCTTTAACAACACATGTATGTCCATTATATGTTATTATATTTAAACTATATTTAATAGCTGTTTGTATTCTTTTTGGATTAGAATAATCAATTCCAAGATCTATAGCCATTTTATCTATTTGTTTAAAATCCAAACCATGAATTAAATCCACCAAAATATATGGATTTTCTTCTATTTTTTTTATTGTTTCTTTTCCTAGCTTTTCATATATTGCCTGAACGGCACTTGTTGGAATAGAAAATTTGTCTAAGAATTTTATAATTTGCCATAAATCTAAGTTTTCATTAAATATTTGCCCTATTTCTATTGCTTTAGAATCAGTTATTCCTTTTATTATAGATAATTTTTCTGGTTCTGTTTTCAGAATTGCGATTGTTTCTTTTCCAAAAGTTTCCACTATTCTTTTTGCAGTAACAGGACCTATTCCCTTTATATTACCAGCTACAAGGTATTTCTCAATAGCTTCTTCTGTTTCCGGTATAACTTTTTCAAATGTTTCAATTTTGAACTGTTTTCCATATTCTGGATGAGTCATAAATTTTCCAGTTAATTTTAAATTATCTCCAATATTTATAAAAGGTAAATACCCAACAACAGTAAATATTTCTTCATCAGTTTCTAGTAAAGCAATTGTATAGCTATTAATATCATTTTTATAAATAATCTCAGCTAGCTCTCCTATTAGTTCCATTCTTTCCTCTTATCTTTCTTTTCATAAAGTATATCAAATAAAAAAATAATCTACAACAAGTTTTCTATATTATTTTTATTTTGTTGATTTTTATTTTTTTATATGATAATATTTATTTAACTTATTATTGAGGTGATAATTATGAGTAACGAAGAAAAAAATATAAAAATAGTAACTGGAGATGGCAAAGATCTAAAAATATCAGAAGTTGATACACATATATCTTCATTAAAGCCTAAGACAAAATCTAAAAATGAAAAAGGAAGCAAAATAGTTATTCCTAAGGTTGATTATACTAAAAAAACAACTAAATCAAATTAATCAAATTTTATACGTTAAATAAAAATAAGGACTAGAAATACAATTCCTAGTCCTTATTTTTATATTAATTCACACGCACTCTATTATCTTATTCTCCTCTTCCTTCTGGAAGTGCATTAGGTAATTCAAGTCTAATTCTAATTTTAAACACATAATTTATAGCTCTAACAATTTTGCTTTGTTTAATTCTTTGCCATATAGATGGTCTAGCTTCAAATGTTGGTCTATAATATTGTTCTTGAGGAATCTGTTCCATTACTGGTTGTTCTTCAACTTGAGTTTCTTCTACAGGAGTTGGTATTCCTTTTAGCGCTTCTGCAATTTCTATTCCTATAAAACTTAAAGCTTTTGATTTATCTTCAATTCTTTCCATATCTATTTCTATATGTAAATTTGCTTCTAAGTTGTTTATTCTAGCATTGATTAGCTTTAATGCATCTTCATAATTTTGTGAATTTTTACTTTTGCATCTTCCAATAACACTTAATGTATCTATTATATCTTCATCAAAAGAAGAAGCTGAGACTCTTAATATGCTTTTCCAATCTTTTTCTTTGTTTTCAACAATATTAAGTAATTCTCTTAATTTTGATGCAAGTTCTATATTTTTTTCTCTTTGTCTAATTAGCTTTTCTATTTTTTTAGTATTTTCTTCAAATAATGTTGTTGCATATTCTACTAATCCATATGCAGCTTTATATACTGATGCTGGAAAATTCTTTTTTTGTGGATATTCTATTAAATATGTCTTTATTGAATCTATTAAATCTTTAAAATAAGCATCATCATCTAATTGAATTATTTGTTTCTTACTATTTGGATTTATTAATTTTTGAATTTTATCAATATTTGACAATATTTTTTCTTCAGTAATTACCATTCTTACGTTTACTATGCCTTGTGTTCTTCTAAATATAGACATGTAAACCTCCCTCCTTTGTATTATGTTTCTAATGTTACCGTTTATATTATATATCTATTTATTTTTTTCTACAATAAAAAACATAAAAAAATATTTTTCTTTTCTGTTACAATTTTATTACAACATTATTACATTAGTCAACATTTTTTGTTATTTTTTTGTTTCAACATATCTTTTAATTTTCATAGTTGATGTTTTTTCAAATTCATCTTTTTTTATTTCTAGATGCTTAATTACTTTATAAGATGTTAATTCTTTATTAACACTTTTTATTTTTTCCCAAATAATACTATGAATCTTATCATCTGATAAATCTTTTCCGTAATTTTTTTCTATGAATTCTAAATTTGGAATAACTTTTGCTGTTACAGTTAACTCTTTGTCTCCTTCTTTTAGTTGTTTGCCATACACCATACATTCTTTAATTTCTTCTATTTTTCCAAGTAATAATTCTATTTCTTCTGGATATATATTTTTACCATTTTGTGTTACTATTACATTTTTACTTCTTCCTGTAATGTATATAAATTCATCATTATCTAAGTATCCTATATCGCCTGTGTGAAACCAGCCATCTTTAATTACTTCGTTTGTTGCTTTTTCATTTTCGTAATATCCTAACATTAATGTGTCACTTTTTATTAGTATTTCGCCTTCACCATTTTCATTTGGATTATCAATGCGTACCTCTGCACATATTACATGTTTTCCAGCTGATCCAACCTTTGTTTCATATTCAGGTGTTAAAGCTGCAATTGGTGCTGTTTCTGTTAAACCATATCCTTGTAAAAATGTAATTCCAATATCCTGAATCCACTTTCCAACTTTCATATCAATAGGTGCTGCAGCAGATACTATAAATCTTAAATTTCCACCTAAGTTTTCATATATTTCTGCAAAAACTTTTCTTTTTATATCAATTCCAAGAGTTTTTAATGCATTTGTTATATGAATCATTGAATTTACTAATGGTGCTTTTCCACCTTTTTCTATACTTGAATTAATTTTCTTATATAAATTTTCTATTAAAAGTGGAACTGCTAGCATTATGGTTGGTTTTGTTTCTTTTAAATTAGGTACTATATATTTTAGCCCTTGACATACAGTTATAGAGCTTCCTGCAGCAAAAGGAACCAAGAAACCTATTGTTGACTCATATGTATGATGTAATGGTAATACTGAAAAGAATCTATCTGTTGGATATATCTTTACAAAAGCTCCAACAGCGTTAACATTCTGAGCTAGATTTTTATTGCAAATCATTACACCTTTTGAATCCGAAGTTGTTCCAGAAGTAAATATTAGCACTTTAAATTCTTCTGGGTCAATTTCTATTTGCATAAAAGAATCATCTTTTTGTTCTACTAAAGTTTTTCCAAATTCTATTACTTTATTTAAACCTATCTCTCTTCCTTCTAGTTCATTGTCTGAATTCATTTGCATAAAATACTTTATTTCTGGTACATTGTCTTGAATTTTCTTTATTAGGTCTTTTTTTCTGGTTGAATAAATTATTGCTGTTGCTTTTGACCTTTTTACTACATTCTCAAGCTCATTTGGTGGTAATTCTTTATCAACAGGTACCGCAATACCTGCACCACAAAGACATGCCATATATGATACATACCAATGATATGTATTTTCACCAATTATTATAATTCTTTCACCTTTTAATTTAAATTTATTAGTAAGGGCTGTTCCTAAATTTATAACATCATCTCTAAATTGTTTATATGTTATTTGGGTAAACTCCCCCTTTGGATTAAATTTTTCTAAAATGAATTCCTTTTCTGCGTATCTTTCTGTACTATTTATAAATATTTCTTTAATAGTTTTATAATCTGTTGTGCTATATGTTTTTTTATCCTTTTTAGCTTCTTGCTTCTTTTTTATATCTTCAATATTAACATTTACTTCTGGAATATCTTCTATATTTTTCATTTTTATCTTTGGAAATTTAAAATCTGGTATTTCTATATTCAAAAATCTTTTCATTTCTTTTTTCCCCCTATTTGAAGCCACATTTTATCATTATTATAACTGTTTACATGTATTTTTGCAAGTTTTAGATTTTTAATAATTTAAAATCCAAGAAATCTGCACTAACAAGTTGGAACTTAATTCCTTCAATTATTCCAATAACTGCTTGTCCATGTGCTGTTCCATGCAAGTGTCCATAAATGCATTGTTTAACTCCATATTCTTTAAATATGTTTAGAATTCTTTGTTCGTATTCGTTTTCTATAAAATTTTTGCTTATTGGTGGGTAGTGCATACAAACAATAATTTCTTTATCATTTTTTATACTTTTCGCACTGTCTAATGATATTTGTAGTCTATTAATTTCTCTTTCAATAATCTTTTTTTCATCTTTTTTAGAATAATCCCATCCTCTTGTACCAGCAATAATATAATTTTCTATTTCGTAGCTATTGTTATGTAGTATTTTTATAGTATTAAAGCTATTTTTCATTAGATATTTTTTTATATTTGCTTTAGTCGTCCACCAATAATCATGATTTCCCTTTAGTAACACTTTTGTTCCAGGTAATTCGTTTAAATATCTAAAATCTTTTTCTGTTTCTTCTAAATATGTTTCCCACGAAAAATCCCCCGGAATTAAAACTGTATCTTCATCCTTTGCTGTATTAATCCAGTTGTCCATAATCTTCTTGTGGTGGTCTTTCCAATTGTTTCCAAAAATATCCATTGGTTTTGGATTATTAAGTGATAAATGTAAATCTGCTATTGCATAAATTGCCATAATTCATTTCCTTCCTATAGAAAGCTACTATAATTTTAAATTTGGAATTGCATTTAGGCTTAAATCTATACTGCTATTTTCTTCAATGTAACTATAATATCCTGCAGATGCTATCATAGCTGCATTATCTGTACATAATTTTAGTTCTGGAAAATATACTTCTATATTATTTTTGTTTCCAAATTCTTCAAATTGTTTTCTAATATATGAATTTGCTGATACTCCTCCAGCCAAAACTACCTTATTTATTTTTTCGTTATTTGTACTATTAATTTTCTTTATTGCTTTTGCAGTATTTTCCAATAAAATATCAGTTGTAGCTTTCTCAAAACTTGCGCATAAATCAGCTTTATTTATATTTAAATTTTTGTGATGTAAATTTAGTACCGCCGTCTTTATTCCACTAAAACTAAAATCTAAATCTTCTAAATGTGTTTTTGGAAGATCTATGTTTGCTTTTCCAGTTTTTCCAAGATTATCTATTTTAGGTCCCCCTGGATATTCAAGCCCTATAACCCTTGCCACTTTATCATAGGCTTCTCCAATTGCATCATCTCTGGTTTTTCCTAAAATTTCAAACTCGTTGTATTTTTTAACATGTACTAGATGTGTATGACCTCCAGATATTATCAAACATAAAAATGGTGGTTTTAATTCTTTATAAGTTATGTAATTTGCTGCTATATGTCCCTTTATATGATTTACTGCAACAAGTGGTTTCTTTGTTGCATAACTTAATGCTTTTGCGTAGCTAACGCCAACCAACAAAGCACCTACAAGTCCTGGTCCATATGTTACTGCTATTACATCAATTTCTTCTATATTTATATTAGCTTTTCTTAATGCTTCTTTTGCAACATTTGAAATTACCTCTATATGGTTTCTTGATGCAATCTCTGGTACAACACCTCCAAATTTCTCATGTATTGGTATTTGTGAATCTATAACATTAGAAAGAATTTCTCTACCATTTTTAACTATTGCCACAGATGTCTCGTCACAACTTGATTCAATTCCTAATGTTAATATATCTTTTATCATTAATTATCTCCTTTATTAGTACTTCTTAAAATAATTTAAATATAGCACCGATTCCGTACATAAGACCATTATATATCAATTGAATTATTGGTGCTACTATTTCTCCTGCTAATCCAGTTATCCATAAAACTAGGAATATAATATAAAAAATATTTGAGTTATTAATTAGCCATGTTCTTGCTTTATATGGAATAATGCTCATAAAAATTTTTGATCCGTCAAGTGGTGGTAATGGTATTAGATTAAACACACCTAGTCCAATATTTATAGCTACTAGTTCAGTTAATAAAATTAATATAATTCTTCCAGCTGTTGAAATTAAAAACATTTTGTTTCCATATATATATACTATTTCTAGCAAAATTCCTGAAACAATTGCTAAAATAAAATTTGCTAAAGGTCCTGCTATAGAAACTATTGCCTCTCCTTTTTGTGTTGAAACATCTCTTTTAAAGTTTCTTGGGTTAATTTCAACTGGTTTTCCCCATCCAATTCCGACAAATACTAATAATACAAATCCTACTGGGTCTATATGGCTAAGTGGATTTAAGTTAAGCCTTCCTTGGTATCTTGGAGTATCATCTCCTAACTTATCAGCCGCATATGCATGTGCATATTCATGGAATGTTATTGCAATTATAACTGCAGGAAGAGTTAAACATAGTTGTAATATTCCATCAACAGTGATGCTTCTCAAATTTATAATAACTAATACTGCTAATAATATATATAAATATTTTTTATCTAAATTGTAACCAAACATAATTAAACCTTTCTTTTCTAAAAATACTATTAGATTATAACACTTTTAAATTAGTTTTAAAATAGTTTTATAAAAAAATGTTAAAGGGGTAGTATAATCTTTACTACCCCTTTTTATACAATCTTTTATATTTTTCTTTTTATTATAGTTGCTATTATCATTCCAACTATTGCAATGGCAAATGTGGTTGCATATATAACTATATAATCTCCAGTTTTAGGCGACTCTTCATTTTTAGAAATTTCATTTATTGGTGTGTTTTCTCCAGTATTATCTTCAATCTCTTCAGTTTTTACATCTATTGTAATATTTTTACTTACATTTTCAATAATTATCCTGTTATTTTCTAATGGCATTTTTTCAATACCATCAACTTTAACTGAAGTTAATTTACAACCTTCGTTTGCTTTTATTTCTATTTCTTTATTATCGCCTTCTAAAGCTGTTATAACGTTTTGTGGTCCAACTATTATATTTTCCCCATTTACTGTTATTGTATATGTTGTTTTTGGTGCCTCTGCTAGTGTATATATGCTAAAGTGATTTGTAGTAAATACTGCATAATTACCATCTATTGTAACTGGGTATTCTGTTTTATTATTTCCATCAAAATAATATGCAATTAGCTTTTTACCTTTAAGTTTTTCTGTAACTGGTATTCTAACTTCAAAAGTTCCATCATCTAATTTTGTTATATTTTTATTTAATCCACTAGAAAATAAATTTAGATCAAACATTTCATTGTCTGTAACATTTAAAAATTTTAATATCTTATTATATTCTTCTCCACTTGTTATTTTTTTAACCTTAATTGTTGTATCTAGTGAAAGAGTTCCACTATCAGTTGAAATTGAAATGTCTGTTAATATATCAGATGTTTTATATGTTGGTTCATACATCTTTGTAGAATCTTTTCCTATTACAAAATAATGTTCCTCTGTACCAACAGTTAGTTTATACACATGATTATCAGCTGCTTTATCTAAAGTTACTAATAATCCATCAGCCTCAAGCCAACTATACTCATTTGGATCAATAGAATTTTTCCAATCTGTTGTTGTTCCACAATCACTTACAATTGCTTTGCCTTTTCCAACATAATTGTCTATTCTCTCTTGAACAGCTTTCATTAGATTGGAATTTTCTGTATTAGTTGGAACATAAATTACATGTTCTCCACCTATTTCCATTTGAGGATTTATATAATATATTGTTCCGTCATATTTAAAATTTGCTACACCAAACATTTTCGTTGTCACATAAGAATCGTCACCTGCACCAAAAGTAATCTCAAAATTTTTATAAGCTAAATATGACATTAATTCACTAGAATAATAATTTATTTGTCCTTTATTTACCCAATAGTTAACTAGTTCTAAATCTTTAATTAAAAAGCTATTTTTTCCGTTTGGAATTTTCTTGATTATATCATCAATTTCTTTCTTGGTATTTTTATCATAATTATATACAAAATTAACATTGCTATATATAATTCCTAAATTACTGTCTGTTGCTTTACATTTTGTAAAATCGCTATTAAAATCTTGTTCATTAATCATTAGCCCTGAAAGTAAATTTTGATCATCACAAATTCCATAGAATTCATCAATGTTTTTAGGTTGTACTGAATTAAACGTATATATCTTTTCAGAATTATCAATTTCATATAACGTAATATTCATATAATCTTTAATGTTATAATCTGATAAAGTTTTTCCTGCCTCTAAAGTTTTATTAGAAAATACTAAGTGTTGTCTATCTGGAGGTAAGCCTTCTTTATCCTGTATTTTTTGTTTCACATTATCAATGGTTTCATTAGGTTCAACTTCTAAGGATATTGATTTGTTATCTTTAATTTTATAAACATTAATTGTCATTGCATATATTTTTACTGTACCTGTTAGAATTGCAAATATAGCAATCAAAAATAGTGATAATAAGATTTTTTTAGTTTTCATTTGTTTTCTCCTTATATTTAAATTTATAATTAATTTATATCATATAAGAATATTTTTTGACAATAGTTTTTTTGCAATTTTCCCCAAAAAAGAAGAGCATTTTTAAAAACTGCTCTTCATAAATTTAATTTAAATGTATATACTCTAATTTCTTTTTCTGTTTAGCTTTAATGCTCCCATTCCAATTATTGAAATACATGCCATAGCAACATATATTACTATATTATCACCTGTTTTAGGATTTGAGATATTTTCTGTATTGTTATTTTGTTTTGAGTCTTTTGTTGCTATAATACCATATTCACTTAAGTGAGTAGTTCTGAACACTAAGTATTCTCCATCAAGTTCAGCATTAATAGTTTCCTCAATCTTTCCGTCTTTTATATATACTACTTCATATTTATCATAATTCTTCAATTCAGTTGGTAACTTAACTCTTATTGTCATAACCTTATCTTTTATTGACACTTTTTCTTTATTTTCGTTTAATATATTTATATCAAATACATATTTAACATTTTTATTGCTTAAGTCTTTTTTTACTTCAACAGGTTCAATATTTAATGTGTAGTTTTTGTTAATTCCTTTTTCGAATGTTATATTACCTTTAGTTTCACTTTTACTTTCTATTTCTTTAACTGTTGTTTCTGGTTTATCATCATTGTTTTTAGTCCAAGAAGCGTATAAAGTTACATTTTGATAATATTCAGCTCCAAGTGCATTCTTTATTATTGTATCTTTTTCAAAATCTGTATCTTTATCCTTATCCCATACTCTCCAATATATGTAAGTATAGTTTTTTCCACTTCCATCTTGTTTTGTATTCCATCCAGTAAACTTATATCCTTCTCTTACAGGTGTATATGGTAAAAGTGACATAGCTGTTCCTGAATTTCCACCGCCTAAATAGTCATATTTATTAGATGCTTTGCCAGAAATAGTTCCACCGTTTGCATTTAATATTAATACTCTATCTGTTCCATCAAAAGTATCTTTAGTATATGTAGCAGTTAAAGTAATTACAGCATCCTTTGCGAAAGCACTTGAATTAACAGAAGTAACAATTTTTCCGTCTAAATCCCAGCCTTTAAAAGTATATCCTTTTCTTACAGGAGTATATTTTGTTAAATCAATTGTTTTAAATTCTGCTACTTTACTTTCCAAGGTTAATTTTGCTTTTCCATTTATTGTACCACCAAATGCATCAAAACTAACATAGTATTTACCACTATCTTTTAATTCTTTATCTGAAAATTTAGCACTAAGAGTTAATCCATTAGTATAATTAACTTCTTTACCTGTTGTTGTATAAAAGTTACCGCTACCAGTAAATTTTGCTATTTCTAATTCTTCACTAGCTTTTGTATTTTCTGCCATTTCCCAATGTGAAAACTCAGTTTTACCATTAAAAGGAATAATTCCTTTTGCTAATTCAGATAGCTTAACTGTTGTTTCTCCTTCTGAAATATTAAATCTTACAAGTTTAGCATATTCACCATCAAAACAACCATCCATTTCGTTAGCAGTTAGTAATAATGAATATTTTCCATTATCACTAATTGTTGCAGCATTAACCTTGGTAGATAAAGTTATGATTCCTAAAAATGCTATAAGCATTACTAAAAATAGAAATATTTTTTTAGATTTCATTTTTAAATTCCTCCTTTTTTATTATATTCACATACTAACATATATTATTAGATTTTTATCTATAATTACCGTATTTTCCATGAAAATATGGTAATTGTTCTTTTATACTAGGAAATTCCTCATTCCATTTGAAAACTCAAATTGTATAGAACAAAAGGCGACAAAATTCGCTTTGTTCAACCAAAAAATAAACATAGTATTATACCATGTTTATTCTTTTAAATTTATCAAAACTTATCAATTTTAATATTATTAATTTAAAGGTTTCATTGATTATCTTTCCACTCTAGCTAAGAACTCCAAAACAGCTATATTTTTATGCTTTTTTTAAAATTCAAAAAGTGCTTTTTCAATGCTACCCCATAAAATTTATTAAATCTCATTAAATTTTATTAAACAATAAATATTTAAATCATCTAATCTTTTTGCTCTTCATACTATACCATATTTTTAAAAAAATTTCAATTATTTACAAGTATCTTATCCAAATTTTAAATTTCATTTAAAAAATAGAATTTATTTTTTAATTTTTAATTTTGAAATTAAATTTTCTACACTACCATAAACTAAGACTGGATTTTCTAAATTTTCTTTCAATTCAGAATCAATTCTATAAACCTTATAATCTTTTGTACTCCAATATAATTCAACATCAACTTCATCATTTCCTAATGGAATCAAATTTTCTTTAAGCCAATCAAGCTCAATAATTTTATGATATTCAACACTTGTCCCATATTTTAAAGGAAATAATTTAAATAGCTTAATATCGTTATTGAGTTCAAATGGTTCAATCTTTTTTCCATTGTTTTTTTTATAAAACTCTCTTAGTTTTTTTGGAAATTTAATATTTAAATTGCTCTCTATATTACATATTTCTTCATCTGTAACATTTACTACATCATCTAAATTATTCATATCATTATGAAACAATATATAATTAATTTTTATGCACTTATCTATATCTGCATTTTCTTCATTTGAAATATACATTTCACTACACTTTGATAGATCATTATCACATATTTTTTCTTCTTTAAATAGTTTAAAAATTGACCAAATTTGTCCAAGTTCATTAGTTTTTAAAAAAATTAAAATTTCAGTGTTTGTTAAATAATCATAACCATTATCTAACACCTTTTTGTCTGTAAATTCTTCTATTTTTTCTGGAAGTACATATCGTATATCTAAATCCGGATTTTCTAATCTTTTTGAATCTAATTTAATAATTATAGTTTTATATATTTCTGGCTGGATTGTCTTAACTTTTTCAGCGTTAGTTACATCATCATTAACATTACTATTATTTGCCTTTATATTTTTCTTTTTAAACATATCAAATAATCCCATTTTTATTTCCTCCATATTTTATTCTTAAAAATCATACTATACTTGGTAATGAAAAAAGATTTTATTCTTATCATTTATATTATGATTTTTATTGATATAATGTTATTACTATACCATCATCAATTGAGCATTCTTGGCATTTTCATCTTACGCAATCACGTGAACTTATTATAACATTTAATTATCATTGATTGCAACTTTCATGTGTAAAAATTTTATTTAAGTTAAATTAAGAAAAAGTCATTGTAATAATGACTTTTTTGTTGTATTATTTATTATATAAGATAGGGGTGCAGTTATGTTTAATAGTGCAAATAATGATTTCAATAATAATTTTAATAATGATATGAATAACAGTTTTGATAGAAGTAATTTTAATAACAGTATGGATAACAGCTTTAATAGTAATAGCACAAACAATGCTATTAATAATAGTTTTGGAAATCCACCCCTTTTTGATAACTTTAATAGTCAAAGTTCGGTAAATTATAATCAAGAGTATTCAGGTGGATATAGTAATGAAGATATACCACCTGAATTGGATGATATAAAACCACTTAATAATTC
This sequence comes from uncultured Clostridia bacterium, assembly GCA_934130435.1. GTDB lineage: Bacteria > Bacillota > Clostridia > TANB77 > CAG-508 > HGM13634. Next base: position 123,236 of record CAKOYB010000003.1, read on the forward strand.
ATCTCTTTATGAGGCTCCTACATTAGATGTTTTAGGGCTTCCAATTTCATTTTATATGCAAATGCTTTTTCACTCGGTAATATTTCTTCTCTTTGTAAGTTACTATCTACCATTATAATAACAGCCTCATCATCTGTTAATTCTCTAACAATTGCTTTAATTTCTTTAAATCCTGCAATTTCACAAGCTCTTTTTCTTCTATGACCAGAAATCATTTCATAGCCACCATTTTCTTTTTTTCTTACTATTACAGGGTGTATAATTCCAAACTTCTTTATACTCTCTGCCATATTGAGCATTTCCTCATCTTCTCTTACTTGATAAGGGTGATTTGGAAAATTGGTTATTTCTTTTACTGGTATCATTGAAACATATTCTAAGTCTTTTTTATCTCTTTCCTCTTGCGTAGTAAAAAAATCATCTATCGTAACCTTTGGCAAGTGCATTTTTTCTTCTTTCTTTTTCTCCATCTTCTAACACCTCCTTTGCGAATGCTGTGTATGCTTTTGTTACGCTACTATTTTTATCATAAGCTAATATACTCTTGCCTCTTGAACTAGATTCAGCTGTCTTTATTGCTACTGGTATTTGCGAATCATAAATCTTTACAATATTTCCATAGTTTTCTTTTATTTCATTTTCTATCGCCTTTGGAAGATTAGTTCTTCTATCTACCAATGTCAGCAATATTCCTCCTATTTCAAGTTTATTGTTTATTTGCTTTTTTACTTTTGCAATAGTTTTCAATAAATTTCCCATACCTTTTGCTGACAAGAACTGACTTTGCACAGGTATGATGACTTTATCAGCACTAGCTAACGCATTTGTAGTTATCATATTCAATGATGGCATACAGTCTATAATAATGTAATCATAATATGGTTTTAATTCTTTTATACTATTGCTCATAGCACTTTCTCTACACATAGCATTTAATAAATTTACTTCTGTCATAGACAAATTCAAATTCGATGGTATAAGGTCAACTCCTTCATTATGATGTAGTATTGCCTCATCTGGATTTACAGGAAAATCATTTATCATTCTTTCTATCAAAGTAGAAATAGTAACTGGTATTGCCTCTGTATCATAATATCCCATATATGTTGTTAAATCTGCTTGTGGGTCAGCATCAATAAGCAATACATCTTTTCCCTCGTTTGCTAATGCAACTCCTAAACTAAATGCTGTTGTAGTTTTTCCTACTCCACCGTTTTTGGTTTGCTATGGCTATTGTTGTACAACCTGCCATATCTTCTACCCTCCTTCCATAAAAAATTGCCCATAATGTTTTTTCATTATGAGCTAAGTATCTCTATAAATTTTGAAAGAGTAAGCTTAACTTACTCTTTCAAATATTGTTATATGTTCTATGTTATCAATATCTTCTATTTCATCTCCATTATATATTTTGACTGCTTGTTTCTTATCTTTTATAAACTTTGCTATTTCTTCCTTTCCATAAACAAGTTTTAAAATATATATCATATTTTTCCCAGACAATATTGCTCTATTATAATTTTGTTCTATTTCCGATACATTATTATTTTTTAGTTCAAAATAAAGTGCAACATTTAGTCCTTCTATCTTATCTTCTTTCAATTCTATATAAGACCCAAATATTATTGCTTTTTTTATATAATATATGAATTCCTCTTTTTTATTTACCTCATTTATTTTTTTTATAACATTTTCCATTATCCTTTTTACTGATTCTCTTTTGTAATATTGCTTTTTTCCTTTTTCCATTTTTACCTCCTTTTTTGCAAAAAAATAAAACCTAATATTTCTATTAGGTTTATTAATGCAATTATATTTTTTCATTCTAATTTTTACTTATTTCATAAGCATTATTTTAATGCTATTTTAATGCTACCAGAAAATTTTTATTGGTTTTCATTAAAATTCATTAGGTTTTAATTTTTTTATATGATGGCTGTAATGTACTTATTAAGCAGTATTCAGCTCTTTTAAATTTTATTAGGTTTTATTAGAATACTTAAATGTTCTATGCTAATGGTTTCATTGTTGGAAAGAATAATACATCTCTTATTGATGCACTTCCTGTTAATAGCATTATTAATCTGTCTAATCCTATTCCCATTCCGCCTGTTGGAGGAAGTCCAATTTCAAGTGCTGTTACAAAGTCTTCGTCCATTCCACCTGCTTCTTCATCGCCTTTTTCTTTAGCTTCTACTTGTTTTAAGAATCTTTGATATTGGTCTATTGGGTCATTTAGTTCTGAATATGCATTTCCGTATTCTCTTCCACCTATGAATAATTCAAATCTTTCAACTAATCTAGGATCATCATTTCTTCTCTTTGTAAGAGGTGAAACTTCTACAGGATAATCCATTATAAATGTTGGTTGAATTAGAGTTTCTTCTACAAATGTTTCAAAGAATTCATTTATAATATGACCCCTTGTATTTTTTATTTCTTCAAATTCAACACCTTTTTCTTTAGCAATAGCTTGTGCTTCTTCGTCTGTGTTAATTGTATTAAAATCAACACCTGTCACTTCTTTTATTGCTTCTATCATTGTTATTTTTCTCCAAGATGGTGTTAGATCTATTTCATTTCCGTCATATGTGATTTTAGTTGTTCCTAGCACTTTTTGTGCAACTGTTGAAATTAATTCTTCTGATATGTTCATCATATCATTGTAATCTTCATATGCTGAATACCATTCCATATTTGTAAATTCCGGATTATGTTTTATGTCCATTCCTTCATTTCTGAAGTTTTTGCCTATTTCAAATACTTTGTCAAATCCACCAACTATTAATCTTTTTAAGTTAAGTTCTGGTGCAATTCTTAAATACATTTGTAAATCTAGAGTATTGTGATGTGTTATAAATGGTCTTGCTGCATCTCCAGTTGCAACTGTTGTAAGCATTGGTGTTTCAACTTCCATATATCCTTTTTCAACCATAAAGTTTCTTATTTCTCTTATTATTTTACTTCTTAATATAAAAGTATCTTTTACTTCTGGATTAACTATTAAGTCAACATATCTTTGTCTATATCTTAAATCCATATCTTTTAAGCCATGAAATTTTTCTGGAAGTGGTCTTAAAGATTTTGTAAGTAATATAACTTCTTTAGCATGAATAGATATTTCTTCTGTTCTTGTTTTAAATACAAATCCTTTTAACCCAATAATATCTCCTATATCAAAAGTTTTAAATGACTTGTAGCTTTCTTCTCCTAAGTCATTAATACTAACATAACTTTGTATCTTCCCATTTGAATCTTGTATTGTACAGAAAGATGCTTTTCCCATTATTCTTTTTGCAATAATTCTTCCTGCAACAGAAACATCCTTTCCTTCAAATTCTTCATAATTTGCTTTTATTTGTCCTGCTGTTTCTGTTCTATCATATTTTGTTATTGCAAATGGATTTTTTCCTTGTGCTTGTAATTCATCAAGTTTTTCCTTCCTTACTTGCATTAATTTGTTTAAATCTTGCTCTTGATTATTGTTTTCAACTTCTTCCATAAAAATTCCTCCTAAATTATTGTTTTATAACTTTATATTACTATTTATTACTAAGCTTTAAAAAACTGTTCAAATTCTTCTGCTGTAATTTTTTCTTGTATTAATAGTACCTTTGCAACAGCATCCAATATATCTCTATTATTTTTTAATATTAATTGGGCTGTTTTATATGCTTCATCTATTAGTTCTTTTATTTCTTCTCCAACAGATTTTTCTATATTCTCACCAAACAATTCTAGCTCATAAGGATTATCTGTTTTTAGTGATATTGGTCCAATCTTTTGACTCATTCCATAAACAGTAATCATGTCTTTAGCAATTTTAGTTGCAACTTCTATATCGTTACTTGCACCTGTAGATATGTCATTTAATGCAATACTTTCAGCTGCTCTTCCACCTAATAAGCACACTAATCTTTCTTTCATTTCAGTTTTTGAAATATAGAACTTGTCCTCATCATTTTTATACATTGTGTATCCACCAGCAACACCTCGAGGAACAATTGATATTTCTTTAACCTGTTCTGCTGTTTCAAGAAATTTGCTAACAATAGCATGTCCAGCTTCGTGATACGCTGTCAATTTTTTGTCTTTTTCTGAAATTACTCTACTATTCTTTTCTAAACCAACGGTTACTTTTTTTACAGCTTCTTCAATATCATCTTGTTCTATTGCTTTGTGATTATTAATAGCTGCTAAAATTGCTGCTTCATTTAATATATTTGCAAGTTCTGCACCTGTAAATCCTGAAGTATCTTCTGCAATAGTTTTAAGATTAATTTTTTCAGAAAATTGCTTGTTTTTTGCATGTATTTCTAATATTGCTTCTCTTCCTTTTAGATCTGGTGGAGCAATCATAATCTGCCTGTCAAATCTACCTGGTCTTAAAAGTGCTTTATCTAACATTTCTGGTCTATTAGTTGCTGCTAGTATAATAACTGTTTCATCTGTCTCGAAGCCATCCATTTCAACCAATAATTGATTTAGCGTTTGGTTATTTTCTGACTCTGCTCCATATCCTGTTGACCTTCTAGCTCCAATTGCATCTATTTCATCTATAAATATTATACATGGTGATAACTTTTTAGCTCTTTCAAATAATTTTCTTACCCTTGATGCTCCTAGTCCTGCAAACATTTCTATAAATTCAGAACCGCTCATTGATATAAATGGTACTCCTGCTTCTCCAGCAATTGCTTTTGCAATCAATGTTTTTCCTGTTCCAGGTTTTCCACATAATAAGATTCCCTTTGGTACTTTTGCTCCCATCTTCTGAAACTTCTCTGGTTTTTTAAGAAAATCAACAATTTCTACTAATTCTTTTTTTTCTTCATCTAATCCTGCTACATCATCAAAGTGAACCTTTGTGTCATTTTCCTCTCCACTGTATATTTTCTTTTCTTTTCCTACATCCTGCATTTTCAAAAATAAGAATATAATTACCATAAACAAAATTAGAGGAACATAATCTATAATTGAAGTTAGTACTTTTTGTACTTTATTTGCCGGTTCCTGTACTATTTTTATTTCATTACCATCATCTATTTTTTTCTGGACTAATTCCATAAATGCTTGTAGATTTGGTATAATTGCGTCTTTTTCTTTTTCCTCATCTTTTATTTTTATCTTTGCTGAATTGCTTCCTGTTTTTAGTTTAATTTCTTCTAATGAATTATTATTAATTTCCTGCAACAGTTCATTATATGTCATTATTTTGTTTTCGTTTTTCTTTTTAATTGATGAATTCATGTAAAATAGATATCCGCCAACAGCTATAACAACAACTATTAATATTAGAACACTAATTAAAACTATTATTTGTTTCTTTTTCTTATCGTCTCTTTTTTTCATTTTTACTCCTTTATGCTTCTGAACCATTTAATGAATCTGGTTCTTCTTCATTCTTTTCTTTGTCTTTTTTCTCTTTTTTTTCCTTTTCTTTTGCTGGTGGCTCTTCTTCATCTTGCTTATCTTGTTCTTTTTCTTCCATTTCTTTTGACTCTGAAATTCTCAACAATTGTAATTGTCTATCTATAAAGTCTGTTTTTATCATTAGCACAGCTACTACTACATATATATATGCAATAGAACTAAACATCCATTCAAAAGACTTTATTTTAAATTCAAAAAATGTATTAATAATTAAATAAGCTAAATTTAAAACTATTGATAATGTTACAGCATGGGCCGCAATTCCAAATGAATTTTCAAAACTCATTTTCATTTTTGATATAGCCCCTATCACATATGCAATTAACGTTAAAACTAATACAAATGAAATAAAATCAATTGTATAGATTATTATATTACTAATAAAAACAACAACTAATATCAAGAACATATAACTTGGCAGACTAATAGATTTTATTAAACTTATTATATCTTCTTTTTCAATTGTATTATTTTCATCCACTTGAATATTAGTATTTTTTATTAAATCTTCATATTTAAATTCTCTTTTTATTCCATTACTTGTCAATTGTATTTTATCTTTTAATAAAAGTATACCTATGTCATCTTGGCTTATTTGTTTAATTAAATCTTCTTCATTAATACTGTCAGATGTATTAATAATGATTACTCCTAATAAATCTTTGTATTTTTCTATTTGTATTGTATCTTGTGATTCAACATTTAGTTTATTGTCTATAATCGAAAATTTAACTGTTGTATCATTTAAATCATTAAAAAGTTCTTTTATAGCATTAAAAATTCTTAAAGTTGACAAGATACTTATTATTAAGCAAAATATTAGAATTAATTTTGTAATATATTTTAAAGATTTTTTTGTTCCTTCTAGTGCAAAATCTTCATACTTCTCAAAGCATTTTATACTTTTAAGAAGCTCTTTAAAAAAGTGTTTTTTTTGAACATTTTCTTCCATTGTTTTCTCCTTAAAGTCATCTTTCTTATTTTATTATTTTGTTATTTTTTTCTAATTTCATACCTTCGTTTGTATCTTTTATGTTGTAGCCTAATAAATTTATTTTATCTCTTAATTCATCTGATAATTCCCAGCTTTTTTCTTCTCTAGCTTTTTTTCTTTCTTCAACAAGTTTTCTCACTTCTTCTGGTAATTCAATATCTTCTTTTTTTTCTATATCTATTCCTAAAACACTATCAAATTTTTTTAGAATTTTTGCAAGTTTTGGAGATTTCTTTTCATATCTCACAACATCCCAAACAGTACTTAATGCTAATGGCATGTTTAGATCATCATTTATAGCGTTAAGAAATGCTACTTCAAATTGTTTTATTTCTTCTGCATCCACTTCATCATTTCCATTTATATGTCTGTTGTATCCTTCTCTTAGCCTATTTAATGATACTTTAGCAGCATCCATTGCCTCAAAAGTAAAATTAATTGGTTTTTTGTAATGTGATGAAAAGTTAAACATTCTGTAAACTTCCGGTAAATATCCTCGTTCTTTCAAGTCTCCTAATGTATACAAGTTATTCAAGCTCTTAGACATTTTTCCGCCATTTACTTGTAAAAAATCTACATGCATCCAATAATGTGCTGGAATTTTTCCGCAATATCCTTTTGCTTGTGCTATTTCGTTTTCATGGTGAATTGGTATATGATCCATTCCTCCTGTGTGAATATCAAAGACTTCTCCCAAATATTTCTCTGACATTGCGCTACATTCTAAGTGCCATCCTGGATAACATTTTCCCCAAAAACTATCCCATTGCATCAAGTGTTCCTTTGGCGCTTTTATCCATAATGCAAAATCAGTTGGATTTTTCTTTTCACTATCAAGTTCTACTCTTGCTCCTGCTTTTTGTTCTTCTACATTTCTATTTGATAGAATTCCATATTTATCTAACTTGGATGTATCGAAATATATTGTATCTTTTGTTTCATATGTATATCCATTTTTTATGATTTGTTTTAAGTATTCCTCCATAACACTTATGTGCTCAGTAGCCCTACAAATAATTTCTGGCATATCAATATTTAATCTCTTAATGTCTTCCATGAATGCTTTCATGTAAAAATCTGCTATTTCGAATGGATTCTTATTTTCTCTTTTTGACGCTTTAAGCATTTTGTCTTCGCCTTCATCTGCATCTGAAACTAAGTGTCCCACATCTGTTATATTCATTGCATGTTTTAATTTGTATCCATTATACTTTAAGACTCTTCTTAAATTGTCCATAAAAAGATATGCTCTAAGATTTCCAATGTGTGCAAAATAGTATACTGTAGGTCCACATGTATAAATTCTAACTTCTTTTGAGTTAATTGGTACAAACTCTTCTTTTTTTCTCGTGAGCGTATTATAAATTTTTAAAGTCATTGCATTCTCCTTTACTTAGATTTACTCTCCTTCGCTTGGAGTTGGTGTTGGATCTGTTTTTTCTTCGTTTTGTTTTATTACCACGGTTCTAGTTATTGTAGCTTTTTTTCCTCTTGAGTTAGTTATTGAGTATGTTAGCTTATACGTTCCAGCAACTTTAGTATCTACTTTTCCAGTTATTTGTATTTTTGTAGATATGTCTCCATCTATTGTATCGGTTGCTTTTGCTCCAAGTTCTTTATAAGTTTCTCCTACTTTTAAAGTTATGCTAGATTCTCCATTTAATGTTATTATAGGTAATTCACTTGTAGGTGTTTCTGGTGTAGTTATTTTTTGACATTTATCACATTTTTCTTCTGGTAAAACATATTTTGAATCTACTGTTTTACTACTATCAGCTTGTTTTGTAATAAATACTCTTTTTTCTTTATTTTTGCAATTTTCGGTAGCTAATTTTCCTGTCTCTTTACATACTTCTGCTTCCACGTGGCAAGTACATGTTTTCTTTGGAACTGTTCCTTTTGCAAAAATTTCTGTATATGCTCTGTTTCCTCTTGGGTCGTTCTTACACAAATCTGTTGCTAACATTCCAGAGTCCCTGCATACAGTTGCAGTAACTACAGTATCAGGTTTACTAAAATTCTTTTCTTTAAGATCTTTATGAATTTCTGACATTACATTTTTCCATATAATACTAGCATTAGATGTTGCACTATTTGGTATAGCTGTTGGTGTATCATATCCATACCATGTTGCAGCAGTATAATATGGAGTAAATCCACAAAGCCATTTATCTTTTTTAGAGTTAGTAGTACCTGTTTTGGCTGCTGTTTCCATTTTTGATATTTTACATCTAGTTGCTGTTCCACCAGCACTAAGTGGTTCTGTTAATAACTGTTTTAATATATATGAATTTTCCTCTGAAAATACTCTTCTTTTTTCTTGTTTTGGTTCTAGTATTGTCTTTCCATTGCTGTCTGTTACTTTTGTATAAAATGTTGGGGTTATATATTCTCCATCATTTGCAATAGCAGCATAAGCTCCACACATTTCAAGTGGTGTAACTCCTGAAGTAATTCCTCCTAAGGCCAATGATAAGTTATCATCTTTTTCTTTATTTAATGTTGTTATTCCCAGATTTTCTAAATATTCTATAGATTTTTTTGCAGACAAATCACTTAATACTTGTACGGCTACTGTATTTGACGAAATTTTAATTGCCTGTCTCATATTAATTAGTCCTTTATATCCTGAATAAGCATTTCCAGGAGAATAATTTCCAAACTTAATTGGTGCATCATCATATACAGAATCAGCAGTTATTACACCTTCTTGTAGTGCTGGTCCATAAACTCCAATAGGCTTAATAGATGATCCTGGTTGACGAACTGCTTGAGTAATTCTATTTAATTTTCCGGCTTCTTTTTCTCCTAATACCCCCACAGCTCCTACAACATATCCATTAGACTGATCTATAACTACTGTTGCTGATTGTGCTGCCTCTTTAACTTTTTGCATTTTTCCATCAATTTTCTTTTCTACTGTGGTCTTTACTTGATATTTTGACTTTGAATACTCGTCTTCTAGTGCTTCTTGTATAGATGGTATTTCTGTTGAATATATTTTAAATCCATTGCTATATAAATATGTTTCAGCGTATTCTTCGTCCATTCCCTTTTCTTCTACTAATTGATTAATTATTTGTTTTATAAGTGCTTCTGTATGTGATGAATATCCAGCTTTATCTATTATTGTTCCTTTCTTAAAGTTTAAGCCTTTATCAACTTCTTCAATCGCTTTATCATATTCTTCTTTATTAATTTTTTCTTGTTCTTTCATTTGTTTGAGAACTGTTTTAGTTCTTTTGTTAATTTTGTCACTTTTTGGCTCTTCTACAAATGGATTATATATGTTTGGTGAATGAGTTACTCCTGCTATAAATGCACTTTCTGCTAAACTTAGTTCAGTAGGCTCTTTACTAAAATAGTATTCAGATGCCATACCAACACCATTTACATTTCCTCCTAAATATATGATATTCATATATAATTCTAATATTTGATCTTTAGATAAAATTTTTTCTACTTGATATGCTCTAGCCATTTCCTTTATTTTTCTTATAGCACCTTGTACTCCAGAATCATCTTTTTCATTTGTTATATTTTTAACAAGCTGTTGAGTTATTGTACTGCCGCCTCCAACTGATGATCCTTCTCCTCTATTAAATACATATGAGACAATTGCTGCACCTGTTCTTGATATGTCTACTCCATGGTGTGAATAGAATCTCTTATCTTCAATTGCTACAAATGCTTTTTGTAGATATTCTCCCATTTCATCTTTAGATATAATTTTTCTATTTTCCTTTGCACTTAAAGTTGCGATTACATTATTTTCTTGGTCCAGAACAACACTATTTGAATAATCAATAATTAATTCCTCTTTTGTTAATGCATATTTTCCTCCAAATAGTCCAAATATAACTCCTGCTAGGATTCCTGCTAGAATAATAAAAATCACTAATAATGTAATTATTATTATTTTTATTATCTTCTTTTTTTTAGAATTTGTTTTTTTAGCAGTTTTATTAGATTTATTCTTTGTTTTATTGTTTTCTTTATTATTTTTTTTCATATTTTTTATTCCTTTCCTAAGATTCTAAAATCTCTTATATAAAAATATGCGATTCTATTATATTATAAAACGAAAAAAATATAAAGTATTTTATTAAAATTTTAATTTAAATTATTGATATTTGTTTTTTTGCTCATATTAATTTAAACTTAGCATAAGATTAAACAAAGTATAACTTTATTATTAATGGAGGATATTTATGTTTGTATATAATCTAAATATTAATAAGAATAATATTTTTAGAATAATTATAATATCAATTCTAATTTTTTCAGTGGTAATTTTGTGTATGTCTATGTATAACTTATATAAAAGAACAAGTTTTATTGTTACAGATAGTATTATTACTTCAAATGTAATTGAAATAACGCCAGAAAACTATACTCAAACATTAGTTGATGTCTATTCAAATTTAAACTCATATGTTGGAAAATCCTTTAATTTTACTGGTTACGTATATAGAATAACAGACTTTAAAGATTCTCAGTTTGTTTTGGCAAGAGATATGCTAATAAATTCTGATTCTCAAAGTGTAGTAGTTGGTTTCTTATGTAACTATAAAGATACGAATAAATTAAAAGATAAACAATGGGTTAATATAACTGGTACAGTTGTAAAAGGATATTACCACAACGAAATTCCTGTTATAGATATAACAAACTTAGAGGAATGTAAAAAACCTGATGCTCCATATGTATACCCGCCAAGCAATTTATAAAAGCCATACGTGAAGTATAAATAAAAATACTTCATGTATGGCTTTTTTATATTTTCCAAAGTGTTACTTTACTGCTTTTCAATTTTTAATCCTTCTTTTGTAAAATATCCTTGAATAAAGAATGCTCTAAAATACATTAGAAGTGAAAAAATAGTCATTATTATTGCTAGGCAATATAAATACATATCAAATTTAAACTGTATACTAAACATTTTTACAAGTACAGAGCAAATAATTGCCACGTAGAATAATACTGTTGCAACTTTTCCATACCATTTGCTAGACACTACTAGTTTCTTACCATATAAAAATGATGCTCCTGCAATCATTGCAAATTCCTTAAAAATTACAATTATTAAAATCCAAAATGGTATAATATTTTTAATAACAAGAGTAAACAATATGGCTAACTGAGTTGTTTTATCTGCTAATGGATCAATTAGCTTACCAAAATTAGTTATGCAGTTAAACTTTCTTGCAATAATACCATCAAGTATGTCTGTAAGTCCAGAAAGCACTAGTGTTACTAGTACAGGAATATATGCTTCTTTAACTAAGAAATACGATATAAATGGAATTATAAAAAACCTTAATACCGTTAGAATGTTAGGTACATATTTTATCATTTTTCTCTACTCCTTACATTTGTTAAAAACAAAGTTTCCTTCGTTGTTTATATCAACAACAACTTTTTCTCCATCCTCTAATTCTTTTCTTAAAATCATTTCTGATAATTCATCTTCTATATTATGCTGAATGGCTCTTCTTAGCGGTCTTGCTCCATATTTCAAGTCGGTTCCTTTAGATATTAGCACTTCTTTTGCTTTTTTTGTTATATCTATGCTAATATTCTTTTCTAATAATGCTTTTTTTGTATCTTTAAGCATTAAGTCAACTATTGATAGCAATTCATTATTTGATAAACTATTAAATACAACTATTTCATCCACTCTGTTTAGGAATTCAGGTCTAAATAGTTCCTTTAATGTATCTAGTATCTTATTGTTATTAGTTATAGCACCTTTTCCAAATCCGATAGAATTATTATTAAGGTTAGATCCGGCATTTGAAGTCATTATAATAATAGTGTTTTCAAAACTTACCGTATTTCCTTGTGAATCAGTTAGTTTTCCATCGTCTAGAACTTGTAATAATATATTAAAAACATCTGGATGTGCCTTTTCTATTTCATCTAAAAGTATTATAGAATATGGTTTTCTTTTAACTTTTTCAGTAAGTTGACCTGCATCATCATATCCCACATAACCTGGAGGTGAACCTATAAGCTTAGATGTTGAATGTTTTTCCATATATTCAGACATATCTATCCTAATAATTGAATCTTCGTTTCCAAACATTTCATATGCAAGCATTTTAGCTAAATATGTTTTTCCTACTCCTGTAGGTCCAACGAATATAAATGAAGGTGGTCTTTTAGTAGATTTTAGTCCTGCCCTATTTCTTCTAATAGCTCTACTTACGGCAGATACTGCTTCATCTTGTCCTATTAAGTTTTTATGAAGATTTTTTTCCAAGTTTAACAATTTTTCTGTTTCTTCTTCTGTAATCTTTTTAACTGGAATTTTAGTCCAGTTTTCTATTACAGTAGCAATATCTTGGATTGTTATACTTGGTAAAACAATTTTTTTGTTTAAATCATCTATTTGTTGCATTAATTGACATTCTTGAGTCTTTAAGTTTGCTGCTTTTTGATAGTCTTCTGTAGAATCAGCAGATGCTGCCTCTTCTTTTTTTTGTTGAATTCTTTCTAGTTCTTTTTTTAAAACCTCAAGCCTATATAAATCAATATTATCTAAATTTTTTCTTGAACATGCCTCATCTAAAATATCAATTGCTTTATCTGGCAAGAATCTATCATGAATATATTTTTCTGACATCTGTACAGTTTTTCTAATTACATCATTAGATATTTTTACCTTATGGTACTCTTCATAATATTTTTTTATTCCTTGCAATATATTAACAGAATCTTCTACATTAGGTTCTTCTATTAGAACACTTTGAAATCTTCTTTCCAGTGCAGAATCTTTTTCAATATATTTTCTATACTCTCTTAGTGTTGTTGTTCCAATTAGTTGAATTTCCCCATTTGCAAGAGATGGTTTTAGAATGTTTGCTGCACTCATTGAATTTTCTGAATCTCCAGCTCCAATTATATTATGAATTTCGTCAATAACAAGTATTATATTTCCTAAAGATTTGCATTCATCTATAATTGCTTTCATTCTCCCTTCAAATTGCCCTCTAAACTGAGTTCCAGCAACAACATTTGTCATGTCAAGTAAATAAACTTCTTTTCCTAATAATTTTGCTGGTACGTTTTCAGAAGCAATCTTTAAAGCTAAACCTTGAGCAATTGCTGTTTTACCAACTCCAGGCTCTCCAATTAAGCATGGATTATTTTTTGTTCTTCTATTTAATATTTGTATTACTCTTTCTATTTCCTTTTCTCTACCAATAACTGCATCTATTTGGTTATTTTTGGCTTTGAAGGTTAAATTAGTTCCATATATATCTAATACTCTTTTTTTCTTTTCCTTTGGTCTTTTTTCAACTTTAATCTTCTTATTGTTTGATGAATTACTGTTTTGTTCTGCTGAGCTCTGTCCTTCTTGACCTCCAAACATTGCCCCAAAAATTGAGCCAATTGGTATTCCATCCATATTTTCAAGATTTTCTTGATTAATATCATCATTGCCCATGCTATCTGTTAGACCTTTAAAAATAACACCAAATTGTGACGCCATATTATTAAGGTCTATATTATTTCCAACATTTTCTACAGATTTATCAACGCTAATTCCTTTTTCCTTAGCACATTTATAGCAATATCCAACCATATGATTTTTATCTTCTTTAGTTGGTTCATTAATAAAAACTACTGCTGCTCTTTTTTTGCAATTAGCACATAACATATGCAGTCCTCCTCTTTTACAGTATAATTATAATAATACAACAAAAAAGCTATATAGTCAATACATTGCGCCTTGGAATTACACATTTGTTTTGCCTATGTTTTGTATATTTATAACTAAAACAAATCAAACTGTATATTATTTTCGATGAATAAAAAATTAATTGTTCGTGCTGCTTAGAACATTATATTTTTTTATGAAGAGAAAAAATATATAGTTTGGGTGATACTAGCTTTCTATAATTTAAATATTAATAAATAAAAAAATGATAAACAAATTTTTTAAAAATATTGCATATAATTAAAATATATGTTATTATAATTTACAGATTTATAGGGGCATAGTACATCGGTAGTATAATGGTCTCCAAAACCACTGAGCTAGGTTCGACTCCTAGTGCCCCTGCCAAATTTTATTTTAATCTATTTTTATTTTATCAATGGAGTTTTATGTCTTTTTCTATTCAAAAAATTTTTATTTTCTTTATTTTAATAACAATTATTATTCCTATTTTATTTATTCCTGTACTTTCTAATAATAGTTTAGAATTAGAAGAAAATATCAAAGATTATAGTTTATTACTAAATACTAATTCAAGTTATATATGGCCAGTTCCTGGATATACAAGAATTTCATCTTATTTTGGTCACCGTTCTTCTCCTACAATTATGGCAAGTTCATTTCATAAAGGTATTGATATCCCTGCATCTGTAAATTCTTCTGTGTTAGCTATTGCTGATTCTTTTGTAAAATATACAGGTTTTAGCGGTTCTGGTGGATATACAATAATATTAGAAAATCAAAATCTTCAATTTATATATCATCATATGAGCCCAAGTTTTCTTGTAATTCCAGGAACATTCGTAAAGTCTGGGACTGCTATTGGATATGTTGGTCCAAAAAATGTCTATGGTATTAAGAATAATCCTTATAAAGACTCTAAGCGGTAATCCAACAAATGGTGCAACAACAGGTCCTCATTTACACTTTTCAATAAAAAAAGACGGCATTGCCGTCAATCCATTAAATTATTTTTAATTACATATCATCGTCTTCATATTCTTCTTGTTCATCATGGTGATGACAATGTTCACAGCCATTGCCACAACCTTCGTCATTTCCCCAATCTAGTTCTATTATATTGTTGCATTCTGGGCAACTAATTTCATTTTTTAATGAATCAGTTATGTCTACAATTACATCTGCTGCACAATATGGACATTTTATTTCAATTTCTTCAACATCATCTTCTTCATTGTCGTAGATGTCTTTTTCTAATTTATCCATAAAATTTTCAATTTCTATCATTCTTTCTTCCATTGCTGCATACTTTTCAACTAGATTGTCTATTTTTTGATTGTTCTGTTCTTCTAATTTATCAAATTCATCTAAAAACATAACATATATTTTATAAATTTGCCCTTTAACGTATTCTATGTCTTCCTTGTTTTTCAAATTTTTATCTAATTCATCTATAATAGATTTAAATTTTTGTTGTAAATCTGACATTTAATCTCTCCTATACTCTTTCCATATATTCTCCAGTTCTTGTATCTATTTTAATAACATCTCCTATGTTAATAAATAGTGGAACCGAAATTTCATATCCATTTTCTAAAGTTGCAGGTTTTCCTGATGTTGTAGTTGTATTTCCACTAAATCCTGGTTCTGTATAAGTAACTTCTAATTCTACAAACATAGGTGGCTCAACTGAAAAAACTTTTCCTTTAAATGATAATATTTTTACTGACATGTTTTCTTTAATATATTTTAAGCTATCTCCTAGTTGTTCTTTATTTAATGGCATTTGTTCATATGTTTCATTATCCATAAAATAATATAAGTCACCGTCATTGTATAAATATTGCATTTCTCTTTTTTCTATTTCTGCACCCTGTAATTTTTCTGAAGGGTTAAATGTTTTTTCTAATACTGCTCCTGTTATAACATTTTTTAATTTAGTTCTAACGAATGCAGCTCCTTTTCCTGGTTTTACGTGTTGAAATTCAACTACCTTATATACTGAATTATCTAATTCAAATGTTGTTCCGTTTCTAACATCTCCTGCCATGTATACTTCTGCCATAAAATTACCTCCATATTATTATATTAAATATCTGTTATTTTATACCATTTTTCAGTTAAAATCAAGTCTTTTATATAATAATATACTCTTTACTTGACTTTGTTAATGGTATTCCCATAGATTTTCCAACTAAAACTGTATCTTCAATTCTAACTCCAAATCTACCTGCTTCATATATTCCAGGTTCATCAGTTATAACCATATTGTTTTTTAAAACAATTTCAGAATTTTGTGATAATGTTGGTATTTCATGTATTTCTAGTCCAACTGAATGTCCAAGTCCATGTATTAATTCGCATTTATTAATTTGAAAATCATTTATAACAGCTTTTGCTATATTTTTGCATATACTTCCTTCGTACATTTGATTTAATGTTTGTTTTTGGTTTTTTAAAACTAGTTCATATATAGGTTTTATAAAATCGTTAACATATTTTACAAATATTGTCCTAGTCATATCAGAACAATAACCATTATACTTACATCCCATGTCTATTATTATTACATCACCTTCTTTAATTTTCCTTTCTGTAGGAACTGCATGTGGCATTGAAGAATTTGGTCCTGATGCAACAATTGTATCAAAAGACAATTCTACTCCTTTGCTTTTATAAAATCTTTCAATTTCGTCTGCAATCTCTTTTTCTGTCATTCCAATTTTTATATATTTTATTATATATTCAAAGCAATCATCTGTAATGTTACATGCCTTTGTAATATATTCTATTTCTTTTTGATCTTTAATTGCTCTTTGCTTTTCTATTATTCTTTCAGTTTCAACAAAATTATTAATTCTAAATTTGTACATATATTCTTTATATTTTGCATATGTTAAATAATTTTCTTCAAATCCAACATTAGTGCAGAATAAAAAGAAATTTTCATAATCTTCTTTAGATAAATTTTTTACATCACAAACTATTATTTCATCATCTATTGTAAGAGTACTGTTTACTGCTTCAACATATCTCGAGTCAGTAATATAATAATTTTCTTTTCTAGTTAGAATTAACATTCCTTCCGCTTCAATTCCAGTTAAGTAATTAATGTTTACTGGATTAGAAACTATCATTCCATCCATTTCTAAACTTTTAATCTTATTTCTTAGCCAAATGATCTTTTCATTCATATATTTTTTCCTCCTTTGAGGTACTTAATTATATTTTTATTGTTCCTAAAGAAAATACACATATTAAAACATTCACTAAAGTACTAAATGGTATAAGCATAACTAAAAATGAAGCAGTTACAATAAATGGACCAAAAGGGATATAAGTTTCTTTGCTTCTTTTTATTATCATTATTGCAATGCTAACAATTGCTGCTACTAAAAACGCCATTAATGTTATTACTATTGTGTTTGCAAGTCCAAACAAAAGTCCTAATGCACACATAAACTTTACGTCTCCAAATCCCATTGCCTCTTTACCTGCAATAATTCCACCTATAACTGTAATTAGTAAGAATATTCCTCCACCAGCTATCATTCCTAAAAACATATCTATTGCTATTATCGCTATCTTTGTATTTAACACTCCTGCAATAAATGCAAAAGCTATTCCTATTTGAAACAATTTTAAATTTAATCCATTAGGAATTATTTGTTTTTTTAAGTCAATTACGAAGGCTGATATCAACATTGGTGTAATAATAAAATACTTTATTAGTGTTAAGTTAGATAAAAGAGTTTTCCCTATTCCATATTTATATAGCAATACTATATAAAACATCACTGTTATAATTTGAATCCAAATATTATTTTTAAATTCAGCATCTTTCTTAAAGAATTTTTTGAAAAAAATCTTTTTTTCATTTATTCTACAATAGTTATACCAATTACATATGTTTCCTACAACGATTCCAATAACTGCCGCTGCAACATAAATTAAAATATGTATATTATTATAATACATTTTTATTTTCCTTCTTTCTTATGTATCTATGTTTTATCATGTTTTCAATTGGTCTTTTTAATACTGTTATAAAAATATCTTTTTTTTCTATTGGTTCAACTAAAATAGAATGCATTTTCATTCTATTTGCCCCAATAACATCTGTAAAAATTTGATCTCCAATAACAGCCACATTCTCATTTTTTAAGTTTAAAATTCTTAATGCTCTATTAAATCCATTTTTAAATGGTTTCATTGCAAAATATATGTATTCTAACTCTAGTTTATTAGCTACTTTTTGAATTTTCTTTACTTTGTTGCTGTTAGATAATATACACATTTTTATTTTATTTTTCTTTTGCATATCAATCCAATTAATAATATCTTCAGATAGTTCTTCATTGTAGTTAATTAATGTATTGTCAACATCTAGAATTAATCCTAGTATATTATTGTCTTTTAGGTATTTATAATCTATATCTGTTATTCTTTTAAAAAAGCCCTTTGGATAAACTGTCATACTATAATTCCTTTCAATACAACATTATATTATCAATTATATATTGTTTTGTCAATTAAATATTTTTTATTTAAAAGAGGCAATTAATATTGCCTCTACTATTTACAAAATCTGTGTTTTCCAATTACAACTGTTAGCGGCCTAGACCATATCCATTTACTAGTTGCTGTATTAGGATTAAAATAATATATTGCTCCATATGATGGATCCCATCCATTTAGAGCATCTTGTGCAGCTTTTCTTGCCGTTGCGTCTGGTGTTAAATTAATTTGTCCATCACTTACTGCATCAAATGCTCCTGCTTGATATATAACACCTGAGATTGTATTTGGAAAAGATGAACTTTTAACCCTATTTAAAACTACAGCTGCTACTGCTACTTGTCCTCTATAAGTTTCTCCTCTTGCTTCTGAATATACTAGTCTACTAAGTAAATTTAAATTTGAGGAATTACTATTGTTAGAAGATGTACCTCCAGATGATGATGATGATGTAATTCCCATAGCATTTAATGTTCTTGTTCCTGCTATTCCATCAGCTGTCAGTCCATTTTTTCTTTGAAAGCTTTTTACTGCTGAAACAGTCTTGCTTCCATATATTCCGTCAACGCTTCCTTTGTAGTATCCCCATCTTTTTAATTTCGTTTGAATTTGTGTTACTTCATTTCCTCTTGATCCATACTTCGAAAGACCATATACTTCATTATTGTAAAAGAACAAATTGTATAAAATTAAAGTTAAAATACTTACTACTAATACAATTATAGCAATGTTCTTTTTAGCCATAACATTTCTTCTATTTTTAAACATATAAAAAACACCTTTCTAAAAAAATATTTTCTTTATTTTTTCCAAAAAAGGTGTTTTTTATAATTATTATTAAAAAATTCCTACTATATTTCCATCTTCATCAATATCTATTTGTTCTGCAGCTGGAACTTTAGGAAGTCCAGGCATTGTAAAAATTTTCCCTGTGATTATTACAATAAATCCTGCTCCTGACTTTAAAACAACATCTCTTATATGTATTGTAAAATTACCATCACACTCTAAATTTTTGGGGTCATCCGAAAAAGAATACTGTGTTTTTGCAATACAAATAGGTAAATTGTTGAATCCAAGTTTTATTATTTTTTCAATTTGCTTTTCAGCTTCTTCAGAAATTTCTATTTGCTTTGCTCCATAAATATTTTTGCAAACCTTTTCAATTTTTATATGTATATCGTCTTCTAAATTATAAGCAAATTTTAGGTTGCTTTTTTCTTCACACACTTTTACAACAGTATTAGCTAAATCTATTGCACCCTTTCCGACCTTTAGAATATGCTTCTACTAAGCTGCAAGGAATATTCTTTTCTTCTAATCTTGAGATAACATATTGTAGCTCTTCTTCAGAATCTGTGTTATATTTATTTACTGCTACAATTACATTTATTCCAAATTTATTTTTAATATTATCTATATGTCTATAAAGATTATTCATTCCTTTTTCTAGTGCTTTTATGTCTTCTTTTAAAACTTCCTCTTTTTTTAATCCACCATGGTATTTTAGTGCTTTCATTGTTGCAACGCACACGGCAGCATCTGGTGATATTTTTGCACTTCTGCATTTAATATCAAAGAATTTCTCTGCTCCTAAATCTGCTCCAAATCCAGCTTCTGTAATAGTATATTCTCCTAATTTTAGTGCAAGTTTAGTTGCTATTACGCTATTGCATCCATGCGCAATGTTTGCAAATGGTCCTCCATGTACTAACGCTGGAGTGTGTTCTAATGTTTGAACCAAATTTGGTTTAATTGCATCTTTAAGTAAAACAGTTAAACTTCCTTCTGCTTTTAAATCTTTTACAGTTACTGGATTATCTTCTTCGTTATATCCAATAATAATCTTAGAAAGCCTTTCTTTTAGATCTCTTATATTCGTTGCTAAACATAATATTGCCATTATTTCTGATGCAACACTTATATCAAATCCATCTTCTCTTGGCACAATGTTTTTTTCTTCTGATAAACCAGTTTTTATAACCCTTAATTGTCTATCATTTAAATCAACACACCTTTTCCAAGTTACTTTCTTTATTTTAAGTTCATTACCAAAATATATATGGTTATCAATCATTGCGGATAATAAATTATTAGCTGAAGTTATTGCATGAATATCACCAGTAAAATGTAGATTAATATCTTCCATTGGAGATATTTGTGCATATCCACCACCAGTTGCTCCTCCTTTAATTCCAAAAACTGGTCCTAATGATGGTTCTCTTAAAGTAAGAATTGATTTTTTTCCAATTTGTCTTAACCCATCAGCTAATCCAATAGAAATTGTAGTCTTTCCTTCTCCTAATGGTGTTGGATTAATGGCTGTTACTAAAATAAGCTTTCCATCTTTTTTACTTGATAATCTATTATAAACTTCATTAGATATTTTTGCTTTATAATTTCCATAAAGCTCAATTTCTTCATCTCCAATATTAAGCTCTTTTGCAACGTCTCTGATGTTATTTAACTTGACATTTTTTGCTATTTCAATATCAGTCATTTTATACCACATCCTTATTATAAAATTATTCCAGCTATTATTCCAATTAAAGCTCCAACAAATACTTCTTTAGGTGTATGGCCTAAGGCTTCGACTAGCTTTTCTTGAACCTGAACATTTGAAAGTCCAGGAGTATTTACGATTCCATTTAGCACTTTTGCCTGTTTTCCAGCAGCTCTTCTAACTCCTGCTGCATCATACATTACAACTAATGCAAAAATTAAAGATAGTGCAAAAATAGCAGAATCTAGTCCAAATTCCTTTCCCATTAAAGTTGTAATTGAAGTTACAACTGCAGTATGAGAACTTGGCATTCCACCTGCTCCAAGTATTCTTTTAAAATTTATTTTCTTAGTAGTAACTAGATCATAAACAAATTTAAATAATTGTATTGCAAACCATAATATTAGCGGTACATAAATATACTTATTGGTAATTAACTTTATAATTTCTTGCATCATTATTCCTCATTCCTAATTAATCTTCATTTGAAACAAAATCTTTTTCTTTTATTTCTTCATCATCTTTTAACAGAATTGTTATTTTCTTCTCTGCAGTTTCCAATATTTTAGAACATTCCTTTGATAATTTCATTCCTTCTTCAAATTTTGAAACAGATTCGTCTAATGTTAAGTCGCCTTTCTCAAGTTCATTAGATATTCTTTCTAAATCTGCTAACATTTTTTCAAAATTCTTTTCCTCTTTCATATTATTATCTCCTTAATTTACTGTAGCATTCAAATTTCCATCAGTAAAAACTATTTCAATGCTTTCATTCTTTTTTAGCTGTTTAGCTGATCTAATTATATTTCCATCTTTTTGTATAATTGTATATCCTCTTTTTAAAGTTTTTAGTGGACTTAAATTATCTAATTTTGAAATACAATTATTAAAGTTATTTCTGCTATCATTATATTTTTGTGTAACGCTATATTCCAATGTTTTTATAATACTATCAATTTTCAAATAATTTTCTTGTATTTTTAGTAGTGGAGATTTAAATCCTTTTGAACTAGTGCATTTTGTATATTGTAGTTTGGCAATTTGTAGCTTTTTAACTAAATCTGACTTATATCTAGCTTGATACTTCTCTATTTTATCTTTTATTTCTTTTATATCTGGAACAGCCAATTCGGCTGCTGCAGATGGTGTAGGTGCTCTTAAATCAGCTGCAAAGTCTGCTATTGTAAAATCTGTTTCATGTCCCACTGCAGATATAATTGGTATAGTAGATTCGTATATTTCCCTTGCAACCATTTCTTCATTAAATGGCCATAAGTCTTCTAATGATCCACCACCTCTTGCTAGAATTATTACATCAGCCAACTTTTCTTTGTTCATAATTCTGATTGCATCACAAATTTTAAGTTTTGCATCTTCTCCTTGAACAGGTACTGGAAATAATCTTATATAAACATTTGGATTTCTTCTTGTACTTACATTTATTATATCTCTAATAACAGATCCTGTTTGAGATGTTAAAACTCCTATTACTCTAGGCATAATTGGAATTTGTTTTTTATGATTTGCATCAAATATTCCTTCTTGTTCAAGTTTCTCTTTTAATTTAATATATTTTGAATATAGGTCTCCCATTCCATCTTCTTGCATTGCTTTGCAGTATATTTGATAAACTCCATCTCTTTCAAATACTGAAACCGTTCCTAAAACTAATACCTTCATTCCATCTTTAGGAATAAAGGTTAAATTTGATGTATATGATTTAAACATAATGCATTTTATTAAAGACTCTTTATCTTTTAAAGTAAAATACATATGTCCTGTGTAATGATGCTTAAAATTAGATATTTCTCCTTTTATGTATACATTATTTAAGAATTCATCATTTCCTATTTTTTCTTTAATATAACTATTTAGTTCACTTACAGATATTGGATTTATTTTCATTTTAAATCTCCATTGTTAGTTTCTTTTACAATGCTTGCAAGTATTCCATTTATAAAGTTTGATGAATTATCTTCTCCATATTTTTTTGCAAGTTCTATTGCCTCATTTATTGAAACTTTAAATGGTATATCAGTAAATAAAATTTCATAAATTGCTATTTCAAGTATTGCAATGTTAACTTTTGATATTCTTTCTATTTTCCAGTCAGACTTTAAATTCTTTTTTATTTCATCAATTATTCTTAATTTATTCTGACTTATATTGCCTATAGTATTTCTTATTTCATTCTTTACTGATTCGTTTATATTTAAATTATTTTTAAAATATTCATCAATTTGCTCTGACTCATTTTCGTTTTGAAATTCTAAACTATATAATAATTTAAATTCTTCTTCTCTTATTGCAGATCTATTCATTAATTACCTCTTACATTCTATCAATAATTTTCTTTAATTTTTCTTTTACTTCATATTTATTTTTTTGAATATAATTTCCTAAAACAATACCTAAAGCTACAAGGATTATTCCAACTATTAATTTATAAAAACCTGTGCATAAAATTAAAATTGCAACAATTCCGCCTATAATTGCTCCGCAATACTCTTTAATAAAATTTTTAAATTCATTCATAGTTTTTTTCCTTTCTTTATCTATTAATCCTTTATTTCACTATTTGGAATAATATCTTTAACGTCAATATCTATTTGCTTAATGTCTAGATCTGTAGAGCTTTTTACTACTTCTTTAATTCTATTTTGAATATTTAAAGATAGATCTTTTATTACTGTATCTTGAGTTACTGATATTCTTATTGCAATTTGTACATTATTTGTTTGCTTGTCCAAAGTCACTCTGCAATTAGAAAGTTGAGCACTTGGAAATCCTGCAATTACCCCTTTTACTAGATTTTGTATTGTTTCTACAGATATTATTAATCTACCTGATTCATTTTCTAGCAAAATTCCATTTACTGTTCCTTCTTTATCGCTTTTATCTCCTGGGAAAAATATACATTTAATTGATAGTAAAATTAAGATAATTGAAACTATTAATAATGCATTTGTATAAGTTGGATTTAATACTATAGTTTCAAGTATGCTTGAAACTGTAGTAATCTTAATCCAATTAATAGCAACCAAACAATTAATTAAAGACATTACTAGTATAATTATTGAGAATATTATTAAAGATATTTTTTCTATTATTTTCATATGTTTACCTCCATAATCTAAAAACACATTTATTCATTTGATGATTCTTGGTTTTCAATATTTTTTTCTTCTTTTTTATTTTGAGAATCAGTATTAACCCCCTGAACATGAACATTAACTTCAGATACTTTAAGTCCTGTCATGCTTTCAACAGCCTTTTTAACTCTGTTTTGAATTTCAAATGCAACATCAGGAATTCTTACTCCATACTCAACTATGATATTAACATCAATTTTAGCAACTCCATCTTGAACATCAATTTTTATTCCTTTAGAAAAATTCTTCTTTCCAAATACTTCTGTGAATCCTCCTGCAAAACCTCCTGCCATGCTATATACTCCAGTAACTTCTGAAGCTGCTTTTCCAGCTATTATAGAAATAACATCATCTGCTATTTTTATTCCATTTTGTTCAACTTCTTCTATTGAATCAATATTTTCAACTTCTTGAAGATTCTCATTGTTTTCTTCGTTCATAACAATTCCCCCCTATGTATTTATTAAATATAATATTCGTGTTAAAATATAAATATAATTAATAATATCAAAAAACTGATATCTTTTAATTTTTCTATTAAAGTATATCAGTTTATTATTTATTTTACAACTATTTTTTTATTTATTATATATAATTTAGTTCTTTTCATTCACTATTGGTTTTAAAATTATTGTAATATAGAAAATTAAATATGCAACTGTAAAAACAAAGCCGGCAAAAACATCACTAGGATAGTGTACTCCCAAATAAATTCTACTCATTCCTATTAGTATTATCAGCAGACTCAGCATTATACTTAAAAAAATCTTTAGAGCTCTATTCTTTACAAATCTAATTACAAAATAAATTATTAAACCGTAAAAAGCCATACTAGCCATTGAATGTCCAGAAGGAAAGCTAAATCCACTCTCTTCAATAAGCCTATATCCTATAGGTCTATCTCTTCTAATAACGTTTTTTAACAAAAGATTAAGAGCTGCACTAATAGTCAAATTTGCTAAGATTAAAGCCGCTATCTTCTTGTTTTTTAAAATTATAAAAGATACTATACAAATTGATATTAGTGGAACTGCACTTCCCCAAAAAGTTACATTTTTAAAAAAACTTGTTACGATATCACTTTTGGTTAAAATTACAAATGAGTAAACGGCCTTATCAAAATTTGCAATTTCATTGTCTAATACATCTTCTAGTATAATTAAAAATACTACCATGCATATTGCTGCAATTATCCATCTTTTATTATTTTTTACAATTTCTTTTAATCGTTCCATTGCTCTCCTTTTTTTATTCTTCTATCCAATTTCTAAAAGCTTCAAATAATAGAATAAGAAAAATCATTATAAAAATTCCAGTTAATACCCCTGCAGAATCAATGCATACATCTCTAATACTTGGCCCTCTACCTGGTATAAAGCTTTGATGAAACTCATCACTTGCTGCATATGCTACTCCTATTAAAATACTCCATAATAACTTGTACTTATTTCTAATATCAAAAGTACACCAAAATCCCATAACAGAAAATCCAACTAAACAATAAATACTAAAATGAGCTAATTTTCTAATTATTGGATGAAGCTTTTCAATATAGTGCATTTTAAGTGATGTATCCATATTTTTAACCTTAGAAAACAGATTGACAATAAAATTTGTAACTTTTAAGCTTAGGTTTCCAGATTGTTCTCCATCTTGCGCAGAAAAACAAAATATTAAGTATAATGTTGCTAAAAGCATTATTATGAATAATATTCTTTTAAATATTAAATTTTTTTTAATTTTAATTGGTTTTGACATTATAACTCTTCCTTAACTAAATTTAAAGCTTCCAAAATCACTTTATCCATATCAAAGTATTTATATTGTCCTAGTCTTCCTCCAAATATGACTTTATTGTCTTTATCAGCTAGTTCTTTATATTTAGCATACAACTTTGTGTTTTTCTCATCATTCATTGTATAATATGGTTCTTTTCCTTGTTCCCATGTATCTGGATATTCTCTAGTCACTATAGTTTTTTCTTTAGCTTTACCTTCTGCAATTTTTCCTAAGCTTGGTCCATATTCAAAATGTTTATGTTCAATTATTCTTGTATAAGGTATTTCATATTCGGTATAATTTACAACAGCATTTCCCTGATAGTTTTCCATATCAAGTTCTTCTGTTTCAAATCTTAAACTTCTATATTCAAGTTCACCGAATTTATAATCATAATACTTATCTATTGGTCCTGTAAAAATTATTTTATCAGCAATGTTTTCTAATTTTTCTCTGTTATCAAAGAAATCACAATTTAATCTTACTTCTATTCCTTCTAGCATTTTTTCAATTATTTTAGTATATCCACCCATTGGAATGCCTTGATATATGTCATTAAAATAGTTATTGTCATATATCATTCTTACTGGAAGTCTTTTTATTATGGGACTTGGAAGCTCTGTTGCTCTTTTTCCCCATTGTTTTTCTGTATAACCCTTAACTAATTTTTCATAAATAGTTTTACCAACTAAACTTATAGCTTGTTCTTCTAGGTTTTTAGGCTCTGTTATTCCTGCTGTTTTCTTTTCTTCTTCTATTTTAGCCATAGCTTCTGCAGGTGTAACAACTCCCCATAATTTATTAAATGTATTCATATTAAAAGGCATATTGTATAGTTCGTCTTTATATCTTGCAACAGGTGAATTTGTATATCTATTAAATTCTGCAAATTGATTTATGTATTCCCACACTTCTTTATTACTTGTATGGAAAATATGAGCTCCATATTTGTGTACATTTATTCCATCAACATTTTCTGTATAGATATTTCCTGCAACATTTGGACGTTTATCAATAACTAAGCATTTTTTCCCTTTTTTATTTGCTTCATGTGCAAATACTGCACCAAACAAGCCTGAACCTACTACTAGATAATCATATTTCATATTTTTTATCCTTTCAGAGAATATTTATAAATATTTTTAGTTAAATGTATTTTCTGATATTTTTATTACTATTATATTATTTATAATTTTTATAGAGCCATTATTAGGATATATTGGCATATTTTTAAATTCTTCTGTTTTTGTTAAATTTTTATATTCTTCTGTTGAGCACATTTTAATTTTTATGCCCAAATATTTATCAAAGAAATTGTAATTTTGTGTTATTCCATTATAATTATTCCATGTTTCATTATCATTGCTTATAAATCCATTTGATCTGTTAGTATCTCTTGCTTTAAATCTTATTACATCACTAAATAACCATTTTTTATCTTTTGAATATTCGTCTAGTTCTGTTACTTTTCTATATATATATCATTAGCTACTGTATAATAATTTCTATAAGTTTCATGTCTACACATATAGGTAAAAGTATTCTCTAATATAAATGTAAAAGATAGTAATTATGTAAATATATTTATATGTATTTTCTACGGATGTATATGATAATTCATTATAAATAATAGCAATAAATAAAATTACAATTATTATTCCTGGTCCTGTGACTAGATTTATTGTTGTACCTGGTGCAATCAAATTCATTATACTTATTCCTTTTAATTTTATTTAAGGCAGTATTTTTTTTACTATTGGTATCTTTTTTAATACCATAACCACAAATAAACAGATTCCATATATTGCCAAAGTTCCAAGTGTTCTAAATTGCCATGATGCAGTATTAATATTGAGTACATTTATATAATAATATTTAACAATCATATGTATCAAGTATATTCCAAAACTGCATCCTGCAATTTTTGAAATTACTTTTTGAACTTTTTCATTGTTCTTTATCTTCTCATTAATTTTTAAATCTTTAATAAATACAAAGATTGCTGAAGATAATAGCATACAGTGCCAAGATGAATATCCCCAAGTTTTTTCTACAACATATCCAGCATTTTTGCTTAATACAAATGTTGTAACATATCTATATATAACTCCTAATATTGCTCCTATATAAAGAATAATCTTCCATTTTTTATTAATCTTTTCT
This sequence comes from uncultured Clostridia bacterium, assembly GCA_934130435.1. Taxonomy (GTDB): domain Bacteria; phylum Bacillota; class Clostridia; order TANB77; family CAG-508; genus HGM13634. The sequence continues at coordinate 151,465 of CAKOYB010000003.1, forward strand.
TCTGATAAAAGATATCCAAGAATAACATAAATTACATATCCAGTAACAGGAACTTTAAACTGGCTATATAATGTAATTCCAATTACTGAACATATATTAGGCAACATTCCATTAAATATAAAAAATAATCCTACAGTCAACCATAACGTCTTCTTATATTCTTTTTGGGTCAACAAAGAAAGTAATGGGATAATTAAATATATTCCTAATATTTCAAACATAAAATAATATGTTGATTCTTCTTTGTTACTGAAAAAAGCATTTAATAATTTTATTGGACTATTTACTGTTTCTATTGTCATACTCTTTCTAATAAATATTTTCCATACAAACATTATTGTAGCCCAAAATATAAATGGAATCAATACTTTTAAACATCTTTTTTTATAAAATTCCTTTGTATTATATCTTTCTCTATATTTTAAAAGATTAGCTCCTGATATCATGAAAAACAATGGTACAGCAAAATAGCATATACACTCTATTATTAAACTTGTACTCCAAGCACGAATATTTGGATTACCATGAACAATTCCATTACAATGCATCGCTATAACAGAAACAATTGCTATTATATTCAACATATCCAAATATACTATTCTTTTTCCTACGGAACTATGTTGGAATATAGGCTCAAGACTTTTGTTTTTTTCCATTTTTCTCCTCTTCTCTTATTATATTTTTAACTAGATTTTTTCTTTATATGCTTTTGTTTGTCTTTGTACTCTTTTCAATTAATTTATACACAATTTTCCTTGAAATTATTGAGTATAAAATCAAAGCACCTATATAAATTGATATTATTAAAATCGTACTAATATTTTTATGTAATATCTTGTTATATAAAAATGACGTTAAAATTATAAAACTTGCATGGTTTAGATACATTGTATAAGTTAGTTTACCAATATTACCAAATATCTTCCAATTTAAAAATTTGTAAGACAATGAATTTTTATTATTAGCTGCAAGAATAACTATAGGTATAAGTAATATTGAATACATTTCAAATTTATTTTGGAATATTATAATATAAAGTAAACATGCATATGTTAAAATTTCAACAATTCTAGCTATTACCTTTTTTTCTTCTATATCTTTAAAATATTTAGTATCAACAAACTCAGATATTAATACCCCTATGCAAATATCTGAAAATCCTCTTAATAATGGTAAATATATTCCATATACTGTATCCCAATTTTCTAATCCTTTTCCCATAGAATTTAATAGCGAAAATGTAAACACAATAGTTATTGGAGAAATTATTTTACTAAATGTTTCTTTATCTTTTTTTAATAATTCATATACTATATATCCTGCAAAGATTAAAACAGAAAGATACCATAATGGATAATTAAACCCACCTCTAAATATTCCTATGTTTTGCATTAATGTTATTTCAGAAATTCCTTGAAATATGCAATCTACGCTTTTTTCTTTACCACTTTGAGCCATTTGCAAAATAAAACACAATATAAATGCCAATATATATTCAGGATACAATCTTTTTATTCTTTTAACTGTATATTGAAATGCAGTTTCATTATTATTTTTCTTGAAACTTTTGTATAAGAAAAATCCTGATAATATAAAGAAAAATTCCACTCCTATATAGCCTGTTGAAATAATTTTTGTATCCAATATTCCTTGAAAATGGTGCAAACAAATAATAAGTGTAAAAATTATTCTATAAAAATCTAATATATTATTTCTCATAATTTAAAGTAATATTTACTTTTCACTTCCTTTCATTATTTTGCCTTTTATTGTTCTAATAACATTTTGTTTTTCTTCTTTTGAGAACAAAACAACAAATGATAATAAATAACCTATAATTGCCGCAATTCCTACACTAAATATAAATGTTTTACATGTATTTAAAATAAGTGGTTTCTTTATTATTTCAAATATTATCATTATCATTATCAAACATCCTGTATTCTTTAAAAATTGCCCTAAAAAGGCATTCCATTTTATCCTTAAGTTTTTAGCTGCATTTATATTATTAAATACTATAACTTTTAATATCCAATATATAGAGCTAACCCCTGCTACAGCATAAATGCCTAGATCTGTAAATTTAAGCAACGCAATTGTTGTTATTGTACTAAGCGCACTTATTATTAGTGTTGCTATAACTGGCCTTCTCAATTTATTCGTTACTGTATCTAATATAAAAAGGCTGTAATTACTAACACTAACGACATATGGCAGCAATGACAAAATTGACAAAATTTGTATTTTATTTATATTTTCAATGTTTTCATTTCCTAACCACAATATAAAAAAATCTTTACCAAATATTATAAATCCTGCTATAGGAACTATCATTATAAAAGCAATTATCTTAGTTGAAAAATTAACTTCTTGAACAAGTTCTCTTATTCTTCTTTTGGAATATAATATAATAAATCTTGGACTAAAAATATTTGCTATTGTACTCAATAAATTTTCTATTGTAGTCGGAATTATTTTAGCAATAGATAACAATCCCATTGCATCAGCTCCAATAAACAAATTAGCAATCAACAAATCTAATCCTGTAAGCAAAACCTTGCTCAGATTGTTTATAGAATTCCAAATTCCAGATTTCATGAGAGTCCATATTGACGCTTTATCAAAGTTCTTTATATTTATTTTTAGTTGTGGCATTAGTCTTTTTGTTAGTCTTATATTTGCTAAAAATATAAACAAAGTAAAAATAACACCGCCTATAGTTATATAATATATTTTTGGTTCTAATAAACTAAATACTATTATTAAAAATATAGCTTTAATTATGTTTCCTATAATATTTCTTACAGCTTCTAAATCTAGTCTATCTTTTACATAAGTTGCAATTGTAAATATTGTACTCATTATAGATAAAACTAAATTAATAAAAGCAAATATAAACGTTATTTTTACATTCTTTTCTAATTCTATTGGTATATCTAATAAATTATTAATATTTATAATAAATATTATTGAAAAAACAACTATGATACTAGACATAATTATATTCATAAAAAATACTGATGAATAGTATTTATTAGCCTTTTCCATATTTCCTTTTGTTATTTCATATGTTATAAATCTACTTGCCATAGAATTTATTATTACAGTAAATATATTCGCATAACTAATAAAGTTATTAGATAAACCAATAAAACCATATGCTGTCGTTCCAACTTTTTCTGTTATTATTGGTGTTAATATAAAACTAATTCCTAATTGTAATGCAAATGATATTATGTTTGATATTAAATTTATAATTAATCTCTTTTTCTTTTCCATTTTTCTCCTAATTCTTATATGGATAATCAAAACTATATCCATGTTCTATTGCATACTTACATATTTTTTCTATTTTATATTTTGTTGTTATTGAATTTTTGAAACTATCAAATATCCATTCATGTGTAAAAATAATTAGGTTTTTGTCATTCATTTCAGATAACATCTTATTTATATTTTTATTACTAATATTTTCTAATCTAAAATCTGTGTTATAAATTTCAATTTTATTATCTTCATCATAATAGTATTCATTTTTGAATAATTCTATATTTTGTTCTTCGTTTAAATAGTAATCCAATCTATTTTCTGTATCTGCACCTAACAAACTAAAATCTTTAATATTATCTTTTAAAAGTTTCGCGTTTTTTTCATTTAAAAGAAATCTTTCTAATCTAAATATGTTGGTTATACTTTTTTCGCCAACAATTCTTTTTAGATTTTCAATTACTAAATTATAATCTTCTACAATTTGTACATTATCAGTGTTGTAATTAGAATTACCATTTAGAGCATGAAATCCAAATTTAAGCCATGATGAATTTTGTTCAAACTCTTCCTTATATTTGCTCGTACAATTACTTATGTCAAATGAATCATTATTTTCAAATACATATAGAGAAAATTTACAACCATATTCTGAATTTAAATGTTTTAAATATTTCAATAATTTGTTTTCGAAAATTGACTTATATTTATCTTGATTTTTATCTAAATCGTAAAACATATTGATACAGTCATCTATACTAAAATGTACATAAGCATTATTCTTATTATTTTCTACATTTAATGTTTTATATTTTTTTATTTCATATTTTTGATAGCCATAAAATAGAAAAAGTATAAATGTAATGCTTATTATTAATATTGTAATAATTACTTTGACTTTTTTATTCATTTTCTTTTATCACTTTCTTTATTTTGTGCTTAATTTTTTGAAAATCTCTAAATTGTTTACTTTTCTTATTAAATTTCTTTTTTTGTTTGTCATCCAAAGTATTATTAGATTCACTTAATTTTGTTGACATGAAATCAGCCATTTTTCTTGCTACCCAGTCTCCATTTTCTGTTTTTCTATTTCTTTCTTTTTCAAATGTTGGTGTTTTCATTTCTGGTATATCTCCAAATGCTAAAAAGGCATGTCCATTCCAACAATGTGCATCTAAACAATTACATCCAATAGGTATCTCTTTTATTGGTGCATTTACATCTTCAAAAATGTTTTGCAGTTTTCTTCCTCTATAACATTGTCTTAATGTTCCATCTACTAATTGTAGTGTATATGACCATGCACCTGCATAACAAAATTCTTTTCTTTCTTCTCCAAATATATCAATTTTAAAATTAAATAGTTCAGAGTCAAAAGTTTCCCAGGTTTTAATGAACTCTTCTTTTGGTAACTTACTCATTAATGGAACATTTCCATTTTCTATTCTGCAAACTGTAATATGTGGTAGTGCCCCTATTTCTCCCATACATTCTTCTTTTATCTCTTCAATATATGGTATATATTCGTCACTTGGTGTTACTTCTACTGTAAATGAAATACCATTTTCTTTCATTTTTCTTACATTATCAAAGAATTTTGAAGTTAATTTTAATCTTTTTAATTCCAAGAAATGATAAGAAAATTTTATAAATAAGTGTTCTTTTAATTCATCTGGCCACTCTGCCATTTCATTAAATTTAGGAGTTATTGTACCATTTGTTACAATCATACAATAATGACCCTCTGCTAATAATTCTTTTATTATTGGAAGCAACTCTTTGCATAATAATGTTTCTCCAGCACCACAAAAGTTTAACATTAATGGACCTCCCCATCTTTTTTGGGATAATGCTTTTCTTATTAGTTCTGGACTATATTTTATCTCTTTCGAATTTTTCTCTTGTTTCCAACCTTCCCATGTTGAGATATAACAATATTTACATTTAAAATTACAATTATATACTGGTACAAAACAGTCTATAAATTTTTTTATTTTATCCATTTTTATCTCCCTCTATAATTTCATTCTTCATCTTTACAAATGCTTTATCTAAATTTAATTCTTTACTACATTCTTTTTGCTCTACATTATATTCTTTGATATACTCAATATTTGAAAGCCATTTTTTATATGTTTCACTAATTTTTTTGTTTGTATTATCTACAAAATAACATCTTGTTTCAACTAAATATGCAAAAATCATTGCATGAAGTCTATTAGTATATATTGTTTTACAATCTGCTATTTTTTCTAGCGTTTTAAACAATAACTTATATCTGGCTTCATATATAAAATCTTTTCTATCCAATACTGTATCGAATATTATTTTATCATCATTTTGCGTCAAACTTAATATTTCCTCTTTTATTTTTAGTTTTGTCAAGTCTTCTTCTTTATCATTTCTAAAGCAAATTCCTATTTTATCTTTTTTATCTTGATTAATATCAATTTTGTTTTTTAATGATAATACTATATCTGGTGATAATTTGACTTTTTCTTCTCCAAATAATTTCTTCATTTTTTTATATGATTTTTCTTCTCTCGCATAAATCAAAATATTTTTATGTTTTTTTATTGTTTTTATTGTTTTATTTAATGATTTTTTTCCTTTGGCATCATTTGAAAAATCTATAGTTTGTGGAAAGCTAATTATATAGTTATTCTTAAAGTTGTTTATAACTGTTCTTCTTAAATCTTCATAATACTCATATATGTTCCCCATATTTCCACCGCCAACAATAGTAATAATGTCATTTTTATTTGTTATTTTTTTCACAAATTTTAATAATGTTATTGTCTTATCTGCTGGAACTTCTATAATTTTATATTGAGGGTAACATTCCTTTAAAAATTCTTTTTGTGCATATGTAATAGCAATGTCTCCTAAATTAGGATAGTCTGCTGCAAGAAAAATAAAGACTTTTTTATCTTCTTTACTTATATTTTTTATTTCTTCATTACTTATATTTATTTTATATATTTTCCATAAACTTGGAAATTTTGTTCTTAAAAACTTTTTTATCATAAATTTAATTTCCTTTAATTTTTCTTTTCAATTTCACGTACATTTTATAGGCTATTCTATTTTCGTAAAATAATTGTAGTGATTTATCACCTTTGATCTCTGAATTTTTTTTGTTTTCTTTATATATTTTTTTATATTTTGCATAATATTCTACATATTTTTTGCTATTATATAAATTTTTATATCCGCCAAGTATTGCCAAAAAATATAATGTTTTGACATTATACATATTATCTAATTCTATTATTTCTTTAAATTCAGAATATTTTTCCATAAGATATTTATTTCTATCAAAGAAAGCAAATTCTTGATCATTTATTCTTTTTTCTGTTATATTTCCTAAAATGCTTGTTTCTCTTTGTATATAATGATAAAGAGATGTGTTTTGATACACTATCTTATTTGCTTTTTCAAACAGTTTATATGTTGTACTTACATCCTCCATCAATTGTCCTTTAGGATATTCAATTCCTCCAAAAAGACTTGCTTTGTATAATTTATTCCATGCATGATTTGTCAAAATATCTTGTTTTATCAAACTCTTTAACGCTTCTTTTGAATTGAATTCTATAATTTCATTATTATATTTTTTGGTTGATAGTATATTTTGAAAATCATCTTCCTCAACGAATTCGCATACAGATATATCTGAATTTGTTTTAATAATATCCTTATATAGAACTTCAATCATATTTTTTTCTATCCAGTCATCTGAATCAATACATACAATATATTTACCTTTTGCAATTTTTATTCCATTATTTCTTGCATCAGACAATCCACCATTCTTTTGGTGAATTGTACGGATTCTTTCATCTTTTTTTCGAAATTCTTCTATTATATCTCCACAATTATCTGGCGAACCATCATCTACAAGTATTATGTCTAAATTATTATAAGTTTGTTCCAAAATACTTTCTACGCATTTTTTCAAATATTTTTCTACTTTATATATTGGTACTATTACACTAATTAAATCATCCATTTTCTAGTCCCTCATTAATAATTTTTCTATTTTTTCTTTTTCGGTATTTATATCATATCCTGCCAATTTTATTTTTTCATAATTATCGCATCTTTCAAATTTATCCTTTAAAATAATTTCTGCCCATTCTTTTGCCTGTGTTTCTAATGATATAAAGTTTATATTATCGCCTATTTGGGTTTCTTTTGAAATTGTATCTGATGCAAATATAGGTATTCCATTTGCTTGTGCTTCCACTAAAACTAATGATAATCCTTCAAATAATGACGGAAAAATAATTGCATCCATTGCTTGGAATATTTTTTCTACGTCTCCTCTTGCCCCTAGTAATTCTACGCTTCTTTCTAATTTTAATTGATTGATTTTACTTAATATTTTTTCTTTATCATCCCCATCACCTATTAAAATTAATTTACTATCAGGTTTTATTTTATGGATTTCATTAAATATTTCTAGTAAGAATATTTGATTTTTCTGAAAATGAAATCTTCCTATATGACCAAATACAAGATTATCTTCTAGATTCATTTTTTCTATATATTGTTTTCTTATTTCTTCACTATATTTATATTTATTACAGTCTATAGCATTATTGATTTGAACTATATTATTTTTTCTCATAATTTCTTTATTAAAAAACCATTTATTTGCATCATTAGAACATGTCCAAAAATCTGTTGCATATATTTTTAACATTTTACGATTTATAATATGCAACATTTTCCTTAATTTTGAATCCATATTTTGTGAATTATGACAATGT
>CAKOYB010000004.1 GCA_934130435.1 uncultured Clostridia bacterium
CGCGAATGACTAATTGATTTACTACATTTAAATTATAACAAATTAATATTAATATGTCAAAAATCACTACAAGCAAAGAGGATGTCGGCATTTAAAAATGTTGTCTGCATCCTTTTTACTTATTTTTTTAATTCTGCCCACATTATTTATACTATGTGGACAAGCCGTGAACAAATTGTCATCTGTAGACAAATTTATCGTTTTTTCTATTTCTATCAATTCCTTATTTTATAAAGGCTTGTGAGGTTATTTACCACAACAGTTTTTGTACTTCTTACCACTTCCACAAGGGCATGGGTCATTTCTTCCAACTTTTGGTCCTTCATTTTTTACTGGTTCATGGTTTGTTGTTTCATTGTCTATTCCATTTATATTTTCTAGTGATGCATTTGTTATTTCAACTGTTTCTTTTCTTCTCATATCTCCAGATTTATGAATGTTTAATAATATTCTTACAACATCATTTTTGATATTGTCAATCATCTCATCAAACATGTCTGAACCTTCAATTCTATATTGTACAACTGGATCTTTTTGTCCATATGCTCTTAATCCAATTCCATCTTTTAGTTCATCCATTGCATCTATGTGATTCATCCATTTTTCGTCTACAACTTTTAGCATTACAACTCTTTCAAGTTCTCTTATATCATTTTCTCCAATTTCTTTTTCTTTTTGCTCATATTTTTCTAATGCCTTTTGTTGTAATTCTTCTATTAGTGCTTCTTCATCAAGTTCTGAAGAATTTAAACCATCTAGATTTTCTATTCCAAATGTATTTTTTATTTGAAGTTTAAGAGCTTCAACATCAATGTTTTCGCCTTCTGCTACATTTGAATATGTTTTAACAGTATTTTCTGAAACAGCTTTTATCATGTTAGATATAACTTCTTTTAAACTATTTCCGTCTAAAACAGTTTTTCTTTGTGCATAAATTAGCTCTCTTTGTTGATTCATTACATCATCATATTGTAATACATTTTTACGAATACTAAAGTTCTTTCCTTCTACCTTCTTTTGTGCACTTTCTACTGCTTTAGATAAAAATCTATGTTGTATTGGCATGTCTTCATCAGCACCTAAAGTATTGTATAAGTTTGTAATCATGTCTCCACCAAAGATTTTCATAAGATCATCATCTAATCCTATATAGAATATAGATTCTCCTATGTCTCCTTGACGTCCACTACGCCCTCTTAACTGGTTATCGATTCTTCTTGACTCATGTCTTTCTGTTCCTATTATTTTAAGTCCTCCAGCTTCAATAACCTTTTGTTTTTCTGTTTCTATTTGTTTATCATATTTTTCTTTTAATTCATTAAACACTTTTCTAGCTTTTAGAATTTCTTCATCATCTGTTTCATTATGTGAATTTGCAGCTTCTATTAAGTAATCTGAATATTTATTTTTCTTCATTTCCTCTTTTGCTAAAAATTCACTATTTCCTCCAAGCATAATATCTGTACCACGACCAGCCATGTTTGTTGATATGGTAACTGCTCCATATTTACCTGCTTGTGCTACTATTGCAGCTTCTTTTTCGTGATATTTAGCATTTAATACTTCATGCTTAATTCCTTCTTTTTTTAGAATATTACTTAATTTTTCAGACTTTTCAACTGATACTGTACCAACTAATACTGGTTGCCCTTTTTTATGGCTTTCTTTTATATCTTCAACAACTGCTCTGAATTTTGCATCTTCATTTTTGTATATAACATCATTTTTATCATTTCTTATCATAGGTTTGTTAGTTGGAATCTCAATAACATCTAAATTGTATATTTCTCCAAACTCATCTGCTTCTGTCATTGCTGTACCTGTCATTCCTGATAGCTTGTCGTACATTCTAAAATAGTTTTGGAATGTTATTGTAGCTAAAGTTTTAGATTCATCTACTACTTTTACATTCTCTTTTGCTTCTATTGCCTGATGTAATCCATTATTATATCTTCTTCCATACATTATTCTTCCTGTGAATTCATCAACAATTAAAACTTCTCCATCTTTAACGATATAATCTATATCTTTTTTCATTACTCCATTTGCTCTTAAAGCTTGATTAATATGATGAACTAATTCAGAATTATCTAAATCATTTAGGTTTTCTACATTAAATTCTTGCTCTGCTTTCTTTGTTCCTTGCATTGTAAGTGATGCTGATTTTGCTTTTAAATCTATTATATAATCATACTTTTCATTGTCTTCTGCTTGGTCTAGGTCTTTGCTATCTTCCTCAACAATTACCTTTGAAGATAGTTTCTTTACAAATTTATCTGCTCTTTTATATAATTCAGAAGATTTAGCTCCTCTTCCAGAAATTATCAATGGTGTACGTGCTTCATCTATTAATATACTATCAATCTCATCAACTATTGCATAATTAAGTTCTCTTTGAACTGCCTGTTGCTTGTATATAACCATGTTATCTCTTAAGTAGTCGAAACCAAATTCATTATTTGTTCCGTATGTAACATCTGCATTATATGCCTTTCTCTTTTCATCAGCTTCCATTCCACTTATACAAAGTCCAACAGTTAAGCCTAAAAATTTATATAATTTTCCCATCCATTCGCTATCTCTTTTAGCCAAATAGTCGTTTACTGTAACTACATGTACACCTTTTCCAGTTAATGCATTTAAATACACTGGCAATGTTGCAACTAAAGTTTTTCCTTCTCCAGTTTTCATCTCTGCAATTCTTCCTTGGTGTAAAATAATTCCACCTATTAACTGTACATCAAAATGTCTCATTCCTAAAACTCTTTTTGATGCTTCTCTTGTTACTGCAAAAGCTTCTGGTAATATGCTATCTAGTGTTTCTCCATTTTTAATTCTTTCTTTAAATTCATTTGTCTTTTCTTTTAATTCTTTATCTGTTAATTTAGATATTTCAGGCTCTAAATCATTTATTTTTTTTACTATGGGCATAACCCTTTTTACTTCTTTTTCACTATAAGATTTAAATAATCCCATTCTTGTCCTCCTAAAAATTATATATAACAAATGTACTATATCACTTTTATGTATATTTAGCAAGAAAATTTTAGGAAATATTTATTAAAGTGTTACACTTTATTAGTAAAATAACAGATATATATTTATATTTACAATAGATTAAAACTTTATTTATTTTCAAACAAAACTAGAGAATTTTTTTATATAATAAAAAGGACATCCTATTGGATATCCTTTAATGAATTCATTTTTATATAATAAAATTATTTTTTATTAACTAAATCTTTTAAAGCTTTTCCAGCTTTGAATACTGGAGCTGTTGATGCTGGTATTTTGATTTCTTCTTTAGTTCTTGGGTTTCTTCCTTTTCTAGCAGCTCTTTTTCTTGTTTCGAAAGAACCAAAACCAACTAATTGTACTTTTTCTCCTTTTGCTAATGCTGCAGTAACAACATCTATAAATGCGTTTAATGTTGCTTCTGAATTTTTCTTTGTGTCTCCTGTTTTTGCAGACATAGCTGCTACTAAATCAGATTTGTTCATTTAAATTACCTCCTAAAAGTTTATATGTAGAAGTGCTGTATATCTTCCACTACTAGCATTATTCGTCAAAATAAATTAAAATCCTTCTTTTTTTATCACTTTTTTTCTTTAAACCATTATTAGAGTAAGATTATGGGCAATCCAACTCTTTTTTTGTTATTTTTAAATATTCTCTTTCTCATATATACCAAGCTTTTCAAGGATTTTTACTGCTTTGGTACCATATGGAATCATTCTTACTTCTTCCTTATCTAATATTTTTAATATTATTACCAATATCACATATATTATAACAGCAAATGCTAATGAAATTATAGTTGCAATTTTCTTTAATGCTATATATTTTACTAATAATGTATATACAAAATATGAACATACGCACATTCCTACTGTAGCTATTATTGGTTTTAAAATAAATTTATTAAAATTCAACTGTAATTTTATTGTTTTTCTTAATACTATAAAACTTAAAAGAAATGCCAAAAAGTTATTTACAACAGATGCTATAGCTGCACCATTTACTCCAAATTTTGGGTTTGGAACCAATATAATATTTAATATTAGCTTAACCATAACTCCAATAAAAGATGTAATTGCTGGTACCTTTATTTTTCCTAATCCCTGTAGTGCTCCATTAGTTGTTTGCATTAGTACTGCAAATATTATTGTCCAAGAAAAAATTTGAAGTAAAAATGCTCCCTCTGTTGCATTTGGAAATAGTAAGTTAATTATAGGCTCTGCAAATACAATCATTCCCAATGTGCAAGGTAAGCCTAATAGCATGGTAATTAATAACGAGAATGAAATTCTCTTTCCAGCTGTTCTAGTATCATTTTTTGTAATCAATGTAGAAACAGATGGAACTAGAGCTGTTGCAAATGCAATATTAAATGACAAAGGTAATGTTGCTAGTGTATCAACTTTACCAGATAGTATTCCATATTGTGCTTTTGCTTGTTGTTCTGGCAAAAACTTTTTAAGTCCCCTAACAACTGTAACAATGTCAACTATTTTAGATAGTGTTGACATTATAGCACTTAATGTAATTGGAATAGAAACAAATAATATTCTCTTTACAATGTTTTTTACTCTATCTTTTTTATAGTTTTTAGATGATACTATTTTAGGTAGTATTACTTGTTTAAAACTTCTATAATACATTAATATGTATAAAAAGCTAAGAATTACAGATAATGTTGTTGCTAAGTTTGCTCCAGCAGCCATGAGCGCTGTATTTAAGTTAGAGGTTATTCCTATAATTTCTACAGCTGATATTGTTATTACAGTTTTAAAAACTTGTTCTAATGATTGTGATCTTGCCGTTACAGATACTTTATCCAATCCATTAAAATATCCCCTAAGTACTGATGCTATTGTTACAAAAGTTATAGATGGAGATAATAATTTTAGTGATAATTCAGCTTCTGTAACTTCTATCATGTTGGAAATTGCATTTGCACCAAAGAAAAGAATTAATGTTCCAACAAATCCTATTAGTCCAAAAGTTACTAGTGATATTCTAAATATTCTATGAGCACCCTTATAATCTTCTAATGCTACTTTTTCAGATATTATCTTTGCAATTGCATTTGGAACTCCAATAGAAGAAATGGTTAGAAGCATTGCATAAATTTGGTATCCGCTTCCATATATACCATTTCCAATATCTCCGAAGCCTTCTTTATTAGTTAGAAATATTTTAGAAATTAGCCCTAAAAGTTTTATTAGTACTTGTGATAACATAAGTACTAATACTCCCTTCATAAAACCATCTTTTCTTTCAAGTTTTTTTGTTTTATCCATTTAAATTCTCCAAATATCATTAACTTTTTTATTTTTGTTCGCAGTTATAACATGTCTTAGTATAATTCCAAGAATCTTTGCACATTTGTACTAAGTCTTTTTCAGCTACCCAGTTAAGTTCTTCTTTAGCTTTTTGTGTATCTGCATAGCATTCTGCAATATCTCCTGGTCTTCTTGGAGCAATTTCGTACTTAACTTTAATATTATTTGCTTTTTCGAATGCATTTACAATTTCTATAACTGAATAACCTTTTCCTGTACCCAAGTTATATGCTTCAACTTTTCCATTCATTTCTCTAATTTTAATTAATGCTTTTAAATGTCCTTTGGCTAGGTCAACAACATGTATATAATCTCTTACACCTGTTCCATCTTTTGTTTCATAATCATTTCCAAATACATTTAAATGATCTAATTTTCCAACTGCAACTTGATTTATATATGGCATTAAATTATTTGGTATTCCATTTGGTTCTTCTCCAATTAATCCACTTTCATGTGCTCCAATAGGATTAAAATATCTTAATAAAATTGCATTAAACTCTTTATCTGCAATGCTTACATCTTTTAGTATTTGCTCTATCATTAGTTTAGTGCTTCCATATGGATTTGTTGTTGATAATGGAAAATCTTCTCTTATTGGAACACTTTTAGGTTTTCCATATACAGTTGCTGATGAACTAAATACAAAGTTTTTACAGTTATGTTCTTTCATTACTTCTAATAGTATTAATGTACCTGTTATATTATTATGATAATACTTGATAGGTTTTAAAACAGATTCTCCTACTGCCTTTAATCCTGCAAAATGTATTACTTCTTTTATATCATTTTCTTCAAAAATCTTGTTTATGTTATTCTTATCTAATAAATCTGCCTCATAAAATTTGAAATCTTTATTTGTTATTTTTTTAATTTTCTCAATAGCATCTGGTTTGCTATTTATAAAATTATCTACTACAACAATTTCCTCTCCTGCATTTAATAATTCAACACATGTATGGCTTCCAATATAACCTGCTCCACCTGTTACTAAAATACTCATTTGTTCCTCCTAAAAATAAATTATTTATTATGTTGTTTGGCATTAAATTCATTATATAGCTTAATTGCTGTTTCTGGGCTATCTACCCCTGAAGCATTTTTTACTGGTGCAAAATCTGCTTCTCTTTCTCCTCTTAAAATAGCTATATCATCAAAATATGTCCAAGCATCAAATATAAATTTCTCAAACTTATATACATTTGGTTTTTCTGGTTTTACAATAACGTTTTCATCATTTATATAATCAGACTTTTTAAATGCTATATGATATGGCATTTTTTTATTTGCAAGTTTTTTTAACGCTTTAATGCTAAACAAATTACACATTATATGTGATTCACCAAATTTAAGCTCTCCATCTTCATTTTTCATATTTTTTAGATCATCTGACATTTCTGAATACTCAATAACTTTAATTTTTTTGTCTTGTTTACAAATTACTCCAACTTTTTCGTCTGGCGAATTTTTTATTATTGATTTTGTTGCAATTTCAACATTAGATTTAATAGCCAGACCAACTAATATAGGATCTGCTATATTTAATAGTATGTTATCTATTGATCCAATAAAAATCCATTTTATATTTCTTTTTTCTAAATCTGCTATTATTCCACTTTCACTCATTGAATTAAATATTCCGCCATTTCCGTCTGCTGCTTCTTTAATTCTTTTCTTGCCACTAATAATTAGTTTTCCCTGGGTTGTTATTAATGGCAGGTTTCCTTGTTTAAAAAACATTACATTTTCTTTTGGATAATTAAAATATCTATTCTTTTCAAAAAACTCTATAATCTTATCATTATTTTCTGAGCTAGTCATTATGTACCAAGGAATAGTAACATTATACTTGTTGTTAGCTTTTATAAGATTTTCAGCTAGGATCTCAAAAAGATATTTAGGTCTAGGCTCTATATCTATTTGATATGTTCCCTTTGGTCCATCAAAACCTAGTCTTGTTCCTTGTCCTCCAGACATTGTTACCAATGCATACTCATTTTTTTTCAGTACTTCTTCACCAAGTTCTTGGTATTCTTCTAGCTGTTCACTTGTTAATTTATTTTTATTTATAGAAACTATTGGCTCTATGCCTTCTCCATTTTCCTTTTTCTTTTTGCTAAGACTTTTATATAATTCGTCTATAGCCATAAAATCTAGTTGATCTATTTGTTGACTAATTCCTTGTTTATCATTTTCTTCAAAATTTTCTATAATCTTTAATAATTGCTCTTGATTATAATTTTTTAATTTATCTATCATTTTTTTATAGTTATCCATTATAATGCAATCCCTTCATTTTTTTGATTTATCCCTTTATTGAATCATTATATATCTGTATTGCTTCGTCTATATCTCCATCAAATACTAATTTTCCAAGTTTCATTACCATCCCTCTTTTGCAAAAGTCCTTTGCTGTTCTGGTTGCATGTGTAACATATAGCAATGTAACATTCTCCTGTGAAATTAATTCGTCTATCTTCCTTATGCATTTTCTTCTAAATTCCTCGTCTCCAACACTTAGTGCTTCATCAACAATCAAAATTTCTGGTTTTATATTAACATTGATTGAAAATCCTAATCTTGCTTTCATTCCACTAGAATAAGTTCTTACAGGTTGGTCAATATACTCCTCTAATTGTGCAAAGTCTATTATTGTTTTTTCTAGTTCAGATATTTCATTAGTAGTTAATCCTAATAGCTGTCCTTTTAAGTAAATGTTTTCTCTTCCAGTAAATTCTGGATCGAATCCAGATGTTAGTTCTAAAAGCGCACTTACTCTTCCATTTACTTCAATACTTCCATCAGTTGGAAATGCAACCTCTGTAATCATTTTTAATATTGTAGATTTTCCTGCACCATTCTTTCCAAATAGTGCAACTGAGTCTCCTCTTGCAATTTTAAATGAAACATTGTCTACTGCCCTTTTCTCTTTATAAGGTGTTTTTTTTAAGAATATTGCTTTAAATCTTTGCTTATCATTTTTATACAGTTTATATATTTTACTAACTTTTTTAAATTCTATTACTGTTTCACTCATTTTTTTCTCCTTAAAATTTAATTATAAAACATCTGGAATGTCTTTTCTTAATTTCTTATATATTCTTATTGCTAATATCAGCATAATTACTGTTATTATTGCAAAATATAATAATCTCTTAGGCTGTTGCCAAAACCAGATTTTATTAATAAAACAATTCCTATATCCATTTATTAAATATGTTATTGGGTTTATTCTTAGTATCTTCTTTATCACAGTACTTTTTACTGTATCTGGATTCCACAATATTCCTGATAGCCAAAATATTGCTGTAATAAATGCTTTTACAAGATTAGCATAATCTTTACTTATAGCTGCAAGTGGTGCTGAAAATAGTCCCCAAATATTAAAGAATATAAAAGTTAATAACATATAGAATGGAAGCTGTAATAGATAAATGTCTGGTACATATCCAAATAGTCTAAATATAATTATTGTTATATAAATAAGCATTAGGTGTATCATAAACTTTGAAATGTTTACAAACGTTGGTATTGTTGAAACTGGAAATTTCATTTTAGTTACCAAATATCCATATCTTCTAATACAGTCTGTTCCGCCTGTAATCATTTCACTCATATAGAACCATGGAATAACACCAGAAATCAACCATAAAAAGTATGGAAAACCATTAACTTCGCTACTTGCTCTTAGACCAATTGCAAATGCAAACCAATAAACAAATATAGTTACGGCTGGTTTTATTATTGCCCATGTCCACCCTAATGCTGCACCTCTATATGTTTTGACTAAATCTGCTTTTGCTAATTTTCCTATTTGATTTCTATATTCGATATGTTCTTTTATTATTTTAAATAGCATTTTCATAAATCTTCCTCTTTTATTTTTAATCTAATAATTTGTAAAATTCCTTTATTGCATTTTTATTATATTCTTCGTAATCTACATTCATAATGTTTACTTCATTGTTTAATAATTTAATTAATCCTTTATATATTCCCTCTTCAGTATTTTCAACCAATGTTCCTTTATTTTTCTTCATAAAATCCCTCGGTCCAGGTATATCTGTTGATACTACAGGTTTTTTTAATATATCAGCTTCAGCCAAAACTATTCCAAAACCTTCATAATATGATGTTAAAATAAAATAATCACATTTCTTTAGCACTGTAAATGGGTTTTTCATATTTTTTATAAGAATTATATTATCTTTTGAAGAAAGTTGATTAACAAGTTCTACTGTACTTTCGTATTGTTTTCCTACTCCCCCAATAATAATTAAATTCACATTCTTGTTTTGTTGATATAATTTATCAAAAGCTTTTATAAGTCTTTCATGTCCTTTTTCAGGTGAAAATCTTCCAATTGTTATAAATTTTTTATTATTATTAGTTAATACTTCATTAAGTTCTTCTAATGATACTGTACACTCTGTATTCTCGTTAAATTCTACAGAATTAGCCTTAGCTTTTTCTAGAACATTTTGGTAATTAATGATGTTTTCAGCTATATATATATTATCAAGCTTTCCACTTATCTTATATGTTGAATCCTTCATTCCGTTTGTAACAACAGCTACTTTATCGTAATTATTATAAGCATAATTTAACGTTTTCCAATGTTGATTATTCTTCAGTTTTATTTCATTTATCATATCACTATGAACATAAATTACTTTATTACAATTAAATTGACTAAACATTAAATTTTTCTTGTATTCATAACCACCAAACTGAATTACTGTATGAAATTTTATATTTCCATATAATCTTTTTATTTCATATGGATAAACTTCTTTCACAAGTTTATTTATTACTTTTTGAGGCATTAAATTTTTTCTATATAGAATTAACTCAATTTTCTGCCTAATGTTCATATTAGTTTTTCCCATAGTTGAAATATATTTTACGCTATCTGGAAATGACAATAATTGCTCTTTATTTTTACTAACTCTGTTAGCAGAAAAAGTTAAATAGTAATTCTTTTGTGTTGTATCAATATTATTAAGCAAATTTCTTAATGATGATGTAATTCCATTTTTATCTAAATTTCCTGTATATATTAAAACATTATCTTTTTTATTGTCTTGAACTTCCTCAATTATCAGATCATTTTCTTTTTTAAATATAAACTTTTCACATATTTTTGTTGTTACAAGCTCAGAATCATATTTGCAAAATTCATTAATAAATTCGGTCTCATCATAATCTTTTGGAGTGTTTAATGCATTTACTAATTCACTTGTATTTCTTACCTTTGTAAATGGTAATTTATTATAGTCAAAATATAATCCTCTTTCTTTTAAGTACTCGTCTTCATCATAGCAAAATAGTATTATTTTCTTTCTTGTAATAGCAAAATCAAAAAATACACTTGAATAGTCTGTTATTAAACAATCTGCAACATTTAAAAATTGATATGTTTCATATTCCTCTGGAAATTGTCTAACCTTTTCGAAAATTTCAAAATTTATAGCTTCTTTGTCTAATGGATGAAGATTAACATATAATATTTGATTTTCTTTTAAACATTCTTCAATCTTTAAAATATTATTTATTAAATATATATTATTTCTTTCTTTTTCTCTTATGTTATGAACTTCTCTCCATGTTGGCATATATACAAAAATTTCTTTATCTTCAATTTCAAGCTCTTTTTTTATTCTTCTTTTTGATTTTTCATCAAAAAAAGCCGAATTTCTCGGATATCCTGTAAGCATAATCTTTGCTTTGCATATGTTTTCAAGCATATAATCTTCAATCATATGTTTCTTTGTATATTCATTAGGATAAAGCAAATAGTCAGAAATAATAAAATTTTTCTGTACATTTCCAATGTTGTGGTAATTTTCTTTTATGCTTTTTCCTAAACACTTAAGTGGTGTACCATGCCATGTATTTAAAATTTCTTGTCCTTCTTTTTTTATAAAAAATGTTAAAAAGGATGTATCAGTAATGAGATATTTACAACTAGCCATAAGCTTATAATATTTATTGCTTAATATTTCTACTAACTCTATATTTTTAATTCTATTAGATTCTAAAACTTTTTCAGCTTTTAGTAGTGCTTCTTTCTTTAATGATACATATACTTTAAAATCTTTGTATTTTTCATTTAAAGATAACTCTTTAATTATATAAAACATATTTCCATTAATTGTTCTTCCTTGTTGTGGCTCCACCAAAATCTTATTGTCTTCAATTTTTAATTTTTTCATATAATTAAAATATCTGATTTTATTAAAATACGGTACATTAAATTTTTTTATCTTTGACATTACTGTTTTTAATTTCATTAATTCTCTCCTCTTAATTTTTTTATTAGATTTTCAATCTGTTCTTTGTTTTTAAAATCAACATCTACTTTTTCTAATTTATCAATATCTTTTCCATAAACTAGTCCTACTCCATGCTCGTAGTTCATTTTAGTTCCTCCATAAAACACATAGTACATTCCATTATCATATAAAATGCTACTTCTATATATTCCTTTATTATCCCAATATTGTGATCTTCTAGAAGGTTTTAGTATCACTCTTGCTGTTTCAAAATCAGTTTCATTTTTTGATACTGTATAGTACAAATCCATATCATTTCTATTTGTCCATTTATCCCAAGCTACAACTACCATCTCATAGCCTTTTTGTGTATGTATTACATCTAAATGCCATGTGTTTAGTTTTTTAGGATACTGCAATTTAAATGATTTTTGATCTTCCCATTCAATTCCGTCTTTTGAAGTTGCATATACAGTTTTATAATCACAATCAACATACCACATTTTATAAATATTATTTTCATATATTATCGCAGGGCTAATAAAGTCTTTCTTTTTTCTATCATCTGAGAATGCTGTAACTATCTTCTTTGACCAATTTACTCCATCTTTTGAATCCATTCTATAAATGTACAATTTATTTTCAATGTCATCAACATATCTCCAATAGCACTCTATTTCATTCTTGTCACTATTATATACAATATGTGAATCAGAATTATATCTCTTTCTTGATTGTTTGTCCTCTGGTTCATCTAATGGATTTACTCCTTCTGATGGCTCTTTCCATGTAACCAAGTCATTACTTACAGCAATATGTGGGTTTTCCTTTGCGTCAACTCCATTTGGATATGGAGTATAACTCATCCAATATTTATAGCCATTCCACTTATTTTTAAATGCTAAAACCTTTGGATGATATGCCTGATTATCTCCATAACTGCTAATTATCTCTAGTTTATTCTTGCAATTATAATTTTGGTTTGGTATAAAGCATAATGCAAAAATTACTATTAGAATTATTCCAATTAATATTTTTTTTCTTTTACTCATTTTCTCTTCCTTCTTTGTTAAGTATTTGGTATTTGATTTTTTCCATTAACAGGATCTTGCAATCCTAAATCTTTTTTTATTTTTGATGTTGATACTCCTTCTGTTCTTGGCAGATATACAACATCGCAATATTCTCTTAATTTCTCAAATCTAGGGTCTCCTTCCCAGTCTCCTCCCATTACTGTAACATCTACATAGTATTTCTTCACGTCATCAGCCTTCTGATCCCAGCTATCCTCAGGTATAACTAAATCAACATATCTTATTGCTTCAAGCATCTTTTTCCTTGTTTTATAGTTGTGATATGCTTTTTTTCCTTTTAATTCATTAAATTCATCTGTTGATAAAGCAACTATAAGATAATCTCCCAGTTCTTTAGCTCTTTTCAGTAATCTTATATGTCCATAATGTAGCAAATCATATGTTCCATATGTTAAAACTCTTTTCATTTTTTACCTCCATAAATACTGTAATTTAATTTATATTCTACTTTTTAAATAATCACTTTCTCAATAACTCTTTTACTTGCTTTTCCATCATCAAGATAATTGAATTTCTGGTTAAATGCCTTATATTTTTCATCATATGTAAAATTTTTTGTTTGTCTTTTTATTTCATCAATAACGTCATTATCATTTTTTATTATATTTCCTGGTAGTTCATTTATATCTAAGTAGAAACCTCTAATGTTATCTCTATAATCCTCGAGGTCGTACATATAAAATATTATTGGTCTTTTTAGATTTGCATAATCAAAAAACACACTTGAATAATCTGTTATTAGCATATCAGATATTACATATAATTCATTTATATCATCATAATCAGATACATTATAAATAAATCCTTTATACTTTTCAAAATTAAAAGCATTTGCAACTAGCCAATGTGCTCTAAATAAAATAATATATTCATCTTGTAGTTCTTCTTTTAACTTATCAAAGTCTACCTGTGTTTTATATGTATATCCTAATTTTGCTGAATGTTGATTATCCCTGTATGTAGGTGCATATAAAATTATTTTTTTATTACTGTTTTCTATTCCTAATTCTTTTTTTATTCTATATATATCTTCAGAATTATAATTAAATAAAAAATCGTTTCTTGGGTATCCTTCTTCTAAAATAATGTTTTCTTTATTATTGTTTTTTAAATCCCATATTGATATAAATCTATCACTTGCAAACTTAGATGGAGAAATAAAATAAGAAAATTTTGAAGTTTCAATTTCATATCTTTTTTTAATTTCCTCTAGTGAATTCATTGCATTGTCAAAGTTTATAAGATCACATCCCAACCTTTTTAATGGAGTACCATGCCAACATTGAACAAAAACTTGGTTTTTCTTTGGATATACGTAGTCAGCTATTTTATAATTAAAAAACCAATATTTAGCTTTTCCCAATGCTCTAAAAAAATCTTTTCCATTAATTTCTACTATTTCCGTATTTCTATTTTTTTCTAGATATTCATGTGCTTTTTTATTTTTAAATGCCCAAATAAATTTAAAATCTTCATATTCTTTATGGCTTACCATATATTCATATATAGCCTTAGGGCTATCGCAATATGATCTTCCATTAAAACTTCCAAAGATTATTGTTTTATCATCAACACTACTATTAGAAAAAATTCTATACTTTGTGCCTTCTATAACATTCATTGTTTTTCTAGTTAGTTTTCTAAATGTAGCATTCTTCTTACACAAATTAACTATTGGTTCTTTAATCCCCATATTTCTTCCTTCTTATAAGTTTATTCTTGTTTTAGTAGTTTAAAAATAAATTTTGATAACTCAGAAATTGTATTAGTAGGATCAATTTCTATATATTTATTTTTAAAATTTGTTATTTCCCTAATGTTGTAGTCATTTTTTTCTATTTTTGACATTATATCACTAAAACTATTACTTGTAAACGTGCTAAGTTCTTTTTTTAAATTTATGTTAAGCCCCCTGTCTTCTGAATATTGTTTTATATCGTACAAGTATACAAACATAGGCTTTTCCAAGCAACTAGCTTCAATTAATATTGCTGAATAGTCCGTAATTATATAATCTGCAATTTTAAGTAAATCATAACTTAAATATTTTTTGTCTATTTTAAATTTTTCTGGCACATCCGTATTTTCTAATGGATGTAATTTTATTATGATTCTATATTTATTAGTGTCTAAATCATAATTTAAAATTTCAGTTAAATCTATTTGCTTTTCTTTTCTAAATGTTGGAACATATAGTATAACTTTCTTTTCTTTTAGTTCTGGATACTCTTTATATATTTCTTCAGATTTATCAAATTTATCATTTGTTATATATTCAAGCCTTGGTAGCCCCAGTTTTACGACGTTGTCTTTGCTCATATTAAAAGCCTGGCAAAAAATTTCTTTTGTAGCATTGCTAGGTGCTATAATATAATTATAGTTCTTGTGCATACACATTAATTGAGCAACTTCTTTTGACTTTCCCTCTTGTTTATCTAATATTTGATATCCGAACTTCTTTACTGCACCTGAGGCGTGCCATATTTGTATTATTTTTAATTCTTTCTTATGCTTTAATATACTAATTGGTACACAATAGCTTTCGGTTATGCAAACTTTTGAAGTAGCTAAATAAAACATTGCTTTAAAAACATAGCCTATCATTTTTAAAACATATATTACATAATCGCTTTTTTTATTTAAGCCACTTTTCATTTTTTTGCATAGGAAAACTTGTCTTATATTTTTATCTCTTTTCTCTATATCTTCTTTTAGTAGTTTAAAATCTAAACTAATGTCATCTGATTGCATACTTATATATACAATTTGTCTCTTTGATGGAATTAATTTTATAAAAAAATATATTAAATTCAAAAAAGCTTTTCCAAGTATAATTATTATTTTCTTCAACATTTTAATCCTTTTCTTACATCTCTTCTGGCATTTCTATTCCAAGTAAGTTCATTCCAATTTTTAAAACTAAACCTGTTATATATGTAATATAAACTCTAGCGTTTCTTTCTTCTTCATCATCTGACATGATTTTATATTCATTATAAAAAGAGCTGTATGCTTTAGATAAATCAATTAGAAATCTAGCCAATATTGATGGTTCATTTTTCTCTGTTGCTTGTTTTACCGTTTCTTTAAAATTATAAATAAGCTTAATAATTCTAATCGTTTCCTTATTGTTCATTTTCTCAATATTAATTTCACATGCTTCTGGTAAACTTTTTACATTTTTAATAATACTATTTGTTCTTACATATGTATACTGAATATATGGTCCCGTCTCACCAGTAAAATTAAGTATTGTATCCCAATCAAAAACTTGATCCTTTATAATAGTGGTACCAACATTACAAAATGTAACAGCTCCGATTCCAATTTTTTTAGCATTCTCATGCTTATTTTTCATATTTGGATTTTTATCTTCTATAATTTTTTCAACTCGTGAAATAGCTTCATTCAATAAATCATTTACCTTTATTACATTTCCTTCTCTTGTAGACATTTTACCTGTTTTTAGATGTACCATTCCATATGGAACATGTTGCAATCCATTTATATATTTTTCATCAATTCCAAGTAATTTAGCAACCTCAAAAACTTGTTTAAAATGAAGGTTCTGTTCATATGCAACTATATATAGGCATTTATCAAAGTTATATGTTCTAGCTCTGTAAAGTATAGCTGCTAGGTCTCTTGTAGCATATGTTGTTGAGTCATTAGATTTTTTAATCATACAAACTCCCATTTTTTTATCTTCCAAGTCAACAATCTTTGCTCCTTCAGATTCAACTAGTTTTCCTGATTTGTCTAAAATTTCAACGATTTCATCCATCTTATCAGAATAAAATGCTTCGCCATTTAATGAATCAAATTTAACACCTAATATATCATAAATTCTATTGAATTCTTTAAGACTTAATTCTTTAAATTTATTCCATATTTCTACACAATAAGGATCTCCATCTTCTAACTTTTTAAAATTGTTTCGGCAAGTTTCTAAAACGCTTTCATCTTTCTTGCATAATTCATTTATTCTTACATAAATCTTTGTTAATTCATCTATTGGATTTTCATTTATATTGTACTCTTGGCCCCATAGTTTGTATCCTTCTATCATTTTTCCAAATTGTGTTCCATAGTCTCCTAAGTGGTTTATGCTTATAGTTTTATAGCCTAAAAATTTATACATATTATATAGAGTATGTCCTATTAATGTATTTCTTAAATGTCCAATATGAAATGGTTTGGCAATATTAGGAGATGAATATTCAACTAAAACTATTTTTCCATTTCCAATATCTGATCTGCCATATTCTTCTTTTTTTTCTTCTACTTCAGAAATAGTGTTTTTTATAAGTGTTTTTTTATTTATGTAAAAATTTAGATATCCTCCGGCTGTTTCCATCTTTTCTAAAATGTCATTGTTCAAATTAATTTTTTCTTTTAGTTCTTCAGCAATAGCTTGAGGTGATTTTTTTAGTTGTTTTGCTAGTCTAAAACATGGGAAAGCATAATCTCCCATGTTATCATCTGGCGGTATTTCAATAAAACTAATCAACTCGTTTTTATTAATATTACTTATTTGAGCAATTTCATCTGCTATATTATCTTTAAAATCTATCATATTATTCCCCTTTATTTTTTACTCTCCAAAACAAATTCCAATATCTACTGCTGTTTTAAATAAATCATGGTCTTTTGTTACTTTTCTTATGTTGCTTTCTGCAGTATTTCCAGATACCGCTCCAATTTTTTTATTCTTTCCAACCACATCTTCTAGTGGTACAGAGTCTAATCTGCCATTTTTAATAACAGTTAAAACTCCAAACTTTTCACTAATTGCAAGTTCCATAGCTTTAGCTCCATATTTAGTAGATAGTACTCTATCAAATGCTGTTGGTGTTCCTCCTCTTTGCATATATCCTAAAGTTGTATTTCTAGCTTCTAAACCTGTTAGCTTTTCTAATTCCTTTGCAACTCTATCTCCTATTCCTCCAAGTTTTGTGTTATCAACACCTGCTCCATTATCTCTCATATTTTCAATGGTAATGGTTCCTCCTTTAGGCATTGCTCCTTCTGCTACAACTACAACACTGAAACTTTTTCCAATTTTTTTTCTCTCTTCTATTTTATTTGCTGCAATATTAATGTCATATGGAACTTCTGGTATTAAGCATACGTCTGCTCCTCCAGCTATTGCTGACTCTAATGCAATCCAACCAGCATATCTTCCCATAACTTCTAGCACCATTATTCTATGGTGCGTCTCTCCTGTTGAATGAAGTCTGTCTATTGCTTCTGTTGCAACAGATACTGCAGTATTGTAACCAAATGTTATTTCTGTACATGCAACATCATTATCTATAGTTTTAGGAATGCCTATTACATTTAACCCTTTTACGCAAAAGTCTCTTGCTGATTTTTGAGTTCCATCTCCTCCTAATGTAAATATACAGTCAAATCCATCTTTCTTAACATTTTCAACGCATACATCAGATAAATCTTTATATTCAACTTGTCCATTTTCTTCAACTTTATAGTTAAACACATTTGCATTTGTGGAAGATCCTATTATGGAACCTCCTTTATGCAAAATTCCAGAAGCACTATTAGCAGAATCAAGTTTAATAAACTCATTTTTTAATAAACCTCTATATCCTTCTATAAACCCATAACATTCTATTCCATTATGTTCAGCTGTTTTTACTATTCCCCTAATAACTGCATTAAACCCAGAAACATCTCCTCCATTTGCAAGTATTGCAACTTTTTTTATCATAATAATCAACTCCTAATTATATATACTTGTTTTTCTTTATTTTTAGCCTTTTAAATTATATAATACATACTTTTATTAATCAAGTTTTATTTATAATTTAATCCACCATCTAGGTTTTTTACATTCTTGTATCCAAGTTTATCTAAAATCTGAGCTGCCTTCATGCTTCTTGTCCCTGTTTGGCAATATACTATAATCTCCTTTTCTTTATTAGGCACAACTCTTTGAATTTCTTCTTTTATATTATTTAATGGAATATTATATGCACCAGATATATGCCATTCAGAAAATTCTTTTCTACTCCTAACATCAATTACTACACTATTTTGATTATTTTTTATATAGTCATAATCTATCTGCTTAATATCTCTACTTTGATTTTGTTTTCTTTTTGTTAAAAACTTAATAATATTTTTCATTTTCTCACCTTCTGTAAAAATACAATTTATTAAAATATAAACTGCTTTAATACTATTGTATTCTTTTTGTAATATTTTTGTCATTAGTGTGTAATTTTGTTTTTTATATTTTTTCTTATATTTTCAAGCGTTTTCAATATTTTTTTGCCTTTTTATTATATTTATATTTCAATAATGTTACATTTCCTTTTCTTTTTTTAGTTTTTATGTAACTTATTTATATATTTTTGGTTTACATATTTCATTATTACTTTTTATGTGGAAATTGTGGATAACTTTGTGAATAACCTATTTTAAATGTTTTTAAACAAAAAAATAAACATTAAAATATTTTTTAATGTTTATGTATATTTGTTTTACATTTTTTTACACATATTATTTTTTAGAATTGTTTTAGTCTTTTTTACAATTATTTATTGTAATTATTCTCTTATTTATATCATTCATATCTTTTTGTATCAATATATTTATGTATTCATTAGGTAATATATCTTCTATGATTTTTCCCCACTCAATTAGACAAATTCCTTTGTTAAAATACTCTTCTCCTCCGATTGCATAAAACTCATCTGCATCAGACAATCTATACACATCAAAATGATAAATTGTAGCCTTTTCATTTTTGTATTCATTAACAATTGTAAAAGTTGGACTAGAAATCTCTTTCTCTAATCCAAAATTAGACAAAAAGCCTTCTACAAACTTTGTTTTACCTGCCCCAAGTTCTCCAGATAAAACAATTATAGAATTATACTTAACCTCTTGTGCTATTCCTTTTGCAAGTTCTCTAGTTTCCTGCTCCGAATTCGTTATAAAAGTTTTCATTTCAATAACACCTCTAAAATATAATATCACACATTTAGCAAATTTAATAGACTAAATATAAAAATTATGATATACTATAAACATGTGCGGGTATAATTTAGTGGTAGAATGTCATGCTTCCGACCTGATAGCGCGGGTTCGATTCCCGCTACCCGCTCCATAAAAAAGAAGCTCACAAACTTTAATTAGTTCGTGAGCTTCTTTTTTATAAGGAAATCTATCGCACTATCTTTCATTATGTGTGTCAAAATTCTCCGTCCCAGTTGACATCCCTTTACATATTTTTATAAATTCTTCAAATATTTTATTGTGATTTTCATCTATTTTGTATAAACTTTCTGGATGAAATCTAAAAGCCATGTAAAAAGTTCTATTAGGAGATTCTAAACCATCAATATATCCATCTTCACATATACAATTTACTATTAAGTTAGGATGTGTATCTACTATTTTTTTGTGTCTAGAATTAACTTTGATTACATCCTTTCCAATAATTTTAGAAAACATAGTATTATTGACTACTTTTACAGAATGCACATATAAGTCATTTGTGTTATGTTTTTCGGGATTTTTTATTAGTTTAGTTGTTCCTCCTAAAGCCCTAACCATAACATTTTGCCCACAACAAATTCCAAGAGTTGGTATATTATTATCATAACAATATTTAGCTATTATCATTTCATAATTATCACAATTTCCACCACCTTGAAATAATATTCCATCACATAAATTTATTTGTGAAATTAAATTATCATATTCAATATTGTTAAGATTATTTTCCCATTTATCTTCAACATCAATTTTTTCATTCTTTGGCAAGATTACACCAATTGCTATACCACCATTATCGAAAACAGCTTGTTTTATTTCATCTCTTATAAACATATTGGGTCTCGTTTCATCTTTTAATAAATGTTTTGAAACTATACCAATAATCGGTTTTCTATTTAATTTCATATTATTGCCACCTCGTATTATATTTTCATATTATATTTTTTTGTAGACTATTTAACACTATCTATTATATAAAAGTAATAACTTACATTATTATACAATAAAATAAAAAAATTACCATGCTTCAATTGAAATTAAATGAAAATATATAATACTTTCAAAAAGAGAACTTAGTTTGTAACTTGTATATGACCCGCTCCAAATAAAACTAACTGTGAAATTCATGAGTTTTTTTATTTAATTAACCTTCAAAAAAGAGGAAAAATTATCAAAATAATTTAATCCTCTTTTTTATTTTTTTGAATGTAGGAATAAAATCTATTTTAAGTCAGCACTGAATTTGTACTCCCGCACAAACTCTATTATGGGAAATCACCAATTCCATTTAAATTTGAAAATACAAGGAACAAAGCGACTTTAGTCGCCCTTTGTTCTCGCCGATTTGAGTTTCCGAATGCAATGAGGAAATCTCAAAGGCAATAGCGATTATAGCATTTTTTATATTTCCCAAATATTGATAGCTTGTTTTATATTACTTAATATATTTTGATTAATATTTTTATATTTAAAAATATCTTTTGCAATTATTTCGTTTTCTTCTAATAGAACGGCATATGTTAAAAAATCTTGCCACAAAACTACATTCTCTTTTTCTTTTTCTGAAAGTAGGCTAAAATCATGTATATAATTCTTTATTCCAGCAATTTGCTCTACTAATATTTTGCCTTCTCTTGTTCTTTCATAACTATTATTAACTTCAATTTTATTATATATTTTTCTTCTTACTTTTCTGTAAATGGGTGTTCCTATTAATACAAAAAAAGTAATAAACATTACCGTTGATAATATCATAATTGGTCCAGAATCCGAAATATTCTTTAAATATAATTCTTTAGCCTCTTGATTGTTTTCTATAATTTCTAATTCGGTTTTTCCTTCTTGTGCATACTTATTATCAAATTCATTAAGACTAGTATACAATTTTTCACCTGTAGGAGTAAAAACAAAAACTGAACCTAAAATTAGTGATATTATAAATATTTTAGCAGATATATTAATTACCATATTATTTTTAGAAAAGTTAGGTTTTTTTTCTTTATCATTTTTTACTTTTATATAATTATTTTCTTGTGCTTCCTTAATACAATAATTTTTCCATTTATCTATATTTTCTTTGCTAAAATTGTTATTTCTTATCATTCTTACTAACTCTTGTTCACTTTCTCTTAAAGCTTTATCTTCATTTTTAACAATTATATTGTTTTCATAAAAATCAATAATTCCTTTTTGATATAAATCTAATATTGTTGCAGATATATCTTTTTTTGTTTCAATTTCTAAATCAGTAATTAAGCTTATTTCTGCTGGTGTTATATTATTAAATCTCTCTCGATAGTATTCTATATTATCTATTACTTCATATCTACTGTTTTCTTTTATTACTTTCATTCTTGGAATTCTAAAAGCTAAATAAGCAGCAATAAGTACAAAACACCTGCTAATAATCAATATAACAAGCATCCATAACATAGCTAATATTATATTTATACAAGCAATAATATTACCATCATATATTTTAAAATATTCAAATATTGTCCCTAAAATTGATACTTTCATATTAATTCTAACTATCATTAAGCATACAAATATAAACACTATATCTATCTTTATTAATGTCTTTTCTTTTTTACTTTTTATTTTTTTGGTTTTTATTTTTTTCATTTTATTCCTTTACCTTTTTTATTCTATTAATTAGCTAATCCTAATAACCATACCATAAATGCTCCAACTATAAAAGGTGAAAAATTTAGGATAACTAAAGGCAATCCTCTTAAAACATAATGATGATATTCTTCATTTGTAAATATTTTTCTAGGATTATCTTCATAATGCAAATGCTTCTAGGATATGTTCCTGTAAACATTGCACTATATTTATGTTTTTCACCATTGATTTCATACTCATACTTTCCACTACAAGTATTATTCTCTCTATCAATATGGCTATTTATCAATGTTGCATTAATAATATGTTTATTATCTATTGCTTTTTTTACTTTTTCATCTAATTTTTTGATGGATTTAATTTATCATCTATTTTAAATTTAATTCTTATCACAAATGTAAATACAAATGCCACAAAAACTAATAACCATTTTTCCCATATTTATAGAGTCACCTCCAAATTATTGTGTTAATGCTTCTGTAATTGTAATTTCATTCAAATTATTCACCCCCATTTATTAAAATTCTTTAATCTAACTGTATTTTATCATTAATATTAAAAATTTGCTATGTCAATGGGGACGGAGTTTTTTGACAACTTTATTTGATGTATATCTTTCTTATTGTCTCTCTTCCTATTTTTAATTTATCTGATATTTTTCTTAATGAAATATTGTGTTCTATTTTTAGAATCATTATAAGTTCTTTTAGTTTTATTTTATCTTTCTTTAAATTATTAATTTCCATCTTGTTGCTCATTAAAAATTTTTCTATTATTTCTTCACATACTTTTTCATCATCATCAATGTCTATAAATGTATAATGTTCATTTACTTCTTTATCAATTTTTTTATAATTGGAATATGGATATTTTTCAGCTTTATCACACAGACCTGCTTTAACAGGATTATTATAGATGTATTTTATGCAATTATATAAGTGCTCCTCACTATAGATGCCTTCAGCTTTATATCTATCTCTAAATACATACCCTACTCTAGCATATTTTTTATTATAATATTTTCCATATATGCCATTGACTCTTTGCATGTATTTACTTAATTCCTTTATTTTCTCTGTTTTTACTAGCATATGTGTATGATTATTCATAATGCAATATGATATTATCTTTATTTCATGTTCTTGATTTAACTTGTACATTAATTTTATATAGTACTTAATGTCTTCTGCATTTTCAAATATATAACTTTTATCAATTCCTTGCGTTATTATATGAAAAAATGATGTTTTTATATAGCTTCTGGGAATTCTAGGCATATTTGCCTCCTTAGAAATAAAATATTTATAGAAAAAAATAATATGATTATATTTTATCACATTATTTTTTAAAATTTTGTCGAAATTTATTTTGCTTTTTGAACTTTTATGTTGTCAAAAAACTCCGTCCCCATTGACCACATTTGACCACATTGACCACATTGACCACATGACCACATGCTTCCACTGAAATTAAATAAGAATTCATATATAATGTTTTTAGAAAGAGAACTTAGTTCGTAAGCTGTATCTTAACCGCTCCCAAAAAAAGAGGCTCACAAACTAATTAAAGTTTGTGAACTTCTTTTTTTATCAGGAAATCTAGTACATAGCGTACTTTCTTTCATGATGTGTGTCAAAATTCTCCGTCCTCATTGGCATTGTCAATGATTTTAGATGTTACTTTTCCTGTTTTATCCACATTATAATTTAATTTAAAAAATATACCTACAGAAATAAACTGATATACTGATGAACACGTTTGTCCTATACCTGTGCAAAATGGTGTTTTTAATAAAGATAGCATCATTCTTAAAATAGAAGCACATATTTTATTAGATGTAGTTTTTAAAGCAGACCATTCTAATTGCAAATAGCAAGTTTTAATTCTATATATAGGATAAATCATGAAATTTACAAATTCAAATCCAAGATAAATCATTGTAATTTTAAAATTTAAATCATAAAAACTATACAAACAAGCAAACATAAGTAAGCTAGTTGTAAATAATATACCTAATAATTTATAAGCATTATTTCTATGATATTTATAGTTAAATTCGTTTTTACTTATATCAATTGTTGCTGCAGTAACTATAGAATTAACAGTATTCCATTGTGTATCCGTTATAAGAGCTACAAAAGTAAGTGCAATTGCAAATTGCTCACCATATTCTAGAGCATTGCTTAAGCCAAATAAAAAAATTAAGAAGAATGCAATATTATTGAACAATTCTACTGAATCATATTTTATACATTTCAAAACATTTAATTGTAACCTGAATTTATTACTATTTTTTATATAAATGTACAAAGTAAATAATGCTAATGGAATTAATGTTACAGTAATTATAGTAATTTGATTTTTTGTTATTAAAGATGTACCAATTAATAAAACAAAATTTAACAAATTAAATATTAATGAATATTTATTTGCTAATGTGTTTTTTTCTTCATAATATAATTTATTTAATATCATTGCAAATTCTAAACAAATAAATAATTGTAATACAGAATATATAGTAAATACTTTATATGTATTTATGTTCATATTCATAAAACTAATATAATTATCAACATTTAATAGAATTACAGCAAAAATAATTATAGACATAATCGTTCCTAATACTAAACCAGACATTACTGCATTTTTATTTTTATCTTTTTCCTTACAAATATTAGCACCAGTAGAGAATATTGATTTTAATATATAATATATAAATTGTATCGGATAAGTTAAAGTAAAAATATTAATTAAATTTTTATCAACTATTATACCTAATAAAAACCAAGAAATTATTGGTATAAAAGATAATAAAGATAGATCAAAACTAATTTTTAATAATCTCTTCATTTTTTAATCCTTTATAATCATTCTGTAAAAGAACTAGGATGGTAAGAATCTATACCTAAAGTTTCCGCTTTTCTTAAAACATCAATTCTATCATCTACAAATGCTGTTTGTTTTATATCAATATTATAATGTTTACAATATTCAATTATAACTTCTGGTTTTAATAATGTAGAACATATAAAAAATACATTTTCTCTTTTTATATTTGGATAGTGTTTGGATAGCCATTTATATTTTTGATCCATTTCATTATTAGTTGTAACTGCACCTAAGATAAATATTTTATTGCTATCCAAATTTTCTATAACTCTTTGCATTGTTTTTAGTGGTCTAGCCCTATAAAATAAATCATTAAACAATAAATCTTCAAGCGATTGGCATCCAAGTTCAGAACATCCACCACCATATAATCTATCTTTATATCTATATTCAGATAATGTCCCATCAATATCAAAAAATACATATTTTTCTTTTAATTTTTCAATCATACTTATTACTCCTAACATTATATTAAGTTTTAAACTAACATAATTATACTAGATTTTACAAAAATTTTATATACTTTCATTAAAATTTAATAATAAAAAGAAATTCACAGACTAATTAAAGTTTGTGGACTTCTTTTTTATGAGAAGTCTATCGCACTTTCTTTCATTATGTGTGTCAAGATTCTCCGTTCCAATTGACAC
Organism: uncultured Clostridia bacterium; assembly: GCA_934130435.1. Taxonomy (GTDB): domain Bacteria; phylum Bacillota; class Clostridia; order TANB77; family CAG-508; genus HGM13634. The sequence goes on from CAKOYB010000004.1 coordinate 25,908, forward strand.
CCATTGGCATTGGCAGAGAAAAATATAAAAGATTAAAAGACTATCCACTTTGATATGAATAGTCTTTTAATTATGAATTTAATGCTCCACTCATTATTCTATATTTAGGTATATTTTTCCATATTTCTTTTAGTTCATTAAAGTTTTTATTGGGATTTAACATTAGTTTTGCTAAATAATCTAACTCTCTATATTCTTCTTCAGATAAATTAAAATCTTTTTCTCTTATATATTTAGGAATGTGTAAAAATATGATTTCATTATTCATTAAAGCGTGAAAATCATAAAATAAAGCTCTTAATGCTGCTTTCATTCCCAAAGTCACAGGATCTGAAGAATACAGAATACTATCTTCTTGAATACTTTTTTCTCTTAATCCTAGATAAGCATTTGCACCAAATATAAATCTATCATAAGGAATATTATTCAAATCAAATCCCATTTCATGGTCTGGGCAATGTTCATCCGCATCAACTAACTTCCATATATTTTCACTTTCATCATAATATTCAGTAATCCAATGGTCATAACTGATACCATCATATTTTATATAAGGAGCAAATCCACTTCTTGCTCTGGCAGGAATACCTTTCGCTTTTAAAATACTTGCTAATAATATTGCTTGTCCTCTACAAGTAATGTTTATTTTATCTTTCGCCTCTCTCTTTATATTATAATCTGGATTCTTTCTTAACAATTCTGCAATCATACTTTGTGCAGTAGGAAAATAATCTTCTTCATAATCTAATCGTGTAATAGGCACTTTTGTCATATCTCCCCAAAAACAATTATTTTTATTTCTTATATCCTTATCATTATAAGCTACAGGGTGTATTATTTGCATTCTTTGTAATATACACATTTCTTCAATATCATTTGGTAAATTTTTAGCAAAGTCTTTATAATAACCTAAATCAGTAAATTGACTTGTTTCTTTGTAAAATTCTAATATTTCTTTATTTTCCATTATCATACCACTCCAATATTTCATTTAATTTCTTTCTTGTTCTTTGCTTTGGCTTTTCATCAGGATATCCTATTGATATTGCTGAAATCAGTTCCATATCGTATTTACACACTAATTTAGCAATTTCTTTTTGAGTATATACAATATCTCTTATCCATAATGAGCCTAGTTCTAAATCTGTTGCTCTTAAACAAATATGTTCTATTGCAGCACCTATTGATAATGAATCCCCGATAATCCAATTATCTTCATTTGGCTTAAATACTAATATTAAAATTGGTGCTTTTTTTATAATATAAGCAGTAGCTTTAACACTACTATTTGCATTATATAATTTTCTTTCTAAACTAACTTTTGATTTTTTTAATTGTTCTAACATAATATCTGCTATTTCATCTTTTACTATTCCTTTTACTACCATAAACTCCCAAGGTTGCCTATTCTTTGCAGATGGTGCAAGTCTAGCAGATTCTATTAAATTTTCTATAATATCATTGGGGATATCTAAATCTTTATATTTTCTTATACTTCTTCTACTTTTAATAGTCTCACTTAATTCCATTATATATTTCCTCTCTTACTGTTATCTTGTTCTTTCCAATATTTTTTCCTTATCCCCTTTAAACACCTTTAATTATAACGAAACACAAGAAAAAAAGATAAACTTAACTGAAATCAGTTTTGTTTATCTTTTATTAACATATATAAATAGCAATTATCACTTGTATATAATTCAAAATTAAATTCATCATCAATATTATAATTAGTAGAATGTAACCATTGTGTATATATCATTTTTTCAGTTTTTACTATATCTTTTTGTTCTCTTGAATTTGCACTAAATATCACATATTTGCCTGCAGGAATAATAAATTCTTTTGTATTATTATATTTTTCTTTGCTACCAACATAATATAAATAACCATCTTTTCTACATATAGATATTCCATACATACCTTCTCTATTAAATTTCTTATACAATCCATTTTCTTCTATATCTGAATATAATTTTCTTATATTATAAAGTAGATCTTCATGAGTTATTGCAGATGTTTCTACACAATATAATTTAATCTCATCAATTTCTTTTATTTCATAATTTAATTCTTCACAAATATCATTACTATTATTAAATTTTATTATAGGAAATTGCTTGTATTCTATATTGCTTAATTTACATTCACTTGGAGTTATTCCAAACATATTTTTAAAAGCTCTGGCAAAAGATATCTGGGAATCGTATTGATACTTAACGGCTAAATCTACGATTTTTATATCTGTTGTTTTTAATTCCTCAAAAGCCTTACTTAATCTTCTTTTCCTAATATATTCTGCCAATGAAATATTTGTTAAAAATGTAAATATTCTTTGCAAATTATATTCTGATACACCAACAATTTTTGATAATTCTTTATATTCAATATTTTCAGTTAGATTATCTTCTATATATTTAATCATCTGATTTAAATATTCAAAATTCATTGTTTATTACTCCTACTTTTTCAACTTTTATCTCAGAAGTTAGTTTTTTTTAATTCTAGTCTGTGTCAATTCCTATTCATTGATAAACCTATATCCTACACATTATACTTCAATTATAATAAATTTTCTTTTTTTAAGACATCTTCTAAATATTCATTTTTTGCAATATGTAAAATCTTTTTAGGATTGTAATTATTAATCTTATAATACCAATCTTTTAAATTGTTCTTTAATTTATCAACAAAAATTTTATTATTTCCTCTATCATAACATCTTTTTTCCAAAACTTTTTCACTATCCAGAGATGGAAAAGCTAGATAATATTCAATATTATTACTTTCAAAAAAATTTAATAAATCCCAATGCATAGAAGTTAATACAATTTTGTATTTTTCTTGGGCTTCTAATATTGCTTTAAAATAATTTTGTGGCCATTCTTTATTTTTCTTTCTATTAGTAGTTCCCTTTCTTTTTTCATAAGGAATATCTTCAAATCCAACATTGTCCCATTGATACATACCTGATTCCATATCTATTACATTTTTATATTTTTTATGTAATGTAGTTTTTCCTATTGCACCAAAACCTGCAACAATAATACCTTTACCCATAATATAACCTCTCAATTTCATCAATTAAATATGCTTTTATACCATTTTCATTTAATAAATTAACAACTTTGGAACTATCATCAAAAAAGTAATCTATTTTTAAATTTTTACAGGTTTCTAGTTTATATTTATCACCAAAAACAATACTTTCATAACAAATATTATTTTTTTCTAACCAGCTCTCTGTTATTTTTCTTTTGTTTTTATTTCTGCCTGTAATAATATAAATATTGCAATTATTATTTTTTAAATGTTCAATGAATTTTTTTGTTTTTTCATTTAATGGTAAGGCAGACATTAAATTTATGAACTCATTTTGTTTAAATTTTATATATTCACCGTTAGGCCACTCATACATTTTATCTATATACTTTGTATTTTTTATATAATTGTAGTTTAAATTATTTTTTTTTAAGTAATTATCGATATATTTTTTATAAAATCCGTCATCCCTAGTAAGTGTATAATCTATGTCAAATCCAACATTACAATTACACAATTTTAATAAATTGCATCTATCCATTTTTATCTCCTAAATTTAAAATTTTTATAAGTTCTTTTAATTTACTTTCTTTTTTATGAGGAAATCTATCACACTTTCTTTCATAATGTGTGTCAAAATTCTCCGTCCCTATTGCCATTAATTTTAGTTAATGCTTTTCTAATATTTTATTTTCTTTGCATCAATTGATGAAACTTATATTTTGCATTCTTTTTTTATCTCCAAATTTATAGCTATAGTTGAGATTATAGATAGTATAAATATTACATAAAATATCCTTTCACCTATAAAATTGGCCAATATCGCTAACATGAAAAATACTACAACTTCAGTAAAACACAAACTCATTTGACCAACCGAAGATAGTAAATCACTATCTTCTTCTGATTTTTTAATAATATTTTGAATTGATGTTTGAATTGATGTTTCATAAACCTTTGCTACATTATCACTAACAGTTTTATTTAACGAAATAATAAATTTGTTTTTCACAAATAAATATACAAGAGTAATACTACTTTTGATAATTGTGACTAAATTATTTGATTTTTTAATATTTTTATCTGTGTATTTTCCTATTAAAATAATAGTTATAGTCTGAAATAGAAGTGATATTATTGTAACTATAGAAAATGCTTTAAAATTCTTTAGTATTAAATATAAATATAACGGAACAAATTGTCTTTCTATTATATGATTAGTTTTCAAAGCATATATTATTTTATATTTACTCTTACTTTTAATTAAATATTTTATACTAGATTTAAATACACTTGATTTTCTTTCTGGTTTATAGTCTATCTTCAGTATTGCTAAATATTGTATGAAGAAAAATATCGTTAGTATAGCAAAAAGTATTACTGTATTATTACTTATTACGCTCCAAGCAACTAAACAACTGGCTAGAACAGTTCCTAATATTTTACTTATACTGTACAAACTATTAAACCTTCCTCTGTGCTTAGTTTCTACATATTTACTAGATAACGCATCTGAAGATGGATTTGATAAGCCATTTAAACCTAAGACAATTACAAATATAACTATATTAGATATCAAATTTTTATTAATCAAAATAAAGTAAGCATATATGATATTAAATATATTTGAAATTAAAATACATTTTGCAATACCTATCTTGTTAGATATAGTGACAAATAACGGAGTTATTAACCCCATGATAAGAAATCTAATACCATATATTAATAAGATTATATGTATAGGCAATCCTGCTTTATATAACATAACTGTCCCAAAAGTCTCACTTAATGCATTTGCAAAACTATATGAAAATATACTTAGATACATATATTTATATTCTTTTTTATAAAAATATTCTTGCATTATTCCTCCTTTTAAGTTTTAATTTTTAGCACTGTATAAATTGTTAATTTTATTATATATATCATACCAACTAAAACATCTATAAACATTATTATTGCAAATTTTTTTGTTGTATATATTGTTATAACATATAACCGGTATTTTTTTAGAAATTGCTATTATGTTTTCTGGATTATCTTCAATCATAATATCAATTTCTTTTTCTTCACAAATAATGTCTTTATCTTTGCTAAATATTATTTCATCATATAAAATATCATTATCGTAAAGCCACTTTTTTACTATTTGTTGCATTTTTATTTGATATTTATTTTCATAAGTGGTAAGATCACGAGCAGTTATAATAAATACTTCATGTTCTTTTTTTATTTTTTTTATAATTTCTGATGCAAATGGTCTAACTTTTACATTTTTTGAATATTCAAATATATAATTATTTAAAAATTTTTTATATTGTTCTTTGGTGACACCAAAAATTTCTTGTCCGTAAAAATTGTCATCATTAATTGTGTATGAAATATTATTTTCTATAAAAAACTTCGTTCCGTAGTCTATAATATATTTCTTTTCTTCAGTTAAAACGCCGTCTATGTCTATTCCAATTCTCATATTAAACTCCCTTTGGTATTAAAAACTTTTTTAATTAAAATAACTTTGATAAATCTTCTATATTGCCAATTTTATCTATAAATGGAATATGAATAAAAACCATTTTACGTTTCAAGTCATTTTCTTTTATATATTTAAGTCCATTAAAAAAGATGTTGTTGCAATAATAATTTCCTGCATCTCTTGATACATCAGTTTTATAATTATTCTTTTCTAATTTTTCTTTTAATTGCGAATAATCAAAATCACTTTCATAAATTTCAGTTGTATTTTTACCAACAACTTCTATTCTAATATTGTCTTGTTCTAATGGTGCTTGTCCAAATGAAACAATTAAATCATAATTATCTAATTTAATTTTCTTTTGTAATTGTTTAACACTCGTAATAAAGCTATTTCTTAAATATAATTTATTTTCATCTAAAGTTTTAATATTATCTAACAATATTTTAGATGAATTATCTTTACCATTAAAAGCAGTATATAAAATATTCATTATTACCTCCTAACTAAATTCACGCTTTAAAACCATTATAATTATACATTATAATACAATTTTTTTCCATACTTCCTTGAGATTACTAAATAAAATTAATTTACTAACTGTGAAATTCGTGAGTTTTTTATTTAATTAACCAGCAAAAAAGAGGAAAAATTATCAAAATAATTTAATCCTCTTTTTGTATTTTTTTAATATGAGAGTGAAATTTATATCCAGACAGCATTGAATTTGTAGTCTCATACAAATTATATTATTGTAATTTTCATACCCCTTATTCTAATTAATTAAATAATCATACATTTTCTTTCCTATATTACCAATTAATTTCTTATTGCCTTTCTTATTATTTGAGTTGTATATAGAAACGCCGATATAAAACATTTTGTTATTAATACTTATTACTCCAACATCATGATTTAAGTAATCAAGTACTCCAGTTTTATGAGCAAACTTTATAGGTTCAAAAATATATCTCATTATTTGGTCTTGGCAACGTTGATTATATAATATATTTATCGCAATGTCACATAACTTTTCATTTAAAATCTTTTTATTAAATAAGAGTGTAAAAATATCCAACATATCTTTTTGGCTCATATAATTATTTAATCCATTTTCTATAGCTTTTTCGTCTAACATATATCTTTGTAAATATGTAGATTTCACTTTTAAAACATTGGCGATATAATGATTAACATTTTCCATACCAAAATGTTTTAACAATACATTTGTTGCAGTATTATCTGATTCAATTATCATCCAATTAATTAATTCGTTTATTGAATAATTTTTTTCTCCATTCTCAAATACTTCAGTATCATATAGTATATCATTTTTTGTAACTAAAACCATATCGTTTAAATTTGCTTTTCCATTTTTAATCTCATTTAAAATCGCTAACATTATGGGTACTTTAATTATTGAAGCAGATACTAATTTTTTAGTACTATTAAAGTTATATATATCACAATCTGAATTTAATTCTTTAATTAAAATCGAAACATTTTCACTTGAACATTCTACTAATTTTTCTATTTCACTAACTAAATCATTCATTTTTTACTCTCCTTAAATAAAATTGTAAGTGTTATATGTTGAATCATATTCGAATCCTAATTTTTGTGCTAAACCAACAGAATTAGTATTTGCTGCGTCCCAACTTATTTTTTTATTCTGATCTAAACATTCTATAATAAGCCTTGATGCCAATGCAGTAGCAATTCCTTTCCTACGATAATCTTCTTTTACTTTTATATTAACTTCAATACCATCTTTATAAAAAATATTTGATGATGCTACACCAATTATTTCATCATTATAAATACAGCAAAAACCTATACCATATTTTTTATAGTTATCTGTTATATTTAAAAATTTCATTTTTTTTATATTATCAGCTAAAGTTTCATCTATTTTTGCAATTTCAAATTTTTTATCTAAACTATTTATCATTCGATATAAATTTTCTTTATCAAATGTTGCTTCTTTTTTTATAGAATATCTTTGTGATTTTCGTATATTGCGAGAATATATTTTTTCTATTTTGCTAGCAATGTCATTGCTTGGTATCAATATATATTCTTTAAAATTTTTATCAATAATATCCTTTAAATCTTTATCATCTATATTTCCACTTATGAAACAATAATTTCTAACTACTAAAAAAGCAATATTAGGATTTCTAACATTATCTACAAATGCTTTCCCCATGACACCATCTAATACACTATTTCCCATATAAAATCTTATATCATTAAATAGTATCTTTATTTCTTTTAAATTTTTTGTTCTGTTACTTCAAATATCATTTTTACCTCCGAAAAAGTATAATTTAATAAGATTATACTATAAAATGGCAAAATACTCCATATTCCCATTGAACTTTAATAATATTTTATATATAATAATTTTAGAAAGGGAACAAAGTTCGTAACCTGTTGTGTATTCGCTCCATAAGATAAAATCGTCGCACCAATGTGACGTTAATGATTAAATCAATCTGAAAAGATTGATTTTTTTGTGCTGACGTTTATAAGTCTATCGTCATATTATTGACATATTGGTCAAATTATTTTATAATAAAAGTGCAAATGCTCCAAGAGAGTAATTTTGCAAATAAAAGGGCAACAAGCCCAAAAGGAGTATTTTTATGGCAACAAATGTTAAGCGGAAAGTAGAAGAGCTCTACAATGAGCTCTGTGCCGGAAAAGGTTTGGTACTGAGTATCATTAGTACCTTGGAGGACTGTGATGATCAGACCAACTTTACCGAAAGAATCGGATGTTTTGCTCGTTCAATGCCGGAATTCAAAATTTTGGCAGCGCAGCGTGAAAATTTCGTTTCTTTGGTAAGAAAGATTTGTACTGGCGAGGTCAGTCTTGAGAAAGCTCTTGAACTTCTCCGTGAAGCTGAAAAGCAGCTGAACGAGGCATTGAATTGCATTGTAATTTAATTTTCTCATAATACTGCACATGGGGGCCTACCGATTTTTAGGTTGGCCCCTTCTCCTTATAAATAAAAAAGCTATTGAACAAAGCGACTTTAGTCGCCCTTTGTTCTCGCCGATTTGAGTTTCCAAATGGAATGAGGAAATCTCAAAGGCAATAGAGATTATAGCATTATTTATATAGTAGGAAATGAGAAATTTTCTACTATATAAAAAGAGAAGGCATCTGCCCTCTCTTTTTGAATTTTAATCAACAATTTGTTCAAAACGATACTTTTGAGTTACATCTGGATATTTTTCGTGATCAACTTCAGATAAAAACATTTCTAGTGGTCTTGCATAAATACCGTCCTTATGGTTTGTTTTTCCATTATTATCCATGCATCGATAGACAACTAGCTTTTCATGTGTTTCACTATGCTCTGCTAATGTGATCACAAGAGCTCTAGCTCCTTTAAAATGTCTCCATAAAGTAAATGGTCTTACTTCTCGCTCATTCATATCTATTCCTCCTTGGGATTTTTATAAAGCTTTTTAGCTTCTGAGTCATAGTATATAATAATTCTATTTTTAATTCAAGTAATTGTAAAAAATTATTTTAAACCTTTTAATTAATATAATCATTTAAATTTTTGTTTTAAAGTTAAGTTCTCCTATCTCAGCTGTTGGAACAAATCCAGGTTTAGCATTGATTATATCAGGAATTCTGTTAACTACTGTTGCACATGTTAGCTCTACAGTTGCTGGTCTAGCTACTGTTATTGTTGTCTCTGGTTCTCCGTATACAGTCCATTCGTTTTTATCAAAGTCTTCATTTGAGTATACTTTTCCTATACATTCTGATTCTATTGTTATCCCTTCTTTTGTTTTAGTTGTAACAATTGCACTCATACCAGTTGCATCTCCTGCTTTTACAGTAACACCTAAAGTTTCTGAATAAATATCTTCCTTATATGTTGTAGGAACAGTTACTTGTGTTTGAGATTCAACTGTTAGCCCTAATTTATCACATAACCATCCATTTGTGTTCCACATATATGATGGTAAATATTCTCCACTTTCTATTATTTTCTGTCTTTCGTCATTGCTTATTTTATCTACTACTGCTACTTGTTTTTCAAATTCATCTAATGTTAATCCTGCTCCATGAGCATTTGCCAAAGCAATTCCATAGTCTTCAACATTATAGCTTGAACTACCTTTAATTTTTGTTATTTTTTGTGTTGATCCGCAAATACTTGTTATTAATTGTCCCCAATAGATATCTTGATATCCTGTTCCAACAATTGTACAATTATTTTGTTTAGCTAATTCATCAATTTTTTTAGTTAGATTTGGATTAGAATTCCATGAATAAAACGCTTCTTCACAAGTCGTAACAGCATTAATTCCTAATTTTGCGCATAGCATAAGTGGTTCCTCTACATCCTTTAATAAACTCATTGTTTCTACTATACAAATATCTGGTTTTACTTGTTTTAGCATTTCTTCAGCATCTTTTAAATCTACAACCTTTACACCAAGATTCTCTCTTCCTATTAATTCTCCAATATCTTTTCCAATAACAGCAGGATTTACATCAACAGCGCCTACAATTTCTCCTCCTTTTTCAAAAACATATCTCATGGTATATTTAGCCATTTTTCCTGTACCAATTTGTACAACTTTAATTTTTCTTTCCATCTTTTTACCTCCTTTATTTATTATTTATACTTTTAATAAAATAATTCATTTATTTATACTTACTATTTTTAATTCTAAAAAAGGGCACATTTTTATAACATGCCCCTTTTTACTAAACTTTTTTCCAAAACCAGTCTAAACTATTATCAATACTTTTTTTATTGTTTTCTTTTGCTTCGATATCATCAACCCATAGATAAGCAATATATGACACTAATACCATAACTGCATCATAAGCTAAGCTTTTTGTTAATAATGGTACTCCTCCACCAACTGTGAAAATTTGAATTGCATGAAATAATATTATTGCTAAAAATATAAATAATGAAATAGCTGGAAGTGTACTCTTTTTGAATTCTTTTCCTAATATTATAAATAATACATTAATTAATAAAGCTATTAACATTACCAATGGGTTTGTCATATCAATCGTTGTAATAGTTACCATTTTTTCCTCCTTTGTTCATTAAATTAATTTTTTTTCCATTAATTCTGATAGTTCTTTTGCTGCCTTAACCATCTTTTCTTTGTCTCTGCCTTCAATCATTATCCTAACTAATGGTTCCGTACCTGATGTTCTAATTAAAACTCTACCCTCTCCTGCAAACTCGTCTTCAAGTTTTTTTATTGCTGTTTGTATTTCTTCATCTTCGTAATAATCATATTTTCTTTCTTGACTAACTCTTGCATTCACTAATACTTGAGGATATATGTTTATTATATCACACATTTTAGAAAGTGAAACACTTTTTTCTAATAAAATTTTAATTAGCATTAATGATGTTAAGATTCCATCTCCAGTTGGATTATAATCTAATAATATTATATGGCCAGATTGTTCTCCTCCAAGATTATAATTGTTTTTTAACATTTCTTCTAAAACATATCTATCTCCTACTTTTGTCTGTATAAGTTTTAGATTATTATTTTCTGCATACTTATTTAATCCTAAATTGCTCATTACTGTTGCTACTAATGTGTTATCATTCAGACTATTATTTTCTTTTAAGTATTTAGAAATAATTGCTAAAATAATATCTCCATCTATTTCTTTTCCATTCTCATCTATTGCTAAGCATCTATCTCCGTCTCCATCATATGCTATTCCCATAGACATTTTGTTTTCCACGACGAATTGCTTTAAGCCATCCAAATGAGTAGAACCACAATTTTCATTAATATTTATTCCAGTAGGTTGATTATTTATTATTGTATAATTAATTCCTAAATCTTTAAATATCTCCTCTGCAATTTTGTATGTTGCACCATTTGCTGTATCTATTGCAACTTTGAAATCTCTACTTAATTTTTCTCTTATTTCAGTTGAAAATTTCTCCAAGAACATTTTTTTATATTCATTAATTAGTTCCGTTCTTATTTCTGCTACACCTATTTTTTCATGTTTAGCAGTTAATTCACTTAGTTTTCCAGAATCAATTACTTCTTCTATTTCTTCTTCAATTTCATCAGGTATCTTCATTCCTTTATTGCTAAAAAATTTTATTCCATTAAACTCAAAAGTATTATGTGATGCAGAAATCACAACACTTGCATCTGCATTCATCTCTTTAGTTAAATAAGCTACTGCAGGAGTTGGAATTACTCCAAGTGATATAACATTTGCTCCATAACTTAAAAAACCCGCAGTCATTGCACTTTCAATTAGTGTTCCTGATATTCTTGTATCTCTACCAATTAGAATTGTTGGCGCGTGATTTGAATGTTTTGCCAGAACATACGCTCCAGCCTTGGCAACTTTATATACTAACTCTGGTGTTAATTCCGTATTTGCAATTCTTCTTATTCCATCAGTTCCAAAATATCTCTTCATATAACCTCCTAGTTTAAAATTGTTTTGTACTTAATTCAATAATCAAATTTTTGTTATCATCTTCTGCTGATTTATTTCTTCTTATTACTCCACATTTCTTACATTTAAATACTATAACATATCCCTTTTTAGGATGAATTTCTAATCCTATTGGTTCAAGTTCTCCTTTACATTCTTCTTTTCTATCTCCTGGATTAATATCAACGTGTTTTGAATGTAAACAATATGGGCAATGATTTCTTGACGTATATCCTAACTTTTCTACTTTTCTATTACAATATTCACATATAAATCCATTATCATTCTTTGTAAAAACTTTATTGTCCACTTTTATTTCTCCAAGCTTTATTTTTCTTATATTTTATATTTACTTATTCTTTTAGTCAATATATTTGTAATATTTTAATTAGATTTGGATATACTTTTATTATATTCAAGTTACATATTTATATTATATTTTTTTAAAATTGGAGGTTTTTATGGATTTAAATAGAATTAATAATATTTTAAATAATAAAGAAAAATCAGATGTATATTATAATGATAGACCTGTTTGGATACAAGAATTAAATAATGACAAAGCAACAATTGGCTTTGTAGATAATTTTGAAGAAAAAGATGTTTTTATAAAAGATTTATATGAAAGAAACTTATATAATGAATAAAACTATTCATTTTTTAAATTCTTATCAAAAAAGTAGACTATGTAAAATACAAAGTCTACTTTTTTATTTTAATTATTAATCATTTACTGGGTAAACACTAACTTGCTTTTTGTCTTTACCTTTTCTTTCAAATTTTACTTTTCCATCTATTAATGCATAAAGTGTATCATCGCTACCTTTTCCTACATTATTACCTGGATGCATTTTTGTTCCTCTTTGTCTCATTAATATATTTCCAGCAAGAACGAACTGTCCATCTGCTCTTTTTACACCTAAACGCTTTGACTCACTGTCTCTACCGTTTTTAACACTACCTTGCCCTTTTTTATGTGCCATTAATAGTCACTCCTTTCGATTTTAAGTTAATTTATATCTCTTAAATTATTCTTCAACTTTTTCTTTTACATCGCTGTCTGCTTTTTTTGTCTTAGCAGTTGGTAATTTTATGTTTGTTATTTCTACTTTAGTGTATGGTTGTCTGTGTCCTTGTTTTCTTCTATAATTCTTTTTAGCCTTATATTTGAAAACAATAATTTTCTTTCCCTTACCATGAGAAATAACTTTTCCTTCTACTTTAATACCTTTTACATAAGGAGCGCCAACTTCAATTTTTTCTTCATCTGATAATAAAATTACTTTATCAAATGTAACTTTTTTGCCTTCTTCAGCTTCTAGTTTTTCAAAAAATACTACGTCTCCTTTTGTTACTTTGTATTGCTTTCCACATGCTTCTATTATTGCATACATTCGAAAGCACCTCCCTTTTCTTGTATACTCGCTAACCTTAAACTTTAGGTATCTAAACTTAATTAGACTTTTAAAACCTTGAATTATGCGGTTACAGTTAGTAATTATAACATATCTTATCATTATTTGTCAACTATTTTTTTATGTTCTAATTCATGCTCTTTTTCATACTTTAACTTTGTTGCTAAACCTCCTCTTATATGTCTTTCTGCTTTATTTTCATCTAATATTATTCTTACATCATGTGCTAATGATGGATTTATCTTAAGTAATCTTTCGCTTACATCTTTGTGTACCGTGCTTTTACTTATTCCATATTTTTTAGCAGCACCTCTTACTGTATCTTTTGAATCTATTATATAATGTGCAAGTTCTATTGCACGTTCTTCTATTGAAACTTTGGTCATAAAGCAAAACCTCCATATGAATACATTTGTTTAATTGTATTCGTATGAAAGTTTAATTATGAATTTTATTTTATTACTATTTCATTGTGCCAAAATTTTCCGTCCCCTTTGGCATCTTTACTTCAAATATAGTGTATCCGTTTTCATAGTTTACTTTTACTTGTCCATTATTTTTTTGAATAATACTTTTTAGTATTGCTAGACCAAGTCCATATCTTTTTTCATTTCTGTTTCTTGCTTTGTCAATCCTATAAAATCTTTCAAAGATTTTTTCTCTTTCATTTTTAGGAATAGGTTCTCCTTGATTTTTTACCTTTAGTACCATGTTATTTTTTTCATTATATAACTCAACAACTACATTGTTATCTGATTTTGTATGTTTTATTGCATTGTCAATTAATATAGAACCAATATGTTCTATATCATCTTCATTTCCATTTATATAAACATTTTCTTCTATTTTACTGTTTAGCTTTACTTTTCTTTCATATGCAACACTCTCAAACATTGCAACAACTATGTTTATTTTTTCAGATGCATTTATTTTTTTATTTTCTATCTTATTACTTGTATATTCTGTTTTTGTTAATAAAAGTAAATCATTTATAAGTTTATTCATACATTCAATTTCCTTTTGAATATATCCTAACCATTTGTTACTTCCTATTTCATTTTCCAAGACATCCGAATTTGCCTCAATTACAGCAAGTGGTGTTTTTAATTCATGTGATGCATCTGAAATAAACTGCTTTTGTTTTTCAATTGTATTTTCTACTGGAGTAACAATAATTTCAGTTATCTTTTTTGAAACTATATATATTACAAATACTGACATTCCAAATATTATAGCAGCAGTAATATACATTTTTTTTATCGAATTTACAATATCTTGGCTCTCTAGCAGAGTAATTGCAACCATGTTTCCTCTTTCAAGCTTTATTTTATTATATACATATTTTCCTACAATTCCATTTTTATTTTTTTGTTTTCTTATTTTGTTAATAGTTTTTTCAATTTCTCTGTCTGAATTATACAAATCTTTTGATTCATCAACTATGTAATAATATATTCCATCTACTTGAATGTTCTTATTTATATTTTGACTATCTATTTGTTCTCCATTTCTAAAACCATGATTTACTGTCATATTCATTAGGTTTGTAGCAACATTTAACGTGCTTTTATGATTTAGAGTTATTATTAATACAATTATTCCAAAAACTATTATTATTAATGGAAGTGAAATTATTAAGAAAATTTTTGTTTTAAGCTTTTTAATCATTAGCTTCCTCCATTTTATATCCTAAGCCCCTAATTGTCCTTATGCCTACTTTTGATTTTATTAGTTTTATTTTTTTCCTTAGAAAAGAAATATAAACTTCAACATTGTTATATTCTGCCTCACTGTCAAATCCCCAAACCTTGTTTGCAATAGTTTCTTTATTAACTATTTGTTTTTTATTAAGTAATAAAATTTCTAATAGTTCGAGCTCTTTTCCAGTAATAAAAATACTTTTATCATTACATTTAAGTTCTCCTGTTGATGTAACTAGTTTTAAATCACCAAATTCTAAATAATTTGTATTTTCTATATTTACATTTCTTCTTAATATCGCCTTTACTCTTGCCATTAGTTCCTTCATGTGAAATGGTTTTGTAACATAATCATCTGCTCCAATTTCTAGCCCATTTATTTTATCATATACTTCTGACTTTGCTGTTAATATTATTACTGGAGTATTTATTTTTTCATTTCTTATATTTTTTAATATATCAAAACCTGCTTTTCTTGGAAGCATTAAGTCCAACAAGATTAAATCGTATATATCACTAAGAGCTTCATTTTCTCCTTCTTCCCCGTCTGTAGCTATATAAGATGAAAAACCTTCTCTTTTTAATGTCTCACTAATAGCATCTGCTAGACTATATTCGTCTTCAATTATTAAAATTTTCATATTTTTCCTCCATATTATAATTATACAAAGTAAATATTGAATGAAAATTGAATTTTATATTTTTTTAGACGGATATTAATCCGTCTAAATATTCTTATTCTTTTATTTTCTTTAACTCTTCATATCTTTTAACCTTTTGAGTAGTAGTTTTTGCTAATTCTTCTGTTGTTATAGATATGCTTTTAATATGTTTAAATGTAGGAAGGTTTTTGTTTATATCTTTAATATCTTCCCATATTTTGTTTTTATATTCTTCCTTAGTTAATTTTCCAAACTGTTCTTCTATTAGGCTTTCATCATAAACAATTTTTGCACATAGCATTGTATCTTGAGCATCCTTTTCTCTTTGATATACTAGTGACTCTTTAACATATACTAATTTATTTATTAAAAATTCTATCTCTTGTGGATACACATTTTTTCCATTTCTTAAAACTATAATATCCTTCTTTCTTCCAGTAACAAAAATAAATCCGTCTTCATCTATGTATCCAAAGTCTCCAGTTCTAAGCCATCCATCTTGTAGTGTTTCTTTAGTTTGTTCTTCATCATCACAATACCCAAGCATAATATTTGGACCTCTGGCTAATATTTCTCCAACTCCATCTGCATCTGGATTATCAATTTTTACTTGTACATTATCAAGTGGATATCCAACAGATCCTGGCTTTGTTTGATTTTTTCCTTCTCCTTCTGCAGCAATAACTGGAGATGATTCCGTAAGTCCATACCCTTGAACTAGTTTTATTCCAAAAGATGTAAGTCCTATTATTGTATCTTTATCCATTGAAGCTGCTCCATAAAGTACTACTCTTAATTTTCCTCCAAATGCTGCTAGTACTTGTTTAAATATTTTCTTTCTAGCATCAATTTTAAATTTTAGCAAAGTGTTTGAAATATTCATTGCCTTTTTTATTGTTTCTTCCTTGCCGTTATCTTTAATAGTTTTTAGTATTTTTTTATACATTGTTTCCATAACAAGTGGAACAGCAACAAATATAGTAACTCCATATTCTTTTAAATTTTTTTGAATATGTTTAAGTCCATCACAAAAAGCAATTGTAGCCCCTGAATAAAATCCATATAGTATTGTAATACTGCTTTCAAATGTATGATGTATTGGTAAAAATGATAGTAATGTATCTGTTGGTAAGATTTTAAAGTGCGAAGCATATGCACAGAAATTGCTACAAATGTTATGTTGTGAAAGCATTACTGCTTTTGGATTGTTAGTAGTACCAGATGTAAATAATAGTATTGATGCTTCATTATTGTTTAATACAATTTCGCTGTATTTTTTATCTCCACTTTCTAATAATTCTTTTCCATCATTAACTAATTTATTAATATTAAAAATATCTTCTTCTTTAGTATCTTGCATACATATAAATGTATTTAAGTTTGTATTGTTTTTTATTTTCTTAATCGTTTCACAATATTTAGAATCAAATATTGCTACCTCTGCTTTGCTTCTTTTAATTAGAGTTTCAATTTCATTTTCTGGTAATGATTTATCTAATGGTACAATTACCATATCTCCACAAGTAACAGCTAAATAACTTATACACCATTCATAAGAATTGTTTCCTATTAAAATTACTCTTTTTCCTTTTAATCCCATGTTAAGTAGTTTTGTGCTTAGTGCTTTTATATCATTACAAGTTTGTTCATATGTTTTTTCTATATATTCTGGTTCTTTTGCTGATGGATCTTTTTTATACTTATAAGCTACATTTTTTGGATATCTTTTTAGTACATACTCAAGTAATTCTCTAAAATCATCTAAAATATCTTTTTCATATACCCTATTTTTCATCTTTTCCTCACTTTCACTCTTATATATTAGATTTACTTATATCACTTTATTATAAAAAAATCAATATTAGTTTTTCACTTTCTTAGTTCTGCATTTATTTTTTTCTCTAGGTCATTAACTATTTTGCTTAATAAGCTATTTATTTCATCATCTGTTAAAGTTCTATCCATTGTTCCAAATGATAATGAATATGCTATACTTCTTTTATTTTTAGAAATATTTCCCCCTTCATACACATCAAATATTTCTATTTTAGTTAGCAAGGCACCTGCTGCTTTCTTTATTAATTTTGCAATTTCATCTGCTGATATATTTTTATCTACTACTATTGCTAAGTCTTTTGATATTTCCGGATATTTAGAAATTTCTTTAAATCTCATTTTTCCTATTCTTTTGCTAAGTAGTTTGTCTAAATTAATTTCTAATACATATACATCTTCTTTTTCTACTGATGGGTGTAGTTTTCCTACCATTCCAACAATATCGTTATTTACAGATATTGCTGCTGTCTGTCCTGGATGCATTTCTTTAGGCATTTTACATGGTAATACAAAACTATATCTTCCACTATATCCTAAGTAATCTAGTATTTCCTCTGCCACGCCTTTTACTACATAAAAATCAACGTCTTTTTTATTTTCTATTCCTAAATAATATTTGCCAGACATTAATACTGCAAGTTTTTTATCTTCGCCATAATCTTCTTTTTTATAAAAACCTTTTCCAATCTCAAATATAGATACATCTTTAACATTTCTTGCTTTGTTGTATTCATATATTTTCAAAAGAGATGCTAAAACACTATATCTTAATGTGCTTCTTTCTTCTGTAATTGGATCTAAGAGTTTTACTTTTTCAAATTCGTCTGTTGTAAAACCATCTGCTTCGTTTTCTCTTACCAATACATATGATAAAGTTTCATTTAATCCTAAAGAAATCATTTTATTTCTAATTTCTCTATCTGTTTTATCTAAGCTTCCCTGTTTCATAGGAACTGTTGGCAATTTGCCTTGTATATTGTCTAGTCCGTATATTCTTCCAACTTCTTCAATTAAATCTTCTTTTATTGATATATCTAATCTTCTTGTTGGCACTGTTACATAAACTCTTTCGCCTTTTACATCATATGTAAATCCTAATTTTCTAAACACTTCTAATATATCTTCATTTGGTATTTTCATTCCAAGCACATCTGTTATATTTTCAAAAGTAATTTCAATTGTTTTAGGTATTACATTTGTTGTATCATATTTTACTGTTCCTGTTACAACTGTTCCTTCTGCATATTCTGCTAATAGTTTAGCTGCTCTTTCTGCTGCCATATATGTTCTATTCGGGTCTAGTCCTTTTTCAAATCTATTGCTTGCTTCGCTTCTTAATATTTTATTTGATGTAACTCTAACTTTTACACTATCAAAAACAGCAGCTTCTATTATTACATTTTTAGTATTTTCTGTAACTTCTGTATCTAGTCCACCCATAACACCAGCTAAGCCAATTGCTTTTTTTCCATTTGAAATTACAATATCATCAGAAGTTAAAGTTCTTTGTATATTATCAAGTGTTGTTAACTTTTCTCCTTCTTGTGCCATTCTTACTTCAATTTCATTGTTTAATTTATCTGCATCATAAAAATGTAATGGTTGACCTAATTCTAGCATTACATAGTTACTTATATCTACTACATTATTTATTGGTCTAATTCCAGATGCAATTAATCTATTTTGAATAAATTTAGGACTTTCTTTTATTACAACATTTTCAACCTTTTTTGCTAAAAATACACTGCAATTTTCAGTATTTATATTTAGCTTAAAACTTTTATTTAAATCTTCTCCACTTTCATTATGAGATAAATCTACATCTTTAACTGGCTTATCATAAATTGCTCCTAACTCATAAGCCATACCTAAAATGCTAAGCAAATCTCCCCTATTTGTTGTAAGTTCAAAATCAACTACAGAATCATCCATTTCTAATGCTTTTATTGGATCGTCACCTGGTTTACTATCAGCTGGTAATTCATGTATTCCTGCCTTTTCAGCTTCATTTAAAAATTTAGGTTCAATTCCAAGTTCTAAAAGTGAGCATAACATTCCATTAGACTCTACTCCTCTTTTCATTGCCTTCTTTATTTTAAAATCACCTGGAAGAACAGCACCGTCTAAGGCAACAATTACCTTCAAACCTTTTCTAACATTAGGTGCACCACATACAATTTGTAATACCTCATTCCCAACATTAACTTTGCATACATGTAAATGGTCTGAATCTGGATGCATTTCGCATTCTATAACTTCACCAACAACTAAATTTGTTGCATTAATCAAATTTTCTGCGGAGTCATATTCATTTCCAACTCTAGTCATATCTTCAGCTAGTGTTTTTACATCTACACCATTTATATCAACGTAATCTTTGACAAAACTTGTACTTAATTTCATATTTAATTATCCCTCCTATCAAACTGAGAAAGAAATCTTACATCATTTTGATATAAATATCTCATATCTGTTATTCCATATTTAAACATTGCTAAACGATCTATTCCTGTTCCAAATGCAAATCCGCCAAATTTTTCTGGATCATATCCATTCATTTTTAATACATTTGGATGTACTATTCCTGCTCCTAATATTTCTATCCATCCTGTTTGTTTGCATAGGTTACATCCTTTTCCTCCGCATTTAAAGCATGTTACATCTACCTCATATGATGGTTCTGTAAATGGGAAATAGCTTGGTCTAAAACGTAAGCTTAAATTATCCCCTAACATTTCTTTAACAAATACTTCTAAAGTTCCTTTTAAATCTGCCAAAGATACATTTCTTTCTTTTTTGTCTATTACTAAACCTTCAACTTGATTAAATTGATGTGAATGTGTTGCGTCGTCTTCTCTTCTATATGTTTTTCCTGTACATATTATCCTTATTGGTGATTTTTCTTCATTACCAAGCATTGTTCGTGCTTGAACTGCAGATGTCTGAGTTCTTAATAAGTATTCTGGCGTAATATAGAAACTATCTTGCATATCTCTTGCTGGATGTCCTTTTGGTAAATTTAGTCTTTCAAAACAAAATTCATCTGTTTCAAGTTCTGGGCCATCTACAACATCATATCCCATAGATACAAATAAATCCTGTATTTGTTCTATTGTTCTATTTATTGGATGTTTACTTCCTCTTCTTATTTTAGAACTTGGTAAAGTGACATCTATTTTCTCTTCTTCTAATTTTTTTTCAAGTTCTTTTTCTTTTAATAACTTTTCAGTTTTTTCTATTGATGTTTCAATATCATCTTTTAATTTGTTTACTAAGTTACCTATTACTGGTCTTTCTTCTGCACTTAAGTCTTTCATTCCTCTTAATATTTCTGTAAGCTCACCTTTTTTTCCTAGCACTTTAACTCTTAATTCGTTAAGCCCCTGTAAATCCTTTACTTCTTCAATTCTTTCTTTTGCTCTTTTTCTTATTTCTTCAAGTTTATCTTTCATTTTTTCTCCTTTCCTAAAACTAACAAAAAGAGTCCCCCCTCATATATAGGGAGACTCTTATATCTCTGTACCACCTAATTTCGCCAATTTTTATATTGACCTCATTAATAGTTATAACGTAACTACCGCTTCTTCCTACTTAAACTTCAAAAGAGAGAATACATAAAGTGAAATTTCTGATAAATAATATTAATAGACTCTCAGCTACAATCTATTTCTCTGTAAATATTTGGCATTCATCATACTTTGCTTTATATCTTTTTAATATATGGTGAATTATATCATATATCCTTTTAAAATTCAAATACTTTTTATTTTTTCTATTGATCTTTTGGCTATTAATTCATATCTTTGTTTTTTGTCTTTAATTTTTATGTCTAAAGATGGCATTATACCAAAATTAGCATTCATTGGTTGAAACTTTTCATTCGGAGTTGAAATGTATTTTGCTAATGCTCCAATAACAGTTTCTATTGGAAAAATCATTTTTTTATAGTTCAAATTTTTCTCTTTATTATATAGTATTGCTGCATTTATACCTGCGACAAGTCCAGATGATATTGACTCAACATATCCTTCAACACCAGTTATTTGACCTGCAAAAAATATTTTACTATTCTTTTTTAAATTATATGTTTCATCTAGAAGTTTGCTTGAATTTATAAATGTATTTCTATGCATTACCCCATATTTTGAAAAAGTTGCATTTTTCAATCCTGGAATCATACTAAATACCCTTTTTTGTTCCCCAAACTTTAGATTTGTTTGAAAACCTACCATATTAAAAATTGTACCTTCTTCATTGTCTTGTCTTAACTGTACAATAGCATATGGTCTTTTTCCAGTTCTTGGGTCATCAAATCCGACTGGTTTTAATGGTCCAAATCTTAATGTGTTTATTCCTCTCTTAGCCATTATTTCTATTGGCATACACCCTTCAAATATTTCTCTTTTTTCAAACTCATGCAAAGTTACAATTTCTGCATTAATGAGTTCATTGTAAAAATTTTCATATTCTTCTCTATTCATAGGAAGATTTATATAGTTTCTTTTTTCTTTGCTTATTCTATTTTTCCAAGTATCTATATTCTCATCCTTTTTTTTCTCTTGGCTATATCTATCTCCCCAAAAAGCTATATTCATGTCTATGCTTTCTTTTTCTATTATTGGTGCTGCTGCATCATAAAAATACAGTTTATCTTCTCCTGTTATCCTTGCAATTTCTTTTGACATTCTGTCTGATGTTAATGGTCCAGTGGCAATAATTGTTATAGCATTTTTATCTATCTTATATACTTCCTTATTATGTATTTCTATATTCTTATTGTCTCTTATTTTTTCAGTTACAAGTTTAGAAAACTTATCTCTATCAATTGCTAGAGCTTGTCCGGCTGGTACACTAGTTTCATCAGCACATTTTATTAGCAAAGAATCACAAATTCTTAATTCTTCTTTTAATAAGCCACAAGCATTTGTAATTAGATTCGATTTAAACGAATTACTACATACAATCTCAGCAAAGTTCTCATTTGAATGTGCCGGTGAATATTTTTCTGGTTTCATTTCATATAATTTTACTTTAATGCCTTGTTTCGCTATCTGATATGCTGCCTCACAACCTGCAAGTCCTGCTCCTATTATTGTTACATAATCATTCATATTGGTACTTTCCTTTAAATTATTAATTATTCAAATAAGCTTAGTATATCTT
This sequence comes from uncultured Clostridia bacterium, assembly GCA_934130435.1. Lineage (GTDB taxonomy): Bacteria > Bacillota > Clostridia > TANB77 > CAG-508 > HGM13634. The sequence goes on from CAKOYB010000004.1 coordinate 48,679, forward strand.
CTTTAGTTAGATTATTAATAAACTTTACATCTGTGCTAAGCATATTGTCTATTAGTTTTTCTTTTCTTTTTTGTAATTCATATATTTTTTCTTCTATAGAGTTTTTAGTAATTAATTTATATACTTGTACTTTCTTTGTTTGACCTATTCTATGTGTTCTATCTGTTGCCTGATTTTCAACAGCTACGTTCCACCATGGATCATAGTGTATTACCATATCTGCCGAGGTTAAATTAATTCCTGTTCCACCTGCTTTTAATGAAATTAAAAATAGTTTTTTTTCTGGGTCTTTATTAAATTCATTTATTAATTTTAATCTTTCTGAAACTTTAGTACTTCCAGTCAATTTTGAATAATTTATATTTTCTTTTTTTATTATATTTTCTATAAGTTTAAACATAGATGTATATCCAGAAAATAATAGAATCTTGTGTCCACTATTAATTCCGGCTTTAATTAGTTCTAAACATTGTATTAACTTTCCACTTTCCTGATTATAATTTGATATAAATAGTGATGGATGACAACATATCTGTCTTAATCTTGTTATTAAAGATAATATTTTTATTCTACTATTTTCAAATCCTTTGTTTTCTATTTCATCTTCTAATTCATCTCTAGCTTTTGCTAGGAAAGTTAAATAAATTTTATTTTGCTCTTCCGTCATTTCATTGTTTAACACAATTGTTGTCTTATTTGGTAATTCTTTTAAAACTTCCTCTTTTGTTCTTCTTAGAACAAAAGGCTGAACAATCATTTTTAGCTTTTTAAATGCTTCTTTATCCTCTTGTCTAATAATTGGTAATTCAAATCTTGTTTTAAATTTCTTATATGTAAACAAATATCCTGGCATTATAAAATCAAAAATAGACCATAACTCATTTAATGAATTTTCAATAGGAGTTCCAGTTAGTGCATATCTAGTCTGCCCTTTTAGTACTTTTATTGCTCTTGCATTTTGTGTATTGTTATTCTTTATGTATTGTGCTTCATCTGCAACAATAAATTTAAATTCATATTCTAGCTTTGAATAAATTGCTATATCTCTTTTTAAGAGTTCATATGATGTTATTACAATATCATAATTTTCTATATCTTTTATTTTGTCTTCTCTTTCTTTTGCAGTTCCACTTATAACCATTGCTTTTATAGTTGGAGCAAATTTTTCAATTTCGCTTTTCCAGTTAAGAGCCAATGAACTTGGAGTTATAATTATAGAAGCTTTATGCTCTTTGTTATTTTCTACATAGTCCAAAATCACAGCTAAAATTTGAAGTGTTTTTCCCAGCCCCATATCATCAGCTAAAATTCCACCAAACTTGTAACTATCTAATATCTTTAGCCATTTATATCCTATAAGTTGATAATCTCTTAATTTTGCCTCTAATTTATCGGGTACTTTAGCTATATTCGTATTTTTTATTAAGTTAATGTTATTTACTATATTGTTAAACTTTTCGTCTGTGTTAATATTTATATTATTGGTTTTTAAAAGCTTTTCCAAATAGAATGATCTATTTATTGGTAAAGAAATAAACTCATTGTCTAATTCTTTATATGATATATCCATACCATCCAATAAGTTTTCTAAAAATTCTACTTCCTTATTATTTTCTAAACTTAAGAAAGTTCCATCTCTTAGTCTATGATATTTCTTTTTTAACTTATACTTCTGCAATATATATTTCAATTCTTCTTTTTTTATATCTAAATTTTCTAAACTTATATTTAAAAGATTGTTTTGAATTTTTATTCCTAAAGTTAATTTTGTAGCTGATTTGATTTTCTTTTTATTAAAATTCTCTGTTGTAAATATCTTAAATGTTTTCATATAAGAACTGATGTCATCATTTATAAAGTCATATATTAAATTGTTATCATTCATAACAAAATTTTTATTTTTTTCACTTAATAGAAAACCAGATTTTCTTATCTTTTGTAATATTTTAGCTTCTTGTAGTATATTTCTATTTATTTTAATGTTTTCAGTTTTTAGTGGATTAAAAATACTTTGGTCGTATTTAAATTTTAAGTCAGCTATTACATTTCCATCTTTATCAAAGTCTAAATATAATTCAGGCTCTAATGTATTAGGTTTAAGCTTTTTTATGCTTTCCCTCAATTGATTTTTTATTTTTATTCTTTCTTTAATGTTAGGTAATATTAAATATAAAAATGTTTTTATTTCATCTTCATTTAGCTCTATTTCATTTTTCATGTTTAAAATAAATTCTAAAATTACTAAAAATTCATCATTGATAAATTTCTTATCACATATATATATTTTGTTATCATATACAATATATATATTGTTTTTTGTACATAGTATATCTTGTATTAAATCTACTCTTAAGTTATGAGAAAAAACATATTTATCTTCTTTTTTCTCTAGTTTGTATTCTATCTTTAGACTTTCATTTATTATTTTAAACTCTTTTTCATTTATAGTTATTAGGCTATTATTCTTTACTGCATACTGAGCTATTTCGTTAAAAGCTTGTTGCCCGTGTTATTTTACTAGTTTTGAAGTTTCTTTTTGTGTTATTCTTAGTTGATATTAAATCTATATATCTATTTAAAATATTTTTTTTAAAATCTTCTTTTACTTTAATTTTAATTTCATGAACTTTTTCTGACAAATAATTAGTGTTTTGTATATTTTTGTAAAAATCATTTAATGATTTTTTTGTATCAATGTTATCTTCATGAAATATAATAGTTAATATATTTTTTTCTTCATTAAAATAAAAATATGGAACCTTTTCATTATTTTCAATAAAGATGTTTTTATTATTCAATTCTAAATTATATATTTTATCTACCAAATCTTTATATATTTTATTATACGTTTTTTTCAAGATAATTATCTCCTAATTAGTATTGATAATTTATTATATAATAAAAAAAAATAAATATCAAATGATATTTATTTTTTAAGCCTTTTTTTCTATTTTTGTTATAATTTTTAATGCTTTAGGTCTTTCAAGCATTATAACATGTCCACACCCTTGGCATTCTAGCTTAAAGTCTACTCCAATTCTAGTAATTTTCCATAATTTACTTCCACAAGGATGCACTTTTTTAGTTCTTACAATATCGCCTATATTAAATTCCATAAAACTGTACCTCTTATACTTCATAATTTAACTAAAATTCTTTAATCTGCTTAATACTCTATCTTTTCCTAATACTTTTATTATTTCGTATAAATCTGGTGTATTTGTTTTTGAGGTAAGTGCTATTCTAATTAGTGTACTTACATCTCCCACATGTGCTTCATATTTTTCTGGGTTTGCTTTAAATTCTTTTACTTCTCTCGCATAACCAAATTCTTCTGCTAGGTCTTTTAATTTATTAAACCATGTTTGTTTATCGTCATTTATGTCAAAATATTTATCTGCATAAGTATTTAAAATTTGTTTGATTTTTTCTTTGTCTGTTATTTTCTGTAGTTCATAGTTTGATCTTATTTTTTCAAATTCTTCGTCATACATATATCCTATGTTTTCTTTTAAATCAGACCATTTTGCAATATCTTTTCTTGGTTTTTCGTTTCCTCTTTCTATTCCTAATACCTTAAGTGTATATTCTTTATCTTTTTGTAGTAATTCAGCTAATTCTATGTCATATTTGCTAGCCCATTTAATTGCATCTTTATATACTTCCTCTGATGAGTATTTTGATATTACAATTTTGGCTACGTCTAAAAGTTTTACCATATCAAATAAAGCTCCACTTACACTCATTTTATTCAATTCAAACTTAAATTCTGAAATATCAGCGTTTCTATTTTGTCTTCTCCAGCTTTCAAAATTTGAATTTGCAATATTTAATAAATATTCTTTTACTGCAAGGCTTGGAATTCCTTGTTCATCATAATAACTAACAGCTGCTTCTGGATCTTTTCTTTTGCTTAATTTACGTTTATTTCCATTATCATTTTTCATTATTGGCGCTATATGACAATACTTTGGTGATTTAAATCCAATTTCCTGGAATAATTGTAAATGAAGTGGAACTGATGATAGCCATTCGTCGCTTCTTATTACATGTGTTGTATGCATTAAATGATCATCAACAATATGAGCGAAATGATATGTTGGAAGTCCATCTGCTTTTATTATTACAATATCTTGATCATTTTCTGGAAAATCTACATTTCCTTTTATAACATCTTTGTGTTTAATTTTTCTATCTTCCCTTCCTGGTGATCTAAATCTTATAATGTATGGAATTCCATTCTTAATTTTTTCTGCTGCTTCATCAACAGGAAGATTTCTATATTTTGCCCATACTCCATAATATCCAGGTCTAACTTTAGCTGCTTCTTGAGTTTTTCTCATTTCATCTAGTTCTTCTGCTGTTGCAAAGCATGGATATGCTTTACCAATTGATATCATGTATTTAGCATAAGCCTCATATATTTCTTTTCTATTACTTTGTTTATATGGTCCATACTTTCCTATTTCTTGATTCTCAGAAATTTGTCCTTCATCTGGACTCATATCAAAATCTTGCAAAGATTTGACAATACCGGTTACTCCATTTTCAATTTCTCTTTTTTGGTCTGTATCTTCAATTCTTAGAAAAAATACTCCATTAGTATTAGCAGATGCTGTTCTTGCCACTAATGCTTGATATAGACCACCAATGTGCACAAATCCAGTTGGACTAGGGGCAAATCTTGTAACAATTGCTCCTTCTGGTAAGTTTCTTTCCGGATATTTCTCTTCATAATATGAAATATCCTTTGCATTTGGAAATATTAAATTTGCTAAATCTTTGTAATCCATTTTCTTTTTTTCTCCTTTATAAATAATAAATATAAATTACGGTTCTATTCTAAATTATACTTCTGAAATTATGGGCAATATCATTGGGTTTCTTTTTGTTTTCGCAAATATATAATCTCTTAATCCATCTTTTAAATTTGATTTAATTCCAGACCAATCTTTTATTCCTTTATTTGCACATTTATCTAATTCTCTCTGAACAGTTTTCTTTACATCATCCATTAAGTTTTCAGATTCACGTACATATACAAATCCTCTTGAAATAATATCTGGACCAGCAACTATTTCTCCATTTTGATCCATTGTTATAACTACAATTATTAAACCATCTTGTGATAAATGTTGTCTATCTCTTAAAACAATACTTCCAACATCTCCAACTCCTAAACCATCTACTAATACTCTTCCTGATTGTACTGTTCCAACCATCTTAGCACTATTTTCGCTAATTTCCATTACTCTACCATTATTCATTATAAATATATTTTCTGGCGGGATTCCAACACTTACTGCAGTTTTTGCGTGTGCCATAAGTTGTCTATATTCTCCATGTACTGGTAAGAAATATTTGGGTCTAATTAAAGATAACATTAATTTTTGTTCTTCTTGACATGCATGTCCTGATACATGTATATCAGCTAAAGAACTATATACAACTTCTGCTCCTATTTGCATTAGATCATCTATTACTTTAGATACATATTTTTCATTTCCTGGTATTGGGTTTGCAGATATTATAATTAAGTCGTTTGGTGTAATTTCAACTTTTCTGTGTTCACCAGATGCCATTCTTGTTAAAGCAGACATTGCTTCACCTTGGCTTCCTGTTGTTAAAATTACTAATTGTTCATCCGTATAATTCTTTATCATATCAATATCTATAAATGTATTATCTGGTACATCTATATATCCAAGTTCCATAGCCGTTTTTATAACATTTATCATACTTCTTCCACAAACAGATACTTTTCTGTTATATTTTACCGCCGAGTTAACTATCTGTTGTATTCTATGAATATTAGATGCAAACGTAGCTACAACTATCCTTTTAGTGCAATTTAAGAATAACTTGTCAAACACTTCCCCTACCGTACTTTCTGACATTGTGTATCCTTTTCTTTCTGAGTTTGTACTATCAGAAAGTAATGCTAATACTCCTTTATTGCCAAGTTCTGCTAATCTTCCAAAGTCTGTTCTTTCGTTGTCAATAGGCGTATAGTCAATTTTAAAGTCTCCTGTATGCACTATTATACCAGCAGGTGTATGAATTGCAAGTGCAACAGAATCTGGAATACTATGACAGCTCCTTATGAATTCAACTTTTATTTTTCCTAGATTAATTTTATCTCCCTGATTTACAATTTTAAGTTTAGTACTTCTCAATAGTTTATGCTCCTCAAGTTTATTTCTTATTAATCCTGCTGTTAATTTAGTTGCATATATTGGCACATTTATTTGTTTTAAGAAATATGGTATTGCACCAATATGGTCTTCATGTCCATGGGTTATAACCATACCTTTAATTTTTTCTTTGTTTCTTTCTAAGTATGAGATATCTGGTATAACTAAATCTACACCAAGCATATCATCTTCTGGAAATGCTAAACCACAATCAACTATAACAATCTCATTTTCATACTCAAAAACTGTAATATTCTTTCCAATTTCTAATAGTCCACCTAATGGTATTATTTTTATTGGACTTTTTTTAAATTTTACTTCCAAATCATTTTCTTTTTTGATTTTCTTACTCTTTCCTTTAGGAGCAACTAAAGTGTTCTCTTTTTTAGCAACTTCTTTATGATAATTTTTTTTGTATGGTGCTTTTCTCCTTTGCTTTACATTAGATTTAGAGTTAGCACTTTCACCAGTATTCTTTAAATCTTCCATTCTATTTTTCCTTTCGTTTTTTAAGAGCTAAACTAGCCTAAAACTACTTTTCTATATTTATAAATAAAAAATAGTTTAAACATATTAAACTATTTTAACAAAAGAATATTCTAATTATTTCTATATATTAATATAGTTAGCATATATTTATATTTCGAACAATATATACCCTTTACTATATTTTTTTCAAATGTTATTTCTTTTTCTCTTATAATGTATAATATGTTTTAATTTAAACTAAATCTCTTCTTTACCATTTTGGTAATCACTGGTTTTTATTATACTACTTTTTATAATATATGTCAAATTTTTAAATCTTCAATTAAGACTTTATCTATCCTATCTTTTGTATATTTTTTTAACGATTAAACTCTCCGAAAAATATACAGGTATTTCACCATTCCTATTTTCTCACATTGTAGCTCCAATTATTCCAGCATCGTTTGCAATTTTAGTTATAAATATTTTAGGAATTTCTCTATAGATAAAGTATTCTTTTACCTTTTTATTTAGTTTTTCAATAAATATACTTTCATAATGAGCAAAGCTTCCTCCTATGCATATTGCATCTGGTTCAAATATATGTATCAAATTCACCAATCCAATAGCTAAATATTGTAAATAATTATCTATTATTGCATTCATTTCTATTTCTTTCTCTTTTCTTGAAACAACATCTAGAACAAATTCACTATTCACATGTTCTTTATTAAATAGCTTTTCAACTTGGCTTCTAAATTTTTTCATAGATGCATATGCTTGAAAACAACCATTCTGTCCACAATAGCATTTTTCACCATTATATTTTATTATCATATGTCCAAACTCAAACCCTGCATATTTATTAGGAACTACTAATTGGTTTTTATAAAAGTATGCTCCTCCTATTCCAGTTCCAAGAGTCAAGAATAAGGCATTATTATATTTTCTTAGTTCTCCCAACTCTTTTACGTATTTTCCAGAGCATTTAACATCGTTCTTAACTGTAACTTTAACTTTAAAATGTTCTTCAATTTTTTTACCAATATCAAATTCTTTTCCATTCATAAATATTTTATTATTAATAATCTCACCTATTGGAAATCCTATTCCAATTTTCTCTACGCTGCTACTATCTAAACTATTTCTTTTTAGTAAATCTTCAATAATATCTATAGAATACTTTGGTGCATATTTGCAGATTACTTCTTTATCTTTCTTTTCTTCCTTTTTCCAATTGTATTCAAATTTATCAATTAACTTATTTTCATTATCTACTAAACCAATTCCAATATGGCTCCCGCCTATATCTATTCCAATTTTCATAAAACCTCCATAAAAACAAAAGTGACATAAATATTATGTCACTATACTCCTGCTGCTTCAAATAACCAGCCACCCATATACATGTTAATACATGGTACTAAAACAACAAGAACTAAGAATATTAATAGTATACCAACAACTGCATAAACAATCTCTGGAAGTAATTTCATTATTTTTCTTAAGGTATTATCTATATCCATATCCATAAATTCTACTAGTTTATTCATCATTTCCCTTAAGTCTGTTTGCATTCCAACATTCAACATCTCTATTATCATCGGTGATGCTAGATTAGACCTTTCAAATGGCTCAATCCATGATTGTCCAAGCGCTAAATTGTTAATTGATGACTCTACAATAGAAAGAAAAACGTAATTTTTTACTACACTTTTGCTTACTTCTAGTGCCTCCTGGATTCTCATACCATTGTTTAAATTTAATAGCATAGCTCTTGTAAATCTAGAAAAATCTAAAGAAAATATTAATTTTCCAAATATAGGCATTGTATATTTGAAATACTCAAAATTATACCTTCCCTTTGGCGTATTTATAAGAGCCAAAACAACTCCAACAATTCCAGCAATTACTATTACAGGAATATACCAATAAATAACCAATTTATTTATAAAATTCGAAAACCAAATTGTTACTGCTGGCATTTTCTGAGTTGATCCCATTGCGTTAAATACATTTTGAATAATAGGAATAATAACCACAACTCCAACTATTAGTAATATAAGAATTCCTAAAAACATAGCAAGGTTCGGAATTAGAATCTTTCTTATTCTCTTCTTCAATTTGTCACTTTCTTCTAAATAGTTAATTGCATCTTCAAGTGACTTTGTAAGTGCTCCCGAAAGTTCTCCAACCTTTACCATATTTATATATATATTAGGAAAAATATCAGAATAATACTCCATAGTAGTATACATGTTGTCACCTGCTTCAACCCCAGCTAAAATATCTCTTATTATCTCTTTTAGTCTAACATTTTCAGTTGTATCTATAATTGTACTAAGAGCCATTATATTATTAAAATTTGCCTTTTTTAACAAGTATAAGTTTTCAGTAAAAATTATAATATCTCTTGTAGTAATATTTCTATCTGCATTAATTCTATCTTTAACATTTTGAATAACACTTACTTTATTTTCAGTAGTCTCAATATTAGTATACATATCTGTTGCTTCTACAATTTCATTTAAGTCATTAATATTTTTTTTCTGTTTCTTTATTCCTTTATTTCCAAGTTTTTTCTTTACCTGATTTATACTAATTGGATAAATATTATTTCTTCTAAGTTTTTTTATTAAGTTTTTTCTACTTACATCTTCAACTCTGTTTCTTATAATCTTTCCATCGTCAGTTACAGCTCTATAAACAAAAACTGGCATAATGTTTTCCTCCGATTATCTTTTCATTTTATCTTTTTTAATTCTTAGTTGCATTATAGTTCTATTTAGAACTTCAATGTTTTTTTCTTCGATCTGTGATTTAGCTTGTTCTAATGTTATCTTATCTGCTACAAATAAATTAGCCAATGAATTAATTAATCCGATGCTTCCATTGTCTGAATTACTTTGTATTGCATCCTCAACTTCTGATACACTAAACTTGTCTTTTCTCATGATTCCAGAAATTATGTTGTCAACTACCATTACTTCAGGAACTAGAACTAATTCTTTATTTGTGCCACTCAAAAGTCTTTGCGAAATAACAAGTTTTAATAATGATGATAATAAGTATTTTACTGTAGTTTGATCTGATATATCATAGAAGTTTATCATTCTATCAATAGTTTCAGCACAAGACTTTGTGTGAAGAGTTCCTATAACTAAATGTCCTGATTCTGCTGTTTCAATTGCTGCATCCATTGTTTCTCTGTCTCTAATCTCACCAATTACAACTATATCGCAATCTTCTCTTAATGAGTTTTTAACACCATCTTTAAAAGATAAGGTATCTCCTCCAACTCCAACTTCTTTTTGTACTATAACCGATTTTTTAGATGTATGTTTATATTCAATTGGATTTTCAAGTGATAAAATCTTTTTATTTTGAGTTTCATTAATTTCATTTATTAGTGCATTTAATGTTGTTGTTTTTCCTGAATTAGTTTTTCCTGTAACTAACAACAATCCTTGCGGTTGAAATGTCATTCTTCTTACTATATCTGGTACACCCAAATCTTCATATTTTGGTAGGTCTTTTTTTATTAGTCTTAGTGTAAATATAGGGATCTCATTTGCAAGTGAAATGTTTACTCTGAATCTCACATCTTCAAATTCATAAGATGAATCTAACTTTTTAGTCTTTTTAAATACTTCATCCTTATCTATATTTCCTTTTAATAATGAGTCATAAATTTCAAACATATCTTCATCTGTTAAAATCTCAAACTCTTCTATTTCTTTAAGATCTCTGATTATTCTTAGCATCGGTCTCAGTCCACTCATTAAATGAATATCTGATGCGTTTCTTTCTATAGCTACTTTCATTATATCCTCTATTTGTATCATTTTCATTTTTCCTCCTCTACATTATTAATAGTTTTCTATTTAGTTCTTCCATATTTGTAATTCCTGAAAGTACCTTTCTTATTCCGTCTATTACTATTGGCTCATAACCTAGTTTTAATGCTTCTTTTTTTATAGCTATAGGAGATTCACCATTAGAAATTAATTCTTTTATTTCATCATTAATTTCCAATATTTCAAATATTGCAATTCTTTCAATATAACCTACATTATTGCAATATTGGCATCCAACTGCATCATATGTTTTTTTGTTTTCATAGTCAAACTTTATATTGTATTTTTGCTCTATATTTTTTATTACTTCAATTTCTTTTTCATTAAAATCTCTCTCTTTTGCACATTTAGGACATAATTTTCTTACTAGTCTTTGAGAAACTGATGTTGCAAGTGTACTAGATATATCATAATTTGCTATCCCAAGCTTTCTTAATCTAGTTATAACTTCTATTGCGTCAATTGTGTGTATAGTAGATAATACATAATGTCCAGTTTGTCCTGCTTGCATAGATATTTCTGCTGTTTCTTTATCTCTTATTTCTCCAACTAGAATTATATCTGGATCTTGTCTTAATATTGTTCTTAGTGATTGTGAAAAATTAGCTTTTGCGTCAACTTCTACTTGGTTTAAACCTTCTATTCTTATTTCTACTGGATCTTCAATTGTTGTAACATTTACTTCTGGTCTGTTTAAATAATTTATAATACTGTATAATGTAGTAGTTTTACCTTCTCCCGTTGGTGCTCCTAAAATTGTAACACTGTTTCTTTTGTTAAAACACTTATATACTTCTTCAGTTCTAGGAAAACCTAATTCATACAAATCTTTTATATTTTGATTCTTTTTTAATAATCTTAAAACAAACTTTTCTCCATATATGTTCTTTTGTGAAGAAACACGTATATTATAATCAGGATATGAAACAATTCTTCCATCTTGAGACTCTTGCTTTTCTTGGTACATATTTGAAATTGCTTTAAGTCTTCCTATTATTTGATCTTGTTTTTGCTTTGGTATATCTGTAATTGTATAAAGTTCTCCATCAATTCTATATCTTACTCTTAGAGATTTTTCCATAGGTTCAAAATGAATATCACTAGTTCTCTTACTCATAGCTGTTTTTATTATTGTATCTACTAGCTTAACTGTATCAGAACTAGTATTTATGTCTTCTGTTTCAATTCCTTTTAATGAATCTAATATTTCTAGAATATTTTGTTCAAATGTAATATATTTTTCCATTATTAAGCCTTTATTAAGTAATAATAATCGAATCTTTTCAACATTATTTCTGTTAAATGTATCGGAAAAACATACTTTTATTTTTCCCTGGCTTATATCGAATGGAATAGCTTTGCAATCATTAGCAATATCATATGAAATGTAATCTTCTATATTTAGATTAATGTCTTCATTCTTTAATAGAATTCCTTTTTCTCCCAAGATTTTTCCTATTTCTTCAATTAAAACTTGTGGGTCACAATTACTTGTCATTTTTATAATTTCCCCAAGTTTTAAGTTTCTATGTGATTTCTGGAACTCTACCGCTTGTCTCACATCATTTTCAGTTATTATACCTCTTCTTACAAGTTCCACTCCTATTGGCTGTCTTTTTGTTCCTTCCATACTATCCTCCTTTTTAATAAATATCTTCTATCTTATAATTAAGCGTTTGTTCATTTAAATTACCAAATTTTAATTTGACCTGTATTATCTTTTTAACACTATCATATTCAAATTTAACTGACTCGACATTACTGCATATTTGTACTGTATTATAATAAATTTTTTTATCTTTCTTTAAAGAAAATATATTTCCAGAAGTAAAAATAATAGTATCATCTGTAGTGTTATAAACATCATTTCCTGATATTTTAACCTCTTTAGTAAAATATGCGTTAAACGTATTTAGTGAGGAAACATCTATTGTCTTTGAATCAATGTTCTTAGTTTTAATGTATAAATTTGAAGTCATTTTTCCAATTAACAGTAGTAATGTTATCATAGCTACAATATATATTGTAAGAGTACTTAAAGTTATAGCTTTGTTATTCTTCATTTAAATGCTCCTCTCTTTATTCTTCGACTTTAAATCTTACTATAGATTTTTCATATTGCTTATTTCCGACATTATAAGAAATAGTCTCTTTAACTTTTTTTATTCCCCTATCATCCTGGTCTTTTTTTTCTTCTAGTATCTCCTGCTTTACTATATAACCAGATGCTATTGTATCACTTTCATTTCCATTATTAATATTAAATGTCTGATTTGTAACAAGATCATACTCAGTAATTGCAACTTCTTCAAGCTTCTGTGCCAAGTAAATTGCTGCCATTCCATTTCTTTGTGCCTTAAAATTTGAAAACCAAACACTAAACATCAATCCTGTAATTAGTCCTGTAAATGCGACAACTATTATTATTGCAATTGTTATGTCAGACATTACTATTCCAGCATCTTTCTTTACTCCCATTAGTTCCTCCAATCAGATTCCTATATAATTAGTTGCAATATTATATATAATTAGCACTACCACATTGCTAACACATACATAGAATGCAAATGGTAATCTTTCATTTTTACATACAATTTTGTGAATGGCAACTTGAATTAATGTAAGAATTGCTGTTAGATAATATACATATGTTCCACCATATATCATTACCATTAATAACAATAATGCAAACCTTAAGCAGTATTTTTCTTCCATGTATATTTTTTTACTAATTATAAATGAAATCAAAATTAAAATAAGCAACACTATATATATAACATATTGATATACATTTGTGTTATTCAATGTACATATATATATTATATAAATGAGTTCAACAAGTAAACCAAAATACACTGTTTCTTTATTTATATCAATATTTTCTTTATCAATTCCAGCTACAATAAATAGTATGGACAAATATAACAATGTAAATATTAAAAATACTATTTGTTCAATTTCTATACTAGCATAATCAATCTTTAACGACCAAGTTACTAATACAAAAGTTATTCCCGTTAATACCTCTAAAATGAGATATCTTGGTCTTATTTTATTTTTGCAGTATCTGCATTTCCCTCTAAGCCAAATATAGCTAAAAACTGGAAATAAATCAAATAATCCTAATCTATGATTACAATTAGGACAATATGAATGTTTTATTAATATATCTTCTTTTTTAGGTATTCTATATACTGCAAGTGTAAAAAAGCTTCCACAAAAAATGCCTATTAAAAAAATAATTGTATAAAAAAAATATTCCATTTAAATTTCCTTATTTAAAAACAAGCATATGCATATAAACATGCATATGCTTTTACAAATTTAATATTTAAATTTTAGCATAATTATTTAACATAATTGTTTAAATAATTTGTGTAGCTTTGTAAAGTTTCATTTTCAGCTGTTGCTGATTGTGAATAATTTTCTACAGCTTTTTTTGATTTTGGCAATAATTGAGTATCTGTTAATGCTCCTATTGAAACAACAGCAAGAATTAATAAAACAATAATTGTTATTATTAATGCAACTAATGTTATACCATTTTGTCCTTTCATTGTTTTCCCTCCTCCTTTGTAAATTATAAATATATATATATTTATATTTATTGAAAATAAATATAATATAAACAAAATTATTTTATTCCTTTTGGTTCTTCATTTACTGTACTATTTGTTGAAGTTGAAGTCGAATTAGAATTTGTATTACTTGAGCTGTTGCTATCTCCATTCTCAGAATATTCATATCTTTCAAATGGATCAAGCTTGTCTTTATCATAATCAGATTTTTCTGTTCCCTCATATGACTTAAGGTCCTTGCCATTTATAGAATATGGTACAACAACATCATATTGTTGCTCTTCATTTTCCTTTTCTATCTCATTTTTTAATTCTTCTTTTAATTCATATTCAGTTGGATTCGATATCACTTTATTTATAGCCAGTTTATTATAAAAAGTTGCAAGTACTAGTATTAAGATAGCCAAAACAACAAGTATAGATATAGAAATATCTTTTATTAAACTCATGTTATTAATTTTCATTAGAACTCCTTTACTGTACTGAATTAGTATCGTTGGCTGTACTGGTTGTTGTATTAGTTGTATTGTTTCCTGCAGTAGTGCTATTATTAGTTGAATTCGTGTTCTGCTGTTTCTTTAATTTACTTGCTGAGGTTTCAATAGTTGTCATACTCTTTTTATTAAGTTTTATTTCTTTTACTGAAAAATTTGCCTGTAATCTTTTAGTGTCTTCTGTTTCTGATCCTCCAAGTAGCTTTACTCCAGGTACTAATTTAAAATCATATATTCTAAAGTGTAATTCAGAATCATTCTCAATTTGAGTTATAAATTTGGAAATGTTATTATACGTTCCCTTTAGGCTAAATTCCAGATTGAAATACTCTCCAGTTTTAACCACATTCATTCCTAGAACAAGATCCCTCTGGGTTGCATATCTTCCTATAATAGTCCATAAATATTCTATGTCATATTCTTCTGTTTCGTATATTTTATCTCCACTGTCTGAAGAAGTTTCAACTAAATCATAGTACTTATCTCTTAATTTTGTCAGATCTTCTCCTGTCTCGTCAAGTGTTTGAGAAGCTTGTTCATAGTCTATACTAGTAAGTCTAGCCACTTCTTCAATTTCTGAATTAGTCTGTTTATTAGTTTCAATTAATTGCTTTATCGATTTTATATTTAGTGCTCCGATTTGTATTCCTTTGGTCATAAGAATAACTGTAAGTATTAATGCAAAAGCAGCTAAAATCATTATACCTCTATTTTTCATGGTAAATCACCTTCAATCGTAACAGTAATATAATCTGTTATTGTTCCTTTAGATGCATTTTTTACTGTATTAATAACTCCACTATCAGAAACAACATTAAGCAATATTTTACTATTTTCAAGCTTTGCTTTTAAAAATCCTATTTGTTCATATTCAGTAGCCGTTACAACTATTGTTATATGATCTGTAGAAGTATTTTCAATTGAGTCTATTTCAACTCCTTTTGGCATCTCTTTTGATATGTTATTTAGTAAAGTTGGAATTGCGTTTTTATATCTTCTACTATCAGATGCTTTTTGACTTTTTGCTTCAATATTTGAAATCAATTCATCAAATCTTTGTTTTCGCTTTGTTAAGCTATCATTATATGACTGCAATGTTGCTATCTTCTGTTTTGTATCCTCTTTTTGTTTGTTTGCTTCATTTGCTTTCTTTTCTAATAAATTATTAAATGTAATTCCAAATAAAATATATACAATAAGTAAAGTAATTAAAAGGCTTTCCACTATTCCAATTGGTCTAGAAAATTTGCTTAAATCAATTTTTATATCCTTAAAGCTTGATAATGTAACATTTGATTTAAGAATATCCATAATTTGCTTTTTTTTGTTTAAAAAATTAGTATTAGCTGTTTCTTTTTTCATTCCCTGAATTGCAAGTGCAATTGCTGAATTAACTTCAATATAGTCTTTTATATTTATTTTTGAATTGTTTGATATAAAATATGGCTTAAGTATTTCGCATTTAGAATTTCTAAAATAATCTTGAAAATATATATCAATATTATTAACTACTGCCATAGTTCCTGTAATATAAATTTTATTAACATTTTCTAAATTTTGTTCTGTAACATTTTTAAGTTCTTGTACAATATTATATAAAGTCGGCATAATCTGTTCTAAATAGTCATTATCTTCATATTGTAAATCTTTTGCATCGTTTGTATATATTGTTGCATTTTTGCATATTTCATAGGATTTTGCTATAGAATTTTCTTTGCTGTCTATCTGCTTTAAAATTTCTTTACTTCCAATAGGTATAATTTTTACACTTCTTACCATATTGTTTTTTACTATAGTAATTTTTGTATTTTCTTCTATATTAACAATAATAGAGTTCTCATCTTTTTCTTGCTTAATTAAATTTACAATTGCAAGTTCAATTGGTTCAATACTTGATAATTTAAAATTAGCAAACTTATTTTTTTGATGTGCTATATCTGTCTTTTGTGTTGAAATGTGTAGTACTTTTATTTTTTCTTTATTTTCGGTTGGCTCAGTATATATATGTCTTTTTTCATAAGAATCAATATTTGTTGATTTATCCAAGCAAATATTTTCAAATTCTGTTTTTATAATGTCTTCTCTGTCTTTTTTATTAAGCATTCCAAAAATTTCAAAAGAATTAAACTCAGGTTTTTCAACATTTACACAAATTGGTGTTTTAAAACTATATGTTTCCTCAATAATTTGATTAATAGCTTCATCAAAATTATCGTAAAACTTAATTCCAAAAGCATCAACTTTTTTTATATTGTTGTCTTCAGATACTTTAGCATATTTAATTAGGTTTTCTTCTACATATAGACCTAGGCACTCTGACATTTTTTCTCCTATTATATAAAATTATAGTATTATTTTGTTAATTTTTTCTTTTTTAATACTTCTATTTTTTACCATACGCAATAATATTATTATATACAATAATTTTACAATTTTGTATATAAAAGTCAATATCTTATAAGGGTTTGTAATTTTTTTTAAATATTTTTGTAATATTTTTGTAATATTTTTTTATATCTAGGGATTTAACTATATTATGTTCCATTCTTTATGAATATTTTATGTCTTTTGGGAAAAAATATAAATAAGATTAAAATTTACAAATACATTTTTTATTAATTTTTAGGAGGTTATTATGTCTGCAGAAAAACATTTGCATATAACAGGTTCTTCAACTGTTTCTTGGAAAGATGCAATTATACAAACAGTCCAAGAAGTTTCAAAAACAATTGATTACATCTCGTCAATAAAAATTCTAGATCAAAGAGCTAGTATAAATGGAAGAAAAATTTCAGAATACTATGTGGATTTAGATTTAACATTTGTAATAGATCGAGATAGAGATTAGGAGGTAAAACATGAATCCATTAGATACTCAGAAAGATTATCAAAATTATGTTGATAAAAAATCCCCTAATTCCCCAATTTTTAAAAATTGCATCAATGCATTTTGGGTAGGCGGATTAATTTGTTCAATTGGCCAGATTATAAATGAACTTTGTAAATACAATGGTTTAGATAAACAATTATCAGGTACCATTGTTTCCATTGTTCTTATTGGACTAAGTGCTTTCTTTACTGCACTAAATATATTTAATAAAATTGGTAAGATTGCCGGAGCCGGTTCTTTAATTCCCATAACAGGCTTTGCAAATTCAATTGTATCTCCTGCAATGGAGTACAAATCAGAAGGTTACGTTATGGGTGTAGGTGCAAAAATGTTTACAGTTGCCGGTCCAGTACTTGTTTACGGAATATCTAGTTCAATAATCGTAGGTATAATTTATTTTTTATTTAAATAATACGGAGGTAATATGGAAAAAATAGGAAAACAAACAGTAAAATTTATAACTCCTCCAACAATTCTTTCTACAGCTTGTATTGTTGGTCCAAAGGAATCCGAAGGTCCTCTTTCAAAATATTTTGATAAATGCATAATAGATGAATTTTGGGGAGAATCTTCTTGGGAAAAAGCTGAAAGCAAATTAATAAAAGAAACTGTAAATACTGTAATATCTAAGTCTGGACTTTCATCATCAAATATAGACTACTGTTTTGCTGGTGATTTGTTAAATCAATGTATTTCATCTAGTTTTGGATTAAGAGACTTAAATCTGCCATTTATTGGCATTTTTGGTGCATGTTCGACATTCGTTGAAGGATTAATATTATCTAGTATCTTTACCGAGAGTGGTTGTGGAAATAATTCTTTGTGTGCAGCTTCAAGTCATTTTTGTAGTGCTGAAAAACAATTTAGATTTCCACTGGAACTAGGAAATCAACGTCCTCCAACATCTCAATGGACAGTAACGGGTGCTGGTGCTGCAATTGTTTCAAACTCTGGAGATGGTCCACGCATAACTAATGCTACAATAGGAAAAATAGTAGATATGGGTATAAAAGATGCTAATAACATGGGAGCAGCAATGGCTCCTGCCGCATTAGACACATTAATTACTCATTTTAAAGATACTGGTAGAAAACCAAGCTATTATGATGCAATATTCACCGGTGATCTTGGACATATAGGAAAAGAGATTTTGATTGAATTAGCTGAAAAACAAGGATATAACATTAAATCAAATTATAATGACTGCGGAGTTTTAATTTTCGACAAAAACACCCAAGATACTCACTCTGGTGGTAGTGGCTGTGCTTGTTGCGGAAGCGTATTTTCTGGATATATATATAGTATGTTACAGCAAAAAAAATATAAAAAGGTTTTATTAATAGCCACTGGAGCATTGACAAATTCTACAAGTAATCAGCAAGGTGAATCTATTCCAGGAATTGCACATGCCGTTTCAATTGAAATTTAAGTTTATTCAAATAGAAAGGATATAATATGTTAGATTTTTTAAAAAATATTAATTACACACAACTGCTTTTTTGCTTTTTAATTGGTGGAATAATTTGTATTATTGGACAAATTTTAATTGATAAAACCAAGCTAACTCCAGCTAGAATTCTTGTTGCTTTTGTTACAGCTGGTGCGGTTTTAGGTGGTCTTGGTGTTTATCAATATCTTGTTGACTTTGCTGGTTCAGGTGCTACCGTTCCATTAACTGGTTTTGGGTATAATTTAGCTAAAGGAGCTAAAGAAGCTGTTGATCAATATGGTTTTTGGGGAGCATTTATAGGCGGAACTAAAGCTGCTGCAGGTGGAATTTCTGCTGCTATCTTCTTTGGCTATATTGCTGCTTTAATTTCTAAACCTAAAATAAAAAAACAATAAAAAAAAGAAATCTGTTTAGATTTCTTTTTTTATTGTATACCATATTTCTTTTTAAATTTATCAGCTCTACCACCTGTTGTGTTTTGTTTTAAGTTTCCTGTCCAAAAAGGATGACATTTTGAACATACATCAACCTTTATATCTTTTTTTGTTGATTTTGTTTTTATAACATTTCCACATGCACATGTTATTGTAGCTTCATTAAAATCTGGATGTATATCTTTTTTCATTATGTATTTCACCTCTTTCTTATATTTGATAAAAATACTGTTAAATATTTTATCATATTCTTATTATTTTATCAATAGTTTTAATTATTTTTTCATATTTACAACATATTGAGCTGTTTGAATTAGTTGTTCTTTTATTGGCATTTTTTTTATTATCTTTGAGACTATATTAAATAAACAAGCAATTATTAAAATAAATAAACCAATTTTTTTCCAGTATTTTGCTAACATTTATACCTCCTACAAAGTTACTCAATATTAATATATTATATACGTTTAATTTCAATTTGTCAATATTTATGTATATGTTAGTGCAACTAAAAATCCTTGTTATAATACTTTGTCCCAAGCATTTCATCTGGTAAGTATTGTTGTTCTATATAATGTCCTGGAAAATCATGTGGATATTTATAGCCTGTCCCATATCCGAATTTTTTCATATCTTCAATTGGTGCATTTCTTATATGCATTGGAACCTCACCTGTATTTTTATTCTCCACATCTTCCATTGCTTTGTTTATGGCTAAATATGAAGCATTAGACTTTTGAGAAGTCGCTACATAAACTGCCGCTTCCGCAAGGATAATTCTAGCTTCTGGCATTCCAATACTGTGTATTGACTGCATAGCAGCATTGGCTACAACAATAGCATTTGGATTTGCCATTCCAACATCTTCTGATGCTGCAATCACTATTCTTCTTGCTAAAAACATTGGATCCTCACCTGCACAAAGTGCACGAGCTAAATAAAACACTGCTGCGTCGGGATCGCTTCCTCTCATTGATTTTATAAATGCACTTATATTATCATAATGACTTTCTCCACTTTTATCAAACATTATCTTTTTATTTTGCATACTATCAGAAATAATTTGATCATTTATTTCAATAATACCTTCTTTATTCATTTGCGTAGTAAGTACAGCCACCTCAAGTCCATTTAGTGCCGTCCTAACATCACCACCAGAAATCCTTGCGATATTCATTATTGTGTCATCATTTATCTTAATATTATATTCACCTAATCCTTCTTTTTTCTCTAAAGCCATTTTTAAAATCTTAAAAATATGTTTTTCTGTTAAAGGTTCAAGCTTAAATACCATTGATCTAGAGATTAGAGCTTTATTAACTTCAAAATAAGGATTTTCTGTAGTTGCTCCTATTAATATTATTGTTCCATCCTCAACAAATGGGAGCAATGCATCTTGTTGTAATTTATTAAATCTATGTATTTCATCTATAAATAATATACATTTCATTGTCTCATTTAAAAATGGGTTTTTGGCTTCTTCAATTATTTTTTTTATATCTGAAACTCCTGCACTAACTGCATTCAATTTCGCAAATTTATATTTTGTGGTTTCGCTTATAACTTTTGCAAGAGAAGTTTTTCCGCATCCAGGAGGTCCATACAATATAATACTTGATAGTCTATCTGCTTTTATTGTTCTATATAGAATTTTATCTTTTCCTAATATATGTTCCTGTCCAACATATTCTTCTAAATTTCTGGGTCTAACCCTATATGCAAGTGGTTCATTAAACTCCATAATATCTCCTATCTTTTTGAAAAATACTTTAAGCAATCTTTTATTATTTCCTCTACACTATCATTTTTAGGCTGAATATTCTTAATCGCTTCTTCTATATCTTTGTTTGTATATCCTAAAACCTGTAATGCTGATATTGCTTCATCTGTGGTTTTGTCTAATGAAGTAATTATATTTTTAGTCTTACTATTTGGTTGTATCATCTCTTCATTTTTTAATTTATCTTTTAATTCAAGAATAATTCTAGCAGCCGACTTTGCACCAATACCTGGCAACTTTACTAATCTAGATGTATCATTAGCAATTACTGCTAATGCAAAATCAGTTGGTTCAATGTTTGATAAAATAGTCAAAGCTGATTTAGCACCTACTCCACTAACTGATATTAGTTTTTCAAACATTCTCAATTCTTCATTTGTTAAAAATCCAAATAAACTTATTTCATCCTCGCGCACATGATAATGTGTATAAATTTTAACTTCACTTTCTAAATCGCCTAAACTCTCAATTGACCTTTGTGACATAAATATCTTATATCCGACCCCATATGTTTCAATAACAATAAAATTAATTGATTTTTGTGCCAAAAGTCCTTTTATATAAGCATACATACTATTTTCTCCTCAAACAAACAAATTTTCTTTTATTTTATCATATATTTATAAATATGCAATAAGAAGTTTAATAAATTATTTACTTTTTTGCTTTATCTGCTATAATTAATATATAAGTAAATGAGGTGCATTATATGAATTACTATGATGAATTAGAAATTAGCAAAATTGCTTCTGATGAAATTGTAAAAAAAGCATATAAAACTTTAGCCAAAAAGTATCATCCTGATACATATACTGGTAGTGATAAAAAATATGCTGAAGAAAAGTTCAAACAAATATCTATAGCATATGAAACTTTATCAGATCCGCAAAAACGAAAAGAATATGATTCTAAACTATCTCAAACAGAAATAACACAAGAAAAAATAGATTCAATTTTGAATGAAAATATGAAATTAAAATTAGATATTAAAAATTTAAACAACTATATAAAAAACTCCTCTAACTTTTCTCAAAATTATGATGTACCAAAAGAATCTTATAATATTGTAAGGACTAAAAGTAATAGTTCTACAAAAAAAGTAAGCTTTTGGGGTTCACTAATATCTTATGTTAGCTACTATTTAAAAAAACTTTTAACCATGGTATTTTCTATTATTTTAGTATTATCTATTTTATTTTTCTTAATGAAATTTCAATATACACATGATTATTTATTATATACATTAAATTTCGATGTTTTATTAAAATTATTTAATATTCAATTATAAAAGATTTTTACATATTTTTTAAAATTTAGGTTAAATTATACTATTAGTATAATTTAACCTATTGCTTTCTGTGATTTAATAATTGCAAATGCTATATTTTATACTGGAAAGGATGGTAAAAATATGGCACTTGATTATTCTATTATTGGTGAAAGATTAAAAAAAACAAGGATAGAAAATAATTTAACCCAAGAACAATTAGCAGAGAAAATTGATGTTTCAGTTGCTTTTTTAAGCAGAGTAGAAAGAGGTAAAGCAAAAATTAATCTAAATAGATTAAATCAAATATGTAATATTTTAAATATAACAGAAGGTGATATTTTATCAGGTGTTGGTAATAACTCTGAGTATTACCTTAATGAAGAATTTTCAAACTTACTAAAAAATTGCCCTCCAGACAAGGCAAAACTAATTTACGATATTGCAAAAAGAATATTAGATGAATAGTTTGTATATTCATTGTTGTATACGTAAAAATCCTTGATTTTTCCTACACAATAAAAAAAGAACCTATTATAAAAATAGGTTCTTTTAATTTCATTAAATTAACTCCAATATTACTACTTCAGCAGAATCTCCTCTTCTTACACCTTTTCTAAGAATTCTAGTATATCCGCCGACTCTTCCAGCATATTTTTCTGATATTTCTCCAAATAGCTTTGCAAGTAAGTCTACATCTTTTACCTTATTAATTTTTTTCATTATTTTTCTTCTAGCATTCAATCTAGAAGGCATATCTTTTTGTCTTTTTTCTGTAGTTTCTTCTTTTACAACTCTTAGATATTCTTTTCCATTCTTGCTTGTAACCTTTTCAGTTACTTTGTTGCCTTTGCTATCTAACTTTGCTTTAACTACTTTTACATCAACTGTATCAAAATTATCCTTTTCTTTTATTGCTAAAGCGATTATTCCATCAACTATTGCTTTAACTTCTTTAGCTCTTGCTAATGTAGTTTCAACTTTTTCATTTAGAATTAAATCTGTAGATAAACATTTTAGCATTGCTATTCTTTGATCAGTTGTCTTTCCTAGTTTTCTATTTGTTGCCATTTAGTTTTTTCACCCTTTCTTACCAAAACTTTCTTTATTAACTAATTAATCTTCTTCTGAAGCGAAATTTAAACCTAATGAATGTAATTTATTTGTAACTTCATCAAAAGATTTCTTTCCTAAGTTTCTTACTTTTAACATTTCAGATTCAGTTTTATTTGCCAAGTCTTCAACTGTTGATATTCCAGCTCTTTTTAAGCAATTAAATGATCTAACTGATAACTCTAAATCTTCTATTGTCATTTCTAAAACTTTTTCTTTCATTGACTCTTCTTTTTCTACCATCACTTGAGTATTTTTAGTAGCTTCTGATAAATCAATAAATAATTCCAAATGTTCTGTCATTACTTTTGCAGCTAAACTTAATGCTTCATAAGCCTTTAGGCTTCCATCTGTCCATACTTCTATAATTAATTTGTCATAATCAATCATTTGACCAACTCTAGTATTTTCAACTGAATAGTTAACCTTTTTAACTGGAGTATATATAGAATCAATTGGTAAAACAGATATATCCTGATTTGCTTTTTTGTTCTTTATTGCTGTATTATATCCTCTTCCTTTATCTGCTGTCATCTCCATAAAAAGATTTCCGCCTTCACTAACTGTTGCAATATGTAATTCTGGATTTAGAATTTCAACTGTTCCATCAGTAATTATATCTCCTGCTGTAACTTCGCCTTCTCCATTGAATTCTATTCTTAATATTTTTTCTTCGTTGTCATGTGATTTTAATCTAACACTTTTTAAATTAACTATAATTTCTGGAACATCTTCTACAATATTAGGTATTGTAGAAAATTCATGAACAACCCCTGCTATTTTTACACTAGTTATTGCTGTTCCTGGAAGAGATGAAAGCAAAATTCTTCTTAATGAATTTCCAAGTGTTACTCCATAACCTCTTTCTAGTGGTTCGCAAACAAACTTAGCATAATTATTCTCATCATTAATTTCTAGACATTCAATATTTGGCTTTTCGAATTCTATCATTTTTACCTCCTATTTTAGAAGTTAGATGTTAGATGCTAAACGTTCATAATGTATGCATCTTTACATTTAAACTTCATATCAATTATAAAATATACATTAAAATTTAAATCTAACCTCTATTTAGAGTAAAGCTCTACTATTAAATGCTCTTCAATTGCAATATCAACATCTTCTCTAGATGCTAATCTAATTACTTTTCCGCTCAAGTTTTCAATATCTCTTTCTAACCATGCTGGTACAGGTCTAGCTGAATTTTCTTCAGCATTTGCTTTTATTATAGCTGTATCTTTCTTAATTTCTCTTACTGAGATTATATCTCCTGGTTTTACTAAATATGAAGCTATATCAACTTTTTTTCCATTTACATCAAAATGTCCATGGTTTACTAATTGTCTAGCTTGTGCTCTTGAACTTCCATATCCTAGTCTGTAAACTACGTTGTCCAATCTACTTTCTAGTAATTGTAATAAATTCTCACCAGTAATTCCTTTTTTATTTTCAGCCATCTTGAAATATTTTCTAAATTGTTTTTCTCCAACTCCATAAAATGACTTTGTTTTTTGTTTTTCTCTTAATTGAGTTCCATATTCAGAAAGTTTGCTATTTTTTTGTCCATGTTCTCCTGGTGCATAATTTCTTCTTGAAACACTGCACTTATCAGAATAACATCTTGAACCTTTTAGAAATAACTTTTGACCTTCTCTACGGCATATTCGACATTGTTCATCTTTATATCTTGCCATTTAAGTATTCCTCCTATTCTTATATTCATTTTCTATTGCTTTTAAAAAATTTACGGTTTATAGAAACCTCTAATTATACTCTTCTTCTTTTTGGTGGTCTACATCCATTATGAGGAATTGGAGTAACATCTTTTATAGCTGTTATCTCTAATCCTGCTGTTTGAAGAGATCTTATAGCTGCTTCTCTTCCTGAACCTGGACCTTTAACAAATACTTCAACATTTTTTAATCCGTGTTCCATAGCAGCTTTTGCAGCTGTTTGTGCAGCTTCTCCTGCTGCATATGGTGTGCTTTTTCTTGAACCTTTAAATCCTAATTCACCAGCACTAGCCCATGAAATTACATTTCCATTAACATCTGTAATGCTTACTATTGTATTATTAAAACTTGAATGAATATGAGCTTCACCTTTTTCTATGTTCTTTCTATTTCTTCTAGGTGTTTTTCTTGCTACTGCATTCTTTGCCATTTAGTTTTACCCTCCTTAATTTATAAAATCATATCTCATAACAAAATAAGTATTATGCACTTATAATTGTTTTCTATTTTTTACTTTTACTAACTAATTTTCTAGGTCCTTTTCTTGTACGAGCATTAGTTTTAGTTCTTTGTCCTCTTACAGGTAGTCCTCTTCTATGTCTTAATCCTCTATAACATCCTATTTCAGTTAGTCTTTTTATGTTAAGAGCTATTTCTCTTCTTAAGTCTCCTTCTACTTTGTACTCAGCATCTATAACTTTTCTTATAGCACCAACTTGATCATCTGTTAAATCTTTTACTCTAGTGTCAGGGTTAACTCCTGCTTTTGCTAAAATTTTATTTGAACTTGATACTCCTATTCCATATATGTAAGTTAAACCTATTTCAACTCTCTTTTCTCTAGGTAAATCTATTCCTGCTATACGAGCCATATTTTTTAGCACCTCCATTTTTTAGTTTTTTTAGTAAATCTAAAGGTGAAATGCATTTTATAAAATTCAAGCTTTGGATTGTTTTATAGACTTGAATATTATAAAATCTTTAGATTATATAAATTTATAAAAACACAAATTGATATGTAACCTTAAAAAAGCTCACAGCCGCTACCCATTTGTGTTATTAACAAATTAACCTTGTCTTTGTTTGTGTTTTGGGTTTTCGCAAATTACCCTTATAACACCTTTTCTTTTAATTACTTTGCATTTGTCGCATATTTTCTTTACTGATGGTCTTACTTTCATTTTTTTCACCTCTTCTTAATATATCTATATTGTAAAATTAAAAACAAAATTATTTAGCTCTCCATGTTATTCTTCCTCTTGTAAGGTCATATGGAGAAAGCTCTACTCTTACTTTATCGCCTGGTAAAATCTTTATGTAATTCATTCTTAGCTTACCAGAAATATGAGCCAATATTTGATGCCCATTTTCTAATTCAACTTTAAAATTTGTATTAGGTAAAGTTTCAATAACTGTTCCTTCAACCTCTATAGCATCTTCTTTTGCCATATTATTCCTCCTAAAACAATGCAATTTATTCAAAATAGCATAATTAACTCATATAGTATATAATATTTTTATAATATTGTCAATACTTCTGGCTCTTTTTCAGTAATTAAAATTGTGTTTTCATAATGTGCAGCTTTAGATCCATCCTCAGTTACTATAGTCCATCCATCAGATAATTCTAAAATGTCCTGTCTTCCTGAAATAACCATAGGTTCTATTGCTAAAGTCATGCCTGGTTCTATCTTAGGTCCTCTTCCAGCTTTTCCGTAGTTTGGTATTCCTGGATCTTCATGCATACTTCTTCCTATTCCATGTCCCTGAAATTCTCTTACTACGCTAAATCCATTTTCTCTTACAAACTCTCCTATGGCATGTGAAATATCTCCAATTCTATTACCCTTTCTTGCATACTTTATTCCTTCAAAAAATGCTTTTTTAGTTATTTCAATAAGTTTTTCATCTTCTTTTGAACCCTTTCCTACTATATAGGTTCTTGCAGCATCTCCGTTATATCCATTCTTTTCTACAACCAAGTCTATGCTGATAACATCTCCATCTTTTAAAATTACATTTTTAGATGGTATTCCATGTATAACTTCATCATTAACTGAAGCACATATAGATGCTGGAAAATCAGGAGTATATTTATCTGGGCCTGGATAGCCTTTTTGTGCTGGTATTCCACCGTTAGCTCTAATAAACTCCTCAGCAATTTTATCTAATTCAAATGTAGAAATGCCAGGCTTTATTGCTTCTTTAATTTTTTGGTGAGTTAAGGCTGTTAATTTACATGCTTCCTTCATCTGTTCAATTTCTCTTTTAGACTTTATATAAATCACAATTCATTCCTTCTTCTATATTAAATATTATTTTTTAAATATTGTTCATAAACATCCTCAGCAACATCTTGTCCTAATCTATTAGTTTTCTCACTTACTTCTTGAGTTGTAATTATTCCTTTTTTCTCATAAAAATCTACTAATGGCTTAGTCTTTTCATCATATATATTCAATCTTTTAGCAATTGCATCTGAATTTGAATCATCTTCTCTTTGTTTAAGTTTTGCACCACACTTATCACATATTCCTTCAACTTTTGGTGGATGCATTGTCAAATTATATGTTGCTTTACATTCTTGATTTGAACATACTCTTCTGTTTAATATTCTTGTTATTATTTCATCTCTTGGAGTTGTTAAATTAATAACTAAATCTAATTTTCTATTTTGTTGTTCTAGGATTTCATCTAGTTTTATAGCTTGTTCTATTGTTCTTGGAAAACCATCCAAAATTGCTCCATTTTTAGCATCTTCTTCTGATAATCTAGCTGCTACCATCGGTACAGTAATCTCGTCTGGCACAAGATTTCCCTTTGAAATATATTTATTAGCTTCAATTCCTAACTCAGTATTTTCAGATATGTTTTTCCTAAAAATATCTCCTGTAGAAATTTGTGGCCATCCAGTTTTTTCACTTAATATTCCAGCAACAGTTCCTTTTCCAGTCCCTTGTGCTCCTAACATCATTAATATCATATTTTTCCTCTCCTTTTTTAAAATTTGTTATTTATATAACATTGATAAGCATTATATTCTAATAATATAGTGTTTATCAATATAATATACATCTAAATAAAACAACATAGAGGTAGGAAATTGTAAATTATAATTTCCAACCTCATTGTTTTATTCTATTCTAAGAATCCTTTATAATGTCTCATAACTAATAATGATTCAAGTTGTTGTACCGTTTCTAATGCAACACCAACAACAATTAATATTGTTGTTCCTCCGAAGCTTAGGTTTAATCCTGTAAATCTAAGTAGCATAGGCAATATTGCTATTATTGCTAAGAATACTCCTCCAAACCATATTAGCTTTGTCATTATTGAAGATAAGTATTCTGTAGTTGGCTTTCCAGCTCTTATTCCTGGAATAAATCCACCATTTCTTTTAATATTTCCTGATACTTCTGCAGGATTGAATGTTGCATAAGTATAGAAAAATGTAAATGCTATAATTAATAATAGGTAAACTATTGCATTTGCAATTGAGTAACCAACTGGCACATCTGTATATGATGTTGCCATAGAGAATTTATACACTCCTGCCCAAAAACCAGTTGCTGTTGCAATTTCTCTATTAAACATTGGTATTATCATAGCTGGAAAAGTCATAAATGATGATGCAAAAATTACAGGCATTACTCCTGCCATTACCAATTTTATTGGTATATGAGTATTTTGTCCACTATACATTTTTCTTCCAACTACTTTTTTAGCATATTGTACTGGTACTCTTCTTTCAGCTTCAGTTACAAATACTACTGCAGCAACAAGAACAATTGATCCAATTATTATTCCTAATGCTATCAATAGTCCTTGTGTTGAGAATCCAGAACTTGTCATCACTAAACCATAAATAGTTTTAGCAACACTTGGAAGTCCTGAAACAATTCCTATAAATATAATTATAGATATTCCATTTCCAACACCTTTTGCAGTTATTTGCTCTCCTAACCACATTAATATTGATGTTCCACCAACTAGTGATAGCACAACAATAAATCCAGTTAAAAAAGATGTATCTACAAAGACTCCTGCATTTTTATACATAAAATATAAACCAAGTCCTTGCATAACAGCCAAAATGATTGTCAAAACTTTTGTATATGCATTCATTTTAGCTTTTCCTTCTTCTCCACCTTCTTTTACAAGTCTTTCTAAAGATGGAATAACCATTGCAAGAAGTTGTATTACTATTGTTGATGTAATATATGGATAAATACTCATTGCAAATATTGAAAATCTAGATAAAGCTCCTCCTGACACTATATCTATAAGATTACTTAGTCCATTTGATGAAGAAGACATTGCTTCATTTAAAGTAACTGAGTCAACTCCAGGAATTGTTATAAAACAACCAAGTCTAAATAATGCTATAAGTAAAAGTGTGTATAGAAGTCTTTTTCTAACATCTGGTGTCTTAATTGCATTTTTAATTATTTTAAACAACTAAATCACCTCAATCTTTCCACCAGCAGCTTCGATTTTTTCTGCAGCAGACTTAGTAAATCTCTTTGCTTTTACATTTAGTTTTTTCTCTAATTTTCCTGTACCTAAGATTACTATTCCGTCGTTTTCTTTTTTTATTATTCCTTCACTTATTAAAGTCTCTGCACTAACCTCTGTAGCTTTAGATTTATTTAACATTGTTAAAGTTACTTCTGTATAGTTTTTAGCATGAATGTTTGTGAATCCTCTTTTGGGTAATCTTCTATATAAAGGTGTTTGGCCTCCTTCAAATCCACGTCTAACTCCACCACCTGATCTTGCTTTTTGCCCTTTATGTCCTCTACCAGAAGTTTTACCTAATCCTGAACCAACTCCACGTCCTACTCTTCTTCTTTCAACTTTTTTAGTAGATGACTCTATTTCACCTAATTTCATTTTATTGCACCTCCTTTTGTTTAAATTATAAAATTTCGCTAACTTTTTTTCCTCTTATCTTAGCTACTTGTTCAACAGTTTTCATCTCTGATAACCCTTTTATAGTTGCATATACAACATTTCTTGGATTATTTGTTCCAATAACTTTAGTTCTAATATCCTTATATCCTGCAAGTTCCATTACAGGTCTTACGCTTCCTCCAGCTATAATTCCAGTACCTTCAGCAGCTGGTTTTAATAATACATTAGCACTACCAAATTTACCAACATATTCATGAGGTATAGTAGTTCCAACTATTGGAACAGTTACCATGTTCTTCTTAGCGTCTTCTATTGCTTTTTTGATTGCATCAGGTACTTCTGCTGCTTTACCATTTCCAACTCCAACATGACCTTTTTCATCTCCAACAACTACAACAGCACTAAATCTAAAAGTTCTACCACCTTTTACAACTTTAGCAACTCTATTTATGGCAACAACTTTTTCTTTTAATTCAACTGTATTTTCTTCCATCAGTTTGCATATCCTCCTTCTCTATATTTATTCTTTTTTTACTTAAGACTAGAATTTTAATCCTGCCTCTCTTGCAGATTCTGCTAATTGCTTTACAACTCCATGATAAATATATCCGCCTCTATCAAAAACAACTTCACTAATTCCTTTTTGAATTGCTCTTTTTGCAATTAACTCTCCTACTTCTTTAGCAGCTTCCTTATTAGAATGTTTTGTTTTTACTTCTTTATCTAAAGTTGATGCACTAACTATTGTGTTTGCTTTGTCGTCATCTATAACTTGTGCATATATGTTTGAATTGCTTCTATATACACATAATCTTGGACAATCAGCTGTACCGCTAATTTTATTACGAACTCTTTCATGTCTTCTTTTTCTTGTAAATTTTCTATCAATTTTAGAAATCATTCTTTTTCTCCTTTCTACTAACATCACATTATTAGTAATTATTTTTTACCTGCCTTACCTTCTTTACGTCTAATAACTTCTTCAGCATATTTAATACCTTTTCCTCTATATACCTCTGGTGGTCTTTTTGTTCTTATTACAGCAGCTGTTTGACCAACAAGTTCTTTATCAATTCCTCTAACAATAATTTGATTTGGATTTGGAACATCAAAAGTAATTCCATCTGGTTCTACCATTTCAACTGGATGAGAATAACCTAGAGAAAGAACTAATTTATTACC
The DNA here is from genome assembly GCA_934130435.1 of uncultured Clostridia bacterium. GTDB lineage: Bacteria > Bacillota > Clostridia > TANB77 > CAG-508 > HGM13634. The sequence goes on from CAKOYB010000004.1 coordinate 80,036, forward strand.
TTGTTTTTGTGCTTTATAACCAACACCGTTAATATTTAACTCTCTTTTAAATTCTTCTTTAACCCCTATAATCATGTTATTAATTAAAGTTCTTGTTAATCCGTGTAAACTTCTGTTAAATGGTTCATCATCTGGTCTAGTTACTGTAATTACATTATCTGCTAAAGTAACATTAATATTTGAATTTATATCTCTTGTTAATGTTCCTTTAGGTCCTTTTACAGTTATAGTTTTATCAACTATTTTAACTTCTACACCATCTGGTATTGTGATAGGCTTATTTCCTATTCTTGACATTTTATTTCACCTCTTTGTTATTTTTATTTATTTATATTTCATTTATATTTAGGAATATACTTCATAAAATCCTAAATATTTATATCATATTCATAAAAACTACCATACATATGCTAGTACTTCTCCACCTACACCTAGTTGTCTTGCTTCTTTATCGGTAACAATACCCTTTGATGTAGAAATTAAAGCTATACCAAGTCCATTTAATACTTTAGGAAGTTCATCCTTTGCAGCATAAACTCTTAATCCTGGTTTGCTTATTCTTTTTAAGCCTGATATTACTTTATTTCCATTTTCATCATATTTTAAAGTAATTCTTATAATTCCTTGATTTTCGTTTGCAATGTCTTCATAAGATTTTATATATCCTTCTTTAAATAATATATCTGCTATAGATTTCTTTATATTTGAAGCAGGTATATCAACTGTTTTATGTTTAGATCTACTTGCATTCCTAATTCTTGTTAGCATATCTGCTATAGGATCAGTTATATTCATTTTCTTTTTTCCTCCTTTTCTTTAAAATTAATGAAAATCTTCGTATTACTTTGTCAATCTTCATTTCAAAATCCACGATATACACACACGTATTATCTACGATTTTTCAATTTTGATTTTTTTGTACTACTTGCTTTTGATTAATTTTTAAAATTTACTTTCCTACCAGCTAGCCTTTTTAACTCCTGGTATCTCTCCCTTGTGTGCTAATTCTCTAAAACAAACACGGCAAATTCCATATTTTCTAATATAAGCGTGTGGTCTTCCACAAATCTTGCATCTATTATATTCTCTTGTTTTGAATTTCTGTTCTTTTTGTTGTTTAACTTTTAAAGATTTCTTAGCCATCTTTAATCTCCTTTCATTAATTCTTGAATGGCATTCCTAATAAAGTTAGTAGTTCCTTAGCCTCTTCATCAGATTTAGCTGTTGTAACTATTATAATATCCATACCTCTTAATTTGTCTATTTTATCATACTCTATTTCTGGGAATATTAATTGTTCTTTAACCCCCATAGAATAATTTCCTCTTCCATCAAATGAGTTTCCAGAAACACCTCTGAAATCTCTAACTCTTGGTAATGCAACATTGAAAAGTTTATAAGCAAATTCATACATTTTTTCTCTTCTTAATGTAACTTTGCATCCTACATTTACACCTTCTCTAATTTTGAAAGCAGCAATAGATTTTTTAGCTTTTGTAATAACTGGTTTTTGTCCTGTTATTATGCTTAAATCATTTATAGCATTTTCAAGTGCTTTTGGGTTATCTCTTATATCTCCTAATCCAATATTTAAAACAATTTTATCAAGTTTTGGAACTTGCATAACTGATTTGTAATTAAATTTTTTCATTAAAGCTGGAACAACTTCTTTTTCGTATTGTTCTCTTAATTTTTCCATTAGAATTTCCTCCTTTCTTATTTTAATTTTGCTCCACATTTTTTGCAAATACGAACTTTATTATTATCTTTATCTTTTTCGTAGCCTATTCTTGTTGCTTTATTGCATTTAGGACATACAACATTTACTTTTGCACTATATATGCTACATTCTACTGGAATAATTCCGCCTTCTTCTCCTTGTTTTTTAGGCTTAACATGTTTTTTTCTTATATTTATACCTTTAACAATAATTTTTCCTGCTTTTGGTATAACTTCTAGAACTTCTCCTGTTTTTCCTTTATCATTTCCGGATAAGACTTGAACATTATCACCTTTTTTAATTCTCATTACTTATATTTTCCCTCCTTTTAAAAACTAATTAAAACCTACCTAATTAACCTTTAATTTAAACTTTGTATTTGTCTTTTATAATTTTGGTTTACTTAAGTTTCTATTAATTTTTATTGTTTTATTATAAAACTTCTGGGGCTAATGAGATAATCTTCATATAATCTTTATCTCTTAGCTCTCTTGCTACTGGCCCAAATATACGTGTTCCTTTTGGTGTTTTATCATCACGTATAATAACAGCTGCATTTTCATCAAATTTAACATAAGAACCATCTGGACGTCTAACTCCTTTTTTTGTTCTTACAACAACTGCTTTTACAACATCTCCTTTAGAAACAACTCCGCCTGGTGTTGCACTTTTAACAGAAGCAACAATTACATCACCTATTTCTGCATATCTTCTATATGAACCGCCTAAGCATCTAATACACATAATTTCTTTTGCGCCAGTATTGTCTGCAACTTTTAATATTGATTGCTGTTGTACCATTTGGTTTTCCTCCTTTATTTTTCATGTAAGAAATTTGATGTTAGATTTTTTCTAACCTTCAAATTCTAATTGATTTCTATTTTATTTCTGCTTTTTTCATAACTTCAACAACTCTCCATCTTTTATCTTTAGATAAAGGTCTTGTTTCCATTACTTTTACTGTATCTCCGATTTTGCATTCATTTTGTTCATCATGAGCTTTTAATTTATATGTTCTCTTTACGATTTTGTTGTATACTTTATGTCTTACACTTGTTTCAACTGCAACTACAACAGTTTTGTCCATTTTATCTGATACAACTTTTCCAACCATAACTTTACGAAGATTTCTTTCTTCCATTATTTGTTTTCCTCCTTCTTTTTGATGTAAGGGGTTGATGTTAGATGTTCAATTTTCTTTTCTAACTTCTAACTTCTAACTTCCAATTATTTATTTTCAGCTATTTCGCGTTGTCTTAAAACTGTATTAATTCTTGCAATGTCTTTTTTTACTTCTTTTATTTTCATTGGATTATCTAGACCATTTGTAGCTAAACTAAATCTCAATTTAAATAATTCAGTTTTTAATTCACTCAATTCTTTTTCTAGATCTGGTGAAGACATTTCATTTATTTTATTTATCTTCATCATTATCACCACCTGTACTTTCAGTTTTTCTTGTTACAAACTTTGCCTTAACTGGTAATTTGTTTGCAGCAAGTCTTAAAGCTTCTCTAGCAACTTCTTCTGGAACCCCAGCTAATTCAAACATAACTCTTCCAGGTTTTACTAAAGCTACCCAATATTCTGGTGCTCCCTTACCTTTACCCATACGAGTTTCTGCTGGTTTCTTTGTAATTGGTTTGTCTGGGAATATTTTTATCCAAACTTTACCACCTCTTTTTATGTAACGAGTCATTGCAATACGTGCAGCTTCAATTTGATTAGATTTTATTGCTCCAGCTTCTAATGCTTGTAAACCGTATTCTCCATCAGTTACATTAATTCCTCTTGTTGCCTTTCCTCTGTTTCTACCTTTTTGCATTTTTCTATATTTTGTTCTTTTTGGCATTAATGGCATTATTCTTCTCCCCTTTCTGTTTTTTTAGTTGGAAGAACTTCTCCTCTATATATCCAAACTTTTACACCTATCTTTCCATAAGTAGTGTCAGCTTCATAGAATCCATAATCTATATCTGCTCTTAAAGTTTGAAGTGGAATTGTACCCTCTTTATAAAATTCTGTTCTGGCCATATCAGCTCCACCTAATCTTCCAGAAACAGCTGTCTTTATTCCTAGAGCTCCTGCTTTCATTGTTTTTTGCATAGCTTGTTTCATTGCTCTTCTAAATGAGATTCTTCTTTCTAATTGAGCTGCAATATTTTCTGCTACTAATTGAGCATCTAAATCTATATCTTTTACCTCAACTATATTCAAATTAACATCTTTATTTATCATTTTTGATAATTCTGTTTTTAGAGCTTCTGCTATTGCTCCACCTTTACCTATAACTAGACCTGGTTTTGCAGTATAAACATTAACTCTAACAAATTTAGCAGTTCTTTCAATTTCTATTTTTGAAATACCACTAACAAATAATTTCTTTTTAATATATTTACGGATTTTATGGTCTTCTATTAGGTAGTCACTAAAGTTTTTTGAATCTGCATACCATTTTGAATTCCAATCTTTAATAACACCAACTCTTAACCCATGTGGGTCCATTTTTTGTCCCATACTAAAATCTCCTTTCTTTTATACTCTTTCCTTTAGAACTATAGTTATATGACTAGTTCTTTTTCTTATTCTAACAGCTGAACCTTTAGCAGCTGGTCTTATTCTCTTTAATGTTGGACCTTGATTAGCATATATTTCAGCAACATACAAATTATTGCTTGACATACCATGGTTATTTTCAGCATTTGCAATAGCTGATTTTAGCAATTTTTCTAATGTTTCTGATGCTATTTTAGGTGTATATTTTATAATAGCTAATGCTTCTTTAACATCTTTTCCTCTAATTAAATCTGCTACAATTTTAATTTTTCTGCTTGAAATTCTAGCATATTTAAGAGTTGCTTTTGCTTCCAATACTTGATTTTCTTCCATTATAAATATCATTCCTTTCTCAAAGTTTAATTAATAGTAGTCCTATTAACCTACTTTGTTTGATTATTCTCTTTACTATTTAGAAGATTTAGCACCTGCATGACCTTTAAAAGTTCTTGTTGGTGCAAATTCTCCTAATTTATGACCTATCATTTCTTCTGATATATAAATTGGCACATGTTTTCTTCCATCATGAACTGCAATCGTATGTCCTACAAATTGTGGATATATTGTAGAAGCTCTTGACCATGTCTTTAAAACTTCTTTTTTTCCGCTAGCATTCATTTCTTCAATTCTCTTCATTAATTTAGGTGCCACAAAAGGTTGTTTTTTACTTGACCTTGACATTTAAATATTTCCTCCTTTTCTTGAGATTAGAGGTTAGGCGTTAGAGGTTAGATTTTATTTTCTAACTTCCAACTCTTACTTTCTAACTTCTATTTATTTTCTTCTCTTAACAATAAATTTATTAGATGCTTTATTTTTCTTTCTAGTCTTATATCCAAGTGCTGGTTTACCCCAAGGTGTCATTGGTCCTGCGTGTCCTACTGGTGCTTTTCCTTCTCCACCGCCATGAGGGTGATCTACTGGGTTCATAACTGAACCTCTAACAGTTGGACGAATTCCCATATGTCTTTTTCTTCCTGCTTTACCTATTTTAATATTTTCATGATCACTATTTCCAATTGTTCCAATAGTAGCTCTACATCTTGTAAGAACTAATCTCATTTCACCTGAAGGTAATCTTAAGTGTGAATATCTACCTTCTTTTGCCATAAGCTGAGCTCCTTGTCCAGCAGCTCTAACCATTTTTCCTCCTTGGCCTGGGTTTAATTCTATATTATGAATTACAGTTCCAACTGGTATGCTCTCTATTGGCATACAGTTACCTGGTTTTATATCTACTTTAGCTCCAGATATAACTTTATCACCATCTTTCAATCCTTGTGGGGCTAAAATATAAGCTTTTGTTCCATCTTCATATTCTAATAATGCAATATTACCACTACGATTTGGATCATATTCGATACCAATTACAGTTGCATACATATCATCTTTATTTCTTTTAAAATCTATTATTCTGTATTTTTGTCTGTTTCCTCCACCTTGGTGTCTAACTGTAATTCTTCCGTATGAATTTCTACCTGAATTTTTCTTTTTCTTTGAAAGTAAAGATTTTTCAGGAGTTTTTTTAGTTATTTCTTCAAATGAAGAAACTGTCATATTTCTTCTTGATGGTGTATATGCTTTAAAATGTTTTATTCCCATTTTTTATTCTCTCCTTTTAATTTTATTTTCCTAGTTTTAAAACTAGATATTTAGGTTAATGATAATAATCTATAATTATTAAACACCAAATCCTTCAATAGCGTCTTTATATTTCTTAGAAACTTTAACCTCTTTTCCGCCTTTTGAAAGATATTTTTTTTCTGTTGGATTTGTATCTATAGTAACTATAGCTTTTTTCCAGTCAGAAGTCATTCCGTTATGAACTCCAACTCTTTTTGCTTTTCCCTTCATGCTTATAGTATTAACTTTAAGAACTTTAACCTCAAAAAGTTTTTCAACAGCTTTTGCTATTTCAACTTTTGTTGCTTTTTTATTAACTTTAAAGGTATACTTTCCATCTTGTAAATCCATGCTACTTTTTTCAGTAATTATAGGTTTTATTATTATTTCTTCTGCTATCATTATGCGTACACCTCCTCTAATTTCTTAATAGTATCTAAAGTTATAACTAAATTATTATATTTTAGTAAATCGTAAACATTAATTGTATTAACTAGAGTTGTCTTAATTCCCTCTATATTTCTAGCAGATTTTTGAATATTTTCATTTTTTTCTGGTAGCATAATTAATGTTTTTCCTGATACTTTAAGATTATTTAATGCGTTTACCATATTTTTTGTTTTAATCTCTTTAAGATCCATGTTGTCAACAACAACCAATGCCTCTTCTAAAACTTTAGTACTTAACATTGATTTTATTGCTAATTGTTTTTCTTTTTTGTTTATTCTATAAGTAAAGCTACGTGGTTTTGGTCCTAATGCAATACCACCTTTAATCCATTGTGTAGCACGTATACTTCCTTGTCTTGCTCTACCTGTTCCTTTTTGTCTCCAAGGTTTTCTTCCACCACCACGAACTTCTGATCTTGTCTTAGTGCTAGCAGTTCCTTGTCTTTGGTTAGCCAAATAGTTAACTAATACACTATGTACAATAGTTTTATTAGGTTCAATTCCGAATATTTCGTCTTTTAACTCAACATCACTAACCTTTTTACCTTCCATATTATATACACTTACCTTAGGCATTTATTTTTCCTCCTTCCTATTTAACTCTTTTTACTGTTTCTCTTATTTTTAATATTGATCCTTTAGCTCCAGGAACACTTCCTTTTACTAAAATTACATTTTTATCTAAATCAACTCTTATAACATCTAAGTTTTGTATTGTTATTGTTTGAACTCCCATATGTCCTGGAAGTTTTTTTCCTTTAAATACTCTACCTGGTGTTGATGTTGATCCCATAGATCCTGGTCTTCTGTGATACATTGAACCATGTCCCATAGGTCCTCTTGATTGTCCATGACGTTTAATAACACCTTGGAATCCTTTTCCCTTAGATGTTCCTTGAATATCTACCTTGTCTCCAGCAGTAAATACATCTGCTTTAATTTCATCTCCAACTTTTAATGAGTTTTCAGCATTAGCTCTAAATTCTCTTAAAAATTTCTTTGCTGTTAATTTAGATTTTAAAAAATGTCCTTTTTCTGGTTTATTTATGTGTTTATCTTTTATTTCGCCATATCCTAATTGAACAGCGTCATAACCATCATTTTCTGCTGTTTTTACTTGTGCTACTACACAAGGTCCAGCCTCTATAACTGTAACTGGAATAACATATCCCTTTTCGTCAAATATTTGAGTCATTCCAACTTTTTTTCCTATAATTGCTTTCATTTTTTCCTCCTAACTATTGGCTGATTTATATATCAATATTGTTTTATCAATTTATAAAGCAGCTTGGTTTTCTTTTACATGCTTATAAATGTAAATTATAATTTTATTTCAATATTAACACCAGCTGGTAATTCTAATTTCATTAAACTATCAACTGTTTTTTGTGTTGGATAAAGAATATCAATAACTCTTTTATGTGTTCTCATTTCAAATTGTTCTCTTGAATCCTTATGTTTGTGTGGACTACGTAAAATTGTTACAATTTCTTTTTGTGTAGGTAATGGAATAGGTCCAGAAACTTTTGCTCCTGTTCTTTTAGCAGTATCTACTATTTTTTCAGCAGACTGGTCTAAAACCACATGATCATAAGCTTTAAGTCTTATTCTAATTTTTTCATTTCCTACGCTTTTCTTTGTTGTTGCCATATTTTTCCCTCCTTATAAATAATGTCGTGAGATTATTACTCCCGTAGCTTTTTGCTACATTGACCTTTTTCTATGGCAAGTTAACGCACCCTGGTGTTTCTTACAACCTCTTTAAAAATTCCCAAGTTTTTCTTTGCATGATATTCTTGGGATAAGTGCTTTAAATTAACTTATCGCCCGGTCTAAGCCAAGACATACTCCACAGAAGTTCCCTCCACTAATCAAGTTAGTGTAGCCACATTCTGTTTCATCGCAAATCTACATGCTTTACTATTATACAACGCTTATTTCCGTATGTCAATACATTTATTTGTAATTTGTTTGTAATTCTTCATTGTCATATTTTTCCAAAAATATTGATTTTTATTGATATATGTGGTAAAATATAAGTGTAGAGTTTCAAGTTGCTCTATAGAGAAAGAAGGAGGTATTCAAAACATGAATACAAAAATCAAGACACAAACTCGGCTCACAAGTTTCAATCATGAGGAACTCAAGGATCTTCTCTCCAAAAACAGTCAGATAACGAACTCGACTCTGGAGGTTAAGGTCTGGGCTCCGTTGCCAGATAAACCACATAAGTATGTTAACATCCTGAGTGGCAACTATGATGGTGGACTTCTTAACTACTTGTATGAGCATGCTGAGTATGTCACTTGCACAGGAAGCCAACTTGATCTTTCTAAATTGTAAGATTTTGTGTTGCTTTCTCACTCGCACTGGCAGGTTTTATCTGTCAGTGTTTCCTTTTATAAAACTATAATTTTAATATTTATATTTTATTGCAAAAAAAGTACCTATTTTAAATAGGTACTTTTATATATACATTTATTATTCTGCTGATTCTTCTGCTTCAGGAGCATCATAAGCTTCTAATACAGCTTTTTGAATCTTCTCCCTAGTTTCAGCATTAATTGGATGAGCTATATCTCTGAATTCTCCGTTTGGAGTTTTTCTGCTTGGCATAGCTATAAATAATCCATTTTGACTTTCGATAACTTTTATATCATGAACTGCGAATTCATTATCGAATGTTACAGAAGCAACAGCTTTCATTCTGTTTTCTGAATTTACTTTTCTTAAACGTACATCTGTAATTTGCATTTTAGTGCACCGCCTTCCTGAGATTTTTAGTACTTGTTATGTACTATTTCTATTATTCGCCAAAAAATGTGTTTTTCCTTCTTATTTTTTAGAAAAATATTTTTTTACTTTTTTATTATCTCAACATTTTTTATTTTTATACATAAAATAAATATAATTATATTGAAAAATCTTATTTTTGAGTATATAATTTAACTAATCTTAAAAAAGGAGAGAGTATATTGGCAAATATTGATATATTAAAAAAGTATAGTCACATACATATGATTGGTATAGGCGGCGTTAGCATGAGCGGTATTGCTGAAATGTTAAAACATTGGGGATTTACTGTTACGGGTTCTGATGCTACATATTCTCCTATAATAAAGAAATTACAAAATAGCGGAATTTATGTTAAAATAGGAACAGATATTGAGAATCTTTCTAAGTCTGATGTTGTTGTATATTCAGCAGCTATAAAAAGTACTAACCCAGAAATTATTCGTGCTAAACAATTAGGTATTCCATTAATTGAAAGAGCCGACTTTTTGGGTGAAATAACCCGATGCTTTGAAGATACAATTGCAATATCCGGTACTCATGGCAAAACAACTACGACATCTATGATATCTTGTTGTTTTCTTGAAGCTAATACAGATCCTAACATTCAGGTTGGTGCAATATTAAAGCAAATAGATGGAAATTACAGAATTGGAAATAGTAACTACTTTATTCTAGAAGCTTGTGAATATGTTGAAAGCTTTTTAAAGTTTAGTCCTAAAGCAGAAGTAATATTAAACATTGATAACGACCATTTAGATTATTTTAAAACTTTTGACAATATAAAAAATGCTTTTGTAAAATATGTTAAACTTCTTCCAAAAGATGGCGTTCTTGTAATTAATGCAGATGATCAAAACTGCTTAGATTTGCGAAGCAACTGTAATGCGCATTGTATAACTTATGGAATTAATAATAAATACTCAAATTTTATTGCTAAAAATATTTCATTTAATAAAAATGGATTTCCAACTTTTGATGTTTATTATAACAATAATTTCTATGGTACGTTCAAACTTTCAGTTGCTGGTATGCATAATATTTCAAATGCATTAGCTTGTATTGCCTTGTGTGATTATTATAAAATACCAAAGATGAATATAAAAGAAGGATTATACAAATTTTCTGGTGCAAACAGAAGATTAGAATTTAAAGGAATGTTTAACAAAGCTTCTTTATATGATGATTATGCTCATCATCCAACAGAGATTTTAGCAACTGCAAACTCAATAAAAAATAAGGAATATAATCAGTCTTGGGTAGTATTTCAGCCTCATACATATAGCAGAACAAAAAATTTATTAGATGATTTTGTTGCTGCTCTAAGAAACTTTGATAATATTATAGTTACAGATATATATGCAGCAAGAGAAGATAATACTTATAATATAAGTTCTCAAGATCTAGTAGATAAAATTCAGGCTTCAGGCAAACAAGCATTGTTTATTTCAGATTTTAATAACATTGCAAACTACCTAAAAGCTCATGTTAATGAAAATGACATAGTAATTAGTTTAGGCGCTGGAACGATAACAAATCTATCTAATTACTTATTGTAATAGTTTAAACTTGTTATATATATGTAAAAAATCCTGACAAAATTTATCAGGATTTTTTTTCATACTCATTAATAAGTTCTTTTATGTTATTATGATATTTTTTAGATGACTCAAACCAACTCGAATAATTATCATCTTTCCTTCTATCTGGCAAATCGAATTTTTCTTTTAGGTATTTTCCCATGTATTCAGATACTTTTTTTGCTCCATAAATATTTAGATGATCCCCTCCATCTGGAGTATCTTTTGTCCAGTCAAATTCAATTTCATCTAATAAAAGATTAAAATCTATAAAAGTTAAGTCGTTTTCTTTTGCATATTCTGCTACTGCATTGCTTTTTGCTAAAGACCATGAATCTGCTGACGGTACTTCTACTAAAATTAATTCAATCTTTTTATTTTTACATATTTGAATTATATCATCAATGTACTTTTTAGTTTTCTGTGGAATTTCATATTTTTCGCCCTTGTTTTCCATATATGATTTTTCCCCATTATACGCTTTAATTTCTACAATAGTATCTTGTCCCTTGTTATCAAACACATTATATCCATATGCATACTTAAAATCATCATTAGTTAAATTTGTTAGCCTTGAATGATATCTAAATATTGGAAATATATATGATAATTTGGTTGCAGCAGAATTTTTATATACTGGATCCATTATTGCTTTAATTTTATTATAATTTAGTTTCATATTGTCAAATGATTTCCTATAACATGACTCTGTGCTTTGATTTGTACTTTGGATTCCATCAATGTTAAATACTATTATTTTGGGGTTTTGATATTTTAATGCATCATTTAAAACATATTTTCCTGTCCATGCTCTTTGTCCTGGTGAGGTGTATGAGTAACTAGCTATTCCGTAATTATCCCATAGTTCAATTGGAGCCATTCCTCTATACATGTCACTGTTTCCCATAAATAATACATCTAATGAATTTTTCTTTTCCGCATAGAAGCCTCTTACGATTTGAGTAATATAATTATCTTCTCCACTAATCCACTTTGGGACAAATATTGGTGATATAAGAAAAAGCAATAATATTACTATTAATATAAACACAATTATTGAAATAATCTTTTTTTTCATCATTACCTCCATTAAAACTGTCCATAAATAAAGCTTGAAGTATCATAGCCTTTTCCATATATGCCTAATATTACTATACTAATAATTGCAAACAAATACACGGCATATCTTATTATAATATTTCTGCTTCTTAATTTTTCATATATATCTATACCCTTTTCTTTTAAAATTCCAATAAATATCAAAGATATTACATAAATAGTTAAAATAATAAAATCAAATTTTTCTAGTCCAAAATCTAATATTACTTTATTGCTTGATTTAAACATATTGGTAAAGTTCATAAAAAAGGTTCTTAATGAGTGTGATCTAAATAGCATCATTCCAATGATTACAAATAAACTTGTCCTTAATATTTCATATATTCTGTAAAAAATATTTTTCTCGTTTATCTTTAGATGTTTCCTCATATTGGAAAGTAACGGTGTCAACAATATTCCAATCATAATTAAAATATAATAATATATTCCATATGCTATATACTTCCAGCTAGCGCCATGCCAAATTCCATTATATAACCATACAAATAGTAACGGAAATGCAACTATTAAGAATTTGGCCATTCCTTTTGGAAAATGCTTTTTAAAAAATCCTCCTGCTTTCATATTTAGTTTACTTAATGAAATAGGATAGAATATATAATCCTTAATCCATGCGCCTAAAGTAATATGCCATCTTCTCCAAAACTCTTGTATGCTTCTTGAGAAAAATGGTCTTCTGAAATTTTCTGGTAAATCTATTCCAAACATTTTACCTGATCCAATAACAATATCCATGCACCCTGAAAATTCTGCATAAATCTGAAGTGTATATAATACTGCTCCTGCAAACATTGTAAATCCACATATATTGTTTCCGAATACATTATTTACATATATTCCTGCTCTATCGGCAATAACTAGCTTTTTAAATATTCCCAAAATAATTAAAGATGCACCTTTTATTATGTTATCAATATTGAATTTATGTCCTGAATATAACTGCTCAGCTGTTTGTTCAAATTTTGATATTGGTCCTTCTATTATTTGTGGAAAAAAAGATAAAAACAGAGCTAATTTTCCTAAATTTTCTTCTGCCTTATATTTTCCTCTATAAACATCTGTAACATAGCTTATTGTCATAAGTGTATAATATGATATTCCTATTGGTAAAGCAAATTTTAAAACTTTAATTTTGGGTAAACCAACTACATTTAATATATAGTTCAAATTTTTACAAGCAAATCCAGAATACTTAAATAACCCTAGAATTCCAAAATTTATTAGAATCATAAATAATATGATTTTTCTTTTATTACTTTTTGCCTTATTTTTTAGTTCCTTCTTTTTCTCTTTTTCTAGATTTAATCCTAAATATTTTTCTTTTATGTTTTCTCTATCAATTAGTAAACCTCCAGCATATACAGATAAAGTACTTAGGATTAAACATACTAATAGTTTGCCACTAGATAAATAATAAAAAATATAACTAGCAAATAATAACACTAACCATCTTTTCTTTTGTGGAATAATATAATATGCAATTACTGTAACTATTAAAAATAGTGCATATTTTATTGATATAAATGACACTTTTATTCCTCCATCTAGATCTTATTTTTTATTTATTCGTTTTCTAATCTGGTTATAACAGAATATAATGCTTCTGCTGAATTGAAATTCTCAGGAATTATTTCATTAACCGGAAAATCAATATCAAACGCATCATTAATTTGAGATACAATTGTAACAATATCAAAAGAATCAATTATTTCATCATCTATTAAACTTTTTTCATTTGAATAATCTATTCCTGGTTTAACACTTTCTAAAATTTTCAATAATTCTTCCATTTTTATTTCCTCCATTTAATCATTATATTTTCCGTCAGCATAGTCTGACATTAACTTTTTTCTATCTATTTTTCCATTCGAATTATATGGAACCCTGTTGATTTTTATGATTTCATTTGGCCACATATATTGTGGAACTTTCAATTTTATACCTTCAATAACTGTATTATTTTCAATATCGTTAGATTTATAAAACAATACAATTTTCGAATTTGTTTTGTCATAGATGCATACTCCTATTTCTAATCCATTAATAGCATTTGCTGCATTTTCTATTTCTCCTAATTCAATTCTATATCCCATATGCTTTATTTGAAAATCTTTTCTTGATACATATATAAGTTCTCCCAAACTATTTCTTTTAACCAAATCGCCTGTTCTATATATTACTTCCGGATATTCATTATTTAATGGATTTTGAATGAATACCTCAGAAGTCTTTTCTGGATTTTTATAATACCCCACACTTAAAAAACTTCCCCTGGCACATAATTCTCCTTCTTCTTCTCCTTGTGCAATTTCATTATTTGATTTTAGAATTATTAAGTCACAATTATTACAATGTTTTCCTATTGGCAAATTTTCATCATCGCTAAACTCTCTGTCAATTATATAGTATGAACATATATCTGTTGTTTCTGTTGGTCCAAATAAATTTGCGAATCTTGCACTAGGTAATTTTCTTCTCCAAATGTTAAGTTGTTTCGTAGGCATAACTTCTCCAGCGAAAAAAATATTTTTTAGTGTTTTGGGAATTGTAAAATCCAGTGCCTTAAAGTTTGCAATTATACATAATGCTGATGGAACCCAATATATAGTATTTATTTCCTTTTCGTTTAAAAACTCTATTAATTTAACTGGAAAGGAAAATAACATTTTAGGTATTATGTGAAGTGTTGCTCCTGAAATCATGGTAGAAAAAACATCTGAAACTGACATACTAAAGTAAAATGGTGTTTGACTTCCAAAAATCGTTTTTTCATTAATGTCAAACGTATTCTTATACCATGTTACATATGAAATAACAGCTTTGTGTGTTAATACAGTTCCTTTTGGCATACCTGTTGAGCCAGATGTAAATAGAACATACATTGGATTTGTATCTATAATTTCTTCATGAACATTTTTCAATAATTCTATATTAATACTTTTTTCTATGTTATCTATATTAATTATCGTAGCCTTCTCATTTATTTGATTTATTCTATTGTAATTTTTACTATCTGTTAAAAAGCATACTGGTTCTAATGTTTTAATAATATTTTTAATTCTATCTTCTGGCATTTTTGTATCAATTACCGTATAAAAATTTCCACTATAATTAGTTGCAATCATGCTTGTTAAACAATTAATATTTTTATCAATAAAAATTGCTATTGGCTTATTAAACCATCCATATTTTATAATTTCACTAGCAATTTCCTTACTCTCTTCTACAAAACTTCTATAACAAATTTCTCTTTTACTATCAGAAAATGCTATTTTCTCTGGAAATTTATTTGATGTTATTTCTAGCAGTTCAAATATAGTTTTTTCCATTCTTTCCACCTCAAAATTTAATGTTTTTAAATTATATCACTAATGCATCATAAATACAATATTTAGAATTGTAAATTTTAATTCAGCAATTATTTCATTAATTTTTTTAGTTCTTTCTTATATACCCTATTTATCATCCACTCTTCATTACTATATTTGTCTATTTCGTTGATATTAATCCATTTTACTCCTGTGTTTTCATCTTCTTTAATTTTAAGTTCTTCACTTTCATTAACTTCTAGGAGATATGTTAGATTTAAATGTAAATGTGATGAAACATATCTTCCTCTTTTTATATGCCCATCAACTGTAATAATTTCAAGTGAAAAAATATTATTATCTATAACGTTAACATTTTTCACTCCTGTTTCTTCTTTTAATTCTCTTATAGCTGTATAAAGTAAATTATTGTCTCCATCAGCATGTCCACCAGTCCATGCCCAAGAATTATATATCTTATGAAAGATCATAAGTACTTTAGTTCTATCTTTATTAACTGCCCATGCTGATGCTGTAAAATGCGCAATCTCATTTTCTCTTGTTAAAAGGTTGTCATATTTATCCATTAATTTTAGAATTATTTCTTTATCATTTTTTTCTTGCTCATTAAATGGAATGAAACTTTCTATATCATTTTTTAGATTCATAATTTCTCCTTTTATATTATTAAATTATATAAATATTATATTAGATTTATATATATAATACAACACAATAGCAAAATGTTTTTTTAATAAGTTTAGTATTATTAAAAAATAGTATAATTACTCGAACCAGCGGCCATCCGATTTTTTCTGTTGGACTCGCCAAGCCGCGTATTGTTAACCAACGACCATCCGATTTGAAACTAGTCATTTTAATCTTTGCTCCAAGCAAATCTTAAAATAACAGTTTCTGCATTTCCTTAAACTCGCTTTTTCTGCCTCTGGCAGCGCTCGTTTTCGTCACAGTTAATAGCCTGCGCTCTTCGCGTTCGTCTGTTAACCTCTCTTTTTTTCTCTCTTCAACTTTTACATAAAAAAAGAATGGATTTCTCCATTCTTTTTTGGCTCCCCTTGAGAGAAGTATTACAAACATAAGAAAAGACCAACAAACATTAAATTCGCTGGTCAATATGGCTCCACAATTTAGACATGTTCTATCACAAGCTCTAATACTCTTGTGACATCCCCCAACAATCACCAACAAAAGGATAAAATCTCCTTTCGTGCTCATGCACATAATCTTTTTTCTTAGATGACATACGTAAATTCTCCTTTAAAATTTTTTATAATAACTGTCTAACCTACAGTTGCAAAAATAAGGAATTTTACACGTTTTGTATTAATATATTATTATATTTTTATGTTAATTGTAATATTCATTTATATTTTAAAAAATGGTGTATATAAAGAAATACGGTAAAGAAAAAACTCTACCGTTTAACACTTTTATTATGCATTAACCAAAAAAATCATTTTCCCTTTTTTGTGTAACAATTTAGGATATTTTGCTTCTAATTCAGTTAATGAATATGTTTGTCCTTCACTTGTAGAAACGCTTCCACCATCAAGAAATACATAATTTATACTAATATGCATAGTATCATCATCACAAAAGAAAATATGTAATTCCATAAGTGCAAATATGTACTCGCGTTTAATACCAATTAAATTGCCCCGCACTATCCAATGAGAGCTGTTTCCAAGCTTTCTCAGAGAATATGCTTGTCTAAGTGGAATAGACTTAATTTTAGCTATGTATAACATATAAATTTTTCTCCTTTAAAAATTTTTTTATTAACCGTCTGACCCCCAGTTGCAAAAATAAGGAATTTTGCACATTTTTGCATTAATATATTATCATATTTTTCTGTTAATTTCAAGTCAGTTTTTTCAAAACTTTTTTCTCATAGAGCAAGAATAGCTGTCCGTCAGGCAGCCCTATACAGCTTGAATGCAGAGCTTTCAAAAAGTTATAGTTGATTATCCTAACATAGAAATATATTTTAAATTTAGCAGTAATATTGATAATGCTGTAAAACAGACGAAAAAAAATGAACGAGATAATTCATTCGTTTGTCTGGCTCCATTTGAAATCAACTTACAGATTAATTAAGGTTCGTAAGTTTTTATTTTATATGAAAAAAGAGGAAAAAATTATTAAAACAATTTAATCCTCTTTTTATATTTTATCTAATATGGAAGTAAAAGCCGTGTTTAGCCAGCACCGAATTTGTACTCCCTCACAAATTCTTATATGGGAAATTTCCAATCCCTTTTAATACAATGGTCTATCCATTTATCACTTTGAGTTATCCCTCTAAAATTTTCTAATATAGTTCTTGCTTCACCACTTGTTAATTTCATAGATTTCCTCCTAACTTATATTATCTACATGTATTGCTTTTATGCCATTTTTTTGTAATAATGCAATAACATCTAAATTATCATCTATAAATAAAATTTCATTTAATTTACAATTATTAACTTTTGCAATTACTCTTATACCTTTAAGTTTTAATTCTTGTTCTGAAGTTGATATAACTTCGATATCGTTACCATAATATTTATCTATAAATGTTTGCTTTGCTTTTAAATGAAATGAAAATTTCATTCCTGATAAGCAATACATTTTAATTTTTTTATTTCTTAAATTATTAATAAAATTATACAATATTTTTGATTTTGTCCAAGGTTCTATTTCGTCATAAAATTTGTTTGGATTTTTGTATGCATTATAATACCAATTTGTAAAGCTTTCTTCACTTTCACTACGATGTTTTGTAAAATCTTTATCTTTATGGATTGCTAATGTTTCATCAAAATCAAAAATAGTAACTTTAATATCATTTAAATCTACATCATTTATTTTCATCATTACCTCTTAATTTTTCAAATAAATCATTATATATTTTATTTCTATCTAATTTACTAACCAAAGTAATAGTATGTTTATTATTAGTAGGTTCATAAGAGGTATCTTCTCTTATATTAGGACAATTTATTTCTTTTGTTTCAAATACTATTTTTACTGCTTCAATATCTTGTTTAAAATTATATTCAAGATTATCTTTATAATCTAGTTCATTTCCACCTAACCAAATAATTTCTATTTTGTTTATTATTTTAGGCTCCTTTTTTAAAGCTAGCGCAATATTGGTAATAGCACCTATTCCTAACATATAAGTTTTATCATTTTTTAGTGCGATTTTAATTATTTTGCTTACTGCATCATTATTTTCATTATATCCATTTTGTATATAATCCATTGAGCCTTTGAATACTTTATTACTTATATCAAAGTTTAACCATTTACATATTTTTAAAATTTCTCTATAACTTAATTTTTGACCTTCTTTTACTGATACATTTTCTTATATATTCAGCATTTTCATTTATAATGCCAGAATTTCTTAATTCTTTATCATGCAATAAATATTCGTTTAATAAAGTATCATTAAAGTTTGATATTACATTATCTATATCTATTCCTATCTTCATGTACGTTAACTCCATTCTTCTACCATTTTTTAATTTTATAACTCTTTAAAACTGTTTGACTGTTAATTATGGCATATTCGCCATAATTAAATTTCATCGTTTAATTCAAAATTTTTCTTTTCTTCTTCAACAGCACTAATTAATTCTTGTTCTGTTGGCATATGTAATTTATATTCTGAAGAAAAGATTGTCTTATTATTTTCAGGTAATGTGTATTTTACAACAGTTTCATTTTTATTTGTCGAAAGTAATATTCCTACTGTTGAATTTTCATCACTTTGTTTTATTTCTCTATCATAATAATTAACATACATTTGCATTTGCCCTATATCTTGATGAGATACTTTTCCTATTTTTAAATCAATAATTACAAAACATCTTAAAAGTCGATTGTAAAATACTAAATCAGGATAAAAATGGTCTTCTTCTAATGTTAATCTTACTTGATTTCCAACATAGCTAAATCCTTTTCCAAGTTCTAATAAAAACTCTTTTAAGTGTTCTATAATATTCTTTTCTAAATCTGATTCTAAATAATCGGTATTTTCTTTTATGTCTAAAAATTCTAATACAAAAGGATCTTTTACTAAATCTTTACTTGTTTTTAATATTTGTCCTTTTTCAGATAGTTCTAATATTTTTTCTTTATCTGCAGATAAAGTTAATCTTTCATATAATAAGGAATCTCTTTGTCTTTGAAGTTCTCTAACACTCCATCTAGAGTTAATACATTCATTTAAATAAAAATTTCTCTTTTGTTCCTCATCTATTTTAATCAATTCTAAATAATGAGACCAACTCAATTTGGCAGACACTGTCTTCCAAATTGGATAAATTAAATAGAATTTTCTCATAGTTCTTAAGTTTCTTGAAGAAAATCCTTTACCAAATTCATTAGTTAATTTTTGCGACAACTTTTCTAAAACAGCATCACCATAACTTGCTCTTTCATCACCTTGTTGTATTTCCATAATTGCTTTTCCTATATTCCAGTATAAGCTAAGCATTTCAGTATTTACAGTCTGATAAACTTTGTTTCTACTATTTATAACTAAATCTTTGATATTATCAAAAATATTATTTATTTCGTTATCATTATTTATTAATTCATTACTCATTAAGTTCCTCCAATCATTTATATATTTAAGACTTCATGTGTATATATTATATAATAAATATTGAAACCTTTCTATACTACCATTAAAATTTAATAATTATTGCAAAATAAAAGAAGTTCACTTTGTGAACTTCTTTCATTTTGGCTCCCCTTGTTGGACTCGAACCAACGACCTATCGGTTAACAGCCGAGCGCTCTACCAA